>CAVRNL010000040.1:0-110146 GCA_963722485.1 uncultured Acidobacteriaceae bacterium
GCAACACCTCGACTTGCGGCGGCGATGGAATGGCCAGCTTCCTAATGGGGCAGATGTCAAGCGGCGGTTACGAAATTCAGTTCCGTCCGGCCATGCAGAACTACCAGTACGCCTGGTTCGCTCAGGACAACTGGAAAGTAGCACCGAACCTGACGGTGAATTTCGGTTTGCGCTACGAACTCTCTCTGCCCCGAACCGAACGCCACAACCGCCAGAACTGGTTCGATCCGAACGCGATCAATCCATTGAATGGCGGCAGTATTGCGTACCAGGATCCTCTCACCGGAGATAGCGTGACTCGCACACTCTACGGTGGCGAACGCTTCACAGACGCGAATAACCGGACGAACTGGACTACCGACTACAAGAACATCCAGCCTCGCTTTGGCTTTTCCTACAAGATCGCCGATAAGACGGTGATGCGGGGAGGCTATGGCATCTACTTTGGCATGACTCGCTCCACCGCCAACGGCGTCGGCAGCTACGGCACGCAGGGCTACAACGTGAGCACCGGCGTAATTACCACCTACAACAACGATGGGGCGACTCCCTATCTACACCTCAGCAATCCTTTCCCCAACGGATTCGTCCAACCAGAGGGAAGATCCCTGGGTCTGCTGAACGACGTTGGTTATGGGGCCATTGGGCCGATCCGCGGCGGCTACGACACGAGGACGCCGTATGAGCAAAGCTGGAGCTTCGGCTTCGAGCGCCAACTTCCATGGAGCGTTCTGCTCGATGCGGAATATATCGGGAAGAAAGGCACACATCTCTATTTCAGCGGCGCGAATTCGCTGGATATTCTGGGTTCTTGGGTGGAGAGCCTGCCTAACCCGGTCGTTGATCCAAACAACCCGTGCCCGACGCCAGCGCGCAACATACCCTGCCTTAACAGCTACGTTACAAATCCCTTCTCCTCGCAAAACGGCGGGCCGATAAGCGACCCGAATAGCTCGCTTTCCTATGCAACCGTCCCAGCCTCCCAACTGGAGGTTCCCTACCCGGAGTTCACGGGCGTTACCTCCGATGTCCAACCGATCGCCACTTCCATCTATAATGGCCTGCAAATCAAGGCGGAAAAGGCCTATTCCAATGGGTTGCAGTTCCTGGTCACTTATACCTGGTCGAAATCCATCGACGATTCGTCGATCTACGACGATAACATTACCTATATAGGCAGCTTCACCAGTCTTCAAGATCCCAACAAACCGTGGCTGGAGCGAAGCCTTTCGACCTTTGATATTCCGCAGGTCGTGCAGTTTACCTATACCTACGACCTGCCGCTTGGGCACGGGCGGGCATTTCTCGGTAACATGCCGCGCGTCCTCGACGCCATCGTGGGCGGATGGAAGACGAACGGCATTTGGCGCATTTCGGCAGGCCGCCCGCTTACCGTCACCATCGCCAATGGCGGAACACCTCTACCCACCTACGGCTCGCAACGACCGAACATCGTCGGCACGCCGCGGCGCGCTGGCGGTAAAGACAGCGATTGGGTGAACCAATACTTCGCCGATCCTAACGTGTTCCAATCTCCAGCCTCATTCACGCTCGGCGACGCTCCCCGCTCTCTCTCGGACATTCGGACCCCGAGGGTATTTAGCAGCGATCTGTCACTGCAAAAAGAGTTCTCGATGGCGAAAGTGCGCGAAGGCCTGAAGGCTGAGATTCGCTTAGAGGCGCAAAACGCATTCAATCATCCGACCTTCAGCATGGGTTCACCCGGACCTTACGGCAACGATACTCTTAATGTCGGCTATGGCGATTTCGGACAGCTCACCGGCATGTCGGCGATCGGCCCGCGGCAAGTGCAATTGGCGTTGAAGATAACCTTCTAGAAACATGGAGTAGCCGCAGATCTTTTCCGGGGATCGAGAGATACAAAGGCGGGGAACGGACTCATCCCCGCCTTAACGTCTCTCAAACACGACGGCGACCTTGTCTTCGTAAGCCACCCGCCAATCTTGCGGAAGTTCGCGGAGCAGGTTGGCTAGAGTCGATCCGGTGGGCAGCAGTGCCGTCCGAATCTGCCATTCCTGCAACACGTTCTGCCATCCCGGCTCGGCCTGGGTCAGGATCAGGTACTGGCGAATCCGGCCCGAGCCATAGAGATCGTGACGGTCGTCGACGACGACCTTGCGCTCGGGATACATCACGTAGATGAGATAGCCTCCCCAGGCATCGGTCGAGAATACAGGCTCTGTGACGGGTGGCTCATACACGTTCTCTTTCTGCAGAAAGCTCACGGCCGCGACGGGTATCTTCTTGGGATCGAACTGCGCATCAATCAGATGCCGCGAGCCGAGCCATCCGCCTTGAAGACAAATTGCGAAGGCAAAGGCCACCGAAACAACCGGCCACAGGTGCCCGCGAAGCTGCATCTCCTGCGCGCCCATCCGATCGGAAAACTCTGAAATTCGCGCCGTGCGCTTGCGCACCCATGGCCAGGCGCCGGGCTTATCCGCCAGTGCAGTGAGGTTATCCCACAAGAGCGGCCCGGCCACCAGCACCAGCAGCATCGACGAAACCGGAAGATTGCGCGACGAATAGAATCCCGCATAAGTCGCCAGCAGCACGACCAGCACACCGCTAAGCCGCTGCTTTCCGTTGCCCCGACGATGGCTAGCAAACGCGATCAGCACCAGCATCAGGATGATCGCAAAACAGCGCTCGGCCCAGCCATGGAAATCGGGCGAGCGGAACTCGTCGATCCGGTTCATCAGGTAGCGATCGCCGAGATAGCGAAAGATGTGCGCGTGCAGCCGCCAGCCATACGGATTCACCAGCGTCGCCACCGCCGAGGCCACCCAAGTCCAAGCCATGGCACGAGCCCGATGCGCGGCGCGAATCGCGGCAAACGCATCCTGCGCGCGCAAACTTTCTACCAGCGCAGCGAACGTGTAGATTCCCAGCAGCGCTAGTCCGAAGATCCATCCGCCATGCAGGTTCACCCACAACAACATCGAGGCGGGAAAGAACCACGGGATCCATCGCGGAACCTTTGCGTGCTCGCATTGTTGGACGTTGGTCGTTCGTTGTTCGCTTTTCGCGCTTCGCTCATCGCTGACCGCTATTTGTCCGCCGGGCAAACAGCGAACAGCGAACGACGGCCATCGTTCCCAATTTTCGAGCACGGCAAACCAGAGTAGCGAAAAAAGCCAGCTCACAATGTGCGGTCGCGCGTAGAGATGAATGGTGGAAGCCGCCTCCGCCAGCAGCATCAGCACGATCGCCAGCAGCAGACCGGTCCCGCGCTGCAGCAGCAGAGAAAGCAGCAGCGCGAAAATCGCGGCCACCAGCAAGCCGCAAAGCCAAACGATTCCGTTCAGTCCGCAGGCCCGGTGCAGAATCCCAAGAGCCACGTCGTACAACCACTCCCAGGCAAACCAGGGCTGACCTTGCAGGGTGGAAGAAAACGGATCGGTGCGAGGAAGGGAGTGGGCCGCCAGAATCCGCTCGCCGGTCCGGATATGCCATCCGATATCGGGATCGGCCAGCGGCCGATTCGACAAAGTCCCGGCCAGCAGCGACCAGAAAAGAAAAATGAAAATGATGTCGCGGACGGAAGGCAGGAGAAAACGCAGGGCTGACGAACTGGGCGGTTGATCGGTTGATCGGGTCATTGGGTCATCGGGTCATCGGGCCATCGAAAGTCAACAACATCGGGTCATCTAGCAGTTGTACGCTTTTCAGATCACCCGATGGCCAGATGACCCGATCACCCGATGCTCTCATCAATATCGCAAATAGCCAATCCCCACGCGCATACTGTGCAGGATGCTATCCGGCATGGTCACGGCAACGGTCAGCCCCAGCACCGCATGCACGATGCCGATGGCATAGATACTGCGATAGCGCCGGAACATCTCGCAGAAAAACAGCCCTCCAACCAGAGTGAACGTCGTCAGTATGGGACTGGGCAGGTGAGCGGCGGCAAACAATGTCGCCGCGGTCCAAACCGCCGCCGAACTCCCGAACAGCTCTTCGCAACGCGTGAAGAAAAATGATTGCAGCATGAATTCCTGGATCAGCGCCCAGGCCAGGTACTCCCACGTCGCATGGAGGTTCGGCCACGTCGGATTCGCCGGTATCTGGCCACCCGCCCAACGCACTGCGAACACCATTAAAAGCGCCGCCGCCAAACTGACCGCCAGCACCAGGCCGGAGCCAAAGCTGGTCGGCAGGCTCAAACCCATCCGCCGCAGCGAGGGCCGGTCCACCACCGCAAACAGAAAAACCGTGAGGACTGCAATAACACCCCACGTGTTGCGGAATACCAGGCGCGACGACCACAACGCGCGCTCGATGAACACGTAGGCAACAATCAACTGGAACCAGGTGAAATAACGCCGGTAGGCGAGCGGAACCTCCAACGTTCGCAACCAGAGATTCGGCGCCGAAACCGGGGCAGCCGACTCATCAATAATTTTCGACGAAATGGCCATTCTGCGAATCTCTATAGTAGGTCAATAAGTGGGGCAATAGGCAGGGCAATAAGCAGGACAAATGAACAGCAAGCCGAAACCGAGGGTGGTAATCGTGGGCGCTGGTTTCGCGGGCCTGACCGCTGCCCGCCGGATCGCCCGGCTCCCCGTACATGTGACCGTCGTTGACCGGAGAAACCACCACACGTTCCAGCCGCTGCTCTATCAGGTCGCTACCGCCGGCCTGTCTCCCGGCGAAATCGCAGCGCCCATCCGGTGGATACTTAGAGCCCACTCTAATGTCGAAGTGTTGCTTGAAGAAGTGCTTGATTTCAATTTGGAGCAGAAGAAGGTTATTACGCAGGAACAGGAGCTCGATTACGACTTCCTGATCATCGCCTCCGGCGCCACCCATGCTTACTTTGGCCACCCGGAATGGGAGCCTCTGGCACCCGGTCTGAAAACGATCGAAGACGCTCTCGAAATCCGCCGCCGCGTTCTGCTGGCCTTCGAACTGGCTGAGCGCCAGACTGCCGACGGTCAAACCGCTCCTCCGCTACAGTTTGTGGTCGTCGGAGCTGGCCCCACCGGCGTCGAACTCGCCGGAACCATGGCTGAAATCGCACGCCACGCCATGAACCACGAGTTTCGCAATATCGATCCGCGGCAAAGCCGCATCCTGCTCATCGAAGGCGGACCCCGCGTTCTGCCGGCCTACTCCGAAGAACTTTCCCGCAAAGCCGAAGACCAATTGCGACGCTTGGGAGTCGAGGTCCGCACCTCTAACCTAGTCACGCGCGTTGAGCCCGGCGCGGTTTGGGTGGGCGATGAGAAGATTCCATCTCCAGTGGTGTTGTGGGCAGCGGGTGTGGCCGCTTCGCCACTAGGTCGAAAGTTGGGTGTGCCCATCGACCGCGCCGGCCGCGTGCTCGTCCAACCCGACCTTAGCCTTCCCGGATATCGGGAAGTATTTGTTCTTGGTGACTTAGCCGCACTCGCGGACGAAAACGGCAAGCTGCTGCCTGGAGTCGCGCCGGTGGCCATTCAGGAAGGGGACTGGATCGCAGAGACCATCGCTCGCGACCTGGAGCATCAGCCGCGGCGCATCTTTCACTATCACGACAAGGGCAGCCTGGCCACGATCGGCCGCGCCGCCGCCGTCGCCCAGATCGGAAAGTTCGAGTTGTCTGGCTATTTCGCCTGGCTGGCTTGGCTGTTCATCCACATTTTTTTCCTGATCGGGTTCCGCAATCGTGTCATCGTGATGATCCAGTGGGCGTGGTCCTATCTGACGTACGAGCGCGGCGCCCGCCTGATCACCGGCAGTAGCGAACTGACGGGCTGGACCCAGTCCCAGCTCCACGCCAAGAATAGCGAAAACGCTAACCCAACTATGCCCGCAGTCCAGCGTCGGGCGTGATGCGCCATCTCCCTTGCCGATATAATCGACTTGTCGTGAAACGCACCGCTGTTTTCGTCTTTCTCTACTCGCTGCTTCTCTGCCCTTTGCTTCGGGCCCAAGAAACTTCCGCCTCTGGCCGAACTGTTGCCGGACAAGTCGTTGCCGGGCAAACCGTGGTCGTGATCCCCTTCGAGAACGATTCTCCGACTCCAGGTCTGGAGTGGCTCGGCGAATCCTTCCCCGCGACCTTCCACGAGCAGCTCAATTCTCCGGTCCTATATGTAGCCAGCCGCGGCGACCGACTCCGAGCCTACGATCGCCAGGGCATTCCGGCCGGCGTTCATCCGTCGCGTGCCACTCTCTACCGCCTCGCCGAGCAAATGGATGTCGATTACGTTGTGCTCGGCTCTTATAAGTATGACGGCGCGCGCCTCACTGCCATCGCCCAGTTACTCGACATGCGCGCTCAGAAACTTCTGCCCGAGGTCACAGAGTCCGGACCTCTCGCCGATCTCGGCACGCTGCAATCCGCGCTGGCCTGGGATTTGCTGCGCCAGATCCGCACCGACTTCTCTGTGCCCAAGGACAAGTACATCGCCAGCGCTGCTCCCGCGCGCCTCGACGCCCTGGAAAACTACACACGCGGCATATTGGCAACTACTGCCGAGGAAAAAGTCCAGCGCTATCGCGAAGCCGTCCGCCTCAATCCGGATTACGCTCAGGCTTGGCTGGAACTCGGTGAGACTTACTATGCGCAGCGCGCCTACGAACCGGCGATCGACGCCCTGAGCCAAGTACAGCCATCTTCATTAATGTCTGGCGCAGTTGCCCGCGAGGCAAATTTTTATCTAGGTCTAGCCGCCTACGCGCACGGAGACTTCGCGAAGTCCGAAAGCGCCTTCCAGTTCGTAGCCGCCCGCTTGCCGCTAGCGGAGGTCTACAACAATCTCGGAGTGGTCGCCGCCCGCCGTGGCCAGAAGAAGGCCGTCGAGTATTTCGAGCGCGCGATTCAGAACGATCCCAGCGACGCCGATTATCACTTCAACCTGGCGGTAACATTCAGCCAGGCTGGTGATCGCGTTGGCGCCGCACGCGAACTGCACGCGGCGCTCGATCATCGCCCGAACGACGCCGAGGCCAAAATGTTGCTCGATTCCCTGACGCCACCGGCTGGCGGTATCGTGCCCAGCAGTGCAACCTCGAAGGCTCCGCCCGAGCGCATCAAGCGCAACTACGAGGAAGACGCCTTCCGCCAGTTCACCACCCAAATGGGGGGATGGGCGGAGCAGCAATTTGCCCGATCCGATCCTCGCGCCCACGCGCGCTTTCACCTCGAACTCGGCAAGGAACTTCTGGCCCACGGATTCACGACCGAAGCCGAGGCGGAATTCCGTCATGCCGCCGCGGTCGATCCCTCAAGCAGCGCGCCGCTCCTGGCCCTTGCCGAAGATTACGACGCTAGCGGCGACGCCAGCCAAGCCCGCGCCCAAGCCGAAGCCGCACTCCACATTCGCGAATCGGCCGATGCCTACCTGGTTCTGGCGCGGCTCGATTTGCGAGAGAATAGAATGGAAGCAGCCGCTCAGGACATCAATCGGGCGCTGCAATTGGAGCCAGGCAATCCCGCAGTCCAGGATCTGAAGCACGCCCTAGCAGCCAAGCTGGCGGAGAAAGCGCAGCCACTGCCACAGCCATGAAGCCGTCCAAACCAGTTCTCAGTTCTCGGTTCTCAGTTCTCAGAAGTTCATTGGCATCGCGCTTTTGGTTCGCCGTTCTTGCTTCTGCATTTCTGGCCGCGTCTTGCTCTGCCGACGTCCTGAAGATCGCAATCAACGACGTCATCCAGCCTGTCACCGTCGAATACATAGGCCGCGCTCTCGAAATGGCAGCCGCCGACCACGACCAAGCCGTGCTGATCGAGATGAATACCCCCGGCGGTTTGCTCGATTCCACGCGCGAAATCATTAAGAGGATCGAGTCTTCCCCTGTGCCAGTGATCGTCTACGTGGCTCCGAGCTGGAAGCCGTGCTGGGTCCGCAGGGATCTTTATCCTCGAGGCGGCTGACGTGGCCGCGATGGCGCCAGGCACCAACGCCGGCGCGGCGCATCCGGTCGCTCTTTGGCCCAATTGCGGCCAAGCCCGATGACGAGATGAACCGCAAGATTGAAAACGACACAGCGGCGTTCATGCGCTCCATTGCCTCCAAGCGCGGCCGCAACGTCGAACTGGCGGAGAGCGCCGTGCGCGAGTCGAAGTCGTTCACCGACCAGGAAGCACTCGACAAGAAACTGATCGAGTACATAGCGCCCAGCGAGCAGGACCTGTTCCATCAGTTGAACGGGAAAAGCTTCAAGCGTTTCAACGGCACGACCTTCACGCTAAGCTTGTCCGACCAACCTGTGCGCGACTACCGCATGACGCTCAAGCAGCGCCTCCTTGCCTACATCATGGATCCGAACATCGCGTTCATCCTGCTGGCTATCGGAGCGCTAGCGCTATATGCGGAATTCAACCATCCCGGCGCGGTCATTCCCGGAACCGTGGGGGTGGTCTTCATTCTTCTGGCAGCGTTCGCCTTGAACCTGCTGCCCGTGCGCTTCGCGGCCATTGCCATGATCATCGGAGCCTTTGCCCTGTTCGCCGCCGAAGCCAAGTTCGCCAGCCACGGCGTACTCACCACCGGAGGGATTGTCCTGTTGACACTGGGCGGCCTGTTCCTGGTCGATGCACCGATTCCCGAAATGCGCGTTCACCTCGCAACCGCGCTCGCCGTCAGCATCCCGCTGGGACTGATCACGGCTTTCCTGATGAGCATCGCCGTGCGCGCCCGCCGCAACAAGGTTGTCACCGGCGAACAAGGATTGATCGGAGAAATCGGAATCGCGCAAACCATGCTGGGACCGTCCGGAAAAGTATTCGTGCATGGTGAGACCTGGGACGCCGTCTCCGCAGTCCCCGTTCCCGCCGGAGAGCGCATCGTCGTGCGCCAAGTCGACGGACTGACGCTGCGAGTCGATCCCGTGCCGGCGACGAGAGCAGTCATGGCTTGAGAATTTGCCGGTGGAGAGACGGGCGCCTCGCCCGTCCGCGCAACGACAGCGGGTGCCCCATTCATTCGCGTCTTTTGCGAATGAGTAGGCGACCCTAAAAAAGGGTAGAAGGGCGGATTGCGGAGGTCGGCGGAGAATCTCAGGCGGCGGGCGGTCGTGGCCACCCACCTATTCGGTGGGAGGGGCCTGCGGTGCTTTGGGTTCTTTCCGCTTTTCCTCCGAATCCACTGAAAACAGCATGTAATGATCGTAGCTGTGTTTGCGGTAATAGTGGTGCTTGTGAAAATCGAGATAGATTTCCGCGCTCTTCGGAAGCCACAATTCAAGATTCTTGCTTGGAAACGGAACTGGGCCGTACTCTACGACCTGTTGCTCGCTAGCCAACTGGATCGCCGGCACCGGACTTACCAGTTCCGACTCGATCCGCACGATCTGAAAGTTGTCCGCCGTAATCCAGGCGCGGCCTTTCAATCGCAGCGGAAACTTTTGACCGCCCGCGAACAAAAGTTGGAAGGGGTCGGGCCGGCCTTCGCGCTCCTTGAAGTGAACCATCCATGCCGCTTGCTCATGCCAGCGCCCCAGCCCTTCGCACGTCATCTCGAAATCTTCCCGCTTGACGGGGTGAAAGACCAGAGCCAACCCGGCAAACCCGCCGGTTTTGATATTGTCGGGTGGATTGGCGTCCGTCTCGCGCTCAGATCGGTATTCATCCACCGTAACAAGCCCTGACTTCTCCTCCGAGATAGAAGCCACATAGTCGTAGTCTCGAGCGTCCATCGTGGCGGGATATCCCATCTCATCCACCTGCCCGTGCAGCATGTGCTCGTTGGCCGCAATCCGCGACACGTTGTCCGCCAGTTCTTTCACGCGCCCGCCTGACATCTCGATCACATTCTCATACGGACAGCTAACCCCAGCAGCGACAGGCGGCTTGACTTCGTCGATTGCCGCGGGCCGCCAGGCGTTGACCGAGACCCCGAGTTCAGGAGTGGCGCGCAGAAGGTCGGCGCCGGGCAAAGGCGTCGCGTTCTTACGCTTAGTATCGGCATCGCCGGCAGCTCCGGTGTCGGGTTTTTCGAGCGTGGCGATCAGGTCGCGTGCTTGGGGAACGACGGGGTTTTTGGGTGAATCACGCACGAAGGCCTTGAGTGCCTGGATACCCTCTTCCTTCTTTCCCAGATCGACCAGGGCCTCCCCAAGAACCAGATTCGCCGTACTGGCCCCAGCTTTCCCATTGGCGATGGCCAACTCCGCCTGTTGCCGAGCCTCCTCATACTTCCCTTGTTTGAGGTAAGCATCGGCCAGTAAGTTGTGCGCCACCCAATAGCCGGGATGGGCATCCACCGCTCTTTCCAGCGTCGCCGCTGCCACGGGATAGTCTTCTTGCCAGAGCTCCAAGCGACCCAGTAACGTCAACGCCTGCACATGATGGGGATTGAGGTTGGCAGCCGTCTCCAGATAGCTCCGCGCCTGGCCGAGCTTGTCTTGCTGATAGAACAGGTATCCCAACAGATAATTCAGATCCGAATTCGACGGCGCCAGTTTGTAAGCCGCATCCAATTTCTTGCGTGCGTCCTCGAAATTCCCGGACTTGAGGGCGGAAACGGCATGCTTAGCTTCTTTGCGCGCCTTGGAGGGCATCGCCGCCTCGGCTATGTTGAAGTCCGCCGCCTCTGGATCGCGATGCAGTGCGACCTCGAGCCGAACCGTATCTTGCCGTGTAGCGGTCAGGAATTCCTTTCGCTCGCTCAAATATCCGACAGCGCTTATCTCGATTTCGTAGTTGCCGAAAGGCAGACCGAGTCCGGCTACTGATTGATCGTCGGTGGTTTTCCAGACAACGTTGTGAGTGGACTGGTTGGTAATCTTCAAGACCGCCTGCCGGTCCAGGTGGGTTTTGCCGTTCTCCGAGAACACGGTAATCATCACCAGTTCCTCGCCGGAGTGGAGTTCGTACGAGTGGAGCTCGTCCATTCGCACTGTCCTCCCCATTGTTGTCTGCTGAATTGCCTCCCCCGGTGTCTCCATATTCTGGTTCTGCCCCAAGGCAGGCCCCACCAAAAGATGGAGGAGAAACAGAGTGCCGACGAGACAAGTAACTGCGACCCGTGCCCCACTTTGAGAAACCATAAGACCGCCGGCCGTATTATCGCACTTTGGGCCGGGCTGGTGGCGCAGCCTTTTTGATGGTTAGCTTTTTGTTTCCTGTAATGGAACGCGGGTGTCCCGTCCTTATTTTTTTTGCAAGAGTGGGTTGCGATGCGGCTGACACGTATCGCTCGTCATGCCTCACCCCCCAGAGACGGTCCCCAGGGTGGTAAAATACCGCCGACTTGTCCATCCCCATACAAACTCCCTATCTGGCGCTGCGACCAGTCCCGAGAAGCTTCTCCGATTCCATGCACTCACGGAAGAAATGAATGCGATTTCCACGCGCAGTCCTGGTTTCACTAGCCCTGCTCTTGTTCCCTATCCGTGCACTCCTCTCCGCCCAAGTCGCCCCCGATCTTCTAGGTAAACCCTGGCCTTCCCAATGGATCACCGGCCCTGGCGAGCCCCAACGTGACCCCTTCGTATTCCACTTCCGCAAAGTTCTGGATCTTCCCCAAGCCCCCGCCCACTTTCTAGTACACGTCAGCGCTGATAACCAGTTTCTGCTGCACGTAAATCAGCAGCGCGTCGGCGCTGGACCCGCGCGCGGCGATCTGCCTCACTGGAGATTCGAAACCTACGACCTCGCTCCCTATTTACATGCCGGAAGAAACACGCTGGCCGCGACGGTGTGGGGTTTCGGTGTAAGGGCCGCGTACGCGCAAGTCAGCGACCGAGCCGGATTTGTTTTGCAAGCCGACGCCGCAGCCAACCGCGCCGCCGATAGCAACGAAAGTTGGGAGGTAGAAGAAGACAAGGGCCTGACGGCGCCCGAACCAAAGCCCGAAGTCTCCGATTACAACGGAGCCGAGCCCGGAGAGCGCATCGAAGCCCAGTCCTTCGACTGGCAGTGGGACGCCGAGCCCACTAATTCCAATAATGACTCGAATCGGCCGACCGCATGGAAGAAGGCCGTAGCCATCGACAATCCCGCGCTCCGCGGCAGCCAGATGCAGTCGACAAACTGGCAGCTAGTACCGGACGCACTTCCACCCATGGCGATGGAACTGATTCCCGCCGGCAAGACCGTCCGCAGCACCGGCCTAGAGACCACAGCATTCCCCGACAAGCCCTTCACCGTCCCGCCGCATTCGAAGGTTAGCGTGCTGGTAGACGTAGGACACCTCACCACGGCTTACCCCGAACTCACGGTCAGCGGAGGCCAAGGCGCCAGCATTCACCAGACCTACGCCGAAGCGTTGTACGACAGCAAGAACCAGAAAGGCAATCGCAACGAAATAACAGACAAGCACATCGCGGGCCTCGCCGACGATTTCTTCCCCGACGGCCCCACCCGGACCTTCATGCCGCTAGCCTGGAGAGCCTGGCGTTATTTGCAGCTCGATATCGTAACCGACAACGAACCCCTGAAAGTAGAAAGCCTGCGGGCGTGGTTCACCGCCTTTCCCTTCGAAGAGCGTGGATACTTCCATTCCGACGATCCCAATCTATCCGACATCTGGCAAATCGGCTGGCGCACGGCCCGTCTCGACGCCCATGACACCTACATGGACACTCCGTACTGGGAGCGCCTGCAATACATCGGCGACACGCGAATACAGGCTCTGCTCTCCTACACCATTGCCGGAGACGACCGCCTCGCCCGCCAAGCCATCCAGTCCTTCAACGACTCGCGCATCCCCGACGGCATCACCCAAAGCCGCTACCCCTCCAACTCCAGCCAGTTCATTCCAACCTTCTCCCTGCTCTGGATTGGCATGATCCACGACTTCTGGCTCTACCGTGGAGACCAGGATTTTGTGCGCCAGCAACTCCCAGGCACACGCACCGTACTGGCCTGGTTCCGCCAGCACCAGCGCGCGGATGGACTCTTGGATAAGTTACCCTGGTGGCCATTCGTGGATTGGGCAAAGGATTTCGATGCCGGAGTTCCACCGCAGGACGAGAACGGCGGCTCGGTGCCAATCACCCTGCAGTACGTAGAGGCGTTGCGCAACGCGGCAGAACTGGAAAGCGTCATGGGAGACCCAAAACAGGCGGCCGAATATCAATCGGCGGCAGCCCGCGCCGTGCGCGCGGTGCGAAATCTATGTTGGAACAAGCAATATGGCCTGGTCGCCGACACTCCGGCTCAGACCCACTACAGCCAGCACGCCAACATTCTCGCCGCGTGGCTGGATGTAATTCCCGGCCTACAACAAAAGACGGTGTTGGCAAAGATCTTGTCGTCCGAGCAAAACTCAATCCAGCCGGAATCGGGCAAGACTGAGCCGCTGCCCCCCATCTCAAAATCCACTTACTATTTCCGCTTCTATCTCGCTCGGGCCCTCGACCATGCCGGCATGGGAGACGAATATCTTCCGCTGCTCCAGCCCTGGAGAGATATGGCTGCCCTCGGCCTGACCACATGGGCTGAAACCCCCGAGCCCACCCGTTCCGATTCGCATGCCTGGAGCGCCCATCCCAACTTCGATCTGCTGACCATCGTGGCCGGCATCCGTCCAAGAACCGCCGGATTCACCGAGGTCACCATCCGGCCCCATCTGGGAACGCTGCACCATGTGACCGCCGCCGTGCCCACTCCGAAGGGAGAAATCAAAGTCGAATACACCCGGACCACCACAGGAGTGAGAGCCGCAATCGTGTTGCCTGCAAATGTTTCCGGCGACCTCATCTGGGACAAGAAAATCTACAATCTCCGTCCCGGCCAGCAAGAACTAACCTTGCCACAAAAGTGAGATCGGACTATTCGCTTTTTGCCGCCCCGCATCACCCTCAGCAACGGCGCGGACTCGTTCCTCACAGCCATAAGCGCTCGCATGAGCTACAATCCGCTGAGACTCTGAATTGCGATTTGCCTGGAGGCATTTATGGACATCGGATTTCCGGTGATCACCGTCGCTGTCGTCTTCCTCGTCATCTACCTGCTAAGTTCCATCAAGATTCTGGCCGAGTATGAGCGCGGCGTCATCTTCCGCCTCGGCCGCTTGCTGGGGACGGCCAAGGGCCCGGGCATCATTCTGGTCTTCAGTCCGATCGACCGCATGGTGCGCATTTCGCTGCGGCAGGAAGCGTTGGAGGTTCCGCCGCAGGACATCATCACCCGCGACAACGTCACGCTGAAAGTCAACGCGGTTATTTTCCTGCGCGTGATCGATCCCAACAAGGCCGTCGTGGAAGTCTCCAATTACGCCTACCAGACTTCGCAGTTTGCCCAGACTACTTTGCGCTCGGTGCTCGGCGAACAGGAACTGGACGAATTGCTGGCGCATCGCGACAAGATCAATCTGCGGCTGCAAAGCATCCTCGATACGCACACCGCGCCCTGGGGCGTGAAGGTCGCCAACGTGGAAGTTAAGCAGGTGGATATGCCGGAGTCGATGTTGCGCGCCATGGCCAAGCAGGCCGAGGCGGAACGCGAGAAGCGCTCGAAGATCATCCACGCCGAAGGCGAGTTCTCCGCCGCCCAGCGCCTGGTCGATGCCGCGCATTTGTTGGCGACCGAACCGATCAGCATCCAGTTGCGCTATCTGCAGACGCTCACCGAAATCGGGGTCGAGAAAAATACGACGGTCGTGTTCCCCGTGCCGATCGATTTCTTCTCCGGTCTGCAGAACTTGCTCGCCGGCGCGAAAACACCCGCCCCGCCGGCAGGAAAGTAGAGGTCAACGCTACTCAACATGGCCAAGGCGCAGCAGGACACGGAGATCACGCTTGGCACCGGCCGCATGCTGGCCATTTTTTTCACCTTTGTCCTGATCTGCGCTTTCTTCTTTGCGATCGGCTTTTCGCTCGGCAGAAGAACCGCCATGGCAGGCACGGGCATCTTGCAGAGCGCTCCGACTGGAGTTCCGGCGACCGTGGTTCGCCCCTCGGCCGCGAAGAACACTTCGCAGCCCACGCCGCAGTCTCAGTCCAATGACTTTAGCTTTTACAAGGCCGTTGGCGAGAAGAACGCAGACGCCGCGCTCACGCCGCAGAATTCAACGGCGCCGGCGGCAGCCTCAACGGCGGCGTCCCCAGCCGCCGAAGTTCCGTCAAAAGCAGCTGCCGACGGCGCAACTGCGGCGCCCGCACCATCAACAACAACGAGCGGCGGGTACTACGTACAGGTCGCCGCCGTCAGCCGCCAGGAAGATGCCGATGCGCTGGTCGAAGCTTTGAAAAAGAAGCAGTATCCAGCCTTCACCGCCAGCAGTACTCCCGTCGACAAGTTCTATCACGTACAGGTCGGACCGTACGCCGAACTGAAGGATGCCGAGGGCATGCGCGCCCGCCTCATCAGCGACGGCTACAATCCGATTGTGAAAAAGTAGAGAGGAATTTGTAATTTTGCAATCGGGTAATTTGGTAATTGAAGATCAAAATCAATGGGTTTCAAATTACAAAATTACAAATTGCAAAATTACAAATCTTATGGCTCCCAATCTCGATTGCTTTCTGCACGCCATTGCCGATCCCACTCGCCGCCGAATTCTGCGCGCGCTCAAGGAGAAAGGCGGATGCTCCCTCGGCAAGGAAACCGGACTCTGCGCCGCCGATATCGAGCAGCGCGTGAAGCTGGCGCAGCCTACCGTTTCGCATCACATGCGAATTTTGGAGAAGGCCAGCCTGGTGGAAGCCCAGCGAGAAGGTCACTGGCGCTGGTACCGGCGCAACGAAGCATTGATTACGGAGATGATGCGGGGACTGAAGGGACAACTTTAGAAGGCACAACTTTGAGTGGTTCGGCTGCGACTATGCTCCCGCGCCCGCCATGGACGCTTTTTCTTCGCTCTTCTCATCCGTCTTCAGGTCTTTCGCCTTCGTTGCCGAGTTCCCTTCCCTCTGGCTCAGCGCGCGTACTTGTGAGATCAAGTCCGCCACCTCAAACGGCTTGGCCAGTGAGGGCACGCCGTGTTCTTGCAGGAAACTCCGGGTCTGCGCGTCAGTAACGCTGGAAAACGTCAGCAGCAGCCCTTTCTCCAGACCGGGGCAGTTTTTCGATATCCACTCGTACATTTCCTGGGCGCTGCTTCCGCCGGGCATACGACCGTTCATCACGATCACGTCGAAAGAGCCGTGGCGGAGCTGCTGCTGCGTGTCCTCCACGCTCATGGAGGTGGCGACTTCGGCCCCTGCGCCGACCAGCACGTCGCGTTCAAATTCCAGCACCGCTTCTTCGTCCTCGACCAGCAGCACACGCCCTGTCAGCACCGAATCGCGCCGCGTGGACACCACCGTTTCCGGCAACGCGGGCTTCTCGCTCGCCAGTAAACGGACTTCAATCGTCGCTCCGCCCTCTTCCCGGTTGCGCGCCACGATTTCCCCGCCATGTTCCTTGACGATCCCGTAGCAGATGCTCAACCCAAGACCGGTTCCCTTGCCCACCGACTTGGTGGTGTAGAAGGGATCGAAAATCCGGCTCGGGTCCTTAATTCCCGGACCGCTGTCATGGAACTCCACACACACGTAGGCATCTTTCTTGAACACGCGGACTTTCAACACACCGCTGCCGCTACCCTCCACCATGGCGTCGAGCGCGTTGTTGACGATGTTCAGGAAGACCTGCTCCAACTGATGCGGGTCGGCCACCACCGAGGGAAGATCCTCGGGAATGTCGCGTTCCAGCGAGACATTGTTGACCTTCAAATCGTATTCACGCAGCGTGAGGGACTCTTCCAGCACCTTGCGCAGATCCACTTCCTGCTTCTGCGGCTTGCGCTGGCGGGCAAACGACAGGAGATTCTGTACCACACGGTGCGTGCGCTGGGCCTGCTTGAACAGCTTGCGCACATAGTCGGCCGACTGGTGATCGAGACCCGCGCCTTCCAGCAGTTGCGCGTAACCGAGGATTGCGGTCAGCGGATTGTTCAACTCGTGCGCCACGCCGGAAATCAATTGCCCGACCGCCGACATCTTCTCGCTCTGCAGGAGTTGCTCCTGCGTCCGCCGCAAATCTTCGTATGCCCGGCAAGTCTCCTCGTAGAGCTGCACCTTTTCGATGGTCGTCGCCAGTTGCCGGCTGATGGCGACCAGCAGATTCTCATCGTTGCTCGAATAGTGCCGGTCTTCCTTGCTGGCAATGCCCATGATACCGATGGGCTTGTCCTTGCTCCAGAGCACAACCCAGATCCAGTAGGGCAAGCGGTCGGCACACACAAATTCAACTACCGCGGCTGGCAGATGCGGCAGAAAATCCTGGGTCACCACTTCCGCTCGCGAGCGCATCACCAGTTCGCCCAAGCCTTCGGGAAACACGACATCGGCCATGCGCACGCGCGCTTCGCTGCGCGGACCCCAACCGGCGCGCCGCCGGAAAGTATTGTCCGGCTCCGCCGCCAGATACACCGAGCCGGTCTCCGCTCCAAACAGCGAGATCACCTGGCGCAATGTCAGGTTCAGAATTTCATCCAGATCGAACGACTGGGTGGCGATGACGGCCATCGCGTTGAGTGCATTCAACTCACGGTTGCGCCGCCGCATCTCGTCTTCCGAGCGTTTCTTCTCGGTGATGTCGAGCACGAAGCCCTGATAACGCTCAATGTTTCCGGCCGAATCGCGTGTGGCGAAACAGCTCTGCGCCACCACCAGCAACGTGCCATCTTTTCGCCGTGCCGTAATTTCAAAGTTGCGCACGTAGTTGTGCGCCTCGATCTCCTTGCGAAAAGCCTCTCGTTCGTCGGCCACCGAGTACAGCACACTGCCCATATCGAGAGCCATCAACTCATCCCGGCTGCCGTACCCAAGCATGGTGACAAAGGCGTCGTTGCAATCGAGCAGATCGCCGTCCGGCGTCGCTACGAACACGCCTTCCTGCGCCTGCTCAAACAACATGCGGTACTTTTCTTCGGCGACTTGCCGCGCGGTCGTATCGTGCACCACATGGATGGTGCCCTTTTGCTGGCCTCCCTGCTCGGCATACGAGGAAGTCGAAATCACCGACTGCCCGCCGAAACACGGGTCCATTCCTTCGGTTAGCCCCGAGCCGCGTTCGCAGTAGGGGCATCCGCTCCAGGCGCGCTGTTGCGGGAGAACATCCTCACAGAGATTGCCCAATACATCGGCGGGCGCCTTTTCCAGTCGCTGCAGCAAAGCCTGATTGGTCTTGAGGATGCGGAAGTCCGCGTCGTGCGCCAGAATCAGATCCTGGATGGAATCGAAGGTATTCATCCACTGCCGCTGCGAGCGCAGCACCTGCTCCAGCAAGCGGAGATTCTCGACCGCAATGCCCAGCGTCTGCGCCGCGGTTTCCAGGAACTCCATTTCTTCCCGCGTCTGGCGCCGGCTGCGGGAACAGCCGAGCGACAGCATCCCGATCACCGCTTTCTTGCCCTGCACCGGCAGCATCACGACATGATGAATGCCGCGCTTCCCCAGGTGTTCCCGCTCCGGCTCCGCCATCTCCGAGAGGTTCATCACCGCCGCGCGGTTTTCCTGGAGGACGCGGGCCTGCGTTTCATCGGTCCCTGCTTGCGCCGTCCCTGTCTGGCCCGTCCCTGTTTGACCCAGGGCCCGCAGAGATTCCGGCGACAGGCCGACGTGCTGCGTGGGCACGAGATGGCCGCCGTCCATCAATTGGAACCACGCTGCTTTCGCCCCCACGATGGATCTCAGTTTCTCCAGCGCTGTCTGCATCATGGGGCCGTGATTCTGGCTGCGCGCAATCGTGGCCGCCAACTCGTTCAGCACGGCCAGCCGGCGCGTGCGCAGCCACGAGTCATCCAGCACCACCAGCAGGATGCTGGAGCCGAACAGCACCTCCGCCAAGAGGTAACCTTCGCTCGGAATGTGGCTGGTAAATCGGGGCCAATGCAGATTCAACGTCAGCAGCCCGGCGGCGTACACGAAGGGCCCCAGTCCAATGCGCCCGAAGCGGTAGCGCAGCAGTTCGACGGCTGCCCCGGCCGCAATCAGCCGGCAGCATATTTCGAGCCCGAGGCCGAGCGCTTTCGAGTCCGGAAAATACAGCGGACGCATGGCGGCGCAGATCATCAACACCCATGCCACCGCCGCGAGCGCCGTCAGCGCCCGCCGCGCGTGCGCAGAAATCAAAGCGGCGGCGGCAAACAACCCCATCGCCAGCACAAAGTCGGCCTGCGCGAATGCCGCCATCGACTTCGAGGCGGCGTGCAGCTCGCCCCGGCCCGTCAGCCAAAGAAACGCTCCATAGGCGAACCAACCCGCTCCCCACGCCAGCAGACATCGTTCCCTAAAGACGCGGAAGAAGAGCAGACTGGCAGCCACCGCGATCAGGGCGGCCGTTTCCCGCGCCGTCAGCCAGGGGACGGCCAACAGGCCAACCGATTTCCCAAATAGCATGGCAGGATCCATAGAAAGCACACGAAAACAGGCGCACGGACGCCCAATCTCTTAAATACCACGCTAGGCCTCCCTCGTTATCGGATTTCCGTGTTCAGCTGGTTACTTTCGGAATGTGAAGTCGTGGCCTAAAATAAGCGATACATTCACTTAGCGCCATGCCCAACGACCGCATTCTCGTGGTAGACGACGAAGAGACGATCCGCGAGATTGTTTGCTCAGCGCTCGCCTTAGCGCATTATCAGACGCGTTCCGCCGCCAATGGCGTCGAAGCCCTCGCCATTCTGGAATCGGGCGATGAATTCGATCTCGTGCTCTCCGACCTGATGATGGCGGAAATGGATGGAATTGCTCTTTTGGAACGCGCCAAAGAACGTTACCCGGATATGCCGATCGTGATGGTCACAGCCGTCCACGACATCGGGGTGGCACTGCAGGCTTTGCGCAATGGGGCGTACGACTATCTGCTCAAGCCCTTCGAGCGCGAGGAATTGCTGCACACGGTCCGGCGCGCGCTGGAGAATCGCCGCCTCAAGCGCGAGAACGACGCCTATCGCACCAATCTTGAGGCGCTGGTTGCCGCCCGTACCCAGCAATGGAAGACGGCGCTTTCCAACCTAGAGAAGTCCTATGACATCACACTTGAAGTCTTGGGCGATGCGCTCGACCTCAAGGACGCCGAGACCGAACACCACTCCAAACGCGTCACCGCATTCACCATCGCCATTGCGCGCAAAATGGGCCTGCCCAAAGAAGAGATCAACGTCATCTCCCGCGGAGCCTTCCTGCACGATATCGGCAAGATGGCCATTCCCGACAAGATCCTGCACAAGCCCGGCAAGCTTACGGACGACGAAATGGCCATCATGCGCGAGCACTGCTACCTCGGATACAAGATCATCTCCCGCATCCCGTTTTTAGCGGAGGCTGCAGAAATCGTTTACGCCCACCAGGAACGCTACGACGGACTAGGCTATCCCCGCGGTCTGAAGGGCGACGAGATCCCGCTGGGCGCCCGAATTTTCGCGCTCGCCGATACCCTGGATGCCATGCGATCCAAGCGGGATTACCGTGATGCCCAAACCATTCAGGCCGTTCGCAAGGAAATCGAGCTCTGGTCCGGTCGCCAGTTTGATCCAAAGATCGTCAAGGTATTTCTGGAAATGCCCGACAATATCTGGGAAGACCTGCGGAACGAAATCAATGAGCAGGCCCCGCCTTTCCCGAAGGTGTAACAGCGAACGGAGCACGGCGTTGAGCGTCGGGCACCGATCCTTGGGTAGTGATCGTTTAATCCTCACCGTCCAAACCCTGAGGTTCCAAACCCCGACCAGCGCTTCCCGAGTAGCGCCAGGCATCGTTTTAGCTTGAGCGCCTCATCCAACCGGACAAGTGAAGTCAATCCAAACGGCCCCCACCACGGTCATATTCAGCCGTGCTGGGGTGAGCAACCGGCGCTCGCCAGGATGTGCCTGTTTCGCATCTGGCGGGCACGCCGGGTTATACTTTGGCGAAGGCAGACAATTTGCGAAGCCTCGTGAACAAACTCTCAGCGTGGGCAGGAATCCTGTTCCTGACCGCTGCAATAGCACTGTTGGCCCAGACAACCGCTCCGGCCATTGCGCCCATATCCCGGCCGAATGCTGTCCCGGAGGGCACGACTTTCCTCGTCCGGCTAGAGGACAGACTGGACACCGCGGAACTGCATCCCGGCCAACATTTCAAGGTCAAGCTGGACGAGGACCTCATCGCCGCCAACGGCAAAATGATTCCCCGAGGCAAGAAGATTAAGGGTCACGTCAGTTCCGTGGAGCACGGGCTGAACGCGCGCCTGCTGCTCAGCTTCGACGAAATCGAAACCCGCCACGGATGGGTCGCGCTGATCGCCACCGTCATTGGAGTTCCCAACGAACGCGGCCTCAAGGCGCCGGACTCCGAGGGTGAAATCGAACGCAAGGGAACGAGTGCGAAGCAAACGGTCGAAGACGCGGCCGCCGGTGCAGCCCTCGGCGCCAATGCCGGCGCAGCCACGGGAGGCGCGAAAGGCGCCGGCTCCGGAGCAGCCGCCGGAGCAAGTGCGGGAGCCATGGCCAGCCTGCTTGCCAATCGCGATCTTCGGCTCGAAAAAGGGACCACCCTGGAGGTGCGTCTCGATCGCGCGCTCCAGATTCCCTCACACTGAAAACCTAGAATCGCCGCCCGGCTTCCCCGTAGAGACGCGAATTGCCGTGTCCACTATGCCCGACTAGCGAACCCTTAATCGTTGCGAACCACGACCTCACGTCGCGAGGAAACCCGGCTCGCATCCACTGTCACTTCCCGCTGGATCTCCATCTCGATCGACGTTCCCGGCTCCAGCCGCACGTCGGAGCCGCGCGTGAGCATTCCAACCGCCAGCCCAGCCACGCCTCCGATTCCCGCTCCGATGCCGGCTCCTTTCGCTCCGTTGGTTATCGCGCCAATCACCGCTCCCGTGGTTGCCGTGCCTGCGGCGGTCTCAGCTTTTTTCCCGGCGTCGCTGTCCTGACGGATCGTCCCTTCGGAATCCTTCATCGACGTTTTCTCCGCGCCGGGCGTGTTTTCCACCGAGCCGCCGAGCATCACCGTATAGCCGTTGGGATAAATCATCGAGGTAAAGTGGATCAGCACCTCGGCGCGCCCCTTGACGTGCCCACCGCGCTGCACGCGCTCGACCTTTCCCTGGATGTAGGTCCCCGCCGGAATCACGACCCGCTCGTTGAGCACAAAGGGAAAAGCAGTCTCCGCGTATACCGGATCTCCGTCTCTCGCCGTCTTCGTCGAAATCGCCTGCTTCAGTGTGAGTGGAACCCTCGTCCCCGCCGGAATGGTCAGGGTAGGCTTCCCGGACTCCACCGCAGGTGCCGCCGGGTCCGGGGCTAGAGACGACTGTGCGAACGCGATCCCCGCCAGCAGCACAACCCAAATCGAAGCAGCACGAATTCTCATCGAAGCCTACCTCTTCAAGATATTAGCAACACGCTTGCACGCTGAGATGCATCGATCAGAGCGCCGGTTAGCTGAGAAACTCCAGTCGCAAAAAAGTGGAGTTGTTCTTCCATTGGCCGGCCTAACCGCTGCTTTTCCGCCCCCGGTTCTCCGACACATTGCCCATGAACTGCGACTGCAGCTTTTGCGCGCAACCCTCGCCACAAACATGCATTGCGCCTTCCTGCACCGCCAGTTTTTCGTCCCAGGGCGCCAGATGCATCACCGGCAGATCATAATCGCCAAATGAGCTCCACATCACCCACCAACGGTCGCTGCCGCCTTTTAGCACCCCGCAATTGGGGCCGGCGCAGCGGTAAAACGGACTCGGAATGAGAAACAGATTTTCGGTCATGGCCAACCTGGATGTTCTGGCCATTGTAGCTGAGGAGGAGTTGCTGGTCACCAGCGTCTTGAACGGAAAGCGACTCTATGTGCCGGCCGCAGCACTGGCAGATTGCCTCGCGGTCCGCGGCGCCGTTGCTTCCTTGATCCCCGCCTGTATGGCGTAGTCCAGGTCCAGGTGTGGCACCGTAGATGCCGCCGCCGCACGATAGAACTTCAGCGCTTCTTCCGGCCGATTGAGCCGCTTCAGGCAGATGCGGGCGGCCGCCATCTGCGCCATCAGCGATTGGCGCTCTGCAGGGTAGGATTGAATCAGGTTCTCCAACTCGCTCAGGGCGCGGTCGTAGTTTGCCCGCTCCTCGAGCATCCGGCAGAGCTCAAACCAGGTCGAGGCAGGTAGTTTCTGGCCGCCCGAGTTCATAAAATCTTCGTAATCCTGCCACGCTCCATCGGGGTTCTTTGCCTTCAGGTGAAGCTCGCAGGTCTTCGCGGTGGCTTCGTGATATGCCGGCAGTTCGTTTCTGCGCCAGTAAATCTGCCGCAACTGATTCCATCCATCCATCGAGTTCGGCTTGGCCGAAACATGCTGTTGCAGCACTGCAACCGCCTCGTCCAACTGACCATGTTCCACATGCTGGTTGGCGCGCTCAATCTCCGGATCGCACTCCCAGGCCAGTTCCTTCTCCACCTTCTTGTTGACATGCGTCTCGAACCCCGAGTAGCGCAAAGCCACTGCCCCCAGTGCGCCAAACGCGAAACCTCCCACATGGGCCCAGTGCGCAACTCCGCTCGCCTTGCCAAACAGAGAACCGTAGAAGACTTCCATGAACGCCCACAGCGGCAACAACCAATATGCCGAGGCCTTAAACCGGTAGATGCGGAAGAAGAATATCCACAGCATCTCGATCTTCATCTTGGGGAAGCGAACCAGAAACGCGCCCATCAAAGCGGCGATCGCGCCGGAAGCTCCGACGCAGGGGATGATGCTCCCCGGATTTGTCCAGGCATGAAATTGCAACGCTGCCGCACCCGCGATCAGATAGAACACCGTGAACAAGGGCCGTCCCCACACGTCTTCGAGCACGAATCCCGCCAGCCACAGAAACCACATGTTCCCGATCAGGTGCAGCCATCCACCGTGCAGAAAGTTCGCTGTCAGATAAGCGATCGCGTGCGGATGCGCCGGAACAAAGGCGTACTTCTCCACCAGGGAACCCGTGGCTAGCTCGGAATACTTCGCGCCGAGCGAGTTCATTTCCGCCTGCAACGCCGCCGGATCTTCCACCAAACGGATTCTGGCGTCCCATCCGTCGATCAGATTCCGCGTTGGGCTCTGAATCTGTGCCCACTCGCTCGGATTCTCCGCTTTGAAGTCGTCCACTAACTGGCGCGCATCGGTCGACATGGTCAGTTCCGGATGCATTCCCGCCAGCAAAATGATGTGGGCCTTGGTGCTGCCCAACTCGGGCGACTGCTGATCCATCGTTCCGTGCGTGAACAAGAAGATCAGGGTGTTGAGGACGATCAACCCAATGGTCACGACGGGCCACCTTCGCGCCTCCATATTCTCGTGCCGGATCGGAATCAGCATCGTCCATTCTCCTCGCCGCCCCAGGTCACGTCTGACCTTGCAGAGCGACGGATTCTGAGCCAGCTTACAGAAAGGAGTTACAAAAAGGCAGGTAACAGGGGAATACGACTTAAGTAACCTGAAAACGCGAAAGACGCAGTTCGCTGGGAGCGGTCGGCAATCAGAGCCTGCAACCTACTTGTACAACAAATATTTTTCCCGCAGGCGCACAAATTCGTCCAGCCGCTCCTGCCAGTCCTCGGCAATCCGTCTCGGATCTTCTCCCGCACCGATCGCCTCGAACGCTGCCTGATTCACCAGCAGATCCGCCATACGCTCCAGTTTGAAGTCGTTCGGATACAGCTTGTGCAGCGCCGATGCCAGCTCGATCCCCAGCTCCGGCGAATCCAGAGTATTTCGATCCAGAACAATCAGATTCACGCCTTCACACCGTTCCCCGGCGAAGTTACTCGATGACGGGGTGAAAACAATCGGCACAAATCGCACACTCTGGATTCCGCGGGCGTTCAGGAACGCGGCCAATTCCCTGCTCTTGATCCAGGGCGCGCCCACCACTTCGAACGGCGTATCCGTCCCCCGTCCCACCGAGACATTCGTTCCTTCAACCAGCGCCACTCCGGGATAAAGCGTTGCCTCGTTCAAATCCCGCAAACTGGGCGAAGTATTCACCCACGCGAGGCCGGTCGAATCGAACCAGTCTCCGGGCTGCCAGCCTTCCATCGCAACCACATCGAGCCGCGCCCCAAGATGCCGCTCCGTATTAAACATCTTGGCCAATTCACCCAAAGTCATGCCGTGGCGCGGCGGCTCGGGAAAATAATTCGTAAAACTCTCTTGTCCGGAGTCGGAGACCGGCCCCTGCACAAACGACCCCGTAATTGGGTTCGGCCGATCGAGGATGACAACTTCAACTCCCGCCTTCGCCGCAGCCTCCAGAAAATATCCGGTCGTAGTTTCGTACGTATAGAAGCGAACGCCGGCATCCGCCAGATCGATCACCACCGCATCCAGCCGCTTCAGCACGTCCAGCGGCGGACGCCGCGCCGCGTCGCCTGCCCCGTACACACTGTAGACCGCAATCCCGGTCGCTGCATCCTTTGCGTTCTTGATGTCGGTCGTGTCGAGTGTTCCGGTCACCCCATGTTCCGGACTGAAAATCGCATCCAGTGAAATTCCGGGCACGTTCGCCAGCACCTCAATCGTCCGGCGTCCTTCTGAATCGACGCCGGTCTGATTCGTCAGCAGTCCAATGCTTCGCGGAGCCCCACCCCTCGCCGGATGCAGCGCCGCGAACTTCGTTTCCTCAAGCACATCGATTCCCGTCTTCACCGTTCCATTCCGCACCGCCAGTTTGCGCACCGCGCTCTGCATTTCGTTGTAGCCGGTAATCGTCGCCACCCGCATCTTCTCCGCTTCGGCCGGATCGAGCGCCAGCGCCGCCGCCACGGCCGTCGCGACCTTGGTCCGAAGCGATATTGCGCTTCCCTTCTCTTTCGCTGGCAGCACGTTCATGTGCACGGCGTTCGTCAGCAGCACGATATAAGTTTTCGTCGCCGGATCGATCCACAACGAAGTCCCGGTAAATCCGGTATGCCCGTAACCGCCAACCGGCAGCAACTCTCCGCGGTTGGTGGAAAACGGAGAATCGATGTCCCAGCCAAATCCCCGCAGTGACGTTCCATTCACCGGCTGCTGCGGCGCAGTCATCTTCGCAATCGTCGCCGGGGTCAGCACGCCTCGACCGCCATCGAGCAGGGCTTGCGCAAAAAGCGCCAGATCGTCGGCGGTGGAAAATAATCCCGCGTCACCCGCCACGCCGCCCATCCGCCGAGCTGTAGGGTCATGCACCTCTCCGCGCAGCAGGCGATGATTTTCGTCTTCTTCAGTCGGAGCAATTCGCGCTTCCCACGAATGCGGAGGAACGAACCGCGATTCCTTCATACCCAGCGGCGCAAAAATATGCTTCGCCGCGTACTCATCGAGCGGCTCGCCGGAAAGCCGCTCCACCAGCGCTCCCAGCACGACGAAGTTGATGTCGCTATAAACAAATGCCGATCCTGGGGCGCGCTCCGGGGCCTCCTCAAACGCCATCCGATAAGCTGTCTCCTTGCCTTCCCACGCCTTCGTCAAATCCAGATCCGGAGCGAGCCCCGAGTAATGCACCAGCAACTCGCGGATCGTAATATCCTGCTTTCCGTTCTGTCCAAACTCGGGAAGATACTTCTCGACCGGATCGCTCATGCGGAACTTGCCCTGCTCCCAAAGCTGCATGATCGCCGTCGT
Source organism: uncultured Acidobacteriaceae bacterium (assembly GCA_963722485.1). GTDB lineage: Bacteria > Acidobacteriota > Terriglobia > Terriglobales > Acidobacteriaceae > Acidiflorens. The sequence goes on from CAVRNL010000040.1 coordinate 26,516, forward strand.
TGTCGCGACCACCTTGGTCAGCGACGCACAATCGAACACCGTATCAAGTGTCATCGCCTCCCGCCGAGGTTCCAGAGCCCGGTTGCCGTAAGCCTTGCGGTACACCACCTGCCCGTCGTGGCCGACGACGAGCACCGCGCCCGGAATCTGCTGCTGGGCGATGGCGTCGTTGACGATGGCATCGAGAACGGCGAGGCGGGAATCGACTGACTGGGCTGACGAAACTACGAATAGAATAAGAACGACCGAAATAGATGCAGCAACGGCGCTTCGCAATTGGATTTTCACGGCTCACTGCGAATGTACACGAGACTAGAGAATAGACTCAAGTTATTGAATCTGGCACCTGGTCTTGAGAAGGAAGGCTTGCTATGAATGACGACACGTGCACGCCGCTGAAAGATTGCGCTTCCGCCGACTGGTACAACGCCTATGAGGACGAACGCTGCCCGCAGGGTTCCCGCGTTGAATCTGTGATCATCTCAAAGTCGGCGGCTGGCGAATGGCAAGAGCGACAGACATTGGTCCTCACAGTTTCATTGGCCAGCGCGCTTGGCACCGGCAAGATCCTGCTTATCTATAAGGGAGTTAGCAGCTATTCCCTCGATGGTTTTGGTTACGACGAAAAATCCCAGGGACTCGGCGTATGGTTGAATGATGAAGTCGGAGCAACGAAGAACAGTTTTTTGTCGCACGACGTATCCCTGACAAACGGTAAAATCCGCGTTAAGGCCGCAGATGCCGAGTATCAATGGCAGGCCTTGAAACCAGGGATATCAAGTTGACCGTCTCCCTCGCCGTGCTATAACCCGATAACGCTTCGAGAACGCCTTTGACTGCGACTCAAAATCCGCCCGCTGGCTTTTCCTTCCTGGTGCGCAATGTTGCCGCGCAGGATGATCGTTTTCAGCGCGCTTTCGGCATCCTGGAAAAAGCCATCGCCGGCCGCGCCTTCCCCGCCTGCTCGCTTGCCGTCACCTTGCGCGGAGAGCTCGTCGCCTACAAAGCCCTCGGCCGTTTCACATACGATCCGGCGTCGCCCGAAGTTAACACCGCGAGCCTCTTCGATCTCGCTTCGCTTACCAAAGTGGTGGCGACGACTGCGATGGCCATGATCCTCTACGAGCGCGGTCTGCTCGATCTCGAAGCCCCCGTCACCGCTATCGTTCCCGAATTCGCCGGCGCGCTCGACGACGATGACGCTCGCCGCCGCGAAATTACTTTGCGCATGCTGCTCGCGCACAGCTCCGGCCTGCCCGCCTACGAAAAGCTTTTTTTGCGCGCTCATACTCGCGAAGCGCTTCTGCAAGCCGCCTTCACCACCCCGCTTGCCGCCGCTCCCGGTGCGCGCGCCGAATACAGCGACATTGGCTTCATCATTCTCAGCGTCGCGCTCGAACGCCTGGCCGACGAATCTCTCGACGCGTTCTGCCAGCGCGAAATTTTCGGTCCGCTCGGCATGACGCAGACAACGTTCAAGCCCACGGCCGCCTTGAAAAACTCCATGCCTCCAACCGCCGACGATCGCGCCTTCCGCCACCGCATCATTCAAGGCGAGGTGCAGGACGAAAATGCAAGCGTCCTCGGCGGCGTTGCCGGACACGCCGGACTGTTCTCCACCGCCGAAGATCTAGCCATTTTTGCCCACGCCATGCTCAACGGCGGACACCCCATTTTGCGCCCCTCGACTGTCGAACTGTTTTCGCGCCGCGAATCCGTGCCTGAAGGCACATCCCGAGCGCTGGGATGGGACACGCCGTCCGCGCCTTCGCAATCCGGAAAATACTTTTCGGCCCATTCCTTCGGACACCTCGGCTACACGGGCACGTCCCTGTGGATCGACCCGGAGCGCCAACTTTCAATAGCTCTGCTAACGAACCGCACTTGGCCCGACTGCCAGAAGCAGGCGATCAAGCAAGTGCGCCCAGCATTTTATGACGCGGTGGTGGAAGCCTTGGAGAAACAAGATTGAAGCGAAAAGCCTCGAAATACGAAGCAAGCAGCATAGAACTCCGCCGCCTCGGCACCGAGAAAACAAACTGCGCCTCCGCCGATCTCGATCGCAAATCCGCGCTCGAAATCGCGCGCATCATCAACGCGGAAGATGCCAAGGTCGCCGGGGCTGTGAAGCGCGTTCTTCCGCAAATCGCGCACGCCATCAATCTGATCGCCGCCGCGCTCTCCCAGGGCGGACGCCTCATCTACGTCGGCACAGGCACCAGCGGACGCATCGCCGCCCTCGACGCCGCTGAGTGTCCGCCTACTTTTGACGTCTCCGCGCGGATGGTTCAATTCGTCATCGCCGGCGGCCCCAAAGCGCTCACCTCAGCCGTGGAAGCCGACGAAGATTCCCGCGAACTAGGCCACAGAGCTATCGCCAAGAAGAAGCCAACCAAGAAAGATATCGTCATCGGCATTGCCGCCAGCGGGCGCACTCCCTTCACCATCGCGGCGATCCAATATGCGCGCGCAAACGGCGCAAAAACTGTTGCCGTTGTCTGCAACCGGAAGTCCCCGCTCGGCAAAGCCGCACACGTAGCCATCGTTGCGGAGGTCGGTGCGGAAGTGGTCGCGGGCTCCACCCGGATGAAAGCCGGCACGGCGCAGAAGATGATCCTGAACATGCTCACGACGGGCGCTATGACACGTCTTGGTTACGTTTACGGCAACCTGATGGTCAACGTCAGTCCGAAGAACGAGAAGTTAGTCGAACGCGGAGTGGGCATCCTGGAAGAAACCGCCGGACTCGACCGGCGGGCAGCGCGCAAGTTCCTCGCCGCTGCCGGGGGTCGCGTCCCCGTTGCGCTGGTGATGGCCAAAGCGGGAGTCAACCGCGCCAAGGCCGTCGCTGCCCTGAGAGAATCGCAAGCCCAAGTGCGCAGAGCGATAACCCTGGCAAAAATGCTCTGAACTCCTGCCGCGCGCTTTTCCCTGGGAACCCCTGTGTTCCCTGTGGTCAGGCTTTTTCGCCGTTACAATCTAAACTCCACAGGACATTTCGAACCGCCGCCGTCCTGCAATCGTAGTTAGAATGAGAGCGGCGCTTCAGTTTTCCAGGAACCACTAAGCTATGGATAAGCTCGTAATCCGCGGCGGCAACCCGCTGCTCGGCACCGTCCGAATCAGTGGCGCGAAGAACGCCGCTCTCCCCTGCATGGCCGCTGCCTTGCTCACCGACGAACCAGTGATTCTCGAAAACATTCCGCAGGTGCGCGACATCGAAACTACGCGCAAACTGCTCGCCGCCATGGGCGCGGAAGTTGAACTCGGCTACGGACGCGCCCATCATCGCACTACGATTTGCGCGCGCACGCTCGCCGCTCCCGAAGCGTCGTATGAATTGGTGAAGACGATGCGCGCCTCTACGCTCGTGCTGGGGCCGCTGGTCGCCCGCTGCGGCCGCGCCCGCGTCTCGCTGCCCGGCGGATGCGCCATCGGCGCCCGCCCCATCGACCTGCACATCAAGGGGCTGGAGCGGCTGGGCGCGAAGATCACGCAAGAGCACGGCTATGTGGAGGCCGTCGTTGATCCTCTCAAAGGCGGCCGTCTTCGTGGCGCTGAAGTTGTCTTCGACCGAATTACCGTCACCGGCACCGAAGACCTTCTGATGGCCGCCACGCTGGCAGATGGCGAGACGGTCATGCAGAACTGCGCCCGCGAACCCGAAGTCGCGGACCTCGCCGCGCTGCTCAACGCCATGGGCGCGAAGATTCAAGGCGCGGGCACGTCCACCATCCGCGTGAAGGGCGTCGCCAAGCTGCGCGGCGCGCGACACCGCATCATTCCCGACCGCATCGAAGCCGGAACCTTCATCATCGCCGGAGCCCTCACCGGCGGAGACGTCAACGTCGCGGGGTGCGATCCCGCGCACCTCACCGGCATCCTGCAGAAGCTCGCGGAAACCGGCGTCAAAACTACCGTGAAAGCCGATTCTGTCCGGGTCATGGGCGATCAGCCGCTGGAAGCCGCCGACATGAATACCGAAGAATACCCCGGCTTCCCCACCGACATGCAGGCGCAATACATGGCGCTCACCACGCAGGCTGCGGGCACGTCGATCGTCACGGAAAACATTTTTGAGAACCGCTTCATGCACGCGCAAGAGCTTGTGCGCATGGGCGCCAACATCAAGATCGAAGGCCGCCGAGCGATCGTGCGCGGTGGAACTCCGCTGAGCGCCGCCGCCGTCCTCGCCTCGGACCTGCGCGCCTCGGCCTCGCTCGTGCTCGCCGCCCTGGTCGCCGACGGCGAGACCATCATCGACCGCGTCTATCATTTGGATCGCGGCTACGAGCACATCGAAGAGAAACTAAAAGCCCTGGGCGCGGAAGTCCGCCGCGTCGGTGACATATTCCCTAAACGAGCCGTTGCCCCCTTGGGCGGGTAGCCGCCGGTTTTCCGCTGCTGCCGGAGGTAACGATAGTAACCTCCCTGTGCAAGACAAGGAAAAGCCCCCGGTCCCGATATGTTGACTTAGTATCTGCTCCTTGCCGCCCCAATATCGCTGCTCAGCTCTTTGCCGCGTACCTCCTTACTCGCCTTGTGACTCACAACCCTGCCGCTGTCCTTCATGGGTGACTTTCGTAATCCTGCCCCAGCGGTGCACGTATGCGATAACTGAGCTGCGGCCGAGATTTTGACGAGGAAGCAACAGGCTAAGAAGCGCCGGCGCACGCACGGCTACGCGCCAAGGACCCAGTTATGAAGGTTGTCGTTCTGTGCGGTGGATTAGGCACCCGTCTCCGGGAAGAAACCGAATTTCGTCCCAAACCGATGGTTGAGATCGGGGGCCGTCCGATTCTCTGGCACATCATGAAGACTTATGCCCACTATGGAATCCGTGAATTCGTCCTCTGCCTCGGTTATCGCGGCAACATGATCAAGGATTACTTCTTGAACTACGAGGCGATGAATAACGACTTTGCCATCTGCCTCGGGCGTAACTCCAAGATCGAGTACAAGAACGGCCATCACGAACAAGACTTTCAGGTCACGCTTGCCGATACCGGGCTAAACACCATGACGGGCGGGCGGGTGAAGAAGATCGAGAAGTATGTCGGTGAAGATCTCTTCATGTTGACCTACGGCGACGGGGTAGGTGATGTGAACATCCCCGAACTGCTGGAGTTCCACAAGAGCCATGGCAAGCTGGCCACGGTCACGACCATCACTCCGAGTTCGCGCTTCGGAGTTATCGAGGCGAACTCAATAGGCCGGGTAACAAATTTCAAAGAGAAACCGAAAACCAGCGGCCGTGCCAGCGCGGGCTTCTTCGTGCTCGATCGCCGGGTATTCGATTATCTCGGCGGTGACGACTGCATCTTCGAACGGGAACCGCTGGAGCGGTTGGCCAATGAGGGGCAACTCATGGCATATCCCCACGACGGCTTTTTCTACGCGATGGATACCTACCGCGAATACGAATACTTGAACCAATTGTGGAACGCGAAGCAGGCGCCATGGAAGGTTTGGCAGGAATGATGAACGGTTTCTGGCGCGACCGCGCGGTCTTTATCACCGGCGCCACCGGACTGGTGGGCGGCTGGCTGACCAAGCACCTGCTGGAGCAGGGCGCGTCGGTTACGGCGCTGGTACGGGACTGGGTTCCCGCCAGCGAATTCGTGCGCCAGCGACTGGCCGAGCGCGTCAATGTAGTCCGCGGAGGGCTGAGCAGTCCTACCCTGCTGGAACGAGTGCTGGGCGAATACGAGATCGAGGTCGTCTTCCATCTCGCAGCCCAGACCATCGTGGGGATCGCAAACCGCAATCCGCTCTCGACTTTTGAAAGCAACATACGCGGAACGTGGAATGTGCTGGAGGCTTGCCGGCGTTCGCCTTTGGTGAAGTCGGTCGTCGTTGCATCGTCGGATAAGGCTTATGGCGACCAGACCGTACTTCCTTATAAGGAAGATATGCCATTGCAGGGGAAACATCCCTACGACGTTAGTAAGTCGTGCTCGGACCTGATTGCACAGACCTACGCGCACACCTTTGGCGTCCCGCTGGCGATCACGCGCTGCGGCAATTTTTACGGTGGCGGCGACCTCAACTGGAACCGCGTGGTGCCCGGCACCATCCGCTCTGTAATTCGCGGCGAGCGGCCCATTATCCGCTCGGACGGCAAGTACGTGCGCGATTACTTCTACGTGGAAGACGGCGCGGCGGCCTACATGCTCCTTGCGGAGCGGCTTATTCGCGATCCGAAGCTAAGCAGCGTTGCTTATAACTTTTCGAATGAAGCGCAGATCAGCGTGCTCGAGATGGTGAACGCGATCCTGGCGAAAATGGGTTCGAAGTTAAAGCCCGAGATCCAGAATCAGGCGTCGAATGAGATCCGCCATCAGTTCCTGAGCGCCGAGCGAGCGCGCACGGAATTGAACTGGAAGCCGTTATTCACGCTGGATGAAGGTCTGGAGAAAACGATCGCGTGGTACCAGGAGGCGCTGAAGTAATGCCACGAGCCGACGAGTTGCGCGACCGGGTCCGCGAGATGGTGGGCGAATATTACCGGGAAGCCTTTCCCGCGAGTTCATTCGTGCCGGGATCGTCGCGTGTACCCGTCTCCGGCCGCGTCTTTGACGAACAGGAACTCGAACTGCTCGTGGATTCGTCGCTCGATTTCTGGCTGACAACCGGACGCTTTGCCGAGCAGTTCGAGCGCGAGTTTGCACAATTCGCCGGCGTGCGTGAGGCGATGCTGGTGAACTCGGGTTCCTCGGCGAATCTGCTGGCGGTCACGGCGTTGACTTCGGAGAACCTGGGTGAACGACAGCTAAAGCCCGGGGATGAGGTCATCACCCTGGCCGCGGGTTTTCCCACCACGGTCAATCCGATTGTGCAGAACGGGCTGGTACCCGTATTCGTCGACGTTCACATTCCAACTTTCAACGTGGATGTCAGTCATCTCGACGCGGCTCTATCGGATCGTACTCGCGCCGTCATCTTCGCGCACACGCTGGGCAATCCGTTCGATCTGGACGCCATAACGTCCTTCGCAAAAAAATACGGCCTGTGGCTGATCGAAGACTGCTGCGACGCGCTCGGCGCCACTTATCGCGGACAGAAAGTCGGAACCTTCGGCGATCTCGCCACCTTCAGCTTCTATCCGGCGCACCACATCACCATGGGCGAAGGCGGTTGCGTGTCGACGAACCAGCCGCGGTTGCGCACGCTCGTGGAATCGTTCCGGGACTGGGGCCGCGATTGCTGGTGCGCTCCCGGCAAAGAAAACACCTGTGGTAAGCGCTTCGATTGGCGGCTGGGGGCCTTGCCGCACGGCTACGACCACAAGTACATCTATTCGCACATCGGTTACAACCTGAAAGCGACGGACATGCAAGCCGCAGTGGGTGTCGCACAGCTAAAGAAGCTGCCGGCCTTCATCGCGGCCCGAAAAAAGAATTACGCGGCGCTGCGGGAAGGTCTGGCCGGCACGCAGAACCATTTCGTGCTTCCTGAGGCGACGCCGAATTCAGATCCGAGCTGGTTTGGGTTTCCCCTGATGGTCCGCGAGGACGCGCCCTTTTCGCGTAAGAACGTAGTTCAGTATCTCGATTCGAAGAAGATCCAAACCCGGCAACTGTTCGGTGGCAATCTCCTGCGCCAACCGGCCTATAAGAACATTCGTCATCGCGTGATCGGCGATCTGAAGAACAGCGATCGCGTGATGAGCCAGGCCTTTTGGATCGGAGTCTACCCGGGGCTGACGGAGGAAATGATCGAGTACATGTCGGAGACTTTAGGTTCGATGGCATCGAAGGGAGTGCACGCCAATGCAGCACGAAACTGACAACAGATGCGCAGCCAACAACACGCAAGTCCGATTGGGCTCCAAGGTGGTCGGAACGGGACAGCCTTGCTACGTCATCGCTGAAATCGGAATTAACCACAATGGCGACATCGATCTTGCCAAACAACTGATCAACGTCGCGGTGGGCGCCGGTTGCAGCGCGGTCAAGTTCCAGAAGCGGACAATCGACGTCGTCTACTCTGCCGAGGAATTGGCGAAACCGCGAGAAACTCCATTCGGCCCGACTAATGGCGACTTGAAGCGCGGGCTAGAGTTCGGGCTCGAAGAATACAAGGAAATCGACCGCTATTGCAGAGAAGTGAAAGTCGATTGGTTCGCTTCCTGTTGGGATGAAGGGTCGGTTGATTTCATCGCGCAGTTCGATGTCCCCTGCTTCAAGATCGCCTCGGCTTCTTTGACCGATGACAATCTGTTACGGCACACGCGGGCGGTCGGAAAGCCAATTCTTCTGTCAACCGGCATGAGCACGCTGGACCAGATCGACCACGCCCTCGAAATCCTGGGCAAGAAAGACTTAGTCCTGCTGCAGGCATGCAGCACTTATCCAGCGTATTACGAGGAACTGAATCTGCGAGTTATCGATACGCTGATCGAGCGCTACGGAGTGCCGGTCGGTTATTCCGGCCACGAGACGGGTTTACCTTCGAGCGTGGCGGCAAGGGTTCTGGGAGCCTGCATCATCGAGCGGCATATCACCCTGGACCGTTCGATGTGGGGTTCGGATCACGCTGCGTCCCTCGAGCCCAACGGAATCACGCGCCTGGTCCGCGACATTCGTTTGATCGAGAAGTCGATGGGGGATGGAGTCAAGCGCGTGCTCGAGCGCGAGCAGCCGATCATCAACAAATTGCGCCGGGTGCGGGCCGCGCATGCATAGGATCAAGGCCATAGCGATGGACGTGGATGGCGTACTCACCGACGGCGGGGTGTGGTGGGGACCGAACGGCGAAGAGTGGAAACGATTTTGCTTTGCCGACATTATGGGACTCTCGCTGGCGCGCAAGGCTGGATTCGTGCTGGCCTTGATCTCCGGAGAGGACAGTCCTTTAGTCCATCGGCTGGCAACGAAGATGCAAATCAAGGATGTTGCGCTGAATTGCAAGGAGAAGGCTGCCGCGTTGACTGCATTCGTCAAGCGGCACAATCTCGCGCTTGAGGAAGTGTGCTTCATGGGCGACGACGTGAACGACATTCCGGCTCTGGAAATCGCCGGCCTTTCCGCCGCGCCGTCCAACGCGCAAGCGGCGGTGCTTGCCAAATGCAAATTGGTCACGAAAGCTTGCGGCGGCAATGGCGCGGTCCGCGAATTGGTGAACCACCTGCTGGCCGGCCAGCACCGGGTAGCGGCAGCAGCATCGACAAGTTGATATCTGATGAAACTCTCTAATTACGTCATCGAACCCGGCGGGACTAATGTCATCAGCGGCCTTGCGCTGGCCGAATCTCGCAACATGGCTAGGGAGCTGAATCGGTGATGCGGATACTCATTACCGGAAGCTCGGGGTTCATTGGCAAGAACCTAGTGGAGGCCTTTGCCGGCCGCTACGAGATCCAAGCTCCGGCTTCGACGGAGTTGGACCTGCGGGAAGAAAACGCTGTCCGGCAGTATCTGGAAAGAAACCTATTTGATGTGATTGTCCACACGGCGACCACCCGTTCTAACCGCCGATTGGGCGCTCCCTCGGATATGCTCGATCGCAATTGCCGAATGTTCTTTAACCTCGCCCGAAATCAACGTCTATTCGGCAAGATGATCTGTTTCGGCTCCGGCGCCGAATACGATCGGCGCGGACTGCCCCCGCGGGTCTCTGAGGACTACTTCGACACTTGCGTGCCCACCGACGCTTACGGATTTTCCAAATACATCTGCGCGAAATATGTTGAAGAACACCCCAAGATCGTCAATCTCCGCTTGTTTGGAGTATTCGGGAAATACGAGGCGTGGGATGTGCGATTCATCTCCAATGCCTGCGCCCGCGTAATCCATGGCCTGCCGATTGTGATTCGGCAAAATGCCGTCTTTGACTATCTTTATGTCCAGGATCTGGCGAAGATCACGGAATGGTTCATCGCGAACACGCCGCAACAACCCGCGTACAACGTGTGCACGGGCAAGGGATGGGAACTCCGGGAACTTGCCGGGATCGTGGCGGCGGTTTCCGGACGGAAACCGGAGATACAGTTGCTGAATCCCGGGATGGGAGCGGAGTACACGGGCGACAATTCCCGCCTAATAAGAGAAATGCCAGCGTTTCAATTCGAACCCATGCAACGGGCGATTGCAGCGCTCTACGGCTGGTATGAAGAGAATCGAAATGCCATCGATCCGGCGCGGTTGCGCCACGACGGCTGAAATCAGGAGAGTCCATTGAGCGCTACAGGGATTGCCACTTCCGCAACGCAGCTGGATGAGTTCTTCGCGGGTGTTCACGCCGAACCTCGCGAGCAGATGATGGCGCGGGAACGGAACACGTTCGATCGCTTAACCTCTCCCTTTAGCCGCTCTATCGTACTTTTCGGCGCCGGCCATCTGGGGAAGTACATCGCCACCGGACTGGAGAAAACAGGTATTCGCATACGGGCGTTCGCGGACAACAATCCTAGGATGTGGGGGAGCGACGTTCGCGGCTTCCCAGTCTTGAAACCGGAAGACGCGGTTCGGAAATATGGCGCCGATTCGAGCTTCGTGGTCACCATCTATCACGGTTCGGCGGCGCGGAAACAACTGCGCGAAATGGGATGCAAGATTGTGGTTCCGTTTGTTCCGCTGTGCTGGAAATATGGGGAGATTTTCATTCCCGAGAGCGGACTCGATTACCCTCACTTTATCCGCGATAACGAAAAAGACATCCGCCATTGCTTCCGTCTCTTCGCGGACGATGCATCGCGAAGGGAATTCGTGGAGCAACTGAGATTCCGTTACTGGCTCGACTCCGAGAGCATGTCCCCTTCGAAGCTGGCGAAGCAGACATATTTCCTTGTACCGGCTCACAAGGATGAAGTCTTCGCGGACTGCGGAGCCCTGGACGGTGACAGCATCCGGGCGTTCATCGATCACAGTGGGGGACACTTCGAGCATGTGATCGGGTTCGAGCCGGATCCCAACAGCAACAAACTGCTGGTGAGCTATCTTGCGAGCTTGCCCGAGCCGATGCGATCGCACGCGACGGCTTTTCCATATGCCGTCGGCAGCCGGAACGAATGGGTCGAATTCAATGTCACGAGTTCGGCAGCTTCAAGGATATCGACCGGCGGATCGGCCAAGGTCGAGTGCCGCAAGCTCGACGACGTTCCCTGGCCGATCTCTCCAACCTATATCAAGATGGATATCGAGGGTGCGGAACCCGAAGCGCTGGCTGGAGGCAGGCAGTTACTGGCCACCAAGCTTCCGGTGTTGGCGGTATGTGTCTATCACCGCAGCCAGCACTTATGGGAGATTCCGAGTCATATGCATTCGATCTCGGACAGCTATGACATTTTTCTCCGTCGCTACGCCGAGGATTGCTGGGAACTGGTGTGTTATGCAGTGCCGCGCAAACGAGTGCAGACGAACGGAATTCTGCACTGAGGCCATATGAAGAAAACTATTTCCATCCTGACCCCATGCTTTAATGAAGAAGAAAACGTGCGGGAAGTTTACGAGCGCGTCCGCGCGGTCATGAGTTCTCTCGCAAGTTACGACTACGAACACCTTTTCATTGACAACGCATCCACCGACAATACTTTTGCCATCCTGAAACTCATCGCGTCCTTTGACGAAAACGTAAAGGTCATCCGAAATGCGCGGAACTTCGGCCCCATACGCTCCCCAATGCACGCCCTTTACCAAACGTCCGGAGACGCAGTGATCGGGATCGTTGCCGATCTGCAAGATCCTCCGGAGATGATCGTTGACCTGGTTCGACAGTGGGAACTGGGCTTTCCGATCGTCATCACGGTCAAACAGTCGACCGATGAAAACGGCTTGATGTTCTGGGTCCGCAAGAGTTACTACAAACTGGTGAACCGGCTGTCCGGAATCGAAACCTACGAGAACTTTACCGGGTTCGGTTTGTATGACCGCAGGGTTGTCGAGTTGATTAAAGAGTTCAACGACCCCTATCCCTATTTTCGGGGCATTATTGCGGAGATTGGACTGCCTCACGCCGAGATTCGTTTTCACCAGCCCCTGCGGAAGCGCGGCATTACCAAAAATAATTTTTATGATCTATACGACATGGCGATGCTTGGGATCACCAATCTTTCCAAAGTCCCACTGCGCATGTTGACACTGAGTGGCTTTGTGGGAGCGGCGATTTCGGTTTTTGCGGGGTTCGCGTACCTCCTCTACAAGTTGTTGTTCTGGAGCAACTTCTCGCTGGGCATCGCACCGCTCGTGATTGGGATGTTCTTGATGGGATCGCTGCAATTAGTTTTCGTCGGAATCATTGGCGAGTACATCGGACAAATCCACACTCTCGTGCAGCGGCGGCCTCTGGTCGTTGAACAGGAGCGTCTCAACTTCGAGCACGCTCCGGGCAAGCCCATGGTGGAATCGCCCTTTGGCAAAGAAGCCCAACCCGTCTAGTTGATTTGTGGCGATTGGAATGAGAATTTTTTGTGTCCGAGAAATCCCAGGACAGCATTCAGGCCGGTAAGAGCTGCGCCTGCGATGTAAGGGGCAGCGGCGTCAAATCTGGTAGAGTGGCGCAGCGCATAGACAAAGACTGGCAGCAGGACTATCCCAATCCCAACTCCTCCGCTGTAGACCAGCACACAACGAACCCACTCGCGCAAGTAATTCCCCTTAGTCTTAAAAATGAACCACTTATACGCGAGGAAGGCAACCGTAATACTTACCAGGCTGGCCAACACGCTCGCCAGCATGTAGGCGTATGGGATGTGCGGCGTGAGCAGGGCGGTGAGGGCCGCGTACATCGCATAGCCGAACAGAATGTTCCAGACCCCAACCAGAATGTAGCGGCCGAATTGAGCCGGCGGTATGTGTCGCGTGAAGCGTCCAAGAAGGCCAGTCTGCTGAAGTTTTTCGGGCACCGTTTAGTCTCCGAAGAGTTTCGCCTTGACGATTTCCGCGAGAAGGTGCCCGGTGAGGATGGGAGCTTCCTCCGAGCATTTGACCCGAATCTTCAGTTGACGAGTGGACATGCCGCTTTGTGGCAGTTTAGCACGATTATCGAACTGTTCCTTGATTGCTGGAATCGAACTCGGCATTCCACAGAAAACGGCCCTGTCATCGTCGTACTCTTTCCAAGTTCCGCATCGCCCCCGGAGAAAGAAAAACTGTCTGCATTACTCATGTCACTATCTCCTCTTACCTATCCCATCTACAATCGGACCCGAGTGAGCTCATGAATGGAGAAAGAGTGTTGGAACAGAGTCTGTCGATCGCGCGATCGGGATTGCTCCACGAATTCTGTCCCCTCTGCCAAAGCGATGCACTGAAGCATCGCTGGCAGGTCAACGGCTACACCATTGTCCGTTGCGGGGGCTGTTCCCTCGTGTTCGTCCAGAACATCCCGAGCCGCGAAGAGTTGGCCGCTTACTACGCTGCCGGCGGAGACCCGGTGTACTCGGATGACAACCGTGAGTGTCTGGATTACTACTACAATCAGTTGCGCAAGCGGATCGAAGCCAGGGTTCCCCGACCGGGGAGGATTTTCGACGTGGGCTGCTCCGGAGGCTGGTTTCTGGAAGCCATGAAGGGCTGGGAGTGCTACGGCTGCGAAATCGTACCGGCGGATGCCGAGATCGCCCGGCGGCAGTTCGGCGAGCGGATCTTCACGGGCGCGCTGGAGGACTACCCGGCTGCGGATAACTACTTCGACGTAATCGCGCTGCAGGACGTTTTCGATCACTGCCCGGAACCTCTACCGGTGCTGGCGAAGTGCCGCCGGATGCTGAAAGAAGGGGGCCTGCTGGTCATCAAGGTGCATAACATCTCCTGCCTGTATGCTCGGCTCACAGGGGCCGGGTTCTACGCGATCATCCCGCCATCCCACCTCTTCTACTATGATCGGCGAACCCTGACACTGGCGGCATCGAAGTCCGGATTTGAGGTCGTGGAGACGAAATTCATCGCGCATCTGCTGCGTTTAAGCACGGTGTTTATGAGACTTTCGCGCGGGGACAAGAAGTCTCTGTTTTATCGGATCTACCTGGCCCTGGCGAACCGCTCCGTGGGAAAGATCAAAATCAGGAAAAACCTGCACGATATCATCACGCTTTTCGCCGTCAAACGAGGTGAGTAGCTCGGACAAGCGGCCGCCGGCGCTTAGACCGCAGGTTCCCTTACTGCTTCCAAAATACCTCGAAGATGCCGAAGCGCGTGCTATGGGGAAATCTCTTCATCACCTCGGCCTTCACCTCCGGCCTTATCACCGCCCCAGAAAAAAACGGCGCATCGTTGATGACCACCAGATTCACAGTATCCGACTGCACCGCCTTCAGAATTCCCTCTGCTGACGCGCCCCCATCGTCGTAGGTAACACCCTTAAGCCCGGAAAGAAAGTACAACTCTGGACAATTATTCCCCGCAAACATCAATCCGTTCGGACTGTGCTCTCGCAAGAAACGGGATAAATCATCGAAGAACGCGGCGCCTTCGATCTTCAACCCGCCTGCCCGCGGCTCCTGCATCGTCTCCATGCGCCCGACTGGGTATGTAAGTTCGTAAATGTAGCGCGGAACGAGGCTGACCACCCCAAACACCAGATACAGCCCCACCACCGCCGCCAGGGCATAGGTTCCGCGCTGCGTTTTACCCGTGGAGACGATCGCCACCAGCGCCAGCAGAGTTAGCGGCACCGCATAACTGAGATAGATCGGAGCGGCAAACGGAAACTGCACCAGAGTGCAGGTCGCCGCCAGCGAGATCAGCAGCACCACCTGCTGGTGCTCGACTTTCGTCCCCACGTCCGGTTTCCTTCGGGCCCAAACCACCACTGCCCCTAGCAGCACCACAATCGGGGTCAGCATCGCCGCCGAACACCACATCCCCCAAAGAATCTGAAACGACTGCGTCGCCCTCACCGCAATCGCTACCGCTCCCAGGCCGAGGGCTGCCCCAACCGCCTTCCCTTGGAACTTGTCCCAATACATGGCCGCCGCCAGAACTCCCACCAGGGGCAGTACAAACATTACTTTCTCGATTCCAATCGGACGAATCATGCCTAGGTCAACCACCCGCGAGGTGGCGCTCGAACTCACACCAAACAGGAACTTCCAAATCGATCCCGAGCGCGCATACGGCAACAGAAAAACCATCACCGGTGCCACCAATCCGGAGAGAAACGGAAGCAGCACCCGAAATATCGTTCTGAATCGCTGCCTGGTTCTCGCCCGCACGCTCGGTTCTCCGAGCAGGATCAGCCCCACCACCACGGCGGAGGGCAGCACGAAGTGGTACAACTCAGCCGGCGCCAGCCGCGCGCGCAACATATCGACCAGTGTTGCCAGGAACAGCAGCAGCGCGCCCACACTGAACAAACGATAGAGCCACCTGTTCTTCGAAGTCTGCCCCTCCGCAAGTTCCTTTGCACTCTGTTCCGCATTCTCGCTCTGTTCCAGAAAAGCAAGAAACAGCAGCACCCCGGCGATGTAGTACGCTCCGATCACCTTGATCAGGATCGACACTCCGCCGCATACGCCCGCCACAAACAGCCATCGTCGCGTCCGCACTTCCAGGTAGCGCAGCAGTGCCGCCGCCCCAAAGGTTGCGAAGAACAGGTTGTACCAGGAAGGCATTGCCGCCGGATAATTCGGATAACTCCACGCCACTGCCAGCAGCGTGATCGCTGCCGCCCCAAGCGCCGAAGTAAAACGCAGCGCAATGTAGTAAACCGCCGGGAGCCACGCCAGAAAAAACAGAAACACGCAGATGCGCAGCGACATCAGATTCAAGCCGAACGCTCGAAACGCCAAGGCATGAATGAAGCTCAGACCGCCGGTGTAGATTTCTCCAAAATCGCGATGCGGAAGTTGCCCGTGCAGTACTCGCAGCGCGCTCTGGGCCAGAGTCCCGTCGTCGGCTGGAACCCAACCGCTGCCGATGCGGACGCCCACATAAACTGCCGCGACCGCCCAAACCGCAACCAGCACCAGCAAGCGAACCCGCCAACTTTGGGCGACGGTCGCCGCCAGGTTGCTCTTGCTGGCCTTTTCCCCTTCCTCGGCATCCTGTTCTCGAATCATCATCTCCACGTTCAATGCCGATTCAGTCTGTTTCTCTGACTCGGCGGAGCTCTTGTCCATCCCGTCCGTCACTTCGCCTCCAGCGCCGTCAGCCGCATCTTGGCTTCCGTGCTGTCCTGGTTCAGTTGCAACGCCCACTGATACTCCGCCCGCGCCGCTGGCATATTCCCGCTCGCCTCAAGCGACACTGCGAGCCAATAGTGATAATCCCAAACCTTTGGATCCATGGTTACTGCCAGCAGGAGGTAGGGTTGTGCCTCCGCGTTCCGCCCCTCCTCCAGAAGCGCGCGCCCCAGGTAGTGTTTCGGCGCCGCCTGCTCGGGAACCACTTCGATCGCGTGGGTGAGCAAACCCTCCGCCTCCTTATACTCCCCGGCCATCAAGTGAATGTTTCCGCAGTTGTAAAGCGCCGAATAAAGATTGGGCTCCTTCGCCAGAATCTGATTGCACAGGGCAAACGCCTGCCCGAAATCCCCCAGGCGCCCGTACAACCCGGCAACCGCGGCCATGCCGGTCTCGGACTTCGCGTAATCCGGATCGGTGATCATAAACTTCTGCAGCCACACTCGGCCTTCGTCAAATCGTCCCGCCCGAACGTAGGTCTCGGCCAGTCCGAGTGGCGCATAGGCGTACTCGGGATGCTCGCGCACCGCCAACTCGCCTAAGGCAATCGCCTTTTCATTCGCTCCCCGCTGGCTGTACTCGGCGGCCAGGCCAACCATCGTGAATGGGTTGCCGGGATACAGTTGCTCGCCCCGAAGCAACATCAGAAAATCACTGTCCCACTGCACCTGTTGCGCCAGCGATGCGCCCACGTAGAACAGGCAGAGCGCCAGCACCGTGCTCCCTTGCACGGCCACCGCATTCCATCTTCGCAACGCGGGCAATCGCCGCAGGGCCTTCGCCGCCAAGATGGCGAAGCCGATGGAGGGAAGATACATATAGCGGTCGCGCACGAAGTCGCCGTCGCCAAAATTGCGGAGATACAACGCGGGAGCCAGACCCACAAGCAGCCACAGCGACGCAAATGCGACGGTCGAGTCCTTTTCGCGCCGGTTCCAGTACCAGAGAATCGCCGCGACCACCGCCAGCACCGCTGCCGGCGCGAGCACTTGCTTCAAGAGCGCCCCGGTCACGTACGGCGTGTAGTAGAGTCCGGTAAGTCCCAGAGGAACCAGTAACTTCTCGAGATACAGACTTAGCACCAGCGGCAAGGTCCGCATCACATCCAACATTCCGTGACCGGTATCGAACTGCCCCGTCGAGTGCAACAAGGCATGCTGCCGCAGTAACACATACCCCAGTGTCACCACCGCATACGGAACCGCCTCGATCACCGCCCCGCGCAGTCTCTGCCATGACGCTTTCTTATCCGCCGGATTCAGCCACGCATAGATCCCTACCAGCGCCGTGAACGTCACGGCCATCTCTTTCGTCAACAGCGCGCATGCCAGCAGCGCCAGCGAGGCAATCCACCAGACGGTTCGCTTTTTCCCCGCCGGATCCCGTCCCTTCAGGAATGCCACAAACGCCACCGCGGCAAACATCGCAACCATCGTGTCCGAAGCCGCGGAGATCCAAGCCACCGTTTCAATATGAATCGGATGCAGCGCGAAAATCAGCGCCGCCAGCGCCGCTGTCCAGTACTCGATCCCGAGTTTCCGCGCCAGCCAGAACACCGAGGCCACCGCTCCCAGATGGAGCACAATCGCCCCCAGGTGCCATCCCCATGACCGCAATCCAAACAAACTGAAATTCAACATCGACCACACCACAAACAGCGGCCGGTAATATACCTGGTGCCGCGCCACGTGGTACCACAAGTCGCTCTCGAACGCGCGCGGCAAATTGCTCCATGTCCGGATGATCGGATTGTTCACAATCTGTAGCCGGTCATCCCATACAAACTGGAAAGACAGCGCTCCGCTGTAAACCACAAACGTGACCAGTCCAAGCAATGGCAGCAGAACGCCCGGCCAGCGCAGATATTTGGCCAGCAATTCCAATGCGCTAGGTTCGGGATGTTCTTGTGTCTCGTCCATGTGCTTCGTGTCCTGAGTCGATCAGCCCATGGTAACGTCCCCTCCCTCTTAGCGCATGTTACTCAGGTTACCTAGGTGTTCCACTTATTTCGGCATTCCGTACTCCTGCCTATGCGAGGATCATTCCATGGGGTCTGTCACCGGAGCCAAACTCGCCAAAGAGGTCTCGCCGGTTTTGTGCGTCGACCTCGACGGCACTTTGATCCGTGGCAACGTCCTCTGGGAGTGCGCTCTCGTCCTGATCAAAACACGCCCCATCATGCTGCTGCTGTTGCCGTTTTGGTTGCTTTCGGGACGGGCATCCTTCAAACGCCGGCTCGCCGCCAGGATCGACCTCAACCCCGCGCGTCTTCCCTACCGGCAGCAGGTTCTCGATCTTCTCCAACAGGAAAAAGCCGCTGGCCGCCGCATCGCTCTCACAACCGCCGCCGACGGTAAGATTGCCGAAGCGATCTCCAGCTATCTCGGCCTCTTCGACGAAGTTCACGCCAGCGACGGCGAGGTTAATCTCAAGGGAGCAAACAAAGCCGCATTTCTCTCCGAGCATTTCGCTCAGACCGGCTTCGAATATGTGGGTGACTCCGCCGCCGATGTGGAAGTCTGGCGCCATGCCCGCGCAGCTTATGTTGTCGGCACGCAAGGTCGCGTCGAGCAAGCTGCCGCCGTAACCACGCTCAAAGGTACAATCATCGAACCGAGTGCATCGCTCCGCACGTCGGTCCGAATATGGATCAACGCTTTACGCGGACATCATTGGGCAAAGAATTTATTGCTTTTTCTGCCCCTGGCGCTTTCGCACAACTTGACTCTCGAACCGATGGCTCGCACCTTCCTCGGTTTCGTGCTCTTCGGCTGTTGCGCCTCCGGACTCTATATTCTCAACGATCTCCTCGATCTCCATTCGGATCGCGAACATCCCTGGAAAAAAGAGCGCCCATTCGCCAATGGCGACATTTCCATCCCGGAGGGTGTGGCCGCCTCGCTTGTCTTGCTCTCCGCGGCACTCGGCCTGGGATTCCTCCTCGACGTGCAATTCGGCTTCGCCCTGCTTGGATACGCCACGCTCACCATGCTGTATTCGCTCTATCTCAAGAAGATCGCACTGCTGGACGTCTTCGTTCTTTCCAGTTTCTACAGTTTCCGCATCCTTGCCGGGGCTCTGATTTCCGCCACGCCGCTCTCGCAGTGGTTCCTGGCGTTTTCGCTGTTTTTCTTTCTTAGTCTTGCCATGGCAAAACGTTACTCTGAGTTACTACATGCCAGCGGCTTAGTTGAAGCGAATAACTCCGGACGCGGCTATCATACGGGCGACCGTGAACTTCTGCTTTCGCTCGGCGTCGGCAGCAGCTTTTCCGCTGTCGTCATTTTCAGCCTCTACGTTCAGAGTCAGGACGTGCGCTTGCTGTACTCCTCACCGGAGTTTCTCCTTCTGCTTTGCCCTGTCCTGCTTTACTGGCTCAGCCGAACCTGGCTGCAGGCGCATCGCGGAGAACTAAAGGAAGACCCGGTCACGCTCGCCATGCGGGACCCCGTCAGTTACGGAGTCGCTGTGGCCTCGGTGCTCGTCATCGCCGCGAGCATGATACACATAAACTGGTAGGGCGGTGAGTTATAGCCCAACCGGCTTTCGAAGTTATTAAACGTGCTTTCGGAACACTTAGTATGTCTGGTCAATCAGCCGCAAAGTTGAGTAAGCAATCCGCCGTGCCGCCGCCCACCGAGCGAGTTCTCTCGTGGGGCCGTTACCCGAAGATCGCGCACCAACGCGTCCACAAACCTGCCTGGAACGATCAGGTGCCGGAAATTCTCAACGCTGCTGAGCCCGGCACCCTGCTCCCTTATGGCCTCGGCCGCAGTTACGGCGACTCTTGCCTCAATGCCGGCCGCGAACTGATCGACTGCCGCCGTTTCAACCGCATCCTCGATTTCGACGAATTAACCGGCATGATCCGCTGCGAAAGCGGCGTTAGTCTGTCCGACATCATCGACGTATTTCTCCCTAAGGGATTTTTCCTTCCGGTCACTCCCGGCACCCGATTCGTCACCGTTGGCGGAGCCATTGCCAATGACGTGCATGGTAAGAACCATCACTGCGCTGGCACATTCGGCGCTCACGTTCGCCAAATCGGACTGCATCGCTCGAACGACGGATTGGTGATCTGCAGTTCCCGAGAGAATCCCGACATGCTGGGCGCCACGATTGGTGGCCTCGGCCTGACCGGCATAATCGCGTGGGCAGACATTCAACTCAAACGCGTCGCGGGGCCGTGGATCGACGCCGAGTCCATCCCCTTTCAGTCCCTCAACACTTTTCTCGACCTGAGCCGTGAGAGCAATGACCGCTTCGAATACACCGTCGCGTGGCTCGACTGTTTCGCCGGGAAGAACCCCCGTGGCATCTTCTTTCGCGGCAACCATTCTCGCGGTCATGGCGCGGAATTTCGCCCCAAGCGCGGTCCGAAGTTGCCCTTTGCACTGCCGGCGTGGATGCTCAACCGTTATTCCGTAAAAGCCTTCAACACTGTCTACTACAAAATTCACGCGGCCAGGAAAGGCGTAGCTGTTGTGCCTTACGACTCGTTTTTCTACCCGCTCGATTCCATTCGGCGATGGAACCTGCTCTACGGCAAGCAAGGTTTCCTGCAATATCAGTGCGTAATTCCGGACACGAATGTGGAAGCTTTCGAGGAGTTACTCGATCGCATCGCGCGCTCCGGCATGGGTTCTTTCCTGGGAGTGCTGAAGCAATTTGGCTCCGCGCCTGCGGCCGGAATGCTCTCTTTCCCGCGCCCTGGACTGACCATTGCACTCGACTTTGCGATGCGGGGCGAGCGCACGCTTAAACTTATGCAATCGCTCGATGAAATTGTCCAGCAAAGCGGCGGAGCGCTTTACCCCGCAAAAGACGCCCGCATGAGCTCCGCTTTATTTGAAGCCTCATTCCCGCACTGGCGCAGTTTTGTTCCTTACATAGATCCGAAGATGTCGTCCTCATTCTGGCGACGCGTGACGGGAGCCCAATAACAATGACAGTCACCGCGCACCCCACAACCACGCGTCCCGCACACACGCGCGCAATCGCCATGAAGAAGATCGTCATCCTCGGCGCCACTTCCGGTATTGCGCTGGAAGTTCAGCGCCAGTTGGCTCATCAGGGCCGCGAGTTACTCCTCGTAGCTCGCTCACCTCAACGCCTGGCTGAGATCCAGGCCGACTTAGCGATCCGAGGCGCGCGGCAAGTCTTGACATACTCTGCCGACTTAGCCTCCGTTCAGCAGCACGCCGCCATCTTCGAATTTGTCCACCGCACTTTTCCCGACTTTGACACCTTGCTCCTCGCTTATGGCTCCATGCACGATCAGAAGGATTCTGAAGCGTCGGTCGACGTTCTGCTGGAAGAATTGCAAGTCAACTTTGTCAGCGCCACCGCGATTCTCACCTTGTTCGCCGCCAATTTGGAGCGACGGCGCACCGGATGCCTGGCCGCCATCACTTCCGTCGCGGGAGATCGCGGACGTCGCTCCAACTACGTTTACGGTTCCGCCAAAGGCGCGCTTTCCCTCTTCTTACAGGGACTCCGCAGCCGGCTCCATCCTGCGGGCGTTCGCGTCATGACTATCAAGCCCGGACCGGTGCAGACTCCCATGACCGATCACCTGGCCAACTCAGCGCGCTTTGCCGATCCCGAACAGGTTGCCCGCGACATCGTTCGCGCCCTCGAACGCCGCTCGCCCGACGTTCTCTACACCCCAAAGATCTGGCGCTACATCATGGGCGCAGTGCAGCAGATTCCGGAAAGTGTTTTCAAGCGCTTGTCGTTCTGACAACTCTCGTGCAGCGCGGCGGGAGCGGGTGGGAGTACACAGCAGTTGTGAATCTGATCCGGTAGCGAATCGAGAGTTGCTGAGGCCGCAGGCAACTGCCGGGCTCCGCCCGGCTTGGACGGGCGAGGGCGCCCGTCCCCACGCGATCCCAAAAAAGGGCCGCATCGCTGCGGCCCTTTGCGCTATTGAAAACTGGGAACTGGCTACTGGGTACTTATCGTCTTCCGCGTCCGCCACCGCCGCCGGAATGGCCACCACCGTGACCTCCTCCCGGACCGCCCCCCGGGCGACCTCCACGACCTCGCCGCCGGCGATTACGATCGCGATCGCCTCCGCCGCTGGGACGTGCGTCACGCGTACCTTCCGGCCGCGCGGCGCCCGCTTCTACCGAAGCTACGACTCCATCCACGCGGTTGAAGTTCGGCTCATCGTCGGCATCGAAATCCGCGCCGCCTTCGATCACTGCCGTGGGCGAACCTTGTGGAGCAGTCTGCGACACTGACGGCGGCACTGCGTCCACTCCTTCGTCTCCTTCCGGAGGCGGAGGCGCACCGCCGCCCATTTTCGCACGCTGCTCTTTTAGAATTGCCTTGCGCGACAGCTTGATGCGGTTGCCTTCGACCGCCAGCACTTTCACCAGCACCTGGTCGCCTTCCTTCAGTTCATCGCGAACATCCTTGATTCTGTGTTCGGCGACTTCGCTGATGTGCAGCAGCCCGTCCAAGCCCGGCAGAATCTCGACAAACGCGCCGAAATCTGCGAGGCGGCTGACCTTCCCGAGATACGTCTTCCCCACCTCGGCTGAAGCGGTCAGATCCTTGATGATCTGCAAAGCCTTGTTGGCCGAGACTTCATCGTTCGAAGCGACATTGACCTTGCCCGAATCTTCCACGTCGATCTTCACTCCGGTCTGCTCGATGATGCTGCGAATCATCTTGCCGCCGGGCCCAATCACGTCGCGAATCTTGTCGACTGGAATCTGCAGGGTGTAGATACGAGGCGCGTAAGCCGAGACCTTCACGCGGCCAGCGGTGAGAACCTCGTCCATCTTTCCGAGGATGAACAAACGTCCACGCTGCGCTTGCGCCAGCGCCTCGCGCATGATTTGCGAGGTGATGCCCGCAACTTTAATATCCATCTGCAACGCGGTGATACCGTCCTTGGTTCCGGCGACCTTGAAATCCATGTCGCCGTAATGATCTTCCGCGCCCGCAATGTCGGTCAGGATGGCATACTGCTCGCCTTCTTTCACCAATCCCATGGCGACACCGGCGACCGGGGCCTTCAAGGGCACGCCCGCATCCATCAGCGAGAGCGAGGCACCGCAAATCGTGGCCATCGACGACGATCCGTTGGATTCCAGAATGTCGGAGACGACGCGCATCGCGTAAGGCCAATTGTCCTCGGTCGGAAGCACCGCCGAAATTGCGCGCTCGGCAAGCGCTCCGTGGCCGATTTCGCGGCGTCCGGCTCCGCGCATAAATCCGACTTCGCCGACAGAGAACGGCGGAAAGTTATAGTGCAGCATGAAGCGCTTCTTGGCCTCGCCTTCGAAACCCTCCAGGCGCTGCATGTCGTCGCTGGTGCCGAGCGTGGTAGTGACTAACGCCTGGGTTTCACCGCGTGTGAAAACGGCGCTGCCGTGCGCGCGCGGCAGAACGCCGGCTTCGATCCAGATCTCGCGGATCTGGTCAAACGCGCGTCCGTCGGGACGGTGCTTGTGGTCGATCACCTGGTTGCGGAATATTCGTTCGCGCAGGATTTCGTAATACTTCTTGAGCTTTGCCTTGCCGGCTTCGTCGTCCTCGGGCAGAGCGGCGAGCAGTTCCTTCTCCAATAGCCGAACCAGTTCGTAGCTCTCGGATTTCGGATGCTTCTCGGTGTCAAGAGCGTCGGCCAGTCGCGCGCCGATCTTCGTTTCCAGGCTCTTGAAGTAAGCCTCGTCGAATTCGGGCGGCGTCACCTGACGCTTGGGCTTGCCGACTTTGCTGCGCAGTTCCTCGATGGCGGCGCAGATCTTTTTGATTTCGGCGTGCGCGAATTCGATCGCGTCCACCACCGTCTCTTCCTTCACTTCTTTTGCGCCCGACTCGATCATGACGATCGCATCTGCGGTGCCCACGACCATGATGTTGAGCAGGCCGTCACGCATTTCGGTGTAGGTGGGGTTGACGACGAAGTGGCCGTCTACCAAGCCGACGCGCACGGCGGCAATGGGTCCGAGAAACGGAATATCCGATAGAGTCAAAGCGGCAGAAGCGGCATTAATGCCGAAGACATCGGGATCGTTTTCCGTATCCGCGGATAGAACGAAGGCAATGACCTGGGTCTCGCACCGGAAGCCTTCCGCGAACATGGGACGGACGGGCCGGTCAATCTGGCGGCTGGTGAGAACTTCGCGCTCGCTCATGCGCCCTTCGCGCTTGATAAAGCCGCCGGGAATGCGTCCGCCGGCGTAGGTGTATTCGCGATAGTCGACGGTAAGCGGAAAGAAATCGATGCCCTCGCGGGGTTCGGGATTGGCGGTGGCAGTGGCGAGGACCACGTTGTCGCCGAAGCGCACCACGGCCGCGCCGTGGGCCTGCTTGGCAAGTTTTCCGGTTTCAATAGAGAGATATTTTCCGCCGGTGAGTTCGACGGAAACTTTGGTAGCTTCAGGCTTCATAGATCATCCTTTATATGGGGCAGAAGGGCATGCGCGGGGGTACGGAGTCCGCTTGGATAGGCGCATGCCAGGCCGCGGTTGGGAACGCACATTGCTAAGGCTCTCGGAGTTTGGAACCGGCCCCACACGGAGCCGATCGCGCTGTTATTTGCGGATGCCGAGCTTGGTAATAACGGTTTTGTACCGTTCCGAGTCGTACTTCTTCAAGTAGTCGAGCAGACCACGACGCCTGCTCACCATCATGAGAAGTCCGCGGCGCGAGCCGTGGTCTTTCTGGTGCGTTTTGAAGTGTTCCGTCAACTGGCCAATGCGCTCGCTCAACAGCGCGATTTGAACTTCGGGACTGCCGGTATCGGTAGCGTGCGTGCGATAGGCGTCAACGACGGATTGCTTTTGCTCTCTGGCTAACACTAACCTGTTGCACTCCTGTCTCTTCTCGTTTTCGTAACGTGTTCGAGAATAACACAGCTCAGTGCCAAGTTGCCAGTGGCAGTTCCCAGTTCCCGGTTCTCAGTTCCCAGTGGACGTGTACGATTCCAGTTCTTCTGAGAACTGAGAACTGGGAACTGAGAACTCCGATCGAGGTTATACTATGGTTAAGACTCGAAAAACGACAAGTGCGGCAATCTTCTGGTTTATTCCAGTGGTTCATTCCAAGGACAAGCTGGGCCGGACGCCGCATCGAGCCAGCCATCATAATGAAAATATAAATACGGGGGGATTCTGAATGCCACGAGGCCGATCGACCTTTACCAAACGTCAGAAAGAACAAGCGCGCCAACAGAAACAGCGGGACAAGAACGAGCGCAAAACGCAGCGCAAAGAGGACAAGCCCGGAGGTGGAGTGCTGGACGAAGCGGAGGAATTGCGTCAGATGCGCGAGCACGCCGCGGAGCAGGCCGCGCTGTTCGGCATTGGCGGCGACGACGAAACCGATGCTGCCGAATTGCTCACACCGCACGGCAAGCAAGCCGATCACTAACCGGCTTGGGAGATTCGCCGGAGCGCAAGGGCTCCGGCGATTCCGTCCCAATTTACCCACAAATTCCTGGCGGTTTCCGAATGGCGACTCCCGCGCCATCGCACTTGATCCACTGTGCACAATCCTACCCCCGATTCGCCAATGACCGAATGAACCAAACGTGGGAATCAGAAACAAGCGGACAACCAGAGACGACGCGCCCGGTTGTGCTGGTTCACGGCATCTTCGACACATCCAAGATCTTTACAACGATGGCGAACTGGTTGAGGATCCGCGGATTCCGGCCGCTGGCCGTGAATCTAATCCCCAGCAGCGGAGCCGTTGGACTCGATGCTCTGGCGGCGCAGATTGGCCCGTTTGTCGACCGGCACGTGCCGCCCGGGGAGCAGTTCGATCTGGTCGGCTTCAGCATGGGAGGGTTGGTCAGCCGATACTATGTGCAACGGCTCGGCGGAATGGAGCGAGTAGGGCGGTTGATTACAATCTCGGCGCCGCATCACGGAAGTTACTGGGCGTATGCCTTGCACAATCAAGGGTCAAAGCAGATGAGGCCCGGAAGCGTCTTTCTGAACGGATTGAATCGAGATGCAGATGTACTCGAGCGGGTGAAGTTTGCTTCGATCTGGACGCCGCTGGATCTGATGATCGTGCCCGCAAACAGCTCGCGGCTGGGTGTGGGAGAAGAGTTTAGAATTCCGGTGGCGCTGCATCCCTGGATGTTGCGGAGCCGGCGAAGTCTGGAGCTTGTGGCCCGTCTGCTGCGGGTTTGACACCAAACTCGCTGCCCGGAACCTGCGGCGTAGAAATCAATGGAGTGCCGGGCGTCCCCGCCCGGCCGCTGAAATTTGGACCCTTACGACTTCGCTCAGGGCAAGCTCGCGAGGACGCCCGTTGCTCCTCTAGACGAAGACCTCACCCGGCAGAGCGGTGAGAGTCCGCGATGCCAGGGTGTTTTCCACAAACCGTTTCGGCCGATCATTGAACGGGGCCGACCCATCCACTTGCTTGCGTTCGATGCGCAGCTTCAAGGTGCGCTCGATATTGCGAAGTTCCAGAACCTCGGCGCCGGTAACCAGTGTGGACGCTCGCCCCAAAGAACCAGCCCGTCCCGTACGTCCGACGCGGTGTATGAAGTCTTCCGCCATCTTCGGAATGTCGTAGTTGATCACGTGCGCCACGTCGTCGCAGTGCAAGCCGCGGGATGCGACATCGGTCGCGACCAGCACCTGGTAGCGGCCTTCCTGAAATCCGCTCAAGGCGGCGTTGCGCTGGGATTGCGTGCGGTCGCCGTGAATCTGGGCGGCGGAGAAGCCATCGCGCTCGAGCTCCTTGGCCAGCCTTTGCGTGCCGCGCTTGGTGCGCGTGAAGATCAACGTCTGTCCCTTTTCCTCGTACAGCAACTGCCGCAGCACATCCAACTTCTCGGACGGGCGTACCTCGTATGCTTCTAATGCCACGCTCTCCGCGGGCTTCAAAACGGAGCCCAGCGCTACGCGCACCGGCTCGCGCATGTAATCGTTCACCAGCGCGGCCACCGACTGCTCCAGTGTCGCTGAGTAACAGAGCGTCTGCCGGCGCTGTGGCAGAACTTGCAGAATGCGCCGGATGGACGGAAGAAAACCCATATCCAACATGCGGTCCGCTTCGTCGAGCACCAGTATTTTCACGTGGCGCAGGTCCGCGAACTTGCGGGTGATGAAATCCTGCAGGCGTCCCGGAGTGGCAATGACAAATTCGCAGCCCGATCGCAGGCTGTGGATCTGCGCCTTCTCGGCTACGCCGCCGATCACCAGCGCCGCCTTCGGCATGTCCTTGCCGCGCAGTTGTTCGTACTGCTCGTGAACCTGCATGGCAAGTTCACGCGTGGGCAACAGAACCAGAGCACTGACGTTCTTGCATGTTCTATTTGTGGACGACTCGGCGCGCAGCATCTCGATGATCGGAATCAGGAACGCGAGAGTCTTGCCGGTGCCGGTTTGGGCGGTGCCAATCACGTCCTTGCCTTCAAGGGCAGGAGTAATGGCTTTCGCCTGGATAGGTGTGAGGGTAATGAATTGAGCTGCCGCCAATTTCTGCTGCAAGGCAGCAGACAAGGGCAGTTCGGTAAATGTGGTCATTCGATTGTTTTCTTTCTGGAGGGGCTTAACGTAAATTTCTCTAAGGCAGTTCTCAGTTGCCAGTTGCCAGTTCTCAGTGAAAACCATATGGCTCGTAGGTTTTTCTGAGAACTGAGAACTGGGAACTGAGAACTTAGGTTCTTGAGAGTTCGCATGCCGCTCTAAGTTGAAATTGGCGCTGGAACCAAACGGCGGGCAGGAAATGGCGGAAGTGTATCGGATCCAACAGGATCCCCGCGTGACGAGCAAACCGTAGCAAAAGCGTTAACGTCAGTATAGCAGAAGAAGGCGCGGCACGGGGTTACGTCAGTCATACGCGTTGCCGAATCAGATACGTACCCTCGGACGCTTGCGCAAGCCTAAGCATGCTTAACCGTTCGACTGAGCGCGTTGCAGTTGATATGTTAGCCCCAAATATCACGCCTGCACCAACCGTACCCGCGCCTTCCTGCATGCCCGCACCAAATCCTCGTCCAAGGTGGCAAGCGGCAATCCGCTGTCCAGAGCCAAATCGAGGTAAGCTGCGTCGTATGCGGTCAAGCTGTGCTCGCGGCTGAGCCGTTCAATCCGGGCAAAAACAACTCCGGCGGGAAACTGCTCCAGCACAATGGGGAGCGTTGCCAGATCGCCGAGGAAGCTTCGCACCAGCTCTTTAGAGATGCGCTTGCGTTTTTCCCCGACCAGCAAGGCGTTCAGGACTTCGTGCGGCCAGAATGCGGGCGCAACAGCGGTGTCGCCTCGCTTGAACAGGCTGGCGATATGGCGCGCCAGGGCGGCATTCTCATCGGGAAAACACCAGGTCAGGACCACAGAAGCGTCGAGGACAAACCGGCTCACCGCAATCCTTCCCCGCGCCCTTCATTGATCAGATCCTTGATTTTGAGCCCCCGTAAAGAGAGCCGGTGGCGCTGGCCGAAGCTCGCCAGGCGCTCCGCCGCCTCCGCCGCAGAACCGCCCTGGGCCGAGATGCGCTCCTTCAGAAGCGCCCCCAGCAGCCGCGACACGCTGGTATCGTGGCGCGCCGCCTCGATCCGGGCCCATTGGGCTACGTCTTCTTCCAGGGTTACGGTTACATTGCGTAAACGACGAGTGGACGACACGAGCACAGTGTAACACAAACTTCGTGTCGTTTGCGAATAGTCCCTGAGTACTACCTGGCAAATGGCTGCACAAACGGGGGCCTAGTGCACCGCAACCTTCCCCCGAATCACTACCACCGACGCCGCCGGCAGATCGTAAAGCGTGTCCTTGCTGACATTCTGTTTTGAGCGCGCGATGGGTCCGTCGGGATCGGCCTTGCCTTTTGGGTAGGCGACGGCCGGGGCGCCAGCCGTCTCCTCATGCGCCCCAGAAAGAGCGCTTGCCGGGTTCCACTTGTACTGCGCGCTGCCGAAGGTCGCGATATCGAGAGGCCCCGCGAAACTCTCGCTCGAATCGGCGGCGCCATGAAACGCGATGCGCACGCGATGCGCATTTTCCTGGTCGCGATTGACCACGAGCAGCGACCATTCGCCATCGGGACGCTTCAGAGCGTACGCGGTAACCAGGTCGTGGCCCGCGCCGTCGCCAACATCGGACTTCGCGGAATAGACCTGATGCTCTCCGCCGCCCGGTTGCGCCCACTCCAGGTTAATGAGCTGCGCCACAAAGAACTGCGCCAGCGGTTGCTGAATCTTGTAGGAAGAGTCAATCGTGAACATGCCATACGTGCCCGCGGAATGGTTGCAGCCGGGCTCCATCGGCAAGGGCAGATAGTGGAAGAAATAAACGGCCTTGCCGCCCGCGTCGAGCAACGATCCGACGTAATCGGCCAGCCAGATGCCGGCGAAAATGTCCTCGTACGTTTCGCTCGAGCCAGGAGAGAGATTCCCCTCGGTCACAAACAGCGGCACGTCGGCCGGGACGCCATCCTCATGCCACACTTGAATGATGTGGCGGATGAGTTCGGGCTCGTCATAAAGAACGCTCCACGGCGTCTTGCAAGCGTCGTAGGGATAGTGCTCGAAAGAGAAAAAGGCGAGATCCTTCAGGCGGCCGTGCTGCTTCAGATAGTCGATGAAGCGCCCGGTCCAGGAGACTCGGCCGTTGGCGTCGGGCCAGACTTCGATGTCCTTGTTTTCCCCGGTGAAGGACGGCCCCCCGAGTTTGAGCGCCGGATCAAGGCGATGGAGCGCGGCAGCCCACTGCACATAGAGGGCCGCGTAATCCTCCGGGAGCATGAACTGACCGTCGGCCTCCTCGCCCATCTCGACGTAGGCGAGCGGATAGTGGCGGTTCTCGATGTAAGCGATCTCGGCAACCGCGTTGTCGGGAGTTTCATAGAGCAACGCCACCGGAATCATGGCCGGCAGTCCGCGAGTGACGCCGCTGGTGAAGAACAGGTCGAAGCCCACCTGGGCCGAACGCGTGGATCCAAGATCGGCAGCAGTGTGCCAGGGATCGATGGAAGAGCAGTAGGTCGTGGTCTGCTCCTGATCGGCGGTGTGGCGCAGTAGGTCGTGGAAAGCGCCGTCGCTCGTGACGGTTCCAAGATAGAGTTCGCGAACCGCGAAGCCGACGCAGTTGCGGGGATCGGCGGGGCCGTCGGCATCGCAAGTGTTCGAGGATTCGGTCATCCATATGCGAATGAATCGCGCGGCAACCGGAGCCGCGGCGAAGCGGATGGTTTCGGTGCCGCCCTTGCCGGCGGTGATCGTACCCTGCGGAAAGGCTTGCCAGACGCCGCGAGTGGGCGCTCGGATGGCATCGTCGCCAGTCCAATACTGGATGACATAGTGAGTGGCGTAGGGATCGGCCCACGCGATGCGAATGCTGTTCACGGGCTGTGGCTGCGTCAAATCGAGGACGATCCACTGCGGATGCAGAGAGTCGCTTTCACCGGTGAAGTGTTGGGTGAGATAGGGATTGCTCTTCCAGAAGGTGTTGAGGTCGCCGTCGGTGAGGCGGGAGAAGCCGGTTTCCGTGCCGTCGTTGCGGGTGAAACCGCGCCGTGGAAGCGGATATCCATAGGAATAGCGCAGGCTTTCGGTGGGAACGGAAGCGCCCGTGAAATAGCCTTTGCCGGCGGGATCGCTTTTGTCGCTCCAGGTTCCCTGCGGATTCCAGTGCCAGGCTTCGATCGCTAAATCGGTATTCTGACGGTACGAGACCGGCTGCCAGCCTGAGGTCTGCGTCACCTGCAGCGAGTCGGGAAGCAGATCCTTGTCGATGGCCTCGACGGAAATACGGTCGACGCCGGCGCCCAGCGCTTCACGGGGGACGAAGTGGTTGGTGGAGTGCGAGACGTCCACGGTGATGGTTTGGGCGGCAGCAAAAAGACTGAGAACCGCGACGAGGGCAAGGACGCTAACTGGAATTTTCACGCGAACGCCTCCATGGACCAAAAAGAGCCGCTTATTAAAACGATTGAATTATACGGATCATGCGGCTCGACGGCGAGCAGTTTCGGCGGCATTCGCGAGACCGCCAGGTTCGGGAGGGCAGAAAAAACAGGCCGGCATGGCGCCGGCCTGCTAGGTTTCGACCACCCGAACGCTTACAAGTTCTACGGCGCGGCAGCTACCACGGCCTTAACGAAGGTCAGGCCGTTGGGCGTGCCCAAGCCGGTGACATTGTCCCATCCGGGAGCGGTGACCAGTGACGAATCGGTCCCGAAGGTCAGGTCATACCAGCGTGTCGAGCTGCCGTGGTACAACGCGCTCAGGAATGACGTCGTGTTCCCGAGCGGCTGTGCCAGGTCAGGCGCAGTTTCGACCAGCGTGGGCACGGGAGGATTGGCGATCTTTCCCCTGACATCCCACCCGTTGTTGACGGGCTTGACATCAGTGATTGCATCTGCTGGCAAGGAATACAGCAACGCCGCAGCCTGGCCAAGAGGGGCTTTAGAGCCAGCCGCCTGATTCGCGATGGCCCACAAGCCGGAGAACGCCGGCGTGGCCAGGCTGGTGCCGCCGATTACCTCTAGGGCGGGCGAGCCGTTGACCGTCATGATCACGTTCACGCCGGTGTATGGGTCGGCAATGTAGGAAACATCCGGAACTTGGCGGTACGCGTTCCCGAGGCTGCTTTGGAAAGACGGCTCAGCCCAGATCGCGCTCGTCCCTCCTCCTGCTCCGTAGACGAAACCGAGATGGAGCGGAGGATCGTAAGGAGGGTTGGGGTCCGCGTAGGTGAGCCGCGTTTCGTTGTTTCCCCAGCCGGTCTGGAACTGAATATGGTCGTTGCTATTCAGGAACAGGCTGGTTCCTCCCACTCCGGTGGCGTACGGAGAAGAAGCTGGCATGCAAACGCTCGGAGGAACGGTGATTCCGTAATCGTTGTAGATCGTTTGCACATTGTCTCCCCAGTCGCCCGTAGCGAAGTCAGTGGAGATACCCAGCGCCGCTCCCAGTTCGGTCATCGCCAATTCAGTGTAGAGCGTCGATTGACCGCCATAGAGCACGTCGAGGATCTCGAAGTTGGCCCAGCTATTCGAGATTACGTATCCCAAGTCGTAGTTGGCGTAATTCGAAGCGACCTCGGGATTCTCGATCGCCCAGAGTTCCGCGATGTCAAGTGAATTGGCGTCGGGCGCCAGCACCAGGGCGATGTTGGCGCCAGGAGCCACGGCGTGGGCCCATTCGACATCAAGGGTGGTTTCAATATCCCAGTTGCCGTTGACGCAAGCCGTGCCGCAGGTGGTCGTGCCACCCGGGTAGTAGATCTGGAAATTGGACGAGGTTAAAGCCGGCAACCCGTAGGTGGACGAAAACGTGTTGGCATCCGCCTCGATGGTATTGGAACCCCATGCGTCGACGATGATGATCGTCTGCCCAGTGCCGTCCCAGCCCTTGTTGTAAAGAGAATTCAACCCGTACGCGGTCTGCACCTGGGAGGGGTTATAACCAGGGCAGGTATTGGTCGCGTCGGTGGCATAGCGATTGCCCTGATAGGTAGCAGAGGGTCCACCGCCTGAAGTGGTGAAGGCCACTTTTTGAGTGCCGCTCAGGCAGCCTTGCGAAGCGGCAGTCGCGGCCAGATCGACCGCCGAAAGCGCTCGGGGCGCAAAGGGCTTGCCCGTATCAGGATTGAGCGGTCGCGCCAGCGTCGGCCTGGGGGCGAAATCGCTCAGACCTTGGACCGTGTGGACGAGTTCGCCGACAGGGCCATGGATCGAGGCGGAACCGCTGGTTACGCGATGGACCTGGCCATTTAAGCCAACCCGGTTCAGTTGCACGTTGAAGGCATTCTGAGCGTCGCTGACGCGGCCCTGTGCCACCAGATAGTGGTTATATTTTTCCACCGAGGTTACCGTGAAGTTGTGCGCAATCAGGTAGTCCCGAACCTGGGCCACGTCCTCTGCCGTCGGCGCAAACCGGGAGCGATACTGCTCGCGCGTGAGCCAGCGATGATAATTGGGAGAACCCGGCTGATACATCTGGCGGACCAATTCATCGAGCGCAGCTTTGTTGTGCTGGTTAAGCCACACGGTCACGGTGATGAGCTTGGAAGGATCCTCCGAACCCAGGTTCTGTGGCTTGGAGATCGCTCGGCCACTCGATTGAGAAAACCCGGAACCTGCCAGCAGAGCGAGCAGGACGAACATCAGAACCGGTTTGCTGCCGGTCCACAACGACTTGCTGAGAAACTTCATAAAACCTCCTGGGAACAGCGTGTTGGAAATCGCTCTTGTAGTCCAAATCGGCGAGACCTGGGACGGTCGACTTGCCCAACAGTGCGGGCAGTCGCGCTCCGGCCTCAGCCGGGGTTGAGACACGAAAGGACCATCGGTGTTCTCTTGGTACGAGCAACCGGATTTCGCTTCGTCCGATTAGGAAGGGCCAGCGCAATCAC
The DNA here is from genome assembly GCA_963722485.1 of uncultured Acidobacteriaceae bacterium. Taxonomy (GTDB): domain Bacteria; phylum Acidobacteriota; class Terriglobia; order Terriglobales; family Acidobacteriaceae; genus Acidiflorens. Next base: position 59,978 of record CAVRNL010000040.1, read on the forward strand.
CTGTTGCCACAACGTAAGGGACCACCACCGTTACAGAGTTGACCATAATTACGCTGTCGGAGTGCCGAGTGTCAACAAGGATTGCGACGAAGCAAGAGGTTTGCAGCAAAGCGGCAGAAAAGTGATGCTGGCGGCCTGAACTAAGGCGAGAGTCAGGCCGATTTCCTCCCTGAAACGCGCTCCCAATATCGCCTACTTCCTCTTGCTATTAATTTTCTCGGCGAATGCGGTGGCGTCCTCGAGCATCTTGTCGATGCGGCGGCCTTGGCCGTCCGGAGTTCTGTAGTAGAAGATGCCAAACAAGTGCCCACGCCGGCGTGAAGCCGACATGCCATCCCAACCCTCGCGGGCTCGTGGATGGCGCGCGAAAGCCACCTGTAGAATCGGAGGCAGTTCCCGCTCCGCATCCATGACGGCAAGCAGACGTTCGGCAAGCTGTTCCGCGCGACGCGCGCGGGCTTCGGCGCTCTTAGGTTCAGTGATCCACTTGGCGATGTCGTCGCGTGTGGAGTGATTCAGTCCGTCATACCAGCGCCGCAGCGAGCGATCTTCGCTGAGAATGCGCTTGAGCTCGCCGGGGATGGTGACGGTTCGTTCTTCGCTGTCGAATTCGATCTGAAATCGGGCGACACTGCCTTCGACGGCTCGCGCTCCCTTCTGCATGCGCTTGTTGACCAGCAGAAAGTGCCGTCCCTCTCTGGTGGGAAACAGCGAAGTGCGGAACGCAAAACCATTGACATCGCCTTTCACTTTGATCTGGCCACGCGTTCCCCAGAATGCCGCTGCATCAAACGGCATGTGGACAACGATCCAGTTGAGGTTGGAGCGCAGGCGCTCGAGCTTGGCCTCGAAACGCTTCATGGCGGGCGTGGTTTTAGAAGCTTTCGGCATGAACGGAATCCGGGAATCTGCATTCTAATATGAATGCACGAAGGCAATGACATTGCCCGGCACGAGTTAAACTGTAGGAAAAGAACTGCGGAGAATCATTCGTGATCTGCCCGAAGTGCGGTGAAGATAACTCGGACAATTTTCGCTTTTGCGGAATGTGTGGCACCTTGCTCGAAGCTCGGCACGAAGTCCGGCGGCCGGCGGGAGCGCCGGTACCGGGCCTGTCGCCGAACTTGACAAAGACGGCGAGCGCGCCCCAACCGCAGCCACCCGTCGTAGCAGAAAACGCGACCATGCCCGCAAGCAAACAAGTGCCGCCGATCAGCGGGCCATCAATGCTGGGATTGAATACGCCGGGCACAGATCGACTCCACCGGAGTCAGCCCAGTTCGAATCAGCCCAGCCCGCTTCAGCCCAGTATGGATGCGCTGCGGGAAAGAGCATTCTCCGGCGTGGATTCTTTTTTTGAGCCTGAACAGCCAAAGACCGGTGGCCGGCGCATCCTGCTTCTGATGGCCCTGCTGGTAGCATTGGGCGGAGCCGGCTGGTGGACGTACACAAACTATCGCGGCGCGGCGGAAAGTCCAAGACCAGAGGCCGCGAGTTCCAGCTCTGGCGAAGCTCCGGCTGAGAAGCCGTCGACGCAACCGGCGCCCCAGGCTACGGTTCCGGCGCCCGAGGCGGCTTCGTCGCAGCCCGCAGCTTCGTCGCAGGTGACACCGTCAGCGCAAGTTCCCGAGGGCCAGTCCGGGAATGCAAGCGCCAGTTCCGAGCCTGCCCCGAAGACCGCAGATACAATGGCAAAGCCTGGGGCCAAGGCGAAACCGGCGACTCCGAAGGCTCTGGCGAAGACTCCGGCGAAGATCGCCGCCGAGAAAAGTGCGGCGCAACGCGAAGCTCGCGTGGCCTCGGCCAGGGCTCCTAACTTGGACCAGCCCGCTACAGCGGACAGCGGCGACGCGGACTTCCGCAAAGGCGAGGCCTATCTCTACGGGCGGGGCGCGCCGAAGAATTGCGACCAGGCAGTGAAATATCTGAAGGCAGCTTCGGCAAAATCCAATGCCAAGGCGCGGAGCGCTTTCGGAACCATGTATGCCACCGGCCACTGCGTGCCGCGCGATCTGCCGACATCGTATGCATGGTTTGCGATGGCGCTGCGGGTGGATTCGAATAATCAGATTCTGGAAAAAGATTTGAGCGCGATCTGGAATCAGATGACGCCGCCAGAGCGGCAGATGGCGACAAGAACAAAACAGTGAAAAGAGCATCGGGTGATCTGGCGATCGGGCCATCGGGTCATCGAAAGTCAAAGGATCTTGATCTTCGATCACCCGATGGCCCGATCACCAGATGACCCGATCTTTTCCTACTCGCCGCTCGGCGCCAGATTCAGCGCCTTCTTCATACTGCCGCGTTCGATCATGATTTTCTCCTGCAACAGCGTGATCGCATAAATCAACTGCTCCGGACGCGGCGGGCAGCCGGGAACGTAGATATCGACAGGAACGACCTGATTGACGCTCTGCACAATCGCGTAATTATTGAAAACGCCGCCCGAAGTCGCGCACGCTCCCATCGAAATCACCCACTTCGGCTCCGGCATCTGCTCCCAGAGCTGGCGAATCACGGGGGCCATTTTTTGCGATACGCGGCCGGCAACAATCATCAGGTCCGACTGCCGCGGCGACGGCCGGAAGACTTCGGCGCCGAAGCGCGCGATATCGAAGCGCGACGCGCCCATGGACATCATTTCAATCGCGCAGCAAGCCAGCCCAAATGTCATCGGCCAAATCGAATTCTTGCGGTTCCAGTTGACCACCGCGTCGAGCGTGGTCATGACGATGCCTTCGGGCACGCCCTCTCCGTAGACAAGTTCCTTAACCACCTTCTTGCCGTTTTCGGTATCAACGTAGGGGCCGAAACTGAGCTCTTGCGCCATGGCTATATTTTAACCGCAGAGGACGCCGAGTGCGCGGAGGAAAGGAAGGAAAGGAGCTAGCCGTTGACGGCTGCCGCGCGCAGGAGTGCTTTTTCCGCCGATTGAGGAACTTGCACGACTACGAAGTAATTCTCTGGATAAAGATAGTCCTCGCCAGACTCATCGATCACGCGTATCTGGTGGAGCTTTGCGGCCGCCTCGTCGGAGATCACCTGGTAGAGCTTCCGCAACTCGAGCGAGGCACCGTAGCCCTTGTTCTTTACACAGACGACGAATCGGGCCTCAGTTCGCTTCATTAGAATTCCCAAACGCATCACAGAGAAAACCGCCGGTTCAGGAAAGCGGGAATATCGCGCGCGCCCTGGGTCACGACCACAATTTCAATGGGCTCGGACGTAGCACGATAGATGACGAGGTAAGCGCCCACCGGCCAGAACAGGACCGGGTAAGCGGTAAGGTCCTCGCGCTTATGGCCCATGCCGGGCGTGTTGCCAATGTCGTCGAACGCATCGAACAGCCTGCCTATCCACTGGTCGGCGGCGTCAATACTATCCTCGGCGATATAGTCCCAAATGCCATCCAAGTCGCGGTCGGCATCCTCGCTCAGAACATACTGCGTCACGAGCTGGCCTTGGCCTTCCGGCGCTGCTCGGACCTGCGCTTGAACCGGGCGCGCGCCTCCGCCGGGGAAACATGTTGGCCCCGGTCAAGCGTGTCTAGACGGCGGCCAAGCTCTTGGTTGAACCCAGTAAGCCGAACAGCGCGCGCCTGATCATGTTCTTCCAGCAGCCGGAGCGCCTCCCTGACTACTTCGCTGGCGGAGTTGTAGCGGCCCGATTCCACTTTGACGTTCACGAATTTCTCAAGCTCGGCAGTAAGAGAAACGTTCATGGTTATGCTCCCGATTCTCTTACGTTAGCTTCGATATCAAAGATTGTCAATGTCTGTTATAAACAAGTGGGCACTCCACATCGGGGCAAATCCAACATTGTTGCTCTACGGGTTCAGCACGATCTTGCCGAACATCTGGCTTTTCTCCATGTACTCGTGGGCCGCGCGGATCTCGCTCAACGGGAAAGTATGGTCGATGACGGGCCTGAGCCGTCCGGCGAACACGTGCCCGAGCACTTCATGGAGTTCGCTCATCGTGCCCATGTACGATCCCAGCAATGCCAACTGGCGTGAGAACAGAAACCGCAGATCGAGTTCGACCTTCGGTCCGGTCGTTGCGCCGCAGGTCACCAGCGTGCCGCCCGTCTTTAGCGAGCGCACACTCTCTTCCCAAGTGGCCGGCCCAACGTGCTCAATGACGATGTCGACACCCTCGAAGTTCGTGATCTTGCGGACTTCCTGCGAAATCTTCTGCTGATAGTGATTGATGACGAAATCGGCGCCGAGTTCGCGGGCACGCTCCATCTTGCGTTCATCGCCCGCGGTAGCGATCACGCGCGCGTGGAACAGTTTCGCGATCTGGATGGCTGCCGTGCCCACGCCTGAATTCGCGCCCAGCACCAGAACAGTTTGGCCGGGGCGGATAGCGGCTCGTCCCGTGAGCATGTGCCACGCGGTGACAAAAACCAGCGGAACGCTGGCGGCTTCGTTGAAATCGAGCGCGTCGGGGATGGGAATGACGTTCACGGCGGGCATCGCAATCAGTTCACAGTTGCCGCCATCCACGCCGTTGCCGAGCACGGTGAACTGGCGGCACTGATTCTGTAGTCCGGCAACGCACTTCGCGCAGCGATTGCAGAAATGCATGGGCGCGACCAGCACGCGCTGTCCGGGCTTGAGGTCGGTGATGTACTCGCCGGCTTCGACAATCTCGCCGGCGATGTCGCTGCCGAGAATGTGGGGTAGATTGACGCCGGGCAGGCCTTTGCGCACCCAGAGGTCGAGATGGTTCATCGCGCAGGCTCGCACGCGGATAAGAACTTGATCTTTGCGCGGCTTGGGATCGGGAACGTCTTCGTAGGTGAGAACTTCGGGTCCACCGAATTGATGAATGCGAACGGCTTTCATGGGCGCTCCTGTGAATTTCGCAATTTCATGCACCGTTTCGGAACCAGATACTAGATTGAAATGTACCAAACGGGCTGTGATGAGTCGCACAGAATACGGTCGCGCTAAGTCGTGGAGTGTACCTCGCAGGCCATGTTTGGAGGGTGTTTCCAGTGGATACTGGACACGGTCCGCGAAACCGGTGAGTGGCGTATCAGCCACTGCAGTTCGAGTCTGCCGCCCTCCGTGCGGTCACTCACAGAATATCTACAAAAGTACTTTTGACAGAAGCGCCGCATGAGCGAGACCATGAAGACTCGCGGGCCGTGTCACAAGTACCCACTGGCGAAACACCCTTAGCCCCGGAGTGATGATCCGGGGCTTTTGATTTAGCGGACCGCTCGTGTAGGGACGGCCGTCCAGTCGAGCGCAGCTCGACCCTTCACTGACGCCCACAATTGACCTTCCTCGCTCCGCGAACCATAATCATCGCTATGGATCTGTACGAAGAAATCGTCCGCTTGCGCCAAGACGGACGCCGCGGAGCGGTGGCGACCATCATCAATGTGCGCGGATCGATTCCTTCGTTCCAGACCGCCAAGATGCTGGTGCGCGACGATGGCTCCATCGTCGGAACCATCGGCGGCGGCTGCGTTGAGGCCGAAGTGTGGCAGGCCGCCCGCGAAGTGATGGAATCGGAGAAGCCGCGAACCCTGACCTTCGATCTGAATCAGGATCCGAAGTACGACACTGGCCTGGTCTGTGGCGGAACGCTGGAGATTTTCGTGGAGCCAGTTTTGCCTCCCGCGGATCTTTACATTTTTGGCGCCGGTCACGTCGCAACCAGCCTCTACAAAGTTGCACGCATCGCCGGATTCGACGTCACCGTGATCGACGATCGCGAAGCCTATGCCAGCCGCGAACGCTTCCCCGAAGCGCGGCAGGTGATCGCCGAGGATTTCGAGAAAGCTGCGGCGCGGCTCACCCCCGGCGAGTCGTCGTACATCGTCATCGTCACGCGCGGGCACCGCGACGATATGCGAATGCTGCGCTGGGCAGTCCAGACTCCGGCGCGCTACGTCGGCATGATTGGGTCGAAGCGGAAGACCATCACCATCTTCAAAGAACTGCAGCAGGAGGGTCTGCCCGCACATCTATTCGACCACGTCCATGCGCCGATCGGCCTGGATATTGGTGCGATTACTCCGGAAGAGATTGCGGTGTCGATCGCCGCCGAACTGATCGCGAAACGGCGGAAAGTGGAGCGCGAACTGCCGCACATGAGCTGGTTCCATAGACGGGAACGCGAGCTCGGGGTCGAGCCGAAGCCTTAGTCCGTGTGGGGACGGGCGTCCTCGCCCGTCCAAGCCGAGCGCAAGCTCGGCAGCTGCCGGCGGCTGCTACACTTTTAGACTCGCATTTTCTCCGCGCCGTCGTTATGTTCGCCGGTTAGACTTTCACCATGCCGAACGAAATCGAAATTAAATTCCGGATAGAAAATCCACCCGCGCTAACCCGGGCGCTGAAGCGAGCGGGATTCAAACCGGTCACCCGTTCCACCCACGAAGTGAATTCACTCTACGACTTGCCCGGTCAGAAACTGCGCAAGCGGGGCGAACTGCTGCGGCTGCGCAAGTACGGCGAGACCTGGGTGCTGACGCACAAGGCGAAAGGGAAAGCCGGTCGCCATAAAGTTCGCCTTGAACTGGAAACGCGCGTGGAGAACGGCTCGCAGATGGATGCCATTCTGCGCGCGCTCAGATTCGCACCCACGTTTCGCTACGAAAAATATCGCGCGGAGTGGAGTGACGGCACGGGCCACGTGGTGCTGGATGAGACTCCGATCGGAAACTTCGGCGAGATCGAAGGGCCGTCGCGCTGGATCGACCGCACGGCAAGAGCGCTCGGGATCACGCCGGCACACTACATCACGCAGACCTATGCGGAGCTTTTCTTCGCTTGGAAACGTCGCACGCACAGCCCAGCCACGGAAATGACTTTCCGCGCACTTCGCAAGAAACCAAAAAAAATTTAACCGGTGGAGATACGAATAGTGCGGGACAGACCATCGAGGTTTAGTCGGTGCGATACGTGGACATCAGGAGGTGTGGCCCAACTATTTTCTCGGCGCACTCGGCCTCGCGGCGGTGAATCCTCTTACTAATTTGCCCCGCAACACTTCTTGTATTTCTTACCGCTGCCGCAGGGGCAAGGATCGTTGCGCCCTACTTTTTCCCCCGAGCGCACCACTTGCTGGACCTGCATGTCGCCGGCGCCGGCCATGCGTGCTTGTTCCAGTTCCTTCTTTTTCTTGCGCTGAAAAGCTTCTTCGATTTCGTCTACCGAGGTAGCAACCTGGCGCGGCGGGCGTCCGTTGCCGCCTCGACCGCCGGTGATGACCGAAGGCACGCCAGCATCAAGCCCCGGGCCGGACAGATCGTTTGCACTGTCCCCGACATCGGGCCTCACTCCCGTGTCCCGCGGGCGCTCCATAATCTGCATCAGGTACAAATAGCGAGCCGTTTCTTCCTGAAAGCGCTGCATCATCTCTTCAAACATGTCGAAGGACTCGCGCTTATATTCGACCAGGGGATCATGCTGTCCGTAGCCACGCAGGCCGATGCCCTCCTTGAGGTGATCCATGCCGAGCAGGTGATCTTTCCACTGCGCGTCGATTACGCTCAGCATGATCATGCGCTCGTGATAGCGCATGGCCTCGGCGCCGATCAGTTTCTCTTTCGAGTCATACCGCTCTTTGAGTTTTTCGAAGATGGCGTCGCCCAGTTCCTGCCGGTTCATCTGCTCCGGCTTCAGGCCTTCGGCGTAAATGTCGACGCCGAAACGAGTAAAGATCGCGTCTTTCAGAGCCTTCAGGTCCCAGTCGGCAACGTGTGCCTTGGGCGGACAGTGGAGTTCGAGTATGTCGCCGAGAATCCCGGAAACATAATCTTCGACGATGAGATCTTTCTGGTCGAGGCCTTCCAGCAGGCGGCGGCGCAGGCCATAGACCGCCTCGCGCTGCTTGTTCATCACGTCGTCATACTCGAGCAGATGTTTGCGGGCCTCGAAGTTCTGGCCCTCGACGGCTTTCTGCGCCGCTTCGATGCGCCGCGTGATCATGCGCGATTCGATGGGAACGCCTTCTTCCATGCCGAGGCGCTGCAGCAGGGTGGAAACCCACTCCTTGGCGAAGATTCGCATCAAGTCGTCTTCGAGCGAAAGATAGAAGCGCGACGAGCCGGGGTCGCCCTGGCGGCCGGCGCGCCCGCGGAGCTGATTGTCGATGCGGCGCGCTTCGTGGCGTTCGGTGCCGAAAATGTGCAACCCGCCCGCCGCAATCACGTCCTTATGTTCCTGATCCGTTTCGTTCTTGTAACGCGTAAAAATCTCGTTCCACTGATCGGTCGGGACCGCGTATTCATTGCCGGCGTAGTACCAAACCGTGCGGTTGGGATCGTTGGCCTCGGCTTCGATCTTGCCCTGCGCGGCGCGGATCGGCTGCGCGATTCCCTTCTTCACGCACTCCTGCTTGGCCATGAACTCGGCATTGCCGCCCAGCAAAATGTCGGTGCCACGGCCGGCCATGTTGGTGGCGATCGTGACCATCCCTTTGCGCCCGGCCTGCGCCACAATTTCCGCTTCGCGCTCGTGATACTTCGCGTTCAGTACGACGTGCTTGATTCCCTTCTTCTTCAGCAGTTCCGAAAGCCGCTCCGACTTCTCGATCGAGGTCGTGCCCACCAGCACCGGCTGTCCGCTCTCATGCAGCCGATGGATTTCATCGGAAGCCGCAAAATATTTTTCCTTCTCCGTGCGATAAACGATGTCTGGATTCTCTTTGCGCAGCAGGGTGCGATTGGTCGGAATAACGATGACTTCGAGCCGGTAGATTTTGTCGAATTCCGGCGCTTCGGTTTCCGCCGTACCCGTCATGCCCGCCAGCTTCTTGTACATGCGGAAATAATTCTGGAACGTGATCGTCGCGAGCGTCTGATTCTCGCGCTCGATCTTCACATTTTCCTTGGCTTCAATCGCCTGGTGCAGCCCGTCGGACCAGCGCCGCCCCGGCATCAATCGCCCGGTGAATTCGTCCACGATCAGCACTTCACCGTCTTTGACCACGTACTCGACGTCTCTCTTATAAAGCGCGTGCGCTTTGACGGCGGTCTCAACGTGATGTTTCAGCGCCCAGTTTTCCGGGTCGGCGATGTTGCCGATCCCCAGCAGCTTCTCCACTTTTTCCCAGCCGTCGTCGCTGACCGTGACGTTGCGGTGCTTTTCGTCGACCACATAGTCGCCGGTCATGATCTTGGGCTCGCCCGGCTGCGTATCGATTTCCTCGCCCTTTTCGAGCTTGGGGATGATGCGATTCACCTTGTAGTACTTGTCCGTGGATTCCTCGCTGGCGCCCGAAATAATGAGCGGCGTCCGCGCCTCGTCGATCAGGATGGAATCGACTTCGTCGACGATGGCAAAGTTGTGCATGCGCTGCACGCAATCGCGCAGGTCGAACTTCATGTTGTCGCGCAGATAGTCGAAGCCAAATTCATTGTTCGTGCCATAGGTCACATCGGCAGCGTAGGCGGCTCGGCGCTCCGCATCGTCAAGGTCGTGGACGATCACGCCCACCGTCAGCCCGAGAAAGCTGTAGAGCTTGCCCATCCATTCCGAGTCGCGCTTGGCCAGGTAATCGTTGACCGTGACCACGTGAACACCGCGTCCACTGAGCGCATTCAGATACACCGGGAGCGTGGCGACCAGCGTTTTGCCTTCGCCGGTCTTCATTTCGGCGATCTTGCCTTCGTGCAAAACCATGCCGCCGATCAACTGCACGTCGAAGTGCCGCATGTTGAGCACGCGCCGTCCCGCTTCGCGCACCACGGCAAACGCTTCCTCCAGCAGTTCGTCGAGAACGCCCTTGAGCACGACGGCGCGCTCGGCTTCGATTTCCTTCTGCCGGTCGCTATTCTGGAGATCGATGTCGGGAGCATCGGCATCCGCCGACGGTTCGTCGGTAATCGAGCTGAGACGCTCCTGAACACGCGCCCGAAACTCCGCCGTCTTGGCGCGCAGTTCATCATCGGAGAGCTTCTGCATCTCCGGCTCAAGCGCGTTGATAGCCAGCACGCGAGGCTGCAGGCGCTTGACCTCGCGCTCGTTCTTAGTCCCGAAAATCTTACCCAGCAATGTGTTGATCAAAACGAAAACCCTTCAGAGGACACGCGTCCCACCTATCAGTAAAAGCCTAGCACATTAGATGCGCGGGGGATGGCGAAGGACGGACCACCAGGAAGGATGGTTGTTCGTGGCTGGCTAAAGAAACGGATTCTGGATGACAAGATCTCCGAAGCGCCGCCCATGCTGCAGGTCTTCGCTGTACAGAATCTTGCACCCTCCCTGGAGAGCCGCCGCTACAATGAGGGAATCGTACCATGCAAGTTGGTTGGTACCCTGCAACCGTAACCCTTCGACTATAAGCGAAGGAGACGAAGGTATGGCCATCATCGGGAATAGCGCGGTAAGCACAAACGATTCCAGTTCAGCCTTGGGGATGGTTACCCGAAATCCGCGCAGAGCTACATTGATAAATTCCTGAACGACCTGGTAGCTGACGATCGCCTGCTTATCGGCAGCGCCGTCCGCTACCAGACGTTGTGCAATCCTGGCTTTCTCAGGGAAGGATTGACCAAAGGCATAGACGATGATGTTCGTATCCAGGAAGAACTTAGCGTTCATTCATCTCATCCCGCGTAAACTTGCGCCCCGCATCGACGTGCTTGAGTCTTGCGAATAGCGCTTCAATTTCCGCACGGGTCACTCTGCGGGAGCCATACCAGTCCAGCCAATCGCGGAAAGCGTCGTTCAATGTCCGATGCTCGCTGCGAGCGACCTCCCGGGCCAGTTCAATCTTGCTTTCATCCGCACTAAACGTGATGTTCTTCATATAGGTCTATCGCCGCTCATTCATCTCTTCGCGCGTAAACTTGCGACCCGCATTCACGTGGCGCAACTCACCCATCAGCGCACGATATTCCTGCGCTCGACGCTTCCGGCCAGCGAGCCCTTTCAGCCAGTCGCGAAAAAGCTCATGTAGCGTAGTGCTCTGACTCTGCGCTTCCTCTCGGGCAAGCTCGATATCGGACTTGTCGGCGTTGAAGGTAATGTTCTGTCGCACGAAAGTAGTGTACACGAGATTCGTGTTCCAAGCAAACACAGGCTCAAAAACGCGCTTTCAACTCACGCGGCTCTGCGAGCAATCTTTTCGTGCTTAATATTGCATAACGCAATAATAAACTGACTCCCAGCAGGTTCAAAATAGCTATATGGCGATAGGGACTGCCTACTTCGACGCAAGTGGAAAGAAAGAGTCTGAAGTATTGGTAGTCGCCGGATACCTGTCTCCTATATCGATATGGCTGAAGTTTGAAAAAGACTGGAAATTCTGTCTTGCTTGGTACGGCATCTCGGCTCTGCACATGAAGGACTTTGCTCATAGCAGGGGGGGATTTGCCTCATGGAAATATAATGACTCGCTTCGCGCCCGGTTTCTCGGTGATCTACTCCGCATCATCCAAGAAAATGTAGACAATAGCTTCGCCTGTGCAGTACGTATGAGCGAATACGCCGAAGTGGATCAGCAATATTGCCTAAGGGAATGGGCACATCCCTACGCTATCGCCGGAGCACTTTGTATACGGAAGGTCAAATTGTGGGCGAGCAAGTATGGGTACGACATCTCTGCAATCGATCATGTTTTTGAGGACGGAGACGAGGGCAAAGGTGATCTTTTCAAGTTATCCTCAACCTATCTTTCGGTCGATCCGATCTTTAAGCCCAAAAAGGCGAGCGTCGTGTTTCAAGCAGCAGATTTGATCGCCTATGAGCACTACAAGGCCAATCTGACAATTATAAAAATGGACGAAGAAAAGGTGGACGTAGGAGTCCTTCGTATTCCATTCCAACAGCTAGCAGGGATTCCAGGTTCGGCGGATTGGGGCGTTGTCCTAAAAGAAAACCTGGTTGAGACCTGCCAAAAATACAACGTCGCTACTAGAAGGTAACCGACGGGGAACCATCGAATGAATACTAACTGCTTCTTTACCTGCCCACACTGCGGAAAGATGATCCTTGCCTTTGTTGACCAGACCCAAGAATCCAAACTCACATTTAGGCTAAACTGTTTTATGCCTGCTGGTGGTTGTGGCTGGTCGGGAGATCTTCCCGCATCGGATGCACATCCGTTGCCGGTATATCGGGAACCATAGCCATAACTAGGGAGTTGTCACCTTCGTATCTGACGAATTAACGGGCATCCTCTGATATCGCGGTCAGCGCGAGATGTATCAACGGTACAGGTGGGCCGCGATACTTCATTTTCTTTTGTCATTCAATTTGAAATTAGACCCTCTTCACCTCACCGGATTGGCTTCGCCCGCCCTTCCCTGTAATATTTCCTCGGACATGCCCACCTTCTACCAGCGTTTCCAGGAATCGGCCCGGAAGTTTCCCGACAACATTGCGCTTGAGATTCAGCGGCAGCAAACGATTGAGCGTGTCACCTTTGCGGAACTGACACGGATGTCGGAGAGCGTCGCGAACTGGCTCTCGACGCGGGTGCCGCGCGACGCGCGCGTGGCCATTCTGGCGGCGAATCATCCGCGATGGGTCGCGGCATACTTAGGGATCATCGCGGCCGGCAGGACGGCGGTCCCGCTCGACACGGCTTTCCACGCCGACCAGGTGAGGACGTTGCTGATCGACAGCGGCGCTTCCCTGTTGTTCTGCGACGTGAAGCATCTTCCGGTGGCGATGGAAGCGATCGTGGGACTCAACCTGCCTCTGGTGATGACTTCCGCTGCGGCCGAGCAGGCCGCGACTAACATAAATGCGGCCGCTCCCACTCATCGCACAGAACGCGATGAGTGGGGCACCCAGGGTTTGACCGAACAAACTGCGACCCTGCGAATTACCGAGAGCTTCGCCGCCGATCTCGATTCCATTTTCGCCGCCGGCCCCGCCGGCTTTCAGCCCCTCGTCCCGGCGGAGAGCGATTTGGCAGCGCTGCTCTACACCTCGGGCACGACCGCCGATCCCAAGGGCGTCATGCTCAGTCACGCCAACCTCGTCGGCGAGGCGAATTCGGTGCTCGCCACCATGAAGATTGGCCCTGAGGATGCCCTGCTGGGAATTCTCCCCATGTTTCACGTTCTCGCGCAGATGGCGAATCTTTTTCTGCCTCTATTCAACGGCGCGCGCGTCGTGTACCTGGAGACGCTGAACACCACCGAATTGCTGCGCGCTTTGCAGGAGCGCAACATCACCGCGTTCTGCGTTGTGCCCCAGTTTTTCTACCTGATTCACGAGCGCATTTTCAAGGAACTGAACCAACGCGGCAAGTTCACGCTGCGGCTGGTGCGTACGCTGATGGCGTTCAATCGCGCGCTGCGTCGCATCGGACTCAACGCGGGCAAACTCTTTTTCGGCAAGATTCACGCCACCTTCGGCACCCACATGCGCTATCTGGTGACCGGCGGCTCGCGATTCGATCCGGCCGTTGCCCGCGATTTTTACGCTTTCGGCATCGACGTTCTGAACGCCTACGGCCTGACGGAAACCTCAGGCGGCGCTTTCGTCAACCCCCCGGGCCGCCCGATCGTATTTGGCTCGGTCGGGCCGCCCTTTCCCGGGGTCGAAGCCAGAATTGTCGATCCGCAGCCGGCCGAAGAAAGCACGCCGCCCGTGGGTGAGATTGCGATCCGTGGCGCACTCGTGATGAAGGGATATTGGAATCGCCCCGAGGCCACGGCCGAAGCGCTGCGCGACGGCTGGCTCTACACCGGCGATCTTGGCTACTTCGATTCCGGCGGCAATCTGTTCATCACCGGGCGGCGCAAGGAAGTCATCGTTCTCGCCAACGGAAAAAATGTGTATCCCGAGGAGATCGAGGCGCACTACCTCCAGGCGCCGTACGTGAAAGAAATTTGTGTGATGGGGCTGGAGGCGCGCCCGGGAGATCCGACGTCGGAGCGCCTGCATGCCGTGGTCGTCCCCAACTTTGACTTGCTCCGCGAGCGCAAGATCCTCAACTCAAAAGAGGTTATTCGCGGCGACATTGAAGCGCTCTCCCACAAAATTGCTTCCACCAAGCGTCTGGGAAGTTACGACATCTGGCAGGAAGATCTGCCACGCACGACGACGCGCAAGTTAAAGCGCTTCCAGATTGAAAAGAGGGTTCGCGAGCTGCAGCAAAAGCAGGGCGGCGGCGATTCCTCGGTGGGCGCGGAGAAGCCTCTGACCGCCGACGAGCAATCGTGGCTGCAGCGCGAGGATGTAAGGCGCGCTCTAGCCATCATGCGCGAATCTTCGCGCAACCTACTCGACGCCATTCATCCCGCCCACAATCTGGAGCTCGATCTGGGACTCGACTCCATGCAGCGGGTCGAATTGCTGACCGCTCTCGAGCAGCAACTGGGCGGCAACGTACCGGAGACGCAACTGGGAGAAATTTATTCGGTGCGCGACCTCATCGATGCCGTCCTTGCCAGTGCGAGCCGAGGCGAGGGCCACGCCGGAGCAGCCGCCCCGCCTTGGTCGACAATCTTGAGCGAGCCGGTAACCGATCCCGAGGTCCTCGCCCTGGCGCGCCACAATATTTTTGCCGAGGTCTTTTTCTTCCTGCTGGGAAAGCTGATCTATCTTTTCGCGCTCGATCGCTTTCGCCTCAAAACCCGCGGCCTCGAAAATCTGCCCGAAAAAGGCCCCTATCTGATCTGTTCGAATCACCAGAGCTATATCGATCCGGTGGTGCTGGCTGGGGCGCTCCCATGGCGATTGCTTCGCGATTCTTTTGCGCTGGGCACCAGCGACATTTTCGGCAAAGGATTCATGCGGCGGCTGGCGCGATGGCTGCGCACCGCCGTGCTCGATCCCGACACGAACCTGGTTCCAGCCATGCGCGCTGGGGCCTTTGGCCTCAGCCAGGGACACATTCTCGTGCTCTATCCCGAGGGCGAGCGCACCAACGACGGCAAGCCGAGAGTATTCCGCAAGGGCGCCGCAATTCTCTCCATTCACACCCAAGCCCCGATCGTCCCGGTCGCCATCGAGGGCTTCTATGCCGCCTGGCCGCGCCACCAGAAGCTTCCCAAGTTCAACGATCTGCAGATGGTATTCGGCAAGCCGATTCAACCTCCACCGCTGCAGGAAGCGAGCGAGGTGGCGTATGAGCGGCTGACCTCCGAGCTGAAATCCAGAGTGGTAGCGATGTGGGAGGAATTGCGAGAAAAGGAATTGCGCGGGAAAGACTCGCGCCCGGCGGAAGAGAATTCGAAGCCTGCGGCGCTCCCTGAAAGCCCTTAGCCATCTATGAGTGCGGCTACGCCCCCGCGCCCTGAGCTTTCCCGTCCAGGATTTTCACCAAGGCCTGCACCACGCCGGCGTGAAACTTCTGGCCCGATCCCGCCACGATCTCCTGTTCGGCTTGGTAGGGCGACAGCGCTTTGCCGTTCGCGCCGCTGATCAGTTTCTGATAAGCATCCGCCACCGCCAGAATGTGCGCCTCAATGGGAACGTTGACCGAGCGCGCTCCCTGCTCCCGCACAATCTGCTGCGCGACGATGATCGGAATCACCCGCCGCAGCGAATTTCCGGCGGCTTGGGTGCGGGCATCGGCCTTGCGTGACTTGCGGAAACTCGCAATCACTTCGTCGCGGCTCATATCGGCGGCCTTATAGAGAATGTCGTTCGTAATCCCGAGCTTACTCAGATCCCGCAGCAACACCGCCGACCGCAACAACTCGGCGCGATCCGAACCGAGGCCCATCGCCTCCGCCATTCTTATCGACGCCTCCACCACCCGCTGGTTTTCACCCACGCCCAGCTTCTCGTTCGCCATGACGTGTTGCAGAACCAGCAACAGCCCGCTGAAGCTTTCCCGTATGTCGGTGGTCATCGCCTGCTTGCGTTCGTAGAGCGTACCCATCACATAGCCGACCACCACCAGAATCCCCGCCCAGATGGCAAAGTTGAACAGCCGCTCCCCAGGCAGCGACAGCACTGCGTGCTGGGGCATCAGGTTGTTCAGAAAGTTGAGCAGAACCACCAGGAATACGCTGGCAAAAGCGGTGAGCGTCGCGTGCCGGCGTCCGAAGTAGTAGGCCGAGTACAGAGTCGGCAGAAAATAAAAGCAGAGCGCCATGGGCAGCGACTGGGCGAAGAATTGCACCATCGCCGCAATCAGAAACAACGACAACAACAGGATACTTTCCTTGGCGATTTTACTCATAATTATTGCCCCGATCGTCCAACCTGCGCTAGCGGGCAGGAAACGCCCTCTTGCCATGTTGGAGCAACGGCGCGCCCCGTGCAAAGTTACCGGGGTAATGACCGTCTTTTAACCGGGGCACGGCGGCAATGTCAGACCCGGACTTGATCCCACGCATCCAGCCAACTCAGGCCTGCCGCAGAAACAGCCGGATCAGGCAGAAAGTCGCAGCGGACATGGCCGCCGCCGCCGGAATGGTGACCAGCCAGGCCCACACAATTCGCGTCGCCACCCCCCAGCGCACCGCCGACAACCGGTTGACCGCGCCCACGCCCACAATGGCCCCGGTAATGGTGTGCGTAGTGCTGACTGGGATTCCGGCCAAGGCAGTAGCGAACAGAGTGATGGCTCCCGCGCTCTCGGCGCAAAAGCCGCCGACCGGCTTCAGCTTTGTGATCTTCTGGCCCATCGGTCTGCACGATGCGCCAGCCTCCAAAATAGGTTCCAGCGGCGATGGCGGCGTGGGCGGCGAGGATGATAGGCCAGTGCAGATGTCCCCAACTGCCGAGCATGTCTTCCTTGCGCATGAATCCCGCGGTATAGAGAGCGCCGGCGACGATCCCCATGGTTTTCTGCGCGTCGTTGCCGCCGTGTCCCAGGCTATAGGCAGCCGCCGAGAGCAGTTGCAGCTTGCGAAACCACTTGTCGACCTGCTGCGGCGCTTTGTTTCGTAGCAGCCAATAAATGGCAACCATGAACGTGAAGGCCAGAACCAGCCCCATGATGGGCGCGACCACAATGAAGATCAGGGTCTTGTACCACCCGGAGGCGATGATCACCGAGGGAGCCGAGCGCCATCCAACATGAATTGCCTCATGTGTCATAGCGGCGCCAGCGTATCCGCCGATTAACGCGTGCGACGAGGAAGTCGGCAGACCCCACCACCACGTCAGCAGATCCCAGACAATGGCGCCGAACAGCCCGGCCAGCACCACGTACTGATCCACCGCATCGAGCCGAATCATGCCGCGGCCAATGGTGTTGGCGACCGCGGTGCCCAGCAGAAAAGCGGCCAGGAAGTTGAACGCCGCCGCCCATACCACCGCCAGTTTGGGAGAGAGCACGCGCGTCGACACAACTGTCGCGATGCTGTTGGCAGCATCGTGAAACCCATTGAGGAAGTCGAAAATCAGCGCGACCACGACCGTGATCACCACCAGCACGACTCCCGCGTTCACCTGAATTCGCTCCTTCGCGGCAATTTCATCGGGACGTGGTTGAACCTATGCGCTCTTCAGCACGATCGCTTCCAGCACGTTGGCCGCATCTTCGGCCTTGTCGGTTGCGGTTTCGAGCACTTCGTAGAGTTCCTTCATCTTGATCAGCTGGATGGGATCTTTCTCGTGTTCGAACAGTTCCCCAATGGCCTTGCGGCTGACCTGATCGGCTTCGTCCTCGAGCCGGTTGACTTCGTCGCAGTGCTGCATCACCTTGCCATTTTTCTCCAGCAGCGAAACGCCGCGCGCCAGTTCCTCGCTTTGCAGCACCAGGATTCCCGCCAACTCCGCCGCTGCCTCGGTGGGCTGCGCGATCTTGTACATCACCATGCGCGTGGCCGCGGTATTCATAAAGTCAAGCACGTCGTCGAGCGACGACGCCAGGCGATGAATATCTTCGCGGTCGAAAGGCGTGATGAAGCTCTGGTTCAGCTTGGCAATAATGGCGTGGGTCGCCTTATCGCCCCGATGCTCGATGGCTTGCATCTGTTCGACCCGGATTTCCAGGTCGTGGGGATCTTCCATGATGCTGCGCAACAAGCGGGCGCCGTCGTTCATGTGCGCGGAAAGTTCGGCAAACAAGTCGAAAAATTTGGTCTCGTGCGGAAGAAGACGGATCATGTCACCGTTAGCTGGTCAAAGGATCAGGACGGGGTACTATCTCATGCCAGCCAAGCACCGCGCAAGGAAGCCGGTCACGTGGTCGTCGAAACTGATCGCGGTGGCGGTTGCCGAAAAAGTTGGCGTGGTGGAAACCGCTGCCGACTTTTTCAAGAAGCGGGCGGGCGAGGCCACCGGCGAAGGACTAATGAAGTTTCTCGCAACGCGCCCAAGACCGCGCTCGAACCGGAAGATATGCTCCGGTAGCGGAGGTCCCCCCGCCCAAGCGGAGCTTGGACGGGGCACGCTCCGTGTTTCGGATGATTGCGATGGGATAAGCCGTCCGCCCCGTCATCCAGGCATGATCTGGCTATTCGGCGTCTTGAAATGTTGGATTACCGAATTGACTGTCCTAGAAACAGGTTTCGATGATTGCACCTTCGATTTCTAAACGGACAACGTAACATCGGTCTGCGTATTGGCCTGTCGGCCACTGGTTTACTGCACTGGCGGAATCTGTTCTCCGGACCGCCAGTCTTCCAAACTGGATGACATGCGACTCCCCCAGTCCATCATCCAATTTCTTTCCGTCCGCACAATCCACTTTCTAACAATTGGCAGTTTGAGCCTGCTCCTCGGAATGGCGTCCGTGAGCGCCAGCGCGGCTTCGACGCAACTCGCGGGAACACCCACGTATCTTCGATTTGGCGGTACCGTTGTCGGTCAGACCGAAACTCTGCTTGCTACGCTGACTAACAACGGACAGACGAATGTTACCATCTCCGGAGTTACTGTAAGTAACTCCGAATTCACCACCTCCAACTTGAGCCTGCCGCTGGTCTTGCTTGCCGGACAGAGTGTTGATCTAAGTGTAAGCTTCAGTCCAACCGCGATAGGATGGACGGAAGGTACGGTCGATATCTCCAGCAGTGCTTCGAATGCTGCTTTTCAATTTGAGGTTAGGGGTTCAGGCGTGAGCAGCGAGGCCGTGGCCGCCAGCCCCTCGATTGTGTCATTTGGCCAAGTGCCGATAGGAACCACATCCACCGTGCCTGTCGTAGTAATGAACATTCGTTCCTGGAACGTAATCCTCTCGGCCATCCAGACAACGGGCGTCGGATTCTCGATGAGCGGGCCCAAGTTCCCTTTGACTCTAGGCACAGGGCAAAGCGTCACCTTGAGCGTTGCCTTCGCCCCACAATCGGCCGGCACGACCGGAGGTAGCCTTTGTATTTCTGATAATGGTCCCGCGCTGGTCATACCTCTCACCGGTACCGGCGCAACTCCCGGTCAACTTACTGCCAATCCTGCGAGTCTGGCCTTTGGCAACGTACAAGCCGGGACCAACATGACTCTAACCGATTCGCTCACGAACACGGGCGGGGCGAGCGTGACGATCTCGCAGGCTACCGTTACCGGGACGGGATTCAGCATTAGTGGGCTGAGCTTGCCACTGGTCCTTAATCCCGGCGCAAGTGTGACGTTCAGCGCGGTGTTTGCGCCGCAATCGGCGGTCAACGCAACGGGTGGCATCACGGTGGCTTCCAACGCCTCTAATCCTTTGACCGTCTCGCTCTCTGGCACTGGTACTGCTCAGGGTCAGCTTACCCTGGCTCCTACGGCCGTGAATTTTGGCAATGCGACGGTGGGCACCAACGTCAGTCAGGCCAGTAGCCTCAGTGCTGGCGGTGCAAGCGTAACCGTTGCGTCCGCAAGCATGAGTAGTGCCGAATTCTCGCTCACGGGGATTTCCTTCCCGGTGACGATTGCAGCCGGACAAAGCACGCCGGTCACTGTCACGTTCTCACCCCAGACTTCGGGCACCGCCACTGCTACTCTTTCGCTCGCCAGCAATGCCTCGAATGCTGCCGCTCAGACTCTGAGTGGGGTTGGCGTAGCGCCGACACAACACAGTGTCTCTCTTTCCTGGACAGATACCAACTCCGGGATTGCCGGCTATAACATCTACCGTGGCACCGTTTCGGGAGGGCCCTACGCCCAGATCAATTCGGCGTTGGATGCGACCCCTGCGTACAGCGACACCTCAGTTGTTGCCGGGCAGACCTATTACTATGTGGCCACGGCAGTCGATGGAAGCGGAGTCGAAAGTGCGTATTCCAATCAAGCGGAAGGTGTAATCCCGACCCCCTAAACTCGCGCGAAACGACTCGACGACATCGGGCCGTCGTCAGGCAAATCACTTCGCCCGCGGATGCGTTTGGTCGTAGACGTTCATCACGTGCTTGACCGAGAGCTGCGTGTAGCGTTGCGTGGTCGCCAGACGCTCGTGGCCGAGCAGTTCCTGGATGGCTCGCAGGTCCGCTCCCTCTTCCAGCATGTGGGTGCCGAAGGCGTGACGCAGAGTGTGCGGATGAACTTCGGGCGACAGTCCCTTGGCCACCGCGATGCGCTTGACGATGCGTCCGACGCTGCGCGTGGTAAGCCGTCCGCCGCGCTGGTTGACGAGCAGCGCGGGCATGAATTTCGTGGGTGCGCTTTTCGCGGGAATCGTGTTCTTCGGCGCATTTCTTAACGTTGCCAACAATTGTTGCCGCCACGGCAGGTAGACGGATAGCGCCTGGAGCGCAGAGCCTCCGAAGGGGACGTAGCGCTCTTTCTTGCCTTTGCCGCGAATCAGAATGGCTTCGTTGCTGAGGCTGATGTCGTCGAGATTGATGCCGACCAGCTCCGAGTTGCGAACGCCGCATCCGTAGAGCAGTTCGAACAGCAGACGATCGCGCTCGGGAAACGATGCCACCTCGGGCATCTTGCCGTCGAGCATGGAGTTCATTTCCTCAATCGTGGGAACGCGCGGCAGTTTCTTCGCGAGGCGCGGCGTCGAGACCAGCTTCGCCGGATTCTGCTCGACCACGCCTTCCTGCGCCAGCCAGCGGTAGAGCGAGCGCACGGCGGCCAGCGCGCGGGCTACCGAAGTCTTGCTCAGTCCTTTGTCGTAGAGATGCGAGAGGAAGCCGCGGATCGCGATGTGGTCGATCGTCTTCCAATCGCGCTTGCCGATATAAGCGGCAAAGACGTCGAGGTCTCCGGTGTAAGCCTTGATGGTGTGCGGCGAGGCATTCTGCTCGCGCAAGTGGCGGAGGAAGTCGTCGGTGGCGCGTTCGACGATGGTGCGCGGCTGTTTCATGATTTGGTAATTTTGTAATTCTGTAATTTGGTAATTTGAAACCGGGGTTCGCGCTGATCTTGGCGTCTTGGCTTCAAGACGATTTTCAAATTACAGAATTACAAAATTACAAATTGTTCCTCGCCTTCGCCCGCGGATGGTGTTTCGCGTACACGCTCTTCAGCCGGTCAAGCGCGACGTGGGTATAAGTCTGGGTGGTCGAAATGTCGGCGTGGCCGAGGATGGTCTGCACTGTCCGGAGATCGGCTCCGTTCTCCACCATATGCGTGGCGCAGGAGTGCCGCAGCATGTGCGGACTGGCGTGGCGTCCCGAAGCAAGCCCCGCTTTGCCGACCAACTGCCAGAGGCGCTGACGGGTCAGGCGGCGTCCGCCTGTGCCCACAAACAAGAGCGGCGAACTTCTTTTTTTAGCTATCACTTCCCTGCCGCTCTTCAAGTAACGCTGTAACGCCTGCTGGGCGGGCACTCCGAGCGGCACCATGCGCTCTTTGTCGCCCTTGCCGCGCACCAGGATGTATCCCATCTCCAGCTTAAGGTCTTCGAGACGCGCGTCGGCAACTTCGGACACACGCACGCCACCGGCATAGAGAAGCTCGATCATGGCGCGATCGCGGAGGGCCAGCGCCTGCACCCGCGCGGTTTCTTTTCGCGGCTTCGTTTCGGCGAGCATCGCTCCAACTTCGTCGCGGCTCAGCGCCTTCGGCAGCACCTTCCACTGCTTCGGCAAATCGATGTTGAGCGTCGGATCCTTGTCGATCTTTCCATCCAGCAGCAAGTGCCGGTAAAGTTGCCGGATCGCCGAAAGCTTCCGTCCCACCGAGCGGCCGTCGAGTGAATTCGAGAATAACTCCTGAATGTATTCGCGCACATCTTCGCGCCGGGCTCGGCTGAGAACCACGTGCCGCTTCTCCAGGAACTCGGCGAACTGCACCAGGTCGCTCGAGTACGCGGCAATCGTTAACTTCGCCGATCCGCGTTCCACGCGCAGATAGTCTAAAAATGCGGCGAGCGTGCGCGCGTTGGCATCCGAGGCCATGAATTGAGTATGAGATGCCAGGCAGAACCCGGAAAGTAACGAGCAGGATGCGGGCTGCGAAGTTAGCTGGACATATTTGTTATCGGACTGTCTCAACCATGTGGCGAGACGGTGGCCGCCGCCCGCCCAATGGGTCGCAGTTGTATCTTCATTCGCCGTACTTCACTCGGTTGGAACTTGCCTAGAGGAATCCGCCTGGAAGTTCGATAGCCTTCCGCGTGCACTTCCAGAGTGCAGGGCTTGCCGGGTGGAACCAGGGCTTCCCTGGTGATGGAATTCACCTCCCATCCTTTGGCCGGAGTGGTGGACAGCACGCGATACTTGAAATTCGCTATCGGCCGCTGAGTAACGGCGTCCACTACCCTGACTTGTAACCTGGCTTGCGGAGGAGTCAGTCTCACTTTTATCTCGGCACAGGACGTTGACGGCAATACCTTGGCCTCAGGGTAGTGTCCGTAGGTCTTCATGGTGGAGAAGCCGTCGTAACCCTTCTTTGTGCCATTCACGAATAATTCATAGACCCCGGGATGCAGGTCGTCCATCTGAAATCTGCCACGCTCGTCGGTCTGTGTGTGGAGCGGCAACTTGGCGTTCAGCGGATCGTGTTGCAGCAGGGGCTGCACCGTGATCCCGGCGACGGGCTTGCCCGTGGCGTCCACCACGACTCCGGATAGACATCCGATGCCCACCGGTTCCAGACTCAGCACCAGCAATCGTTCTTCCCCTGGCTGCAACGGGGGCACGTCGACGATGTCCCCGGACTGGTAGCCCTTGGCTCCGACTTGCACTTCGAGCGGCCGGGAAGTGGGCACCAGAAGGATGTCTCCGAAAAGAGAAATTTGGTCCCAGCCTTCGTGGCCGGCCCAGCGGAAGTTCGCTTGCGGCTCCGCAATGGTTTGCCCGGTCGATTGGTCGTTCAGCTTGATGCGGAGTTTTCCGGCGCGCGTGCGGTGGATAGTCAGCGGCGCGCACTGCTCGGAGGCCAGGACCGGCACCAGCAAGCGATCCAGAGTGCCGGTGAAATGGAAGTCGCCACTGTCTGGATATCCGAGGTCGACGTTGCGCGTGGTGATGTCATAAGTGCCAGGGATCAGGCCGGCGAGAGTGAAGCGGCCGTTTTCATCCGTTATGGCCGTGCGAAAGAAGGGATGAGTCGTTTCGCTGGCCAAGACATGCATCTGGGCGATGGGAGGACCATCGGCGTCGAGAATTGTGCCCTCCAGGCATGCCGTCTGAGCGGCGGCAAGGCCCGTGGCGGCTACGAGAAGGACAGCGAGAAATAAGACTGCGGACTTTACGGTCATGCTTCAGCCTCCCGCCTTCGCCTGCGTCGGCAATTTGCTGCGGACATCGTCAGAACGGTTGAGTTCAGAATACTTGCGGATTTTCACGCCTCCGGGTTGGCATTTCTACTGGCGTTCAGGAGGTCCACCGCATACAGCACACCTTCCGGCGTCTCTTCGTGCTTGAAATAGGCAAAGACATCGCGGCCGGCGGCGAGATGTTCTCGAATGCGCGCAACCATTCCTGCGCGCTCTTCGGCGGTGTAGGTGGGCTTGCGGAAGCGGTAGTAGACGTAGTCGGCGGTGACTATGTCGGGGGTGTTGCGCTCCTCTGTCTCGGCGACACAGAGCGCGACGTTGCGCTCACGCAGCGTTTCCCATGTGGCGTCCGAGAACCAGGATTCGTGGCGGAACTCAAACGCCGCGCGCACGCTTCGCGGCAAGCTCTTCAGGAATTCCGCGAGCACCGCCTGATCCGCTTTGAAATTCGGCGGCAACTGAAAGAGGATCGGGCCGAGGCGCCCGGTTCGCTCCAGAGCTTCCAGCGTGCCGAGAAAACGTTGCAGGAATTCTTCCGCGCCCTTCAATCGTCTGATATGGGTGAGCACCTGGTGCGCCTTGATGGTGAAGCGAAAATGCTCGGGCGTTTCGGCAATCCAACTCTGGACGGTCGTCTCTTTCACCAGTTGGCGGAAGGTGTAGTTGACCTCGACCGCATTCAGTTTCGAGGCGTAGAAATTCAGAAATTTTTTCTGCGCAAGTTTCTCCGGATAGAAAGCGGGCTTCCATGTCGGATAAGCCCATCCGGAGGTGCCAACGTAGAGATGCGCCATAGCGATTGGTTCCTGGTTCAGATTGCTGTGCTGCGCGCCGCAGCGGCCCTCAGCGGCTAAAGCCGACTCTGGAAACAGGCCGCCCATCGCAGCGGTAAACCGCTGCGCCACCCAAAAGCAGCTGCAACATCAAGTGTTTCGGCCGGCTACGAATACGAGCCGGGATTATACCTTGCCACGCTTTCCCGGCGCTGACTTCCCTTTCGTCTTCGTCTTCTTTATCGGGCGCGGGCGCGCTTCGGCCTGGGCGGCCATGCTGACGCTTTCGTCCTCTTCTCTTTCCGGTGCAGCCAGTCCCGCTAACTGCGGCAGTTTCTGCTTCAGCTTCTGCACCGGTTCGAACAGGTCACCCATCTTCTCGACACGCGCGAGCACGTCTTGCGCTTCGAACACCAGCCGCGCCGCATCTTTCTTCTTAAGCGCCTGCTCGACTTCGTCCCAGGTCACCGGCGTCGACACCGTCGGACGTTCGCGCGCGCGCAACGAGTACACCGAGATCGTCGTTTTATGCTCGTCGTTCTGGCTCCAGTCGACCAATATTTTATTGGTGCGCGCCGCCTTCTTCATATCCGAGACCACCAGTTCGGGATGCTCCTGCTCCAGCAGGCGCGCGACCGCGTGGGCAAACGACTTGGTCTGCTCATAGCTGGTTTTCGTATTCAACGGAACATAGATCTGCATCCCCTTCGAGCCCGAGGTTTTCGGAAAACTCTGCAGCCCGAAGTGATCGAAAATCTCGCGCACCCAGAGGCCAACCTGCGCGCACTGCACGATGTTTGCCGGAGGGCCGGGATCAAGATCGAAAACAATCATGGTCGGGGTCGCGATGTCGGCGGCCAGCGACAGGGATGGATGCAACTCGATCGACGCCAGGTTCGCGATCCACACCAGCGTGGGCAAGTCGTTGGCGAGAATGTAGTGGATGGTGCGGTGGTTGCTCTCGCTCCAGATGGGCGCCGTCTTCACCCAGTCCGGCCGATGCATGGGGGCATTCTTTTCGAAGAAGTATTCATGATCGACGCCTTCGGGATAGCGCTTCATGGTGAGTGCGCGTCCCGTGAGATGCGGCACCAGCACGGGCGCAATGCGGACATAGAAATCCACCACCTGCCCTTTGCTGAACCCGGCGGCGGGATAGAGAACCTTCTCCAGATTCGAGAGCTTGAGCTTGCGGCCTTGCACTTCGACGATGGTGGGTGCGGACATGGAGTGCTTAGACCTTCGATCTGGGGTCTGCGACTTCAGAGCGGGTTCCAGTATAGTTGTTCCCTTTGACTTCGACACCATATTTCCGGTATTATCGAAATATGGTCAGCGCCCCCAGCAAGGTTCCAACCAATAGTGAACGCGTCGCCCGCTATGCCGACATGTTTTCCGCCATGGGCACCGAGCCGCGGTTGCGCATCATGCAATTGCTGCTTTCGGCGCATCCTGAGGGATTGGTGGTCAGCGAGATTCAGGACGAGCTTGAGATCCCCGGTTCCACGCTTTCTCACCATCTCGACAAGCTCAAGAATGAAGGCCTGGTGAAAGTCGAGCGCAAGGGCACATTTTTGCGTTACACCGCCAACACGGAAGCGCTGCGCGAAATTTTGCAGTTTCTCTATGCCGAGTGCTGCACGCGGAACAAGGCGCTTAAGCCACAGGACCTCGTTCAATTCTGCAAATAGGAGAAGCCATCATGCCCAATGCAAATAACGATGTCATCAACATCAAGGAAGTCGTAAAAGAAAAATACGGACAAGCCGCGTTGCGCGTTAAAAGTGGCGGCAGCAGTTGCTGTGGAACTGCGCCTTCCAGCGAACTATCTTGCGATCCGATCACCTCGAATCTCTACGACGCGGCGCAGGCCGGGCAGATTCCCGAGGAAGCGATGCTGGCTTCGCTCGGATGCGGCAACCCAACCGCGTTGGCGAAGTTGAACCCCGGCGAAACCGTGCTTGATCTGGGCTCGGGCGGAGGCATCGACGTGCTGCTCTCCGCGCGGCGGGTCGGGCCGGCCGGCAAAGCCTACGGGCTCGACATGACCGACGAAATGCTCGCGCTGGCCAACGAAAACAAACGCAAGGCGGGCGCGGAGAATGTCGAGTTTCTGAAGGGCGAGATCGAAAACATTCCGCTGCCGGACAACACGGTCGATGTTGTCATTTCCAACTGCGTGATCAATCTCTCACCCGACAAGGACCGCGTGCTGCGCGAGGCGTTTCGCGTGCTCAAATCGGGTGGACGATTTGCTGTCTCGGACGTGGTCACGCGCGGCGAGATCGCGCCCGTGGTGCGTCAGAGTGTGTTGGCGTGGGTTGGTTGCACCGCCGGGGCTCTGGACGAGAACGAATACCGCGCCAAACTCGGTGCCGCCGGTTTTGAGCAGATCGAGATTGAACCGACCCGAATCTATCGCGTCGAGGACGCGCGCGAGTTTCTCTCCTCCTCGGGCATTGACGTGGATGCGATCGCCGGGCAGGTCGATGAAAAATTCATGAGCGCGTTCGTGCGCGCCGTAAAACCGAAGCGGTGATCATGGAATCTCGCTACAACGTTCTGTTCCTATGCACGGGAAACTCGGCGCGTTCCATCATGGCCGAAGCGATCCTCAACCACAGAGGAAAGCCTGCCTTCACCGCCTACAGCGCCGGAAGTCATCCTTCGGGCGCGGTTCGTCCCGAGGCACTGAAGCAACTGGAACTGGCTCGCATGTCCACCACCGGCCTGCGCAGCAAAGGCTGGGACGAATTCGGCCGTCCGAGCGCTCCTGAAATGCACTTCGTCTTTACGGTCTGCGACAATGCCGCCAAAGAAACCTGCCCGCTGTGGCCCGGCCAGCCGATGACCGCGCACTGGGGAGTTCCCGATCCTGCCGCGGTTCGCGGAGACTCCGCTGAAATCGAACGCGCCTTCCGCGATGCGTTTTTTATTCTCGACCGGCGAATCAGTCTTTTTCTCGCTCTTCCTGTGGCGACGCTCGATCGGCTGGCGCTGAAAAAAGAAGTGGATCGCATCGGGCGGCAACTGGTGACCAACGGCTAAGCGCCGACCAAACTCTGCAGAGCCGGACGGTTATGGATGATGAGCATGGACCCCTTCAATTCCACCATGTCGTGGCGACGGAACTCGGAGAGCAGTCGGGTGATGGTTTCGCGGCTGGTGCCTATGAGTTGTGAGATTTCTTCATGGGTCATGGCGAGCCGGACGCGCACGGTTCCGTGGCTGACCTCGCCCTCGGCGGCGGTTTCGAGCAAGAATCGGGCAAACCTCTCCGAGACCGAGTGCGACAAACCGATCGAACGCACCACGTTATAGGAATCCGCGCAGTCCCGGGCAAGATGCTGAGTGGCGTGGAGCGAAGCGTCGGCGTGCTCCTGGAGGAAGCGCAGAAAGTCTTCGCGCCCCACGAAGTTCAGTTGGCAGGGCTGCATGGTCTCGACCGTCAGTTCGTAAGGGCCTCCGGTAACGACTGCGTGCAGGCCCAGAACCTCGCCGGGTTCCGCAAGCCGCACGATTAACGTTTTGCCATCGCGCGAGGTGGTGGAGAGCTTGGCGCGTCCCTGGCAGAGAATGAAAATTCCCCAGGGACTCTGCCCCTCGACAAGAACGACCGCGTGCTCGGGGAAAACGGCGGCATGTTTTATTCGGTTGAAATCCTCGATCGAATCCTGGGAGAGATCGCAGAAAAAACCGCGGGAACGCAGACGGCAACTCAGACAACTTTCAACGCAGTTCAAGCCGGATGTGCTCATGGGCGCTCCTCTATCTCCTCGCAAATATCCCCTCACAGAAAAACGGGTGCACCGGGTTGGCGAGCAACGATGAAAAGCGGCAAACATTTGACTCTCGGGGCTGGCCAGACCGTGTCTTCTGGAAGGTGATACCGAACTGAGTGCACGCCGACTGCCGTTCCATTTTGGGTCAGAAACTCACTGCTTGCAGCATTCATCCCACGCGCCGCGGGCCAGACTTGCCGGGGGGCTGGCAAGGCTGCCGACGATTGGGCGACACTGGCAGCTGGCAGCTTTCAGAAAAAGCGGGGGGAAGGGACTTGGTCCTCATTTGACTCAGGCGAAAGCTCTGGAATTCTCTCGATTCCTGCCTGTTTGCTCGAATCTAGTAACCGCCCCTACTGCACCGTCAGCGTCACCGGAACCGCATTCACGGTCGTGCTGTCAGTGGCAGTCACCAGGATGTTGCTGTAGGTTCCCGGGACGGTTGCAGGGGTCAGCGTCTCCGTGGCCGATCCAAACTTCGTGGAATCGGCTGGGGAAGTCGCCGTGACGGTCACGGTCGCCGGCAGCCCTGAAGCCACGGTGGGAGCCGTGTACGTCGCCGTCAGCGGACTGCCCGTGTTGGCCGTGATGGTGCCGCTCGATGCCGTCCAATTTACGCCCTGGGTCGAGTTCGCGACCGTTGCTGTAAACTGCGCCGTTTGAGCTGGCCAGCCGTCGGCTTTGTCATTCGGGTACAGACTTGGCGGAGTTCCCTGGCTCACGGTAACGGCGATGGGGGGCGCGCTGCCGCCGCCACAAGCAATTAGCAGCCCCAGCAACGCCAACGAGACGCAGACGCCAGCAATGGCGGAGTGTTTCGATATTGTCCGTCCGGCTAGGCCACACATCACGATGCCTGCGAGCGGCAACGCCAGTGGTAGCCATGGGGACCGCCTGTCGGCAACCCGGCGGAGCTTATTCTTCGCCGCAGGCGCGTTGGGGCCGGTGGTAGCAATGGTTACTTGAACTGGAGTCGGTCCGGAGCCGGCATTGATCTGTGTTGGATTGAAAGCGCAACTGACGGTCGCATCCGGAAGCCCAGAGCAGGAGAAAATAACGTTGGTTGCGAAGGTTCCGGATGCCCCCATCGGTTTCGCAGAGAAAGTGTAGCTGGCGGATTGCCCGGACAGCACCGTCACGGAAGTGCTGCCGCTGTTAGTCCAGTTGAACGTGGCCCAGTTGGCAAGTAAGTTGGCGGCGTCGATTGAACCGAGGCCGGTAACCTCGTCAAATCCTGCTGTCACCAAATAACCGGAGAGACCGCCCGTGAGTCCCGCGGGTGAGGGCGTGCTGTTGTTGCACATGCTGGGCGTGGTCACGACGCAATCACTGACGCCGCTTGTAGTCACGGTGACATCATGAAAAACCGCGTTCGCGGGATTGGCCGCGAGCTGGTAGAGGCGCTGGTTGAGTTCTCCCTGAGGCGCGCCTAATTCCTGATTGAGCAGTGCGGTAATGCCGGCCATGTCGGGCGCGGCGGCGGAGGTTCCAAAGAAATATTCAAAGTTGAACTCGCCTTGGCCATTGCGAACGCAGCTGTTTCCGTCCGCGGCTAGACATCCGAAATATCCATCATGGGCCGACGAACTGAAGGCGATATCGGGGGTGTAGCGGCCCTGCGTTCCCGGAACCCCGGTTCCGGTCTGCCACGAAGGCGTCGCGATATGGGAACTGTAGCCGCCACCTGAGGAAGCCGCTTGTGTGGCTCCTTTACCGTTCAACGGTTCATTCCATCCGCCTTCAGGGATATAGCTCAAGGCCGATTCGTACGGCGGTGACTGTGTGGGATTCTGGTTCCAATATTGGGCTGGATTCGCGGCATCGGCAAACTCGGTTCCACCCACGCAGGTGGAGTAACTCGACGAGCAAATGGCATTGGGGCTCGCGATCTGGGTTTGAGGCGGAGTCTGAAAGTAGGGGTCACAACCAGCGGCACCCGAATCTCCCGAGCACACGAATACCGAGATGCCCTCTCCGGCAGCCTGGCTGAACAAGCTGTCCCAGAAATCCACGCCAGACTGGCCAGCTTCCGCTTCGCACCCTCCGAAGCTGATGTTCATGATCTGGGCGGGGACGGGGTTGGTGTCGACGGCATACTCAGCGGCGATGGCGATTCCGTCCGCTGTTTGAGTGTTTGTGCTGACAATCAGATCAATAGTTGCGCCGGTCGCGATGCTGGTGGAACGCATCACGTCGAGTGTCGCCTCCAACTGGTCTTCCGATACCGGGCTCGTGGTTCCGTCGGGCGGTCCGGGGTCGACTCCGAGCGGTGGAATGATGACCGTCGGATCCTTTACAGCAATCCCAGACAGAGTTTGAAAGTTCTCGATGTCGGGGTCGTAGACCCGCGAGCGCCCAATGATGGCGATGGTCTGTCCCGTGCCGTCAATGTTCTGGGCATAAACGGAATTCAAGTCGTAGATGGTGGCGAAATCGGCGGGAAAGATGAAGTTGCTGCAATCGCTGCCATTGCAAAACGTGGCCGCGGGTAAGTCTAAGCCTGCGCCGTGTGCCCGGAACTGCGCACGTCCCGCACCGTGGTAAGGACGGTTCCTGATCGTGTACAGGCCGCTGACGGATTGAATCACACCGGCTAACGCCGCCGGAATCTGGGGATCGTCCGCGGTCGCCATGCGCTGCTCGCCATTCACCAGGTAATAGCGCATCTCGGTCGCAAAGGCCGTGCCTACTAGCGAGGCATTGCCGCTGAAGTCGATCATCATGCGGCTGTTGGCGACCGAGTTCACGCGCAAGCCCTGGCTGCGGAGCCACTGCGAGACAGCATCGATATCATGCCGCGAGGCGCCAAATCTTTTTCCGACTTGAACGGGCGTGAGCCAGCGGTGAAAGTTCGGAGAAGCGGGATCCTGCAACTGCTGCAGAAACTGCTCGAAGACCTTTTGCCGTTGCGGCGAGCGCTTCAGAACCAAAGTCAAATGTTCAAGCATGGTATCGCCCGGAACCGGGCCCTGAACATTCTGCGGCAGCGCCCAGGGCGCGTGCTGGCCCCGCAACACGGCGCGGATTGCGGGATCCACTGAAGCATTTACCAAGTCGGTCGTCTGGGCTCGGCATGTCATGGAAAAAATGGAAAGTGTGCTTAGAAGTATCTGAGTCCAAAGAACTGCTGCGCGGAAAGAAACTTGCCGGGTTGCTAAGCCGCTTGCCGTCATCCCTAACCTCACGTGGTTCACTGTCTACGAGAGCTTCTTCAAAAGTTGTAACGGTTTCAACTCGGTGTTGAGTGGAACAGTGTACGTCAACTACACACCGGTCGTCAGCGCCCGTAGGAGCATGCCTGCAGGAGCTGGGACCTTGTCCGGAAACCGCGCGGAACCCTGCTCGCCGCTCGATCCTTGTCACGCCCCCCCAGGCCGCGGTGGGCGGGCCCCGCGCTTTCCAGCGACATCAAGAGGCGAGAGGCAGTCGTGCAACCCTCACTGCCCGGCAACGGATCCCAAGGATATGGCACCCATGTATTGTGTTGATTACAGGTTACTTAATAACGATTTCCTTTCAGCGCTTGACAAACACACACTCACATTCTTATAATTAGCACTCGTGGGCCTCAAGTGCTAACAGTCCTCGATCCTGGAGTAATTCCGAGTTCGATTCAACCTACCTAACAACTCTTGAAAGGAGTACGCAACTATGGCAACTAAATTTACCCCGCTGCATGACCGCATCCTGGTCCGTCGCGTGGAAGAAGCCGATACCACCCGCGGCGGGATCATCATTCCCGACTCCGCGAAGGACAAGCCGCAAGAGGGAGAAGTCATCTCCACCGGCAAAGGCAAGATCAGCGAAGAAGGCAAGGTTCGGCCGCTCGACGTGAAAGAAGGCGACCGCATTCTGTTTGGCAAATATTCCGGCACCGAGATCAAGATCGATGGGGAAGACTTCATCATCATGCGCGAAGAAGAAGTGCTGGGCGTGCTGAGCGGCGCCACCACTGCGGCGAAGAAGGAACACGCTGGCGCGCGCAAATAGCTGTCAGCTCTCGGCCATCAGCCATCAGTGAAATCCTGAGACCTGAGACCTAACGCCTGAGACCTGATTCACAAACTTCCGCAGGCCAGTCCTGCCAATGAAAACCATTTATTAAGGAGATTCAAACCATGGCAAAACAAATTGTGCACGGAGAAGAGTCGCGACAGGCGATTCTCCGCGGCGTCAACCTGCTGGCTGATGCTGTGAAGGTTACACTCGGCCCCAAGGGGCGCAACGTGGTCATTGAAAAGAAATTCGGCGCGCCGACCATTACCAAGGACGGCGTCACCGTAGCCAAAGAAATTGAGTTGCAAGACAACCTCGAGAACATGGGCGCGCAGATGGTCCGCGAAGTTGCTTCGAAGACCTCGGACATAGCCGGCGATGGCACCACCACCGCTACCGTTCTGGCCCAGGCAATTTATCGCGAGGGCGTGAAGACCGTGGCTGCCGGCGCCAATCCCATGGCGATGAAGCGCGGCATCGAGAAGGCAGTTACTCTCATCACCGGTAAGTTCGACAAGGAAGGCAACCGCGAAAAGGGCGAACTCGACAAACTTAGCAAGCCCGTTACCGGCGAGATGATTGCGCAGGTCGGCACGATTTCGGCGAATAACGACGAGACCATTGGCAAGATCATTGCCGAAGCGATGAAGAAGGTCGGCAAGGATGGCGTCATTACCGTTGAAGAGTCGAAGACGCTGGAGACGCAGTTAGACGTAGTCGAAGGCATGCAGTTCGATCGCGGCTATCTTTCTCCTTACTTTGTAACCGACCCGGAGCGGATGGAGTCGGTGCAGGAGAACGCGTACATCCTGATCCACGAAAAGAAAATCAGCTCGATGAAAGATCTGCTGCCGTTGCTGGAGCAGATCGCCAAGGGCGGCAAGCCGCTCCTGATCATCGCTGAGGATGTGGAAGGCGAAGCGCTGGCGACTCTGGTCGTCAACAAACTTCGTGGCACGCTGCAAGTCTCGGCCGTTAAGGCTCCGGGATTTGGCGATCGCCGCAAAGCTATGTTGCAGGACATCGCAACGCTGACCGGCGGCAAGGCGATCACGGAAGATCTCGGCATCAAGCTGGAGAACGTGCAGCTCGCCGATCTTGGACAGGCCAAGAAGATCACCATCGACAAAGACAACACGACGATTGTCGAAGGCAAAGGCAAGCCGGGGGATGTGCAAGGCCGCGTGAAGGAAATTCGCAGCCAGATCGATAAGACCACCAGCGACTACGACCGCGAGAAATTGCAGGAGCGGTTGGCGAAGCTGGTCGGTGGCGTGGCGGTGATCAAGGTTGGAGCCGCGACCGAAACCGAAATGAAAGAGAAGAAGGCGCGTGTGGAAGACGCCATGCACGCGACACGTGCAGCGGTCGAGGAAGGCATTGTCCCCGGCGGCGGCGTGGCCCTGGCGCGTTGCGTCAAAGCTCTGGATAGCCTGAAGCTGGAAGGTGACGAGCAGATCGGTGTGAACATCGTGAAGCGCGCACTTGTGGAACCGTTGCGCCAGATCGCCGAAAATGCCGGCGAAGAAGGCGCCATCGTCCTCGGCAAGGTCACCGATTCCAAGGACAACAACTATGGCTTCAACGCTCTGACCAGCGAGTATGAAGACCTGGTGAAGGCAGGCGTGCTCGATCCGACCAAGGTCGTGCGCACGGCACTGACCAACGCGGGCTCGATCGCGGCATTGATGCTGACAACCGAAGCGCTGGTGGCGGAGATTCCGGAAGAAAAGAAGAATGCTCCGATGCCAGGCGGACACGGCGGCGGCGGCATGGGCGATATGTACTAGAACTAGCCGTCAGCCATCAGCCGTCAGTAAAACCAAAGCCCTGCTCGCGAGAGCGGGGCTTTTTTGTTTTTGGGGCGGAGTGTTTCACGTGAAACACTTTGCAGTTTATTTTGTATGTATATATATGTATGCTAATCGACGACAAATGAAACGGAAGAAAAGAGTTAGGAGGCACGGGAGGATCGCCAGACTAGTGGCTTCTAGGGGCGCTTCTGGAAGCGTGGAACAGGGGCGTTCCACCTGGCGGGAGTGGCAGCAGCAGAAGCGGGAGCTTTCGCGCTGGCTCCGGTTGCCCAAGAAGCGGGTCACGCTGAATCTGGACGCCGATGTGCTGGCCTGGTTCCGGGGGATGGGGCGGGGATACCAGTGGGAGATTAACAAGGCGCTGCGGAGGGTGATGGAAGAGGAGGGGCGGGGTTTGGACGGTGAGCATTGAGCCGCGAGCTTCGAGCATTCAGATGAGAAAGCCCCGCTGCAGGGAGGGCTTTTTGCTAGAACACCGTTTTCGTGATCTTCTCGACGCCTGCAATCAGATCGGTCACCTGCCCAACAGTCGGCTCGACCTTTTTGTCGTGGTCACACAGATTCCGGATGTCAGCTAGAAACTGAACGGAACGCCACTGCGGTACGTCAAATACGTCTGCGCTCTTGAGAAGATCATTCCAGTCAGAGATTGAAGGGTCCTTCTTTGTCACCTTAGGCGCTTTTGGGTGGCACAGCGCTTTCAGCGCTGCGATTCAGGCTGCCGAATCCGACGGCTTTAGCCGCTGCGGTGCGGCATCTAGCTCGGTCCGAGTTCGTCCCAAACTCCAATTCCCTAACCTCAGGGGCTAAAGCCCCAACAAATAGCTAGCCTTTGACCGCAGTGCTGAAGCACTGCGCCACCCCAAAACCTGCGCCACCCCAAACCTGCGCCACCCCAAACCTGAATCACCTCAAACCTGAACTCAAAAGGAGGGCGGCGGCAGCACTGAGCGGACAACAATCGTTCGTTTAGCATATGGGGCGTGGCTAGGCGCTTTTGGGTGGCACAGCGCTTTCAGCGCTGCGATTCAGGCCGCTGGATCGGACGGCTTTAGCCGCTGCGGTGCGGCGTCTAGTTCGGTCCCCGAGTTCGTCCCAAACTCCAATTCCCTAACCTCAGGGGCTAAAGCCCCAACAAATAGCTAGCCTTTGACCGCAGTGCTGAAGCACTGCGCCACCCCAAAACCTGCGCCACCCCAAAACCGCTGCGCCACCCAAAAGCAAGACCAGAATCCAGTTTTTCAACAATCCGTGAAGCTCCAGCAAATAGCTAGCCTCTGACCGCAGTGCTGAAGCACTGCGCCACCCCAAACCTGAATCCTTTAAGCACAAAAGGAATGGCAACACCATGAGCTCTTGGGTGGCGCAGCGCTTCAGCGCCGCGATTCAGGCTGCCGAATCCGACGGCTTTAGCCGCTGCGGTGCGGCATCCAGCGCCATCCCAGCTCTGGCAGAGCTATAGGGGTACTCCTCAGCAATTCCGGCCAGCCCTTTCTTTACGGGATTCAGATGAATGTACTGCCGGAAGGCGCAGTACTCCCGCCAGTCCCGCACGCGCCGGTCATGGTAACTCTTCTCCCAGATTTCACCACCAAAACCTAACTCCCTCTTGGCACGGAATGAAAACCCACCCTTGATCAGTTGCAGGGCACGCTCCAGAGTCAGAGTTGGCGTGATCAGGAGATGGAGATGGTCAGGCATGAGTACAAACTCATGGAGAAGATATTTGTGTTGCGATTTGTAACTCAGCAGGACCTGCACAAACAGATCGGCCATCCTGCCGGATTGAAACAAGCTGTGCTTCTGGAAGGTCGCGGCGGTAATGAAGTAAGTGCTGAATCCAGTGTTGCCTCTGCGTGGCGCAGCCATCCTAACCTCCGCGGCTAAAGCCGTCTCCTCAGAGCGACCTTACCGCGGCGCTGAAGCGCTGCGCCACCCAAATGCACAATTGTCTTAGGCAAATGGCGATTGACCGTTCCACAAAGGGAATGTCGGTCAATCATCGACAGCCGAGGACAAATAAGCCGGGAGCCGGGCTGACCCACACATTCGCAGCTCTTGTGAATGCGTGGGTGCGCGCAGCGGCCCCAAGTTAAGGTTACGGAGTAAGGTTCATCCCATTTTCTGCGCGATGGTGATGGTGTAGCCGTCTCCATCTTCGAAGGCAAATTCTTTCATGCCGTAGAACTGGTCGGTCACGGGCATGGAGATCTCCGCTCCCTCTTTTTGAACGCGATCGAGGACGGCTTGCAGGTTGTCCACTTCCATGTAGAGAGTCAAGCTTCCGCCGATGGTGGCGGCTAGCTTGGGGAATTCGGCGGCTACGGTCTTTTGATCGTTGAAGAAGATTTCTACCGATCCGTTCGAGACCGAGGCGAAAACGTATGGCGACTGGTCGGGAACGGTGATGGCTTTTTCCAGGCCGAGTATTTCGCGATAGAACTTCAGGCTGGCTTCTACGTTGCGGACTACTAGATTGGGCGTGAGTTTCTTGATCTGCATGGAGTCTCCTCTTTTCGTTTGCGAATTCTGATTCGCAAATTAGGTTCGTGAATTGATTCCGGACGAGTGCGTGCCATGAAGGACGATGGCGCACACTTCCGGCGTGCTCGCATCTCCTCCATCCACGACCCTGGCGAGGAAGGACGCAGGTAGGGACCCTCATTGTCGGTGGCGCCGAACCAGTCTTTCGAGGTTGGCGCGCGGGACCCGCGAGGTACGCGGAAAAGAATAACACGGGATGTCAAGGAGCGGGAACAATTGAGCGGCGATACAATAACGGTTCTTGGCGGGGCTGCGGGGAGGGCTGATGGCGAGTGGAAAGGTCTTTTCGGGAGTGAATCTCGTTTCCGTTCTGGACTCGGTACGAACTACTCTTGCGGCTCTGGCTGCCCTGCTGCTCGCGCGTCTCCTGAAGATGCCGGAATATTATTGGGCTCCGATCTCGACTATCGTGGTCGTGCAATCCACAATTCCTCCGCTGACGCTGGGATGGCAGCGATTTGTGGGGACAGCGCTGGGGGCGGTGCTGGGCGCGGCACTGGCTACTTTCTTTCGTTCGAGTGCGGTGGTCTATGCCGTGGGGATTCTTTTGTGCGGTTTGCTGGCGCGGTTATTGCGCGTTGGAGGCGCTTACCGGTTTGCCGCAATTACGCTGAGTATTGTTTTGCTGATTCCGCGGACGCGGGCCGCCTGGCTCATTGGGTGGCATCGGTTTCTGGAAGTGTCGCTGGGAATTGCGGTGGCGCTGGTGGTGACGACGGCGTGGCCGCGCGCGAAGAAAGCGGCGTGAGCGAAGGCGAACTGCTCCGCGGTTTCTTTACGGAAACTCCGATCAAGTGTCAGCAGAAACCATAAACCACAGGGTACACAGGGGTGCACGGAGGAACCCAGGGACTTAATCAGAACTTCCTTAGACTAATCCGCGATAGGTGTTCAGCCATTGCTCGCGGACGGCTTGCCATGTGTACTTTTGCGATTCGCTTCGGGCATTTTGTGCCAGGCTGGCGGCGAGCGCGGGGTCGCGCAGCAAACGGATCACATTTGCGGCTAGAGATTTTGCGTCGCCTACTTGGGAGAGCAATCCGGTGCGTTCGTGCTCGACGAGATAGGGCATGCACTCCGGCGCGGTGGTGACCACGGGAGTGCCGGAGGCAAAGGCTTCGATGATCGAGAGTGGCATGTTGTCGAGCCACGAGGCGTTGATAAAGATGTCGGCCTGATCGTAGTACTTGCCGATCTCCTGACGCGACGCTACACCGGTGAAATTGACGCCGGAGAGATTCAAGTCCGCGACCAGTTTGCGGATATCGCCTTCGAGCGGGCCGCCGCCGACCAGATCGAGCTGCGCTTCGGGATAATCTTTTTTTATCTGGGCAAATGCCCGGACTACGACATCCACACAGTAGTACGGGGAGAAGCCGCGGGTGCAGACCAGGTGTGGACGCAGCGGAATGCGCTCGCGATAGTTGAATTGCGACAGGTCGACGATGTTCGGCACGGCGGATGCTGGCAATCCGAATTCGCGGAAGACGTTTTCCAGGTAGCCGGAGGGAACGACGATCTTATCTGCGCGAGAGAGAACGAACTTGGCGGACCGGAAGCGTTGCAGGTGGTCGCGGGCTTCTCCACTGTGGTAGTTGATCAGCGTCTTGGCGCGCCGCGTCTTCATCCTCATCCTTTTTGCGAAGAACACGGCGGGAGCGGGAGCCAGTAGGAAGGACCAGTACGACGCGGAAAAGATGTGCGCAATATCTACGTCTTTGAGGCCGCGCCAGAGGCGCCAGAAGTAGATGGGCTCCCGCAGAACTGTTCGCAGGCCGGGAATGCGCTCGGCCCAGGAGAGGACGCGGGGCAAGGGCGGATCGACGGCCAGGAAACTGATGTCGATGTCGGGATCGTCCTGCCAGTGGCGCAGGAGCAGGTCGGCTTGGACGGATTGTCCGCCGACGTAACGCAGGCTGGGCGCGACGATGCAGACGCGTGGGCGCCGCTTGGTCGAGGTGGAATCGGCGCGCTCGCTCATGCGGCGGAATTCCTTCCGCGCTTCTTCTGGAGAAGCTTGACATAGAGTTCCGCGTAGCGCTGGCGCACTTGATCGAGGCTGAAGTTTTCTTGAGCGAACTGCTGGGCGTTGCGGCCAAGCTGCTCGTGCCGGGTGGAGTCGGTTAGAAGGTTTTGGACGGCATCGGCAAAGGCGGTTTCGTTGCCGGCAGGAATCAGGGCTCCACGTTCATGACTTAGCAACTCAGAATTTCCGCCGACGTTGTAGGCGACGGCGGGCAAAGCCGCGGCCATGGCTTCGAGAATTACGTTGGACAAGCTTTCGGAATCGGAAGTGCTGACCGCTACGTCGAGCGAAGCAAGGACGGCTTGCATATCCTGGCGATCGCCGAGAAAGATAGCGGAGGCTCCGAGGCCCAGGCTTGACGCTTCGCTTTCGAATTGCTGGCGCAGCGGACCATCGCCGACGAGAACGAACTCGACATTGTTCATGCGCCTATGGAGCTGGGCGGCGATGCGGAGGAATCCGGAGTGATTTTTGTAACGATGATTCATGCGCGCCACCATACCGACACGGACGACGCCAGGACATTTTGGCAGAGCGGCGGCGGTTGCGGTGAAAGCCGCGGCGGGCAGGGCGTTTCCGATGATAGCGATTTTGCTGGACGAGAGGCCGGTGGCGAGGAGGCGATCGGCGGCAGCTTGCGAGTTGCAGACCACGGCGTCACACCAGCGAAAAGCGGCGGCCTGAGCGCGGAACTGCGCCGGGGTCATCAGGTCTCCGAGTTGACGATGGCTGCCGATGACTACGGGGACGCGGGCAAGCTTGGCGGCGGGAATCAGGATTAGATTGGCATAGAAATCGAAGGCGTGGGCGACTTGGATTCGATTCTGGCGCAGATGCCGGCTGAGATTGAGGCGAGTGCGCAGCGAGGGCCATCCGTAGAGGCTGCCGCCCAGGGGAAACTGCGGGGCGTCGGGAAAATTGTGGGCGAGCGGGCCACGGCGGCTGACGCAGCCTAAATGAGTTTGGAATTGTGGAGGGGTAAGATTCTGGGCGAGGACGGTGAACTGGCGCTCGGAGCCTCCGGTTTCAAAAGTGTTGACCATGAGAAAGAGGCAAATCGGCGGGCGGACCTCAGCGGCTAAAGCCGACGTTGATTCTGTCGGACATGATTCTGTCAGACTTGCGGCGCGACTGAACAGCTTGCGGAAAAAGTCCTTCCCGATCAAGAACTGTGACCTCAGCGGCTGAAGCCGCATTCAAAACAATTCAGTTATCGCAGCGGTAAACCGCTGCGCCACCCAAAACCAAGATCAAAATCGGGTTTCTCAGCACTCTGTCTAGCCGCCAACCAATTGCTAGCCGCTCGACGGCGTTACAGTTTGCTGAAAAACTCGGTTGCACGCCGGGTCGCTCCCTCAGCGGCTGAAGCCGCATTCAAAAACAATTCAGTTATCGCAGCGGTAAACCGCTGCGCCACCCAAAACCAAGGGCAAAACCGGGCGCCACCCAAAACCAAGGGCAAAACCGGGTGCCACCCAAAACCAAGGGCAGGGCCGAGTGTTTCCGCGGGCTGTGAAGTCGTGCGCTTCCCTGGAACTCGCTTCGGTCGGAGTGGTTCCACAACCTGTGGTGGTGTGCACCCGATCATCCTCCGAGATCATCCTCCCACCGGCGTGGCTAGCGCGGTGGCGGAATTGGGCGCGTGGCGGCGGGAGTCGGCGACCACGGGCAGAGAGAACAGGCCGGCGGGCTTGATGAATTTTTCGAGGAAATTGCGGTGCCAGAGCTCGAACATCAGCATACGCCAGATGCGCGCGGTATTGCCGCGGCGGCGGACGAGATGGTCGTCCATTAATTTGCGGACCCCGCTGGCGACAAAGTAGCCGCGATCGAGAGTGCGGGGCTCGAGCAGAATCATGAGCATGTCTTTGAGTTCGTGGCGCATCCAGTGCACGAGCGGGAGCGAGAATCCCTGCTTTTGGCGATAGATCGCTTCGCGCGGCACGCCCACGCGCTCCGCCAGTTTTCGGAGAATATATTTTTGCTGGTCGCCGCGCAGTTTCCATTGGGAAGGCAGACCGGTGACCCACTCGACAAACACGTGATCGAGAATGGGGACGCGGACCTCGAGCGAATTCAACATGCTCATGCGGTCAACCTTGGTGAGGATGTCGCCGACCATATTGGTTTTGGTGTCGACATAGAGGAGCTGATCGACGGGATCCTTGGCGGGGGCCTGCGCAAAGCAGCGGCGCAGAACATTGCGGGGATCGTCGCTGCGCATCAGGATCTGGCGAAAATCGTGCGAGAGCAGCGGAGTATCGCGCTCGAAAGAAGGCAGGAAAGAAAGGTTATCGACGTAGCGCTCCTGCCAGGGCAGTGAAACGTTGTAGCTGAAACTGCGGCCCCGCATGTTTTTGGGCAGACGCGGGAAGACACGGTCGCGGTAAAACTGGCGGGCCCACGCGGGGATGGATTCGAAGATGCGACGGCCGGCGTGAATGCGGTAACGATCGTATCCGCCAAAAATCTCGTCGCCGCCATCGCCGGAAAGAGCCACGGTAACGTGCTGGCGAGCCATCTGCGAGACGTAGTACGTGGGCAGCATGGAGGAATCGCCGAAGGGCTCTTCGAGCGAACTGGTGAGATGTTCGACGGTCTGAACTACGTCGGGCTCCAGGATCATCTCGTGATGATCGGTGCCGAATTTGTTAGCGACGATGCGCGCCCATTGGGCTTCGTTGAAATCGTCTTTCTTGAAACCGATGGAGAAAGTCTTGACCGGTCCGGAACTGGCGCGCGCCATCAAGGCAACGACGGTGGAAGAATCGATGCCACCGCTGAGGAAAGCGCCTAGAGGCACGTCGGAGATCAAGCGGATCTTGGTCGCCTCCAACAGCCGCTGCTCTAATTCTTCCAGACATTCTTCTTCGCTCTTGGGCGCGTGCGTGTTGTATTCGGGGAGATCCCAGTACTGACGGATGTGGATCTCGCCGTCCTGAAACTCGAGCAGGGTTCCGGGTGCGAGCTTTTGAATTCCGGTGAAGGCAGTGATGGGATCGGGGACGTATCCGTAGTAAAGATATTCGAGCAGGCCTTGCGAGTTGACTTCGGCTAGTTCGGGAGCGGCGGCGAGGATCGCTTTGATCTCGGACGCGAAGTAGAGATTTCCCTGGTGGAGGGCATAGTGCAGCGGCTTCTTGCCGAGGCGGTCGCGGGCCAGGGTTAATTTGCGTTTGGTCTTGTCGTAGATGGCGAGGGCAAACATGCCGCGTAGTTTGTTGACGCAATCGGCGCCCATTTCTTCGTAGAGATGAATAATGACTTCGGTGTCGGTGTGGGTGCGGAAGCGATGGCCGCGGCTTTCGAGCTCGGGGCGGAGTTCGGGGAAGTTGTAAATTTCTCCGTTGAAGACGATCCACGAGCTGCGGTCTTCGTTGAAGACGGGCTGATGGCCACCGGAGAGATCGATGATACTGAGGCGGCGCATGCCAAGGCCGGCGCCGTCGGCGACGTAGAGTCCCTCGTCGTCAGGGCCGCGGTACACGATCTGGTTGCACATGTGGTGGACGAGAGCTTCGGTGATGTTGCTCTCGCGAGTTGCGCTCACCACTCCGGCGATTCCACACATGGTGTTTGTCCAGCCCCTAAAGGGGCCTTTGATTTCGAAGATCTTACGGCATCGCTAAAAGAGGCTGCTGCGGAAAAAGTGTTTCCCGCGCCGCAGTCTCACCTCAGCGGCTAAAGCCGAATTATAAAAACAAGACAGTTATCGCAGCGGTAAACCGCTGCGCCACCCAAAATCAAATGCAACATCGCCTTTTTCCGCAGCCTGTAGCACGATACCCTGACACGAATCTGGCTTCGTTATGCGAACCTGGACGGGCGAGACGCCCGTCCCTCCACCGTACAAATTATGGCTAGCGTGGGCTTGCCGGCTTGCGGCCGCGAACGGCGATGGACATCTCGCCTACGCGCATGTCTTCCATGCCCATCGCTTCATACCATTTAAACACCTGCTCGTAGGTGTGCTTGGACTGATACTTGGGAGAATACCAGTCAAAGGTGTCGAGCATGCGGGCTTCCGGATCTTTCTGGCGGTTCACGGGAAATACATGATGAACGAGGCCGGCGGTTGGACGGCCCACCAGAGGCACGTGCTTCAAAACCTGTTGCAAGTTGTAGAAGAACGGGACCGCAACTTTCAGAATACGGTGGAGGGTCTCGGGCTTCATCTTGTGGGTGTAGCGGCGCCAGAAATCGCTGAAGCGGTACCACTTGTTGTATCCGCTGTAGAGCCAGACGACGAGGAGTCCACCGGGCTTCAGATATTTGTCGAGCGTCTTGACGGCGGCTTCGCAATCGGGAGTGTGGTGGAGGACGCCGATGCTATAGATGACGTCGAAGCTCTCGGGAGCGAAGGGCAGGGCGAAAACATCGGCCTGGAAAGCTACGAAATCGCGGTCAGCCAGATTCTTGGCGGCAACTTCGGCGGCGGCGCTCAGGTCGACGCCGACGACGCGCGCGCCCCAGCGGGTGGCAACTTCGGCGAAGCGTCCCATGCCGCAGCCGACGTCTAGGACCAGTTTGCCTCTGAGATCTTCGGGGCGGAGAGCGGTCTTGGCCAGGAAATGGCGCTCCGATTCGCGGAGCTCGTCGTTATCGAGCTGCGTCTTCTGATAACGGTGCCACTGAAAACCGAAACTGGCGGCGTAGTGCTGGGCATCAACAAAGCGCGCGATACCCTGCACGTTGGGATAGGCGCGCTTACAGGCGGGGCAGAAGAAGCCCGCGGCGGGGTCGCCTTCGAGTTTCGAGCCGCAACTGAGGCAACACAGAATTGCCTGCAAATCAGCGGACAGGTGAGACTGCACCGGCGGTTCCACGATCGGCATAAACCTCCAGGAAATGATGACGCTTCTTGGTTGGCGGGGGCGGTGGGCCGCCTGCCTCTTTCTGCTGCTCTCTCATCGTCTGTAATAGAGTGGCGGTAAATGCCGCGGCAAAATATGGGAAGAACTGGTAGGCTTCGGGCGCAAACAACGCCCCCACGACGAAGCCGACCTGCGAACCGATCAAAGCGCCTGCAAACAGCCGGACGTCGGGATTGAGACCCTTCATGTGATGGAGGGCAAACATATTCTGGAAGTCTCGCCAGAAGAACATCAGGTAGAGAATCAGAACGGGGATGCCGCCTTCGGCGCAGATCTGGAGATAGGTCATGTGCACGTCGTGCCAGATGCCCGAGAAGGTGGGGAAATTCTTCACGCCAATACCCAGGACGGGATAGTGCTCGATGGCATCGACAGCGCGCAACATGAGGTACTTGCGATCCTCATAGGATCCGTAGGCGGACTGATCGGTTGTGCTGTTGCCGGACAAGGCGGTAAAACGATGATAGAGTTTTCCGCCAACCGTGGACATAAGCAGAACCCCAAGGAGCACGCTCGCCACGATCAGCCAAGGGCGCTTCCCCTTGACGGCGAGAAAGTAGAGCGTGGCGCTGTAGGAACAGACCAAATCGATGAAACCGGCTCGGGATGCGGTCAGGAAAATGGTGGTGAACATCAACAGCATTCCGATACACCAAAAGACTTTGATGATGGGGTTCCTGGCTGAGACCATTAAGGCCAGCGCATAAGGCAGCGACAGCACGACGGCAAACGCGAGATCGTTCGGATTGCCATAGAAGCCACCGAGCACGCCATTCAGGCGGGGAACATCGTGGCCCTTGATAATGACCGCAGCACAAACCATCACCACGGAACCCGCCTGAATGAACATGATGCGTTTCAGACGGTCAAACGTGGTGATGATCAGGAAAATGAGTATCCAACAGACATAAATCTTGGAGAAGTCGATGGTGCGCATCAGCGCGCCGCCCCTCCATATTGGAGACAAGAAAGCTCCCACGTATAAAAGGAGGATCATGTAG
The DNA here is from genome assembly GCA_963722485.1 of uncultured Acidobacteriaceae bacterium. Lineage (GTDB taxonomy): Bacteria > Acidobacteriota > Terriglobia > Terriglobales > Acidobacteriaceae > Acidiflorens. The sequence goes on from CAVRNL010000040.1 coordinate 104,259, forward strand.
AGCAGCAGATTCGACATCTGAGGCAGGTCTTTGAAAGTCCGCTTGGTCTTGCCGAGCGCGTTGAACAGGCCCCATATAGCCAGGATGGCGGGGATTTTGGCAACCGGGACATATTGCATGCCGGGAATGAAATCCTGGAAGCGGGTGCAATAGACCACGAAGAAGATGGTCAGCCAAAAGAAGGCGGGCTTGGTGGGATCGGCGTAGCTGATGATTCTCCGCCTGCCCAACGCGTCTACTGTTGCCGGTTTAGTGTTATCGCCGATGGCCACAAATTCCTCTTTTTCCTATTATGCTTTCTTTTCCGCCAAGCGGGCACAGCCCCTAAAGGGGCGCCCAAACTCGAATAACTTACGGTATCGTTAAAGCGATACCCTGATACGAATCCACTAAAGCAATGCCCGATACGAACTCTTCATCTTTAAAGCGATGCCTTGATACGAATTTCACTTCCCCCACGCACGGCTAGAGATTTTTTTTCCGCCACCGACTGCAAGACTTCGCTGAAACGCTCACCGATCGCTGGCCAGTCGTAGCGGGCAGCGGTCTCGGCGGCGGCCTTTTCGTAACGGCGGCGGAGTTCCGAATCGCGCAAGAGCATGATCACGGCCTGCGCGAAGGCATGAGGATCGTCGGCCAGAATAATGTCGCGGCCGTGGTGGACGTCTAGTCCCTCGGCGCCAACGGTAGTGGAGACGACGGCTTTGGCGGTGGCCATGGCCTCATAGATCTTCAGACGCGTGCCGCCGCCGATACGCAAGGGCACGATGACTATGGAGGACTGGCGGAGATGCTCGACGACGGAGGGTACGCGGCCGGTCACCTCGATTGATTTGTCGCTCGAATCCGATGCCCACTTCTGAACGCGGCGGTCGGGATTGCGTCCGACGATGCGGAATCGCGCCTGCGGCATTTCCGCCTTGATGGCGGGCCAGACTTCACTGCAAAAGTACTCGACGGCGTCGACGTTAGGCTCCCAGTCCATGGCACCGACGAAGGTGACAAGGGGCGCGATACGAGCGAGCGGATTGGGATCGGAATTCTTATCGAACTCCGCGGGATCGGGGCGATACTCGGCGAGATCGACGCCGGTGGGGACGACGGTCACGCGATCACCATCCACCCATTGCGTCATGAGGGAACGATCGTTCTCAGAGACGGCAATCACATGCTGGAACTTGCAGACGGCAGCGCGTTCGTAGCGCAGCATCTTGCGGAATTCCATACGGTACATCATTCCGATTGCCGGATTACCCGCGGTGGCGGCGTGGCGGCGCCAGATTTCGCTTTCCACATTGTGCTGGAAGAGCACGCTGGGGAGGTTGAGATTTCCGGGAAAGTTGACTGCCGCGTCGAGGAAGTCGCAGACGGCAACGTCGAAGCGGCGCTCGCGAAACCAGGTCTGGATTTGCTTCCGGACTTTAGCGTCGGCGAAACGGCTGACCGCATACGGCGCGGGGGCACCGATATGAGCGAGATAGTCGAAGGCGCGCGCGGCTCCCGAAAGCTCGCGCTTGCCGGTGCAGACGGCCACGGCACCGGGCAACTGGCGCTGCAAATCGCGCTCGTAATCGGGGTCGGGCGTTCCTCCATAGTAGGAGTAAAAGGTAAGCTCATGCCGCGCCGACAGATATCGCAGGACGTGGTACGTGCGGATATTGCCGCCGTTTTGCACGGGGAGGAGTTTGTCGGCTTTGACCCAGAGAATTCTCATAAGAGATCAGCGAACATTTGCCGGCGAGACGCCGGCGCTACACTCGATTCCGCGAACATTATTCAGCGAACATTATTCAGCGAACCCAGACTGCCTTTCTGCCGGTGACGAAGTTGATGAAGGCGACCACGGCGGCGGAATTGAGGACGACGAAAGTGCGGGCGGGATCGGCGATGCGAGAGAGCGGTCCGATCTTGATCCCGGCAAGCGCGGCCAGGCTGAGCGCGTAGAACACAAGCTGCGCCACGAGCGCCACACGATAGAACGGCTGGGGCAGGAATGCAGAGGCGATCAGCAGGGCCAGCAAAGCAAAGGGCACGGCCAAACGCGAGAGCTTGTGGCTAACGTATTCAAATCGAATCGCGTTTTCGGAGCTCAACAGCCAGGGTGCAATTTGCGGGAGCTGATAGTTTCCGCTCAGGGTGCGAACCTTGCGGGAAAATTCGCGGCCATCGCCCAGGTCGGGCAGGTCCCAGGCGCGGGCGCGGGAGTCGAAGATGACACGAAATCCTTGACGCACGATCTGCATGGGCAAGAGGACGTCGTCGAGGATGGTGACGTCGGGCAAGGGCGACGCTTCAAGCAATCTGCGTCGGGCACAGTAGATGGCGCCGGTGGCGCCGGCCACGGAACCGGCGGCGGATTCCAGCTCGCGAATTTTTTTTTCGATTCGCCAGTACAACCCCATTCCCTTCCCGGTCTCTCCGCTGGCGGGATCGCCGAGCATCAACTCGCCGCTGGCGGCGCCGACGTCGGGGTCAGCGAAATTCTCGATCAGGAAACGCAGCGCACCGGATTCGATCCGCTGGCGGGCGTCGGTGAAGAGGAGCACCTCCCCGGTCGCGAGCTTGATGGCATCATTGAGGCCCGCGGCTTTGCCTTGAGATGCCGGCTTCAGCAAGGCTCGCACCCGGGAATCGCCGGCATAATCGGCGAGCAGAGCGGGCGTGCGATCGCTGGAACCATCGGAGACGACGACGACGTTCAGCTTGGCCTGGGGGTAGTCGAGGGTCAGCAGATTTTCAAGCTTGCGAACGATCACAGCTTCCTCATTACGCACGACCATCACGGCGGATACTGCCGGCGCATTAAGGCCCTCGACATAACCGCGGCGCACCGGACGCGGCGACCATCGACTGCGCAGCCACAACCACGCCGGATAACCCAGATAGGAGTAGCTGACGAACATGGCCGCGAGCCAGAAAACGAATTTCATCTTCATCGCTATTGCGGTCATTATTGTGCACCACGGCGCAAGAGAACGGTCTTGACGGTCTGGAACATGATCAGCAGATCGAGTCCAATGGAAGCGTTCTTGATATAGAACAGATCGTACTGAAGTTTCTCGCGTGAATCGGCTACGGTGCTGCCGTATTTGTACTTGACCTGGGCCCAACCGGTGAGGCCGGGCCGCACCATGTGGCGCACTCCGTAATAAGGGATTTCCTTGGAGAGGCGCTCGATGAATTCGGGGCGCTCGGGGCGCGGGCCGACGAATGCCATATCGCCTTTGAGCACGCACCACAACTGGGGAATCTCATCGAGGCGCGAGGCGCGGAGGAACTTGCCGACGCGGGTAACGCGGGGGTCTTTATCGCCGGCCCACTGCGGGCCGTTCTCGGCTTCGGCGTCCTGGCGCATAGTGCGGAATTTCACGACCTTGAAGATGCGTCCGGCCTTGCCGACTCGCGCCTGGGTATAGAAGATAGGGCCGTTGGAATCGAGTCGGATGGCGAGCATGATCAACGGAAGCAAAGGCAGGGCGAGGATAAGACCGATCAGCGAGATGACGATGGAGACGACGCGGCGAACCAGGATGAAGGCGGTGCTGCGGCGAAAACCCTCGCCATACACCAGCCAACTGGGATACAGATTCTCGACCTCGATTTTGCCGGAGATTTTTTCCAGCCAGGTGGTGGCTTCCTCGATCTTGACGCCCTGCATGCGGAGGATAAGTAGTTCGCGCATGGGGATGGTGCCGCGGCGATCGGGCATGGCGACGATGACGCGATGGACTTTTTGTTTGTGGACAATGTCCATCAAGTGCGCCGCCACCGAGTCTCGGGTCACCGCACCTTCCATCTTGCCGGTCCAACTGGCGATCTCGACGCCGATTTCAGGATTCTGGCGCAAGCCCTGCACCACGCGCTGGGCGCGGTCGCCGGTGCCGAGAACATAGACGCGCTCGACCAGAATTGGCAACTGGACGAGCCAGGTGAAACCGATCCGCCATCCGAACAGGGCGACGGTGAGGATGATCAGACCTACCGCCGACGAACCGCTTCCCAACAGGTAATTAGGCCGTACGTAGGCGACACCGGCCAGAACGAAGGCGAGCACGCCGGGAACCATGAGCAAGCGGAAATAAAGCTCACCCTTGGTATTGAGGCGCGCGGTGTCGTAGAGGTCGAGCCAGTGCGAACACAGCAACACCAGCGCAGTAACGGCGAGGATCTTGAGGTAGCCGCCCTCGTAGTTGAGCACCAGGTAACTGTCTTCGCGCAGTTCGTACACGGCCCCGAGCAGGAAGGAGGTCCAGACAATGAGGGCCTCTCCGATCAGCAGGACCAGAGTACGGACTGGATAATAAACATTGAAGAGCCGGATCAACTTGGCCTCGGTTCCAATTCATCTCGATAGTAGAGCGGCTTCACAAATGCCTTGCCGCTCGGGGGCGTCGCTCAGGGCTATAGCCCGAATTTCTCCAAGCCTGAACGGCACGACTAAACAGCTTGCGGAAAACGTCCTTTCCGATCAAGAGCTGTGACCTCAGCGGCTGAAGCCGCATTCAAAACGATGCGGTTATCGCAGCGGTAAACCGCTGCGCCACCCAAAATCAAGTGCAACACCGAGTCTTTCCGCAGCCTGTAGAGCCGTGCCCTACCCAAAACCGGCAAATGAAACCAGCTCTAGGCGGGGCTGTTCACGGCCTCGCCATAGTAATACTTCGACTGTCCGAGCGTTCCGGAGGGGGCTCCGTTGAGCACAACTCCGAGCAGCAGCTTGTCCGGGAATTCTTCGCGGGCGCGGCGAGCCAAATCGGAGGGGGTTACGTTGGAGCGCACCACCATGAGAATGCCATCGCAGGAACCGGCCACCAGTGTGGCATCCGATACGGGGATGACGGGCGACGAGTCGAGAATAATCCAGTCAAACAAGGGCTCGACGCGCTGCAGTAAGAGCTTCAGACGACCGTTGGCGAGCAGTTCGGGAGCGCTCGGAACCTCCCGGCCGGCGGGCAGGAAGAACAGGTTTTCCATGGGGCCGCGTTGCATGGCAGTGAACTCATCGCATTCGCCCAACAGGTATTCGGACAATCCGGGCGACTGGGCGGCTCCGAGGTGGCGGTGCATGCCGGGGTTGCGCAGGTCGGCGTCGATGAGAAGAGCGCGGCGTCCGTGCTGGCGGACCAGGACCTGGGCGAGATTGGCGGCCACGAAAGACTTTCCTTCTTTGGGAAGCGCGCTGGTTACGAGCAGGCGTTTGAGCGGCATCTTCTCGCGAATCTGGTAAAGGCGGGAGCGCAGAGTGCGGAACTCTTCGGCCCCGACGCGACTGTCGTCTTCCTGGAAGAAGAGCATGGTGCGCGGATCCGGATGCCATTCGACCTGGGGGCAGCGGGCGAGCAGCGACTCGTAAGTCATGCCGGAGGTGTTTGGCATGACGGTGGCTACGGAGGGTTGCAGCGAGGGCATATTCTCGCGCTGTCCGTCCGGTTGCAATTGAGGCTGGTCGAAGGAGGACTCGACGTGCGTCCCCATGGAGGTTGCTCGTTCCTGCTCGGCGCGTTTTAAGGCGTCATGGATGCGGCTCATAATTTCCTTTCCTTGGGGAGATCCTGTTGTTCCGATTGGCGCAAACGGTCGGCCAGGGTTGCCAAGGTGCGCAAGGCTTCGACCAGATCAAATTTTTCGGATGGTGGAACCGGCGCCGTCATGGCTGCGGAGGCGTTGCCATCGGTGAGATCGAAATCGCGGGCGACGGAATCGACGACTTCGGCGGCGACCGTCTTTTTCTGATCGACGAAGGCGCTGACCAGGCAATGCTCACAGAGCAGATTGATGATGCGAGGAATGCCCAGCGAGTAACGGAAAATGGCGACGGTGGCATCGGAATCGAAAATCGGTTCGCCGTTCGACCCCGCGATGCGGAGGCGCTGGGTAATATAGGACTT
>CAVRNL010000041.1:0-44567 GCA_963722485.1 uncultured Acidobacteriaceae bacterium
GATGGCGTGCCACGCGTGTCAGAAACTCCGCGTCAGGACAGCCGGTTCGATCTGGGTTTGGGAATCCTTCTGCTAACTCTCGATTGAGGAGTTGCGAGAATTGCCTGTCCTCGTCGTTCTGTCGTTTCTTGTGCTGAAGGCTAATCAAGATTCACCATTTCGACATGCGCATCGCCGATCGTCCACTTGGTTCCATCATGAGCACCACGTACTTCAACTAAGCCGCGGTCCCGCCGCGACGACGAAGGTGGTTTCGCAATCGCGCGAGGCTCCGGCGATAACGAAATTCAACTTGGAATTCAGTGAGATCGAGGCGTCGCGCAATTTCCTTAATCGAATAACCGTATTTGATGTAGTTCCACACCCGCCGCGTCCAAGGGTCCAAAAGCTTTAGCGTCTGCTGGACTTGCAGGTCGCGTTCCAGCCGTTCGACAGGTTTCCAGTCTTGGATTCGGCCAAGGCTTTCAAGTTCTTCAACTGACTCAGGCAACAACACGTTCCTGCGGTAATGCCTTTCTCTTACTAGCTCGCGGTGAAAGCGGTGGCGAAAAGCGCCGATCAAGTACGCTTCCAAGTCCGTAACATGATGCAGGTGTCCAAGCCGACGCATCGTCCTTAAGACGGAACGGAGAAGTTCTTCCCAGACCTCAGTCGCCAGGCATTCATAGTCAGCAACATCCGCTAAACGTGCGTATGAAAGGACGTTGGGCCACGTAACCCGCGCAGCCTCCAAAAGACGCTCATGACTCTTGGAACGCTTTCGAGCGTCGTCATCTGCGCCCGCGATCACCCACTCAGGGCCAAGGTTTGGGCTCTGCAAGCAAATACTCCAGACTCCACTGGACTCGACGAAGCGCAACTTGTGGAGAGATTCTCACCGGCACAACCCGCAGTCAAGAGCCCTTTGCAAAAATATATTTTGATGCCTTTGCTGCTCAAATCGTTCCTTAATCAGTAGGAGGGACGCTTTCGCAATGACGGAGGGGGCGTTACGAGGTAGCGCTGCTCGATCCGAGTGGCGCTGAACTCCTCGGCGCGAGTACCGCGGCTAAACTCGAAGATCAGATTGTGGTTCTGAGGTGCTGACGTTGATCTCGCGGCATCTCTCTGGGTTCGTATTTCCTCGGCTTGCGGCAGCCAGGCTTGGAATGGATGCGATTTCCTATTCGCGTGCTCTGAGGGCACAACCCAAGAAGGCTCGGAATCTCTGGCGGAGAACGCGTTCATGGTCACAACGACGACGATGTTTTACGAACAGGTGTCTTGGGAGTTTCGCAGTATAATTACGGGCAATCGTGAGCCGCTCTTCGTCCCCGGAGGTTCTGCCATGTACATTCTCGTTCCCTGGAAGCCAGTCGTTCTCGTGTGTCTTCTAGGGCCTGCGGCCCGCAAAAGCTCATGAAAATTGCTTCGAGTATCCGGCAGAATGGTAGCGGCGGGAGCGATGAGGTCGAATCCCCACTGGAGCGGTCGAGGCTGTTCGTGTGTCTGATCGGGAGCGTGCGTAGTTGAGCAAATAATTGGGCGTTGCCTCTCTCCAAGCGGGAGCGGCGATAGCCTGTGACCCTGCTAAAGGTAACTTTTGGCACGCTCTCCGCTCCCGCCAGGAGGAGCTTATGGCTTATAGGATAGCGGGAATCGACGTGCATAAAAAGATGCTGGCTGTGGTGGTGGCCGACGTGGAGGTGGAAGGCGAGTACGAGTTTGAACGGAGGCGTTTTGGCGCTAGCCCCGAGCATTTGCGATTGCTGGCCGAATGGCTGCTGGAACGGGAAGTGGATGAGGTAGTGATGGAATCCACGGCGCAATATTGGCAACCGGTGTGGGGAGCCCTGGAACGGTACTGGAGGCCGACCTGCCTGGAACGAGAAGGGGCTGGCCCGCTGTCGGCAAAGCTGCATCTAGCGCAAGCGCTGTCGAATCGCGGGCGGCGCGGGCGGAAGAAGGATTTTCCTGATGCCGAACGACTGGTGAAACGGCTGGTGGCCCAGGAACTGGTCCTGAGCTTCGTGCCCGATCCCGAACAACGACTGTGGCGCACGGTGACGCGCCGCAAGCTTCAGTTGACGCGGCTGCGAGGGCGAATGCAGAACCAACTGGAGGCGCTTTTGGAAGAGGCCCACATCAAGTTGTCCAGCTTGGTTTCCGATCTGCTGGGGGTCAGCGCACGGCGTATGATGCAAGCGCTCGCCGATGGGGAAACCGACCCGGCAGCTCTAGCCGCCATGGCGAATAAGGGCTTGCGAGCCACGGCGGCGCAGTTGTGCGACGCGCTGGGCGCCTGCAGCGAGCTCAACCCTGTTTACCGGCGGCTGCTGAAGATGGCCTTGGAGGAATTGGCATTCCTCGAGCAGCAGATTGGCCAACTGGATCAGGAGGTCGCGAATCTGCTCCGCCCCCATGAGGATGCTGTGAAGCGGCTGGCGGAGGTACCCGGCCTGGGAGTGGATTCGGCGCAGCAGATCATTGCCGAGGTCGGTCCCACAGCCGCCACCTTTGATTCGGCCAAGCAGCTGTCGTCGTGGGTAGGCGCATGCCCGGGCGACGACGAGAGCGCGGGAGTGAACTACAGCCACCGCTCGCCGAAGGGTAACTGCCAGATGCGCCGACTTCTCAATCAATGTGCCAACGCCGCGGTGAAGACCAGAGGAAGCATCTTCGAGATCGTGTATCGCCGCCACGTACCACGCATGGGACATAATCAAACCATCGGGGTAATTGCCCATCGTCTTTGTCAACTAATTTGGATCCTTTTGCACCGGCAGGTGCGTTATGAAGAACGGGGTCCGGCGGTGATCGAAACCAGGAAACGCAAACGCACGCAGAGGATGGTCCGGGAACTGCGCAAGCTCGGCTACCGGGTCGAAACGGCGAGTGTCCAACTCGTTCAACTGGGCAGTCCAGCATAAGGAGGATTTTCGACCCTGGGGACGGGCGCCCTCGCCCGTCCAAGCCGAGCGCAGCTCGGCAGCCGCCTGTGGCCACAGCAACTCTGGATTCGCTCTAGCCGCTCCCAGCCGATGCTCAGCTCCAGACGCGCTCCCGATACGACCGCCCAGCTTCGCCGCGCGAGGTATACTCGAATTTCGCTGCGATGAACCCGCACCTGGCCATCGAGCACGTGCTGCACGACCTGCCCACCGCAGCGACGGCGACCTTCCTCGCTCTCTTTCCCATCGTCAACCCGCTAGGCGGCGTTCCGATGTTCTTCACTCTTACCGCCGACTACAAGCCCGAAGAGCGCCGCCGCACCGCCTTAAAGATCGCCGTCGATGTAGTTGCAATCCTGGTCACCTTCATGCTCTTTGGCCGCTTTGTCCTCAACTTCTTTGGAATTTCGCTGCCCGTATTGAAAATCGCGGGCGGATTGATCGTGGCCAATACCGCGTGGGGGATGGTCACCGGCACCAGCCGCATGACCATGGAGGAAAGCAGCGAAGCCCTGACCAAGCAGGATATTTCACTAACCCCCATGGCCATGCCGATGCTCTCCGGCCCCGGCTCGATCGGCGTCGTCATGGGGCTAGCTGCCCATGCCGATCATTTTCTTGCCTACCTGGGCATGGTGATCGGCATTGTCGCGCTCGGCCTGACCGTTTACCTGCTCCTGTGCCTAGGAGGCCCATTCGTCAAACGCCTAGGACCCGGCGTCATGGGCGCGATCAACCGCATTTTCGGATTCCTGATCCTGGCGATCGCAGTGCAGTTGGTGTGGAACGGCGCTGCGGACTTCAGGGGCTAAAGCGGATTCACCGTTGCCATATCCCGCTCGTGTGGGGACGGGCGCCCCTCGCCCGTCCAAGCCGAGCGCAGCTCGGCAGTTGCCGGTGGTCACAGCAACTCTGGATTCGCTGTAGCCGCTGAGGGTCGCACTACTGCGACGTACCGGCGTTCCCCGCCGTTGCACTCGCCTCTTTTTCCATATACCGGCCGACGAGTTCGGCGCAGGACTCGATAAATCTCTGCTCCGCCGCCGTGAAGGTGTCCGCAAAGTAGCTCTCGATATCCATCTCTGCCACTACCCGCTTCTTCACCTCGCCTTTCCCCACAAAGATCGGCACGATAATACAGGATTTCACCAGATCCGACCCCAGGTAGCGAGGATCGGCCGCAACATTGTTGACTGCCACGGTCTTCCCAAAAGTGGCCGCTGCTCCGCACAACCCTTTGTCGATCGGGATGCGCAGCGTGGGCATAAAGCTGCCGGCGTAGGGCCCCAGTACCAGAGTGTCGAAAGCGGGGACTTCCATGAAATAGAAGCCAACCCAGTTGTAGCGCGTCATCTCTTCGTGGAGGCGCTGGGAGATGTGCTGCATAAGAGCCTTCGCCCCAGCGGCGGAGCGGCCATACGCCTCAAATTCCTCCAGCAGTTCTTCATACTGTGACATCGGGAGCGGAACCTCCTTTGTGCTTTCGCACACACCGATTGTATCGCGCGCCACTCGTTGGCTCTACCAGTGATCGCGGCGACGTCAAGGACCCCGCGGTGGAAGTGAGATTCGTATCAGGGCATCCCTTCAGCGATGCCAAAACTTCGAAATCAGAATCCCCTTTAGGGCTGCGCCTGGAGAGGAGAAGCGTAGGGTTACGTAGGGACGGCCGCCCTCGGCCGTCCAGGCGGGCTTTGACCGAAATAGCCCGGGGTGGCGACACTTCTCGAGCTTTTCGGGAAGCTTGCCCTGAGCGATAGCCGAAGGGTCGCCTGCCGAACCGTCGGCACCGTTCGACTCCGCTGGATTCCACCGTCGAAGGGAACAATCGCCGGGGATACCCGCCCACCGGACAATGAGTCTTGTAATAATTACAGTGTAACAACTACCCGCGTGTGCTGATTTACCCACACCCGACCCCTGAGCGTTATCAATAACTTAGACCCCGCCGCGCCCGCCAGGAAGTTATTACATAGTCCATAAAACGGCCAATGTACGTACAGTTGTGTACTAACATGTAAGTACAATATCGCCAGTACAGTGTTTCACGTGAAACATATCTCCATTTTGCAAAGTAGGAGGGTTCCCCGATCTATTTGATCGTGACCAGCTTCTCCACCAGCCCCGAGTAGTCCGTCTTCTCCAGCCCATGCACCTGCTTGTTATATTCGTCCACCTTGCTGGAGTAATTCATGGAGCAGAACTTAGGCCCGCACATGGAGCAGAAGGCAGCCGACTTATATTGTTCCTGCGGAAGGGTTTCGTCGTGCATGGAGCGCGCCGTCTCGGGATCGAGCGATAGCTCAAACTGCTTCTCCCAATCGAACTTATAGCGGGCATAACTCAGGGCGTCGTCGCGGTCGCGGGCTCCAGGACGCTGGCGGGCTACGTCGGCGGCGTGAGCCGCGATCTTGTAGGCGATGATTCCGTCTTTCACATCTTTTTCGTTAGGCAGGCCAAGATGTTCTTTCGGCGTAACATAGCAGAGCATCGACGCGCCATACCATCCAATCATCGCCGCTCCAATGGCCGACGTGATGTGGTCATAGCCCGGAGCGATGTCGGTGACCAGCGGTCCCAGCGTGTAGAACGGAGCTTCGTCGCACCACTCGTTTTCTTTCTCCACCTGCTCCTTGATCTGGTGCATCGGGATGTGGCCTGGGCCTTCGATCATGACCTGCACGTCGTGCTTCCAGGCGATGCGAGTTAGTTCGCCCAGCGTTTTGAGTTCGGCGAATTGCGCTTCATCGCTGGCGTCGGCCAGGCAACCGGGACGCAGGCCGTCTCCCAGCGAGAAGCTTACGTCGTACTTCGCGAAAATCTGGCAGATGTCCTCGAAGCATTCGTAGAGAAAGTTCTGTTTGTGGTGATGAGTCATCCACTGGGCAAGGATCGCGCCCCCGCGGCTTACGATGCCCGTGATGCGCTTCGAAACCAGAGGCACATATTGGATGAGCACGCCGGCATGAATGGTCATGTAATCCACGCCCTGCTGCGCCTGCTCTTCGATCACATCGAGCATCACGCTGGCGGTGAGATCTTCGACGCGCTTGACGCGCGAGATCGCTTCATAAATCGGCACTGTGCCGATGGGGACGGGGCGGGTGGCCCAGGTAACCGCTGACACAATCACATAGGGGGTGCCCCATCCTTCGCGGATTTTGCGAAGGGTGGGAAGCAGATTGATAGCACCATAGGCTTTCCCTTTCAGCGCCGCACATGGCCCCGCCCAATCGCTGTTCGAGCGTCACCCGATTCATCGCCTGCAAGCCAGTGGAAGACGGGTGGGCCACTTAACGCGGAAGTATAATGGGCTCGTCCCGGAACAATTGACCGAAATACCCGGTGTGCCCCACTTCTCGCGCTTTTCGAGAAGTGGCCTGCCGAATCGTCGGCACCATTCGGCTCCGCTAGATTCCACCATTGAGAAAAGCTCTCGCCCGAAATACCTGCCCACCGAACAACGACTCTTGTAACAATCACAGTGTAATAACTACCCGCGAACGGGCGAATGCCGGATGATGGCTTCGCGAATGGTATGAATGTCGCCGCCGGTCGAGAGGTCCATCACCGTGTCGGCGCCATAGTGATACGGCGGTGTGCAACTTCTTGAGCTCCTCTTCCACGTTCGAGGTGACGGCCGAGTTGCCAATGTTGGCGTTGATCTTGCACAACGACTCGACACCGATCGCCATCGGCTCCAGTTCTGGATGGTTGATGTTCGCGGGAATGATCATGCGGCCGCGAGCGACTTCATCGCGCACCAATTCCGGCGCGATCTTCTCTCGATAAGCGATGTATTGCATCTCGTCGGTAATCACACCGCGGCGCGCGTAATGCATCTGCGAAAAGTTGCCGTCGGTATTTTCGGCCTTGCGCTTCGCCAGCCATTCTGCCCGCGGTTTCAGAACCGCATCCAAACCATTGCCGTTCGAGCCGTTTGTACCATTGTTTGCGGACATGTTTGCTTGTACCATCCTTCACGAAGTCTAGTTCCAAGATTATACCCGCATCTGGGAGGGGGCTTGTCTTCCTGGAGCCGGATGGCGAGTGCCCCGTTGGGGAAAAATGAATCCTGGCGGAGGGAAGAGAATCAAACTAAAATGTCGTTATAACGACAATTGCCGGGACCTCCGTAACTAAGGCAGATCCTGCAGGAGGAAGCAATGCTAAAGCGGCTGATGGGCACGAGCAACGACGTGAGCTTTACGATCTTGCGCGTGGTGCTGGGAATGGTAATGTTCGCGCATGGGGCGCAAAAAATGCTCGGCTGGTTTGGAGGCTATGGATTTCACGGCACCATGGGATTCTTCACGCACATGGGGATGCCTGCTCCGGTCGCATTCCTGATCATCTGCACGGAATTCTTTGGCGGCCTCGGACTGATTGTCGGATTGCTGACTCGCATCGCCTCTCTCGGGATTGCCGGCCTGATGGTCGGGGCGATCTTCATGGTTCATTTGCAGAACGGCTTCTTCATGAATTGGATGGGTACGCAGAAGGGCGAGGGATTCGAATTTCATCTGCTGGCGCTCGCCATGGCTGCGGCGCTGTTGTTGCGCGGTGCGGGGGCGTTCTCAGTGGACCGGGCGCTTTCGAAGTAAATCGCGCGTCTACGCGCGGGAACGCATCGCTCAGCGGCGAATGCCCAACTGAAGAAGCACGGCTTTCTCCACTGCTACCATATCGGCGAATGAAATGCTCCCGGCTTTATTGCGAAGTCTAGCTTTGGAAGCGGTCGCGATCTGGTCGGCCTTAGCCTTGCTTTGCTGGCCGTTGAGCGTGACCATTGCCTCGCCGGGATAGAGCTTGTCCGTTTGACTGGTGAGCGGGACGACAATCACCCGGTTCAGAGCGGCATTCGCGCCGTTGTTGCTGAGAATTAGAGCGGGGCGAGTCTTTTGAATTTCTCCTCCCACTGAGGAATCAAAGGACACCCACCATACCTCACCCCTCCGTGGATGCATCGCCGATCAGCCCCTCCGACCACTCTTCCGCTTCGTGCTCGCTGGCCGCATCCTTCGCCATCGCTGCATATCCCTCGATCAACCCACCTGGACCACTCATCGCGAGATCGTCAACCCTGCTCAGGATGACCTCCTTTAATTCGTCAGGAAGAATGAACCAAGTTGCATTCCCGCGCGACTGCGGACTTCCAATACCCGATCCTTCTTTGCCGTTCCACCGGATTCCGATGGCCTCCGACCCCTCCCAGTCGATGCTCGCAGCGGACCAGCCTCCCGGCCCCGAGTTGTAGAGAATATCAACCGAGCGGATCGACGCTTTCGGGGCCCAAACTGTGGCGGGCTCTACATATGCCATATACATGACCTCACCACGGGTATAATACATGATGTATCACATAACGTCAATACGTATTGTTTGCTATGTATAAGCTATGTAAGTTACTAATTCCTCAGCGTCTTACCCGTCTTCAGCGTGAACTGAATTCTCTCCTGCGTTTTCTTTTCTCCGCAAAGGGACTTGAAGGCCTCGCGCTCCAGGTCGAGCACATATTGTTCGCTTACCGGCGTGCCGGGCGTGACGTTGCCGCCGCAGAGCACATCGGCGATCTTTGTGGCCAGCTTCTGCTCATGATCGCTGATGTACTCGCCTTGCCGCATCTGATGGACGCCCGCTTTGAGAGCAGCGAGGATGTTCTCGCCGGGAGCGGGAATGCCGGTGCGCATCACCGGCGGCTCGTAACCCGCTCGTGCCAATTCCAGCGCGCGCGCTTTGGCGTCGGAGAGAACTCGCTCGCGGTTCATGGTGATCCGGTCGGAGCTCGAAAGGAAGCCTAGTCCGCGCGCTTCTTCCGCCGAAGTGGCGACTTTTGCAGTGGCGATGGTTTCGAAAGTTCTCTTCATCGCTTCCAGCAATTCCACCGATTGGCGCCCGGCCTCGGGGCGAATCGACGCTGCGCTGTCCACCGCGCGCAACAGCATTTCCTTGCAGCCACCGCCGCCGGGAAGCAGGCCGACTCCGACCTCGACCAGGCCCATGTAGAGCTCGGCGTGCGGTTGGCGAGCGGCGGCGTGCAGCGAAATTTCGCAACCGCCGCCGAGCGTGAGTCCGAAGGGAGCGATCACCACCGGCTTCGGTGAAAATTTGATGGCCTGGGTCATGCCTTGAAACTGGCGGATGGCGAGGTCAACGTCGTCCCACTCTTCTTCCTGAACGGACATGAGCAGCAGCATCAGGTTCGCGCCGACGGAAAAATTCTGCGCGTCGTTGGTGATGACGAACGCGTCGAACGCGTCTCCCGGTCCGCCCGGCTTCAGCGTCTGCAAGATCAGCGAAATGATGTCGGCGCCGAGCGCGTTCATTTTGGAGTGGAACTGAATGCAGCCCACACCATCGCCCAAGTCAACCAGCGATGCGCCGGAATTCCTCTTTACCACGCCGTTGGACTTCTTGACGACTTCCACCGACCAGACTCCGGCAGGAACAGCTACCGGTTGCCAGTTGCCAGTTGTCAGATCCCAATACGTGCGGCCCGACGGCGTCTTCGAATTATCTTCGTACCAGGATCTCTTTCCGGAGGCGAGCAGCTTTTCCACGTTGGCCGCTACCGGGCGCCCTTCTTTCTTCATGCGCGCTACGGTTGCTTCCACACCCGCCGCGTCCCAGAGTTCAAAGGGGCCGAGTTCCCAGTTGAAGCCGAGGCGCATGGCGCGATCGATCTCAACGATGGAGTCGGAAATTTCCGGTATGCGATTGGCGGAATAAGTCCACAAGTCGGAGAGCGCCGCCCATAGAAAGGCGCCTGCCTTATCGGTCTTCTGCGCCGCGCCGCTGTCGAGACCGAGCAGCATTCGAAGTCGCGCTCCTGTGTCTTCAATGTTCTTCGCCATATCGAGCGCTGCGAATTTCGGCTTCTGCCGCGGATGATATTCCAGCGTCTTCCAGTCGAGTGCCAGGCGCTCGTCTTCCTTGCCAGGTTCGGCGGCCGAGGGGGCCCGCCCTGCATTCTTCTTGTAGAAGCCGCCCTGGGTCTTGTCGCCCAGCCATTTGCGTTCGAGCATCTGGCGGAAGAATGCGGGAATCTGCAAATCACTGCGCTCGTCGCGCACGTTCTCGGTCATATTCGCGACCACGTGCCCGAGGATGTCGAGCCCCACCAAATCGATCGTGCGGAACGTGGCGGAGCGTGGCCAGCCCACGGCTTGTCCGGTGAGCGCGTCGATGTCTTCGACGCTCAGGTCCATTTCCTGCATGAGCCGCATCACGTTGAGCACGGAAAATGTTCCGATGCGATTGGCGATGAAGTTGGGAGTATCTTTCGCCAGCACGACGCCCTTGCCCAGTTGCAAGTCGCAGAAGTGGGTGACGGCCTCGATCAGCGCGCGGTCCGCTTCCGGGGTGGGAATCAGTTCGAGCAGCCGCATATAACGCGGCGGATTAAAAAAGTGCGTGCCGAACCACGAGCGCCGGAAGTCGCCGGAAAATCCCTCCGCGATTTTCGCTACCGGAAGTCCGCTGGTGTTGGTGGTGATGATCGTGCCCGGCTTGCGGACCGCCTCGACCTTTTTTAACAATGCCCGCTTGATTTCTAGGTTCTCGACGATCGCCTCGATGATCCAATCCACCTCCGCCAAACGTTTCAGGTCGTCGTCGAAATTTCCCACGGTGACGAGGCGCGCGAGCGACGCTTCAAAAAACGCCGCGGGCTTTGATTTTCTGGCGCCGTCGAGTCCGGCAGCGGCGATTTTGTTGCGCGCGGGGCCGTCCGCGTCGGGAGGCGCGTTTGAAGGAACTATATCGAGCAGCAGCGAAGGCACTCCGGCATTGGCGAAATGTGCCGCGATGCGAGCGCCCATCGTGCCGGCGCCGAGGATAGCAACCTTGTGGATGCGCTTCATGAATGCGAACTCCTGTGATAACTCCTAGGGAAGTTTATCCACCACCCAGTCGTTCTTGCCAGTATCGAGCAGGATTATTTCGGAAAACTTGCGCGTGACGGTACGCCGTTGACCGGCGCAATTGTTACAGAGAGTCCTCCATGAGCGCAGGGCGAACAGCTCGGAGGTTCCTTAGGACGACGCCCGACGCAGCCACCGCTCGACAATCGCCGCATCAGCTTCGGACAGCGCCGGAGCCGCCTTCTTGATCATGATCATAAACCAGTCGATCTCTTCCGGGGTTGCAGGATACCCGATATTCTCGCCTGTTGCCTTCTGTTTGCTCGGTCGATTCGAGTTAACGATCAATCCGCCTTTGGGGTCAAGGAACACGATGAAAGGAAGACTGCCGACCTCAGTATCTCCGAACTGGCGGATCACCGTTTGACTGTTGGGGTTGTTCAGCTTCGGATTACGCCCCAACTCCTCGTACACGCCCAGCCGGGCGACAATAAAGTGTTTTGCGAGGATAGGCTGGATCTCCGGAGCTGCGAGAAACGATTCGAACAGTTTGCAGTATTTGCACCAGGAAGCGCCGAAGACCAGGAGGACATTCTTTTGCTGTTCGCTGGCTTGTGCTTCCACCTGGACGAGGACCCGATTCGCGTCGGGCAAACTTTGAGCCACCACGCTCGATGATCCGATCAACAACAGAAACGCCGCGAGGACCTTGGTCTTTCGCATGTCGCAATCCTACAACGGTCCGCCGCCATAAGCTATCGTTAGCGTTCACTGACCACGATCAATCTTCGAACCCTTAACCACAAAGGACACGAAGTCTCACCAAGGAGGCCCTCCGCTGGTATCCTGAGTTGCTGCGTTCTTTACATTTCATGACGTCAAGCCCCCATCTTCTTTCCGCGCGGGAAATCGCGGCGCAGATCCGGAGAAAAGAAGTCTCGCCGGTGGAGGTAGCTCGTGCTCACCTGGATCGCATCGAGCGTCTGAATCCCAAACTGAACGCGTTCGTCGATTACCAGACGGAAGCCGTACTCGTGCAGGCGCGCGCCGCGGAGAAGGCGATCCTGCGCAGGGATAAAGATAAAGACGAACTCGGGCCGCTGCATGGCGTGCCGCTTTCTATCAAGTCTGCGATTGATGTTGCTGGACATCGCTGTGAAGCCGGCACTCGCTTGCGCGCCGGACACATCGCCACTGCGGATGCGCCGCTGGTGGCTCGACTGCGCGCGGCGGGAGCTGTGATCCTCGGCGTCACCAACGCTCCTGAACTGCTCATGGCCTGGGAAACCGACAACCTTCTTTATGGACGGACGAACAACCCATGGGACGTGACCCGCACCGCAGGCGGATCGAGTGGCGGAGAGGCTGCTGCTATTGCCGCGGGACTTTCCGCCGGCGGGGTGGGCAGCGACGGCGGTGGTTCGATTCGCGAGCCGGCGCACTTGTGCGGCATCTGTGGATTGAAACCCACTCCCGGACGCATTCCTTCGACCGGGCACTTTCCGAAATCCGGCGGGCCGTTTGGCCTGATCGGAGTGGTTGGGCCGATGGCGCGCACTATAGAAGACGTGCGGACGCTGTTTGAAGCGATGGCGGGCTGGGACGACGGCGACCCTTGTGCCGCGCCGGTCGAGCTGCGTGCGATCGATGAATCGGCTGTGCAGGCCATCAACATCGGCTTTTTCGAAGACGATGGCCGAACTCCAGTCACGAAAGAAACCCGGGCAGCGGTGAATCGGGCAGCGGCACTCTTGTCGAGCTGCGGATTTCATGTCGAGCCGTTTCGTCCGGAGGGGCTCGAAGAAGCGCGGCAGCGATGGTGGGACTTCTTCGGCACGGCGGGAGGGATGATTCTTGAATCCATGGTGCGTGGCCACGAATCCGAACTGAGTCCAATTCTGCGCGAGTTTCTTGGCTGGACCAAGGCCGAGCCCGCGCACACTGGCGATTCGCTGCTCGCCGCTTGGCTGGGACGCGATGGGGTGCGCGAGAAGGTTCTGCTGCAGATGCGGAAATATCCCGTGCTGATTTGCCCGACCGCTGCCATTCCCGCGTTTCGTCATGGCGAGCGCGAATGGCAGGTGGATGGGAAGACGGTGAAGTATCTCGACGCCTGGAGCTATTGCGAGTGGTTCAATGTGCTGGGTTTTCCCGCCGCCGTGGTTCCGATGGGCCATTCGGACGAAGGCCTGCCGATCGGCGTGCAGATCGTTGGTCGCCCATGGCAAGAGGAAGTCGTGCTAGCGGTCGCCGCGAAGCTCGAAGCCGAGCGCGGTCCCTGGCAAGCGCCTCCGCTGCTGGATTGAGCCTCCAGTTCTCAGAATTAAGAGCGGCAATTCGTGTAAGATTCTCTAGGCGAGTACAGTACACCGCTTCTGCGCGTGTTGATCCTGCCGGGCCGATTCGAGATGGGCCGGCGTTCCTTGATCATTGAACGACGATACTCCCAAATTTAACAGGTAGAACCGCGGCCTTTCGGTTGGCGGCACATTCCTGTCAGGAGAAACTGAAAATGGCTAAAATTGCAAAGACAGCCGACCGGAAAAAGGTCATGGATACTACGAAATCGACCGCATGTCCCAAGTGCGGCAAGGACACCCGTATCGTCAAGCGCATGAAAGACCGCGAGCGCGGCGTGCCGGGAGGAATCTATATTTCGTGCTCAGCCTGCGAATTTTTTGAAAAACTGTGAAGTCAGTTGCCAGTACCCAGTACCCAGTCAAGATCATCCACAACAGCGGAAAGCGCGCATTCAACCGTGCGCTTTTTGCTTTTTTCGGGTACTGAGTACTGGGTACCGGGTACTGACCTATCCCATCTGCCCCAGAATTGCCCGCGCCTCGGAAGCCGGGTCCGCAGCTTCGGTGATTGGGCGCCCGACCACGATATACGAGGCTCCGGCGGCAATCGCTTCCGCTGGGGTGACGATGCGCGCCTGGTCATTGGGTCCACTGCCCGCAGGACGCACTCCGGGCGTCACGATGACGAAGTCGCGGCCAAACTCCTTGCGCAGAGCGGCGGCTTCCAGCGCCGACGCGACCACGCCTTTGCATCCGTTCGAAAGCGCCAAGGCAGCCAACCGCAGGACTTGATCGAGCACTCCTCCGCGCAGCCCAATCTTGCCCAGATCGACGTCGTCCAGGCTGGTCAGCACGGTGACCCCCAGAACCAGCACGTCGGCCTTGATGGCGTGCGCGGCATCGACCGCCGCGCGCAACATCTTGCCGCCTCCAGAGGCGTGCACCGTCAGCATACTCACGCCCAGTTGAGCCGCCTCGCGGACGGCTGCTCCCACGGTGTTGGGGATGTCGTGATATTTGAGATCGAGAAAGACGCGGCGTCCCGCCCCTACCAGTTCGCGGACTATCGAGGGACCTTCGGCGGTGTAGAGTTGCATGCCGACTTTATAGGCGAGGGCAGAGTCACCGACGGCCGCCACGATCTTCCGGGCGGCCGCGGCCGTAGATACATCCAAGGCAACGATGAGGCGCTGGCGCGGTTCCATATTCTGACCGTCGTTGCCGAGTTTATCGGGTTTAGTTCAACTTGGCTACGGGTTGCAGCAGCGCCATGTCCGTGGGTTGGTAGAGATCCAAGCGGACCTTCTGCACTCCGCGTTCTTTGAAGCCCAGTGCACGCGCGGCGTTGTAGGAAACGTCGATGATCCGGCCGTCCACCACGGGACCCCGGTCATTGATGCGAACCACCACGGCCTTGCCGTTCCTCAGGTTGGTGACCTTGACGAACGAGCCCAGCGGAAGGCTGGGGTGAGCGGCCGTGAAATCGCGCATGTCGAAGGGCTCTCCGCTGGCTGTCGTCTTGCCCTGGAAATACTCGCCATACCAGGACGCGGTGCCCACTTGATAAGCCTTCGACTTCGGGCTGTTGGTCTTTCGTTTGTGCCCGCTGGTCTGATTGGCCAGTGGCTGTGTGACCTTGGCGGCTTCCAGGCTGCTTGGCCCGGATGCGGCTCCGGCCCCCAGACTGGCGACTGATAAAAGCACCGCCAGGCCTTCGGCTAAACGTCGTCGCATTCAGTTACCTCTCATCGTGGAAAGTCGTTCTCTGGTCGTATGCTCCTTTGGTCAAACGAACAATCAGATAATGCTACTGACGCCGGCAAGGTGTGTCAATCAGAAAGCACAGGCATGAATTAACTAAATGGTAATTAATCAATGACTTAGCTCCATGAAAAGTTTGGGCTTTAGTTCGTATGTCATTGAAAGTAGTCAGTAGGATATGATGGCATACTGGTTAACCATGAGAATTGGGGCTCCCACCGAATTCTCACAACCTCCTATCGAATGTTACACTTACATAAAAATGGTGCTAATCGAAGCATAATCAGTTACTTGCGGGGCGTGATATTACTGATTGGTAACGCCGAGCTTTGGAGTTCATGGCCACAGGACGAGCAGAAACGACCCTCATGGGCTAAGTCCGGCATTCGGAGCCGATCTTGTCAGCTAGGCTGAGCAGCTAGCGGAGAACTCCGGTTTCCTATCCAGTTTCGTATCAGGGTATCGCTTTAGCGACACCGTCAGTCCTTCGAAATCGGACGCCCCTTTAAGGGCTGGGGATCGAAATGAAATATCGAGTTCCGCAGCCTGCTAGCCCCACCCACCCAAGACCCGATTCTCGGAGAACGCCCGGAAGTGCTGTTTCCCTGTTCGAACTTTCGGTTTAAAGTGACAGCATGGCTGTGACCCCACCTGTGGTGCTGACGATCGCCGGGTTTGATCCCTCCTCCGGCGCTGGAATTACCGCCGATATCAAGACGATCGCGGCCCATGAATGTTACGGTGTCTCTTGCATTACGGCCCTAACCGTCCAATCGACGCAGGGAGTGCGACGGGTCGAGGGCGTGGATCCGAAATTCATTGCGGAAACCTTGCAGGAGTTGGTTTCAGACTTTGCCGTCGAAGCCGTCCACATCGGCATGTTGGGCAATGAGCAAGTGGTCAAGGTGGTCGCGGATTTTCTGGTGGAGGCGCGGCTGCCGCACGTGGTGTTGGATCCGATTCTGAAGTCGAGTTCAGGGGCGGATTTATTGGATGCGGCGGGGACCAGGCTGCTGATTGAGAGGATGGTTCCGCTGGCGGAGGTTATTGCGCCCAATCTGGACGAGGCCAGCGTCTTGACCGGAATGGCGGTTACGAATCTCGATCAGATGCGCGCGGCGGCTACTTGCCTGCACTCTCTGGGAGCGGCGAATGTGGTCGTCACCGGAGGGCACTTGGAGAAGGCGATCGATCTCCTCAGCTTCACGACCCCCCGAGGCGCCCAGCAGGAAGTTTTTAAGGCGGATCTGCAGCGCTCGAATTCCACCCACGGCACTGGATGCGCGTTTGCAACCGCGATAGCCTGCCACCTGGCGCTGGGGCGCGGACTGCCCGAGGCGGTCCTTCTCGCCAAAGTGTACGTATCGGCGGCGATCACAAATGCCTACCCGCTGGGCCACGGCGTCGGACCCTTGCATCATCTCTACCGCGTGGGGCAGCAACGGCGGCCCAGCGCCGTGGTCTCTGAAGCCGAGCACGCCCATTCGCGAAAGTGAGTGGAATTCGCCGCGGAGATGCGGGAGAATCGAACTCCAAAATGGAGGCAACCATGCGCTGGTACCACTACTTGGCCTACTTCTTCGGAGGCGCCTTCCTCGCGAACGCGCTGCCCCATCTCGGCAATGGGATCTCGGGCCATGCCTTCCAGAGTCCCTTCGCCAAGCCGCCCGGGGTAGGGTTGTCGTCCGCGACGGTCAATGTTCTATGGGGCCTGTTCAACCTTGCGGTCGGCTATCTGCTGGTGTGCCGGGTCGGGAACTTCGAACTGCGGAAGACGCGGCACGTCCTGGTGCTCGGGGCGGGCATCCTGATCATGTCGCTGATGCTTGCCCACGCATTCGGACGGTTCCACGGCGGGCTGTGAGTTTTGATCTTGTGAGTCTTGGTCCGCGGTTTGCTCCCAGCTTCTATCCCCTATCCCTGCCGGGGCACCACGTAGTAGTAGATCGCAAGGTAATGGCAGATGCTTCCCGCCAGCACGAACAGGTGCCAGATCCCGTGGTTATAAGGCAGCCGCCGCCATTCATAGAATAAAGTCCCGCCGATGTAAGCCGCTCCACCCGCCATCAGCCAAAGGACTCCGGGGATCCGCACCGCCGATAGCAGTGGCTTGAAGGCAATCACGACCAGCAGACCCATGGCGATGTAGAGCGGAGTCGAGATTTTCCGCATATGCTCGAACCACCGCACCTTCATGAGCACGCCCAGAAAACAGATTCCCCAGACCAGGCCGAAAAGCGTCCAGCCCCAACCTCCGCGCAGACTGACCAGGGTGACCGGTGTGTAGGTTCCTGCAATCAGGAAGTAGATGCAGCAGTGGTCGATGGTCTCCAGGGTGCGCGTCCAGCGGGGAGAGGAAACGCTGTGCAACGCCGTCGATGCCGCATAGAGGCTCACCAGCGTGGCGGCGTAGATGCAGCAACTCACAATCGCCCACGTATTCCTGCTCCAGGCCGCGGCCACGATCAGCAACACGGCGCCAACTATGCTGAGCGCCAGCCCAATCCCATGCGTCACTGCATTGACCAATTCTTCCATGCCCACACTTTGAGAATTCTATGGTGATTGTAAACCCGGTGAGAAGGTGGATCGGGAACCAAAGGCCAGAGCGAAGAGCGAAAAGCCAAAAGCGAATAGCGAATAGCGAAGAGCGAAAGGCGAAAAGCTATTTCTTAAGCAGGCACCCGGCGGCAAACGCTGCGACCGCCCCCAGCAGCCACTCGATTCGCCACAGTTGGATGGCCTGCCAGTCAAGTACGCTCCGGACGCTGAAGAACACGCTAACCGCCAGAGCCCCCACCACGCACAGCACCCCAACCAGAAAAGCGACCACGGCAGGCGTCGTAAGGCCAAGCCGTTCCCCGAGCGATGCGAGTTCACCAAGACCCGGAATTTCCAGCGTGCGCCCGGCATTGAAATCGGGCCGGCTGACGCCGCAAGCATGACAGTACAGTGAGCTGACAATGAACTCGGTTCCACAACGGCAGGTTGCGCTTCGCTCCGGGCTGGAAACAGCCGCGGCCGCCGCCATGGGCGGCCGCCAAAATTCCTGCCGAGCCTGATCGGCTGCTTCTGCCATAAGGAACTCCTCTTCTTCTTTTTCGGATCGCAAGCGAATCACCAAAGCAAGCTATTGCAAAGACGACGGTTACGAGCAGGCCAAGGGGGAGGGCGGCCAGTCCAGAGGGCAAGAATTACGCGATCCAAGCCCGAACTTTCCCATTGTGCATGACCTGGCTGCGCTGCGGACGTACCCGGCTTGGTTCACGGAGGCGGATAGCGATGTTCCGGCCTTGCCCAAACGGATCCTCGCGGAAAGCTCCAATCGGTTAAACTAGACGAGCTTGGTCTCCTTCATCTCCCGGCTTCGCCCTGCTTTGACCGCCGTCATCCTGCTGGCTCTTGCCCCGGCTTGTCTGGCGGCGGACGGCCCGGTTTCGACCCCTCTTCGTCCCTCCGACCCGCTGAACCAGGCCGCCTTCGAGCACTACTACAACCTCGACTACGATGCGGCGATTCAGGATTTCGAGAGGATCATGGCGCGTCATCCGAACGATCCCTTCGCCGTGAACCACCTGCTCTCCGCGATTCAGGTGCGGGAGCTGTATCGCATGGGCGCGATGAATACCGGGGAATACGCGAACGACAGCTTTATCGGACAAGCGCACCGTCCCGCCGATCCAGTGCAAAAGCAACGCGTCAAGCAACTGGTGCAGCAGGCCGAAAAACTGGAAAACGCCGAACTGGCGCTTAATCCAAACAACGTCGATGCGCTCTACGCGCGCGGCGTTACCCGCGGACAGTTCGCGCTTTACACGGCGCTGATTGAGCGCGCCTGGTTTTCCGCCCTGCGCAATGCCGTCGGAGCGCGCCACGATCACGAACGGGTTCTCGAGTTGGATCCGCACTACACCGACGCCAAGCTGGTGGTAGGGGCGCATAACTACGTGATGGGAAGCCTGTCATTCGCGATCAAGGTGGCAGTCGCGCTGGTGGGCTTGAGCGGCGACAAAGAAAAAGGACTGCAGTATCTGAACGATGCCTACCGCGCCAATGGCGAAACCAGCGTCGACGCCGGAATTGTGCTCATGGTTTTCCTGCGCCGCGAACACCGCTATGGCGAGGCCTACCAGATCGCCAGCGCCATCGGCCCGCGCTTTCCGCGCAACTTCCTGCTGCCGTTAGAAGAGGGGAACCTGTTGCGGGTGTCCGGCAAGAGCGCCGAGGCCGAGGAACAATATCGCCGGGTGTGGCAGAACGGGCGCGAGGGAAAATACGGCAGCCTGCACTACGAGATCGCGGCGCTGGCACTGGGCGACCTGCTCCGCGGCGAGAAAAAGTATCAAGCTGCGGCCGCAGCCTACGAACTGGTCGGCGAGGTTACGGGCGGCGATCCGGAATTGCTGCAGAAAGCGAATCTGGGAGCCGGCGAAATGTATGACCAGCTCCAGAAGCGGGACTTGGCAGTAAAGAAGTACGAAGCAGTGGTGGCCACAAATTCCGGCAACGCCGAAGCCGACAAGGCCCGGAAGAGGATGAAAGACGCCTACCGGGAGTAGGGAAAACGGTCGTTGGTCGATCGTCGTTAGTCGTTGGCTTAGGGGCAACTAAGCTACGGACGCGTTTAGAGGTTTTCGCTAACGACTATCGACCATCGACCGACGACTGGTTGGAACCTTTTCCCCGCCCTCGTCGTATCCTAAGACAGGGAGAAACAATATGTACTGCAACGCTTGCGGCAAGGTCATCGCTGAGGACGGGCGCTTTTGCTGCTACTGCGGCAACGTGGTAGGAATTCCGCCCATGCCGAAGAAATTGATGCGTTCGCGCACCGACAGAAAAATCGGGGGCGTGTGTGCCGGGCTGGCGCAGTATCTCGATCTCGACGTATCGTTGGTGCGCATCCTCTGGTTCTTCATTACGCTCGCCTGCGGAATCGTCCCCGGCATCGTGGCATACATTCTCGGATGGATCATCATTCCACAGGAGCCGCTATTGTTACCAGTTACAACGTCGCAACAGCCAGTAGCGAGCTAGGTCTGGATTGCACGGTGGAGCGACGGGCGCCTCGCCCGTCCATCCGTTCGGTGGCCGGGCGAGGACGCCCGGCTCTCCAACGAACTCCTCGTCTCGCTCGACATATAATTTCCTCCCATGGAACACCTGCGCAGCGACGATGCCGAGATCTTCTATGAAATTCGCGGGAACGGTCCGCCCGTCGTTCTTCTCCATCCTTTTCCCAGTAACCACGAATTCTGGCATCCGGTGGCGGCGGCGCTCGAATCGCGCTACCGGCTGATTCTCCCCGATCTGCGCGGCCACGGCGACTCCGAGATTGGCGAAGGCCCCGCCCTCATGTCAAAGCACGCGAGCGACATAGCCCGCGTGCTCGATGCCGCTGGCATTAGCCAGGCCGCGTTCGTCGGATGCTCGATTGGCGGATACATCCTGTTCGAATTCTGGCGCCGCTTTCGCGCGCGGATGACCTCGCTAACGCTCTGCGACACGCGCCCTCAGGCCGATAACGCCGAGGCTCGCGCGAATCGCTTGAAAGCCGCAGACACGGTTCTGGAGCAGGGAACCGAGCCCTTCATTGAATCCATGACTCCGAAGCTGATAGGGCGAACGACGGTGGCCACGCGTCCGGATTTAGTCGATGGAGCGCGCGCCATGATGCGCAAAATGTCGGCCGAGGACATCAGTCAGGTGCAGCGCGGCATGGCGGAGCGTCCCGACTCGGTCGCCGATCTGAAGACCATCAACATGCCCACGCTGATCGTGATCGGAGAAGAAGACGTGCTCTCGACCGTAGCCGACGGCGAACTGATGCGGCAGAACATTGCAGGCAGCCAGTTGAAGGTGGTCCCGAAAGCGGGACATTATGCGCCGTGGGAACAGCCGGAGTCAGTCGGCAAAGTCCTGCGCCAGTTTTTGGATGGGGCGGCATCGAAATAAACCACGTAGGGACGGACGCATTCGTCCGTCCAGCGGGGCGAAGCCCCGCAGACCGTCGGATTGGTATCATCACAATTTACGGATTGGCTGTCGCGAGAGACATTTCTACAGTTTGTACTGCACTTTCAGTAGCGGCAACCTCCTCGCATGACGCAAACGTGTCGCGATCGCGGTCCCCTCTCAGGAATACCAAGAGTTTTTGTCCAGGATTGAGTAAGTCGAACGCCGAGTTGTGCGCACGTCCCCCCCAAGTCTCCGAAGCAACCACGATGTTGTCGGGTGGAGGATCAGGTTTACCTTTGATCACGCGCAACAAGCGAAAAGTGGCACGCCGAAAGTGCGAGCCGTCATCATTCGCGATGAACGCGGGACCGGAGTTCTTCACCTCCACTAGAAGAATGCTCTCTGCATCTCGCGTCCGCCCCGGAAGAATCCAGTCTGGGCACTGATTTGGCCCTCTCATACGGTCGTCTGCAGCGCGCTCGATTCGTAGCCGATCGTGTTCAGCTTCCGGTAGCAGTTGATTTGCGGTTAGGCATCCTGCTATCGACCATACACATCGGAGTTGCAGGCCCAGGGCGTGGCCCAAGAGTTCGGGTGTGGTGTCTCGCGTGAAGTACACATTCGTGTTGAGCGCAGGCTGTTTCCACGCGTGGGATA
Organism: uncultured Acidobacteriaceae bacterium; assembly: GCA_963722485.1. Classification (GTDB taxonomy): domain Bacteria; phylum Acidobacteriota; class Terriglobia; order Terriglobales; family Acidobacteriaceae; genus Acidiflorens. The sequence goes on from CAVRNL010000041.1 coordinate 21,469, forward strand.
CCCCATAGTCCGGACTTTCGTCCGCGATGGGGCCAACAAATCCGGTGAGCCGCGCTACAGATCTCGCATTGATCACCACAGGCCAAGAGTCGGGATACGGAGTGGAAAGAACCAACTGATAACCAAAACTCGACACCTTGCCAGAGTCGAGATTGACGTAGGCTGCGAGACCCCGAATCCGAAGGCCCCACCAGCTCAAGATTGAATACAGATTCTTGTGCCCCGACCACCCAGCCTTGTGAAGTACCGAGTCAGCAAGCCTTGGGCTCGATAGCTCGATCCAAAGGCACTCGTCGGCGTCGCAGTCTGATTTGCTGCGGGTGTTCTCGTTGATCTTGAACCCTGCCAATCGTGAAAGTACTTCAGCCTTCGGCGTGACTCCAATCCGCAGGCTCGACAGCACCGGCATCACCTTGAGAACGCGTCCTTCAAAGAGCGCCGCCTCCACACGCAAGGCAATGGCAGGGACGATGACGATCACCAGAACGCCGAGATAGAGAAGGCGGGCCGGACGCGACGTGAGCCGTCTCCATAACCAGGTTGTGACTGGGAACGTGCGACTGAAGCTCATGAGAATACTGACTCCATTCTCAGTCTAGTAGTTCCCTGAAATACGTTAGTGGTTACGAAGGTGCAGAAATAGAGAAACGCGTGTCACTCAATCCCCCACCAATTCAATCTCCGCTGAGTCAAGCTGATCAAGCGGCCGGCTGCTGATCCGAGCCAGCCACAGACTCACCAGCGAAACTACTCCCAAAAGTAAGACGCAGCCGGGCCATCCTCGCCAGCGCCAGAATAAGTCGGTCAGCGTGGCGCCCACGCTTCCTCCCAGATAGTAAAAGGCCACATAGAGCCCGGCGGCAGATGAGCGGGCGCGCCCGGCGATGGCTCCCGTCTGCACCGTGGCTGCCGCCTGCGCTATGAAGACTCCTGAAGAAAAAATGGCGAGGCCGACGATGACGACCGGCAGCGATTTGATCAGGGTGAGGAGCAGTCCCGCGATCATCATGGCGCAATAAAGAATCGTGGTGTGGCGAAAGCCGAAGCGATCGAGAAACCGGCCCGACTGCGGAGTGATGACGACTCCGAGCAGATACACAAAGAAGATGCTGCCCAGTTGCGCCGAGTTCAGACGGAAAGGCGCGGCGGCGAGATAGAAGTTCGCATAGGTAAAGCATCCCACCAGCGCGAAGAGCACGGTAGCGCCCATGCCGAAGTTAGCCAACAGCCGCGGCTTGCGCAGATGGTCCTTGGCATGGTCCAGGACCTGCCGCAGATGTTCGGCGCGCACAAAATTCTTTGCCAGCGGAAGCCAGGCGCGGACCATCACCGCTCCGATCAAGTTGAGGGCGGCGAGCACCAGGAAGGTGGCGCGCCAATGCCAGTGCGTGGCGATAACGCCAGAGATAAAGCGCCCGAGAAATCCGCCGATCACGGTACCCGTCACATACGAAGACATGGCGCGCCCCACGCCGCGTCCGGCCCATTCCTCATTTACGTAGGCGAGCATGACCGCAATGACGCCCGGCACGAAAAGGCCCTGAGCGAAGCGCCAGAAGATGAGCGCGCGGAGGCTCGTGGAGGTCGCCGCCAGGGCGGTAGGAATGGTCAGCAGGAACAGCGCCGGTACGATGACTTTCTTGCGCCCGCGGCGCTCGGCAATCATGCCGATGATGGGAGCGGTGAGAGCGGTGGCAAAAATTGTCGCGCTCACAGTGAGACTGACTTCCAACTCGGAGGCATGAAAAATCTGTCGCAAAAGTGGCAGCAAGGGCTGGGTGCTGTAGACGTTGAGAAACGTGCACACGCCGGCCAACATGGTTGCGACCGTCGCCTTGTCGATCTTTTCCAAGAGAAATCGAACCCCACTCCCAACCTTTCGATGATATGTGAATCGATGATATGCGAAGTTCCGTGCGGGCTGCGGCCACGGATTGCGACATACTTGTCACAGCGTGCGGCATGGTCTCTCTGCTAGAATCTTCGCGTCATGATGGAAGCCTTCCTCGTTCCCGAAAAAACCGTGGTCAACGCCAAGGGAGACGGGCCTGCGCTCGATGTAAGCCGGGCGGAGGGCCGTATTTTTCTGCTGACGCTCGCCATCACCAACATCATCGAGCAGGAATCGCTTGACGTCAGCATCTTTGGCTCGGCGGATGGCGCGACGTGGGATGCCAAGCCAGTCGCAGCTTTCCCTCAGAAGTTCTATCACGAGGAAATTCCGCTGCTGCTCAACCTGACGGCGCAGCCAGAGGTCAAGTTTGTCCGAGCGCACTGGGAAGTAAGCCGGTGGGGACGCGGTTCGGAAACGCCCATGTTCGAATTCCATGTCACGCTGCGGGAAGTCCCGCAGGAAATCCTCGCGGAAGCTGCGGGGCGGATGCGCTCGGCGTAGAAATTTCAGAGGTAAGTCATAGAAATTTCAGAGGTCAGAGGTCAGATTGCAGAGGTGAAAATCGGCGGTCTTACCTCTGCAATCTTACCTCTCACCTCTGACCTCCCACCAAATCTCCGCTATATTTAAATTCATGCCAGATGGTTCGACGCCGAATGATTCGAAGGTCATCGTCCATCCCGCGCGCGACGTGCGCGGAGGGGTTCGCATTCCCGGAGACAAGTCCATCTCGCACCGCTACGCCATGCTGGCGGCGATTGCGGAGGGCACGAGCCGTTTCCATAATTTTTCCGCGGCGCGCGATTGCGCGAGCACGCTCGATTGTGCGGCCAGACTCGGCTGCGACTGGAAGCGCTTGGACGATGGAGCGATTGAAGTGCATGGCGTGGGGCCGCTCCTGAAGGCTCCAACCGAGGTTCTGGATTGCGGGAACTCCGGCTCGACCATGCGCATGTTAAGCGGAATTCTCGCCGGCCAGCCATTCGCCAGCGAGTTGTGCGGAGATGAGTCGCTCTCGCGGCGGCCGATGGCGCGCATCATGAAGCCGCTTTCCGAGATGGGCGCGAGGATCGAGGCGGCGGAGGGCGGACGGCCACCACTCAAGATTGAGGGCGGACTACTCAAGGCGATCCACTACAAACCGGAAGTGGCCAGCGCGCAGGTGAAATCGTGCGTGCTGTTTGCCGGACTCTATGCCGACGGCGAAACCGTGGTCGAAGAGCCGATCCGCACGCGTGATCATGGCGAAATTGCGCTGCGGGCGTTTGGCGCGGAAGTCGAACGCACGGGAAATGCCTCGCGCATTGTGGGCGGGCAGCGGCTGCGCGCGATTGAAGCGCATGTGCCCGGAGATCTCTCGAGTGCCGCGTTCTTTCTCTGCGCGGCGGCGCTCTTTCCCGGATCGCAGATCACCTTGCCCGGAATTCTGATGAATCCGACGCGGGCGCGGCTGCTCGACATCCTGGTGCAGATGGGATTGAAGATTTCGGTCGCGCATCTGGAAGAACATCAGGGAGAGCTGGTGGGAACAATTGAGGCTCGCGGAGCCGCGTGGAAGGGAGCCGTGATCGCCGGCGCCGATACGGCGGCGTTGATTGACGAGATTCCGGTGTTGGCGGCGGTTGCGCCATACTGCGAAGGCGGCCTCGAGGTTCGCGATGCCAGCGAGTTGCGCGTGAAAGAATCGGATCGCATTGCCGCCGTCGCCGCCAATCTGCGAAAAATGGGCGCGGAGGTCGAAGAGCGTCCCGATGGAATGCGGATTCCCGGCGGCCAGCATCTGCATGGCGCGGAAGTGGATTCGTTCGGCGATCATCGCATTGCCATGGCGTTCGCCGTGGCGGCGCTGCGCGCCGAAGGTGAGACGACGATTCTCGGCGCGGATGCGGCCGGGGTGTCGTATCCCACGTTCTTTGACGAATTGGAGACGGTCGCTGGTCGATAGTCGTTGGTCGTTAGCGATGTTTGCCAACGACTAACGACCAGCGACTCACGACCTTATTGGAGGAAATTCAGTGTCGAATGACAAACCACCATCCCCCGACGAGCGCCTGCAGCAGGAATTCAACCGTTGGGCCGATAACGGCGAGGGCGCGGAGATGGAGCGCCATCACCTCGACATCACCGAGAAAACCATGCGCCGCATGGATCTGCGTCCGGGTGAGCGCATTCTCGATCTTGGCTGCGGATCGGGGTGGGCGACGCGCTTGCTGGCCCGCATGGTGGGCGAAGGGCCACAGGGTTTTGGGCAGGTGGTCGGCGTCGATGTTTCGGACGAGATGGTCCGGCAGGCGCGCGCCGCTTCGAAAGAATTCGACAATGTGATGTTCGTTGTCGGATCGGCGGCGCAGATTCCGTGGGAAGAAAACTTTTTCGACAAAGTGCTTTCGGTGGAATCGTTTTATTACTATCCCGATCAGGATCGCGCGCTGGCCGAGCTGTTTCGCGTCATGGCGCCGCATGGGCGGCTATTCATTTTGATCAATCTCTACCAAGACAATCCGTACTCGCTGCAATGGGTGCCGAAGTTGAAAGTGCCGGTGCAGGTTCGTTCCGCGGCGGAGTATGTCGATCTGCTGAAGAAACACGCGTTCGAAAATGTCGAGTATGCGCAGATTCCCGACGACACGCCCACGCCGGACAACTACCAGACGACGTCATTCCACTCGCTCGACGATATGAAAGCCTTTAAGCGGATTGGCGCGCTGCTGCTGATGGCGTCCAAGCCTGATGTGCGGAATCCGGCGCCGGGGTACACGATCTACTAGCCGCGAGCAACTGCAGATCCCTCGCTTCTCTCGGGATGACAATTAAGTGGGGAGGGGACCAGACGACGCGAGTTAGATCTCGTCGTCGTTCTTCTCATCTTCGCCGTCGCGGCTGCGCTCAAGGTTTTGCACCGGGCTCAGCGGGCGATTATCGCTGGCATGGCGAATCTCAATCGTGCCATTCACATTGGAGAGCTTCACCAGCGTTCCACCGCCGCCCAGCTGGCCGTGCAGACTCCGGCCCACGAACTGGTGGCGTGTCACCGGCAAGCCGAATTCATCGGAGATGTTTCCTGAAACGGTGCTGGCTTTGAGTTCCGCCTTCGCGTCCGAGGGCAAAGTCACGCGCAGCCTGCCGTTTACCGACGACAATTTCAGCTCCGACGAGGGCAGCTGATCCACGCTAGCATCGAGCTCACCGTTGACTGTGTTCAGCTCCACCGGGCCCTGCAGGTTGTGCGCTTGAATCCGGCCGTTGACACAGGAAGCATGGACTTCTCCCGCCACATCCTGCACGTCGAGCCGGCCATTGACCAGTTTGATCTCGTCGAGCCGCGCCTGCCGGGGCACGGTGATCGTGTACTCCACGCTGGCCGGGTTGCCATGCTCGTCGTCGTTATGGAAATTGAAGGTGTGATCGTGACCAGGATACTCAGTGCGGATCGAGATTTCGTTCTGCTCGGCGCGAATCTCGATTCTGGCTTCATCGAGACGCTCCTTAGTCCAGGCGCTCTTCACCGCATCCACTTTGACTTCATCGCGGTCCCAGGCGGTGATATGGACCGGTCCGTTGATATTCGCGATTTCAACGCGGCCCTGGGCGGAAAGCGGATAGACCTTGTGAAACTCCTCGGTCAGCCTGCCCTGCCCGTCCGAACCGGCAGCGCTGGAGATGAGGAAAATCGCCGATATCGCGGCTACGACGACCGCCTCCAAGATTGCCAGTCTGCGAAACTGTGCCTGCGTCATAGTGCCTCCGTGGCGTTTAGACGCGACAGCGGAGGTTTGGTTAGTGGCGGGACTTAACCACCTTGCTGATCGACGCTAGCCTCTCTGCTAGACTGCGTTGTCGATCGGATTGTGACCGGTATCACGCCCCGGTGCAGGGTGAGGATGTATTCTTGTAATGATCGAGTAGCGCAAGAGGCCCCATGAGCTGGCTCCAGAACAAATTCGAAAAAAATTTCATGATCTCGACCGTGGACTACGTCTTCAACTGGGCGCGCAAGTCGGCGCTCTGGCCGATGACGTTTGGGCTGGCGTGCTGCGCCATCGAGATGATCGCGTCTTCCACCGCGCGCTTCGATATCGCGCGCTTTGGCTCGGAGGTGTTTCGCCCCAGCCCGCGGCAGTCGGATCTGATGATCGTTTCCGGCACGGTCACGCTGAAGATGGCGCCGGTGGTGAAAAGAATTTACGACCAGATGCCCGAGCCAAAGTGGGTGATTTCGATGGGCGCGTGCTCGTCGGTCGGCGGGCCGTTCAATACCTACGCCGTGCTGCAAGGCGTGGATCGCATAGTGCCGGTGGATGTGTATGTGATCGGCTGCCCGCCGCGTCCGGAGAATTTGTTTTACGCGCTGCTCAAGCTGCAGGACAAGATCGACACCATGACGCTAGCCAAGCGCCCTACCGAAGTGCGGCTGGAGTCGCACATGATGGACGACTTCAAGCGCCGGGTAATGGTAGCGCAGACGATGCAGCCGAAGTAGCTGTCAGCCGTCAGCTATCAGCCGTCAGTTAAACCCTATATACTCTTGTCATCCTGAGCGCCGCCCGGGCCGCGCTTGCGCGGTGAGGGCAAGTCGAAGGACCCTTACGTTCAGCACGACCTTCCGTGAGCGGACATGCCTTTCATCAAGCTCGCTACCCAATCCGACCTCCCCGCCGCAAACGAAGCCAAAGAATTTCCCTGCGGCGGCAAGACCATTTGCATCGCCAACGTGAACGGCGAAATCAGCGCCATGGAGAACATCTGCCTGCATCGCGGAGGCCCGCTCGGCCAGGGCGTGATCTCGGGAGGAAAAGTCGTTTGCCCATGGCATGGTTGGGAGTGGGATCCGAAGACGGGCGAGGCCGGTCCGCCGGGAGCGAAGATTGCGGTGTATCCGGTGAAGATCGAGGGCGGGGATGTGCTGATCGAGTTGTGAACCCATGAGCCCGGTCACTCACTTTTTCACCGGATGGGTCTTTGCAAACTCCGCATCGTTGAGCCGCAGGGACCGTGCTCTGGTTACTCTGGCCTCTGTCGTGCCCGATGTTGACGGCTTTGGGATCGTCGCGGAATATCTGACGCGCAACTCGCATCATCCGCTCGAATGGTTTTCGGCCTACCATCACTCATTGCATAGCCTTCCGTTCGCGGTCGTCGTTGCTGCCGTGTCATTCGCATTGGCAACTCAGCGGTGGAAGGCCGCTGGCCTGGCTTTCTTGAGTTTTCACATCCATCTACTCGAGGACTTTCTGGGAAGCCGCGGTCCGGACGGCTATCAATGGCCAATTCCGTATTTCATGCCGTTCTCTCGGGCTTGCGAGCTAAGCTGGCGCGGACAATGGGCGCTGAACGCCTGGCCCAATTTTGCCATCACGATTGCGCTGTTGCTGACGACGCTTTATCTTGCGTGGTCGCGGGGATTTTCTCCGCTGGAGATGGTTTCGCTTAAGGCCGATGCCGCTTTTGTCGGGGTGCTTCGGAAGCGGATTCCCGTTTCATAGATTTGCGTTCCAGGGCTAGACTCAGCTTGCCCGCCGGGCTTTGCCCGGCGGGGCGGACGAATGCGTCCGCCCCTACGCGAGCAACTTTACGAACTGCTCCGGCTGCACATCAAATCCCGGAAACACCGTCTTCAAATCCTTATTCCCCAGATAGCGCGAGACGACTTCGCTGAGCACCAGCCTGAAGTCAGTGGTCACGGCCAAATCGCGGCCTTCATATAACTGCGACTGGTCGAGTCCCGGCCAGCGGCCATAGACTTTGCCGCCGCTTACCGGGCCACCTAGGACGAACATTACGTTGGCGTGGCCGTGGTCGGTGCCGCGGTTTCCATTTTCTCGGGCTGTCCGGCCGAATTCGGACATGGTCACTACCACCGTGTCTTCTCCGAGATCGCCGAGATCGGTCCAGAAGGCGGCGATCGATTGCGAAAAATCGCCGAGCACGTTGGCGATCTGGCCTTGGGTGCTCCCTTCGTTAACGTGGTGGTCCCAGCCTCCGATATCGGCGAACGCCACTTGCACGCCGAGATTCGCTTTGATCAGTTGCGCCAGTTGCTTCAAGCTGTCGCCGAAGCGTCCTTTGGGATAGTTCGCGTTGGCGGCGGGCGTGTAGTGCGCGGGATCGGCGGCCTTCAGCGTTTTGACGGCGTCGAAAGTCTCCTGGCCGGTGCCGTGCAGCACGGAGTCGACCGAGTGATCGTACATGGCTTCGAAGGTGTTCGACATCGGAGCGGCGTTGGGATTTTTTCCGCCGACGGAGAAATCGTTCAGGTTGTTGACCGCAATCGCCGGCTCTTTGCCGGAGAGAATGCGCGGCAGCGATGGCCCCAACGCAATGGCACGGAAGGCCGACTTATCGAGCGCGGATTTTCCGGTAGCGGGTTCTCGAGCAGCCGATTCTCCGGCAGGAAGGTCGCGCAAGGCGCGGTTCAGCCAGCCGTCGTCCGTGACTTTGACGCCGGGCGTGCCTGATTCCATGAAGTCCTGCGCATCGAAGTGCGAGCGCGTCGGATCGGGCGATCCGGCGGCGTGCACGATGGCGAGGTGCCTCTGTTTCCAGAGCGGCTCAAAAGACGCCATTGCTGGATGCAATCCAAAAAAGCCGTCGAGATCGAGCACGGATTTCTTCGGGATGTTGATGGTCGGCCGCATGGCGTAGTAACTCGGCTCGCCGTGGGGCACAACGATGTTGAGGCCGTCCGCCGCGCCGCGCTGAAAGATCACGACCAGGCGCTTGGTGCGAACGCCGGGGGCAGCCACGCCAAAGGCCGCGCGCGTAAGAAAACTCGGCAGCGCCGCCGTGCCAACAACAGCCAGCGCGCCGTTGCGAAGAAAAATGCGTCGAGTGATGGACATAGAAAACCAGCTTTCAGCTATCAGCTCTCAGCCGTCAGGGTCCTACTGAGATAGCTGATGGCTGACAGCTATTTCTGGCGTCTGCGCACAGGCATTTCCATCCTGATTGGCCTCATTAGGATTGAACCCGAACCCCAGGAAAAGTTGCTGGCGAGGTCGGGTTTAGACGGAGCGGCCTTAGCCCTTCAATTGGGCGACATAGGCTTTTCCGGCTTGGGACTTGCGGGCGGTGCTGTCGACGAATTTAAGAAATTCCCGCAGGTGTTCCTTTTCCGACAGTTCCGCTTCGGAGAATTTCACCCGGACGCCAAACGACGGCGCGCTGCGCGTCGCGACTCCGCTGAGGATGACGCCTTTCACCCAGATCTTGCCGCTGGCCACCCACAGGCCGATTTCCAGGGCCTTGCCCGCAGGCACGGCGCCGGCGGTCTCGACCATGCATCCGCCGCGGCCCACATTCGCCAGATTGCCCCACACCGGCTCTTCTACGCCCTCAATGTGTATTTCCACTGCAACATAGCATTTGATCCGGTGAAAACGGCGGCGATCCGATTCCAATATCGGGGTGAACAAGTCCGGTTCGAAGGGGGGCGTTTCCTTCACCGGTTCGGGATGGGGGAGCACGGCAGGTGGCGCCGGCGCCGCGGCTACGGGTGCGCTTGTCTGCGCTTCGCGGGCCTTGATGGCGGCGTCTTTGATTTCGCGCATCGCCCGCAGCAACGCCGTTTCGCGCTGTTCCGGAGGAACCTCACGATAGGTCTGGAGCAGTTTCCCGAGATGGCTGACCAGGTCGGGATCTGTGAGCAGGCGCGTCCAGTCCGATCCTTTGGGCGATGGTTTCGTGGCTTCGCTCATACGCACGACTCCCCTCACGCAGTTTCTTGTCCACGGGGAAGTGCTTGACTCACCCCCTAGATTGAACGTTGAGAGGAGGTTACACAAGATGACCAAGGTCACCATGCCGTAGAGTGTCCCCGCGATTGCGAAAGCGGAATTCGCATCGCGAACGCCTTCTCCAGTTGAACGGTTCGTCGAAGTTTCGAGCAATCCGCTGGCGGAACTGCACGCGAAATCGGTAGGATGGTTTAACGGCGGGAACGCACCTGTAAACCGGTGTGGGTCCGCGTTCGATCGCGTGGCGGTTCAACAATTTGCATCGGATCTTCACCAAGAAGAGTCGAAAAGACTTATGATTTTTATTCGTAAGGAGAGAATCCAGGGTCCATGTCTTCCGCAGACCGTCTCACCCGCCCATTGCCGTGCCATTGTGCATTCTTTTTGCGGGTCGTTTATCTGATTGCGTCTATCGGCATCTTGCCTGCGGCGCTATGCGCCCAGAATTCAATTCCAACTGCCGTGCAGGTTCCAACCTCGGCGCAGAATCCAGTGTTTGGCAGTGTGCCGGACGCCAAGCCGACCCCCGGAGTCCTGCGGCTAACCTTCAGCGATGCTATCGAGCGCGCTTTGCGTCAGAACTTAGCCGGTCTGTTGTCGGAATACAACACCATCGCGGCCCGTGGACAGAAATGGCAGCAACTCAGCGCCCTGCTTCCGAACGTCAGCGGGGATGTGCAGGAGGTCAGACAAAAGTTAAGCACGGAATCGGAAGGCTTCAGTGCCAAGCTGCTTCCTGGTATTCCTGCCATCATTGGGCCCTACTCCTTTTTTGACGTGCGCGCCTCGGCCACGCAACGAGTCTTCGACTGGCAGGCTATCCAGAAATACCGTTCTTCCGTGATCGGCGAGGGCGCAGCCAAGTTCAATCTGAAGGACGCGCGCGATCTGGTCGTGCTCGCGACGGGCAATGCCTATCTGCAGGCGATTGCCGGGGCAGCCCGCGTGGAAACCGCGCAGGCGCAGGTCGAGACGGCGCGCGCTCTCCACCAGAAAGCGGTTGCGCAACAACAGGCGGGCGTCGCTCCGGCCATCGACACCCTGCGGGCGCAGGTCGAATACCAGGCACGTCAACAGCAACTGATCGCGGCCACGAATGACTTTGCGAAGCAGAAAATTTCGCTGGCACGCATGATCGGACTCGCGTCCGGCCAGGAATTCGAATTGGCCGATAAAGCTCCTTATGAGGCTTTTCCCATCCCCGATCTTGAGACCACTTTGCAGCGTGCGTATTCGCTGCGCTCCGATTACAAAGCGGCGCGCGATCGTCTGGTGGCCGCGCAACTGGAGCGCAGCGCCGCCACCGCCGGATATTTTCCCACCCTCGATATGGCGGTAAACTTTGGCGAAATCGGAGCGGCTCCCGGCGATGTGCTGCCTACGTACGCGGTCGTCGGCACGCTGAACATTCCGATCTTCCAGGGTGGCAGGGTTCATGGAGATGTTCTGAAGGCCGAAGCCAGCTTGCGGCAGGCGCAAGCGCAGATGGCGGACGTCCGTGCTCAGATCGATCAGGATATCCGCAACGCCCTGCTCGACCTCAAGTCGTCCAGCGATCAGGTGGAAGTCGCCCAGAGTTCGGTGAATCTTGCCGAGCAGGCGCTCACCCAATCGCAGGACCGTTTCTCCGCCGGGGTCACCGACAACCTGGAAGTGGTTCAGGCGCAGGAAGCGGTGGCGGCTGCGCACGAGAGTTTGATCTCGAGCCTTTATCTTCATAACCTCGCCAAAGTTTCTTTTGCGCGAGCCCTGGGGCGCGCCGAAGACGGCGTTCGCGAATACTTGAAAGGGAAGTAGCCAATGGTGGAACCAAGCAGCAGCGTTGTAGCCGAGCCCAAACCGCAACCGGAGGCGCCTGTGCCGCCGCAGTCTCCGGCGGACAGCGAAGCCCTTTATCAGAGGCGGCCCGCGTTTTTGAACCATCCGCACACGAAGGTGTGGTTCATTCTCGCCGGCCTCGTGATTCTGATTGCTGTTTTCTTTCTGTGGCGATACTTCGCAAGCTACGAATCCACCGACGACGCGCAGGTCGACGGGCATGTGAACTCGGTGAGCGCGCGCGTCGGCGGCCACGTAATCAAGCTCAACGTGCAAGACAACCAGTACGTCGAGAAGGGAACGGTGCTGGTGGAAATCGATCCGGCCGACTACGAAGTCGCCGTCGCGCAGGCGCGCGCCATATACGCCGAGGCCCAGGCCCAGGCCGCAGCCGCGGGCATTAACGTTCCCATCACCAACGTGAGCACTGCGAGCCAGGTGAGCGGCGCGCAGGCCGGCGTGTCCATGGCGAAGGCTGGAATCGCGGCTGCCCGCCAGCAACTGGAAGCGGCCAAGTCGCAGGTCGTGGAAGCGGAGGCTAACAACACCAAAGCGCAGAATGATCTTGTCCGCTACAAGCAACTGATCGACAAGCAGGAGATTTCGCAGCAGCAGTACGATCAAGCCGTCGCCGGCGCTCAGTCTGCCGCCGCCACCGTGCAAGCGGCGCGCGCCCGCGCCGACGCTCTTGCGTCCCAGATCGAACAGGCACAGGACAAGTTGGCGCAGGCTGGCGCCGAGCTTCGCACCGCAGACACCGCGCCCCAGACCATGCGGGTCACCCGCGCCCGCGCCCTTTCCGCCGAAGCCAATGCCGATCGCAGAAAGGCCGAATTGGATCAGGCGGAACTGAATCTCCAGTACACGAAAGTGATTGCGCCGGTCAGCGGAGCCGTCAGTAATCGTACGGTAGAGGTCGGTCAAAACGTGCAGCCCGGCCAGGAGATGATGAAGGTCATCCCGCTCGATGAAGGGGATCTCTGGGTCACGGCGAACTTCAAGGAGACGCAACTCGCGAAGATGAAGCCCGGTTTGCCGGCTGAGATTGCGGTGGATGCGACCGGCAAGACCTACAAGGGGCATGTCGATTCCATCGCCGGCGCCAGCGGCGCGCGCTTCAGCCTGCTGCCTCCCGAGAACGCCACGGGCAACTACGTCAAAGTGGTGCAGCGCGTTCCGGTGAAAATCGTGTTTGACAAAGACGAGACCAAGGGACACGAACTGCGCCCCGGAATGTCGGTGGTGCCGAAGGTTTGGACTAAATAACGGCAAGGTTTCAGGGTTTCAAAGTCAGGCCGAACTTCTCTGGAGTTAACTTTGAAACCTTGAAACTCTGAAACTTTGAAACATGGGTTTCCATAATAATGGGCGCTGCTGCCATCACCATGAATGACGCCGCCGAATGGCGGTCCCCGGTCAATCCGTGGATCATCGCTCTGGTGGTAACGCTGGCCACGTTCATGGAGGTGCTCGATACCAGCATCGCCAACGTGGCGCTGCCCCATGTCGCCGGCAGTCTCTCGGCGGGTCAGGACGAAAGTACGTGGATATTAACATCCTATCTAGTGTCGAATGCCATCGTGCTGCCGTTGAGTGGATGGCTGTCTTCGATCCTCGGCCGCAAGCGTTTTTACATGGGCTGTGTCGTTGTCTTCACCCTCAGTTCGTTTTTGTGCGGACTCGCGCCCAATCTCGGCATGTTGATCGTCTTCCGCATTCTTCAGGGAGCGGGTGGCGGAGGTTTGCAACCGAGTTCACAGGCCATCCTCGTCGATACCTTTCCTCCCGCTAAACGCGGCATGGCATTCGCTGTTTACGGCATCGCGGTGGTGGTGGCTCCGGCCATCGGTCCCACGCTCGGAGGCTGGCTCACCGACGATTTCAGCTGGCGCTGGATTTTCTTCATCAATATTCCAGTCGGCATTCTTTCGCTGGTGTTGACGCAACGCCTCATCCAGGATCCTCCCTACTTCAGGCGCCGCAAGCTGAGCGAAACCCGCATCGACTACATCGGACTCGGCTTGGTCGCGCTCGGCCTCGGAACGCTGCAGGTGGTCCTCGACAAAGGACAACGCGAAGACTGGTTCGAGTCGCACTTCATCGTAGGGCTGAGCGTGGTCTCTGCCGTATCGCTGATCTTCGTCGTTTTCTGGGAGTGGTACCAGAAGGATCCTATCGTCGACCTGCATTTATTTCGCCAGCGCAGCTTCGCCACCTCCAACTTTCTGATGTTCATGCTGGGATTTGTCCTGCTCGGCAGCACCCTGCTCTTGCCGCTGTTCATGCAGACGATGTTGGGCTACACTGCCGAACGCTCCGGGCTGGCGCTCATGCCGGGCGGTTTCGCCATCATGCTGATGATGCCGATTGTTGGATTTATGCTTTCGCGCTACAGCCCTCGCTGGATGCTGCTTTTTGGTTTGCCCATGCTCTCGTTTTCGCTGTTCCATATGACGACCTTCGACCTGAGCGTGGATTTCCACGCCATGATCATGGCGCGCGTCTACCAGGCGGTCGGACTCTCTTGTCTGTTCATGCCCATTAACATCGCTGCGTATGCGTCTCTGCCACGCGAGAAGAACAATGCCGCGTCCGGTTTGATGAACCTCGCCAGAAATATTGGCGGCAGCTTCGGGATATCTTTTGTCACCACCGGCCTGTCTCGCCGCGCCCAGTTTCACCAGACGCGGCTGGTGGAGAAGCTGAACGCCGCCAATCCGCAGTTTCAGTCGGCGCTGCACGGGATGACGAATGCTTTCGCGGTAGGTGGCGCTGGGCCCGGTTCCGGAGGCACTTCCGCGCAGCAGCATGCGTATGCGCTGATGCAGGCGAATGTGGTCCAGCAGTCGACCATGCTGGCGTACATCGATAACTTCTGGGTGCTCGCGGTCGTGATCCTTTGCCTGGTCCCTTTTGCCTTTTTGATCAAGAACGCGAAGCCCGGAGCCGAGATCGTGGCTCACTAGTGGAGAGCCGGGCGCCCCGCCCCGCCGGATGAGCGAGACGCTGGTAGTCCAGCATAGGACGGAAGGAGGTTTGCAATGATTCGCATCGTTACTCTGGAACGGGAATTTGGCAGTGGCGGCGGAGCCATTGCCGTCGAACTGGCCCGCCGGTTAGGCTGGACGCTCTGGGACCAGCAACTGACCACCCGGATCGCCCAGCGCGCTCAGGTGACCGAGTCGGCAGTCGCTTCGTGCGATGAGCGCGTCGACAGCCGCCTCTACCGCTTAGCCAAAGCTTTCTGGCGGGGCAGTTACGAACGCGGCATTTCTCTCGATGCCTCGCACGCATTTGACACTGATCGCATGATGGCCATGGTGGGAGAGATCATGCGCACGATTGCGGCGGAAGGTGACGCGGTGATTGTCGGCCGTGGCGCTCCGTTTTTCCTGCGCGAACGCGAGGACACTTTCCGCGTCTTCACCTATGCTCCGCGCGACGAAAAGATTCGCCGCCTGGTGGCAGCCGGCAAGCGCCGCGAAGAGGCCGAAGACCTGGTGGAGAACGTGGACAAGGAGCGGAGCGCCTACATTAAACACTACTTCAACGCGGAATGGCCGACGCGCGCCCTCTATCACCTGATGATCAACACCGCGATTGGAGACGAGAACGTAATCGCAATGATTATGAGCGGCATGCAGGCGATTGAATCTCATTCCGCCGAAACCCTACGCGGCGTTCACTGACGAAGTCGACAAATCCACACAACTTATGTCAAGTCCCGCCCTCCGCTCCGTCGTTATAAGATAGGCGCACAGGATGGAGCCGATTCCGCAAGTGGCAGCTTCCGATTCGTATCCCCCGGTGCAGGAGGAAGTAGCGCGGCTCGCCGGCTCGCCGGAAGTGCGCGCGGCATTCGATCGGTTTCGCTCGCAGGAATCGGAGTTTGCCCTTTGGCAGATGGAGGTCACGCGGGTGGCCGCGCCTCCATTCGGAGAATCGGCGCGCGGTGCCTGGCTGGCTGGCCGTTTTCACGAACTCGGCCTCATCGACGTGCAGGTGGATGAGGTGGGCAACGTGTTCGGCGTTCGTCCCGGCCGCGGAAGCCGTTTTGTTTCACTCAGCGCCCATATCGATACCGTCTTTCCGGCGGCAACGCCGTTGAATATCCGGCAACAGGGCAGCCGGTTGTATGGACCCGGTGTCTCCGATAACGGAGCGGGCATTGCCGCCATGCTGGCCGTAGCCAGCGTCCTCGGCAGCACGCGAATTTCGCACGCGCTACCCTTTGTGTTCATTGGCAACGTCGGGGAAGAAGGCGAAGGCGATCTCCGCGGCATGCGCCATGTTTTCGCGACGCCGCGCTGGCGCGACGCGATCGCCTACAGCGTGGTCGTCGATGGCGCCGGAACGGACACAGTCGTCGCCGAAGCCTTGGGCAGCCGCCGTTTCGAGGTGATCGTGCGCGGTCCCGGCGGCCACTCGTGGAGCGATTTCGGCGCGCCCAATCCGATCATTGCGCTCTCCCGCGCGATTGAGGCCCTCAGTCAAACTCCGGTGCCCGCCTCGCCGAAAACAACGTTCAATATCGGCGTGATTCGCGGCGGGACTTCCGTGAATTCCATTCCGGAGTCCGCCAGCATGAGAGTCGATCTGCGTTCCACCTCCACGGCCGAAATCGACCGGCTGGAGCGGGCGCTGCGCATCGCGCTGGAGCAGGCGATTGCCGCGGAAAATCGTTCCGCGGCTCAGCACGGAGCACGGAAGCCTCTCGTGGTCCAGAGCGAAGTGGTCGAGATCGGGAGTCGTCCGGCGGGCGAACTGGCGCCGGACGCGCGCCTTCTCAAGGTAATTCGCGCCGTGGATGCGCAACTCGGCAATACGGCTCAGGTGCAGCGGGCTTCGACCGATGCCAATATCCCGCTGTCGCTCGGCCGCGAGGCCATTGCGATTGGCGGCGGCGGCTCCGGCGGCGGCGCGCACACGTTGCAAGAATGGTTCGACTGCAATGGACGAGACCTCGGGCTGAGGCGCATTCTACTTACCATGCTGACACTGTCGGGAGTAGGGGAATAATGACGATGATGCGAATCGCTCCGATGCTTCTGTTGGCCGTGGCCGCTGGTGTGTCCGCGCAGAGCGTTCAGAAGCCGAAAGCGGACCTGATCTTTACCCACGGCAACATCTACACCGGAGTGGTCGATGCCGCTTCTTCGCTGGGTGTGGGCCAGCGCGCGGAGGCGCTGGCGATCCTCGGCGACCGCATCATCGCCGTCGGGACGCGTGACGAGATCATGAAGTTGAAGGGGCCGGAGACAAAGATCGTCGATCTCGAGGGCCACTTCGTCATGCCCGGATTCAATGATGCCCACATGCACCTGGCCAGCGCAGGACTGGAGAAGATGAACGTGAACCTGACCGGCGTGAAGACACTGGATGAGTTTCGCGACCGGATCCTCGCCTGGGTCGAAAAAGCGGCGCCCGGGGACTGGATCGTGGGTGGCGGCTGGGACGAAACTCTGTGGCCGGTCAAGGTTCTGCCCACGCGCTGGGATGTGGACGAGGTGAGCAGCAGCCATCCGGTTTTTCTGACGCGTGTGGATGGGCACATCGCGGTGGCCAACACGCGCGCCTTGCAACTGGCCAGCATCACCGTTGCCACTCGCGATCCTGAAGGTGGGAAGATCGATCGCGACGAGGCGGGCACGCCCATCGGCATTCTGCGCGAGAAAGCGCAAGAGGCGGTCGAGGCAGCGATTCCCAAACCGACGCACGACAAGCGCCGGCAAGCCATCGAACTGGCGCTTGCGGACTTGGCGAGTCACGGCGTCACCTCCGCGCAGGACTACTCGCAGTGGGATGACTTTCAGATTTACGAGGAACTCGAACGCGACGGAAAACTGACCGCGAGGATTTCCGAGTGGCTGTCTTTCGACGACTCGATTGAAGACCTGAACGGCAAGCGCGACTCGCATCCCGTGTCCGACACCATGCTCCACACCGGGATGCTGAAGGGCTTCATGGATGGTTCGCTCGGCTCGAAAACCGCCGCCTTGCTCGATCCCTACAGCGACGACCCGAAGAACAGCGGTATGCCGCAATACGACGCGGCCAAGCTGAATGCGATGACCAAGGAGCGTGTGCTGGCCGGATATCAGATCGGCTTTCACGCCATCGGCGACAAAGGGGTGCAGTTGGCGCTCGACGCCTTTGCAGAAGCGGAGGAAGCGGCAAGAGAAGCCAAGGCGAAGGTGGCCGACGGCGGCAACAACAATGATTACCGGCTTCGCATCGAGCATGCGCAGGTCACCACGCCACAGCAGATCTTGCGGTTCAAAGAGCTTAAAGCAATCGCCTCCATGCAGCCGAGTCACCTGCTTACGGATATGAGCTGGGCCGAGTCCCGTCTGGGACCGAAGCGCGCCGAGCATTCCTATGCGTGGGCTGAGTTTCTTCGCCACGGCGTGGTGCTAGCCTTTGGCACGGACTATCCGGTCGAACCGGTCACGCCATTTCGAGGGATCTACGCGGCTCTTACCCGTATGAGCGAAGACGGAAAGAAAAGTTACTATCCCGCGCAGAAACTGAACATCGAGCAGACAATCGCCGCCTACACCACGGGCTCGGCTTTTGCCGAGTTCGCCGAAAAGCAAAAAGGCAAGATCGAGCCGGGCATGCTGGCCGACTTTGTAGTTCTAGATCGCGACATTACCGCAGCCCTGCCGCCGAAAATCCTCGAGACGAAAGTTCTGCGCACCGTAGTCGGCGGCAAGACCGTGTACGAAGCCAAGTAGAATCGGGTCATCTGACCATCGGGTCATCGGGAGATCTAAAACCCGAGTCGCAATAGTCCAGTTGATTCAGATGACCCGATCGCCCTACTACCCGATGGTCAGATGACCCGATCACCCGATGACCCGATCACCCGATGGCGAGCGCGGGAGCGCGCGTTCCTGATCGGCGCACCGCTGGCCATCATCCCGGCTTTGGTCTTCCTTCCTGCCGTGGCGTTCCTGATCGTTTTTCCCCAGGTGGCGCACGGGCGGCTGATCGGGCTATTCGTGTTGCCGGCCTGCGCGCTGGCGGGCAGTTTCGGACTGTGGAAGCTGGCGCTGGGCGCAGTCGAGAAGCCGTGGGGAATCTTCAACGTCCTGAGTTTTGGAGCGCTTCTGGTGTTGCTGGTCATAGCCGGCTATACCGGACTTTTTTTGGCGCTGATGACGCTGAAACTGTAACGGGGGTTGTGTGGTGACGGGGCTCTGCCCCGTCCCGGCTGGGCAAAGCCCTGCCACCGAAACATTCTCGCCCACCCGTGAACGCCAACCCCCTTTTCTGCGTCTAATCGATTTACCGCCCTTCGAACCGATCCCTGCCTGGGGCGAAGGTATAATAAAAAATCAGGCAGTTTCAGGAGGAAATCAATGGATTCGCGCGAAGGCGCCTTTTGGGTGCGCCTCAAGGCCAACCGCTGGGCCTACACTTTTACGATTCTAGCGACGCTGACCGTCGGAATTCTGATTGGCACGGTGGTCTCTTCTGGAGTGAAAGGCAAGGAGGGGCAGAAGTCTTCCGATGCCACCCCGCTGACCATTCCCGCTCCGCAACAGCTCTCGACTGCTTTCTCACAGATTTCCAAGCAACTGGAGCCGAGCGTGGTGAACATCAATACCGAGTCGACCATCAAGAGCCCGCACCGCCGTGGGCGCTCCGTGCGTCCCGATCCGGACGACCAGGATCAGGGCGGCGAGGAAGACAGCCCGTTCCAGGATTTCTTTGACAAGTTCTTCGGCGGCCAAGGCGGTCAGGGAGGAGAACCGGGCACCATCCGCCAACGCTCGCTCGGTTCCGGCGTGATCGTGGATTCAAAGGGCTACATCGTTACCAACCGGCACGTAGTCGAGAAGGCCGATCGCATTCGGGTGAAGTTGCAGGATGATAACCCGGCCTCTCCCGGCCGTGATGCCAAGTTGATCGGCATGGACCAGGAAACCGACCTGGCGGTGATCAAGATCGAGGTCGATCACCCGCTGCCGGCCGCGAAACTGGGCAACTCCGACGGCATGGAAGTTGGCGACTGGGTGCTGGCTATCGGCAGTCCCTTTGGATTGCAGGAAACCGTCACCGCGGGCATCGTGTCGGCCAAGGGGCGCAACATCGTCCCTAACCGGCAGTTCCAGTCTTTCATTCAAACCGACGCCGCCATCAATCCCGGCAATTCCGGTGGGCCGCTGGTAAACATGGCCGGTGAAGTGATCGGCATCAACACTGCCATCCTCACCGAGACCAGTTCGTACGCGGGTGTGGGCTTCGCCATGCCTTCGAATACGGTCACTCAGGTCTACAACCAGTTGATCGGGCCGGAACACCGCGTGGCGCGCGGCTCCATTGGGATCGAGTTCTCCGCACAACCGAACCCGGCCATTGCCCGCATTTACGGATCGGGTGTGACGGTCTCGAACGTGATCTCCGGCAGCCCGGCCGACGAGGCAGGCCTGAAGATCGGCGACACTATTACCTCCGTGGATGGTAGGGACGTCAAGAGTGGCGACGATCTGGTGGCCGACATCGCTTCCCGCAAGCCGGGCTCGAAGGCCAAGCTCGCCTTCGTCCGCAACGGCAAGAAGCAAGATGCGACGGTCACCATCGCCGATCGCTCGAAACTGTTTGCTGCCCGTCTGGGCGAAGAAGAAGAAAACCAGAGTGAGGAAGCGCCCAAAGCCAGCAAGTTCGGAGTCACGGTTCGCAGCATCACTCCCGATCTCGCCGATCGTCTGAGCATTGCCGCCGGCAAGGGCGTGGTGGTGCAGGACGTGAAGCAGGGATCGTTCGCCGAGGATCTCGGTCTGAATCGCGGCGACGTGATCCTCGAAGTGAACAAGCAGCCCGTGAACAGTCCCGATGACTTTACCAAGATCGAGTCGTCGCTGAAGAGCGGGCAGGATGTGGTGTTCCTGGTGCGTCCGCGAGGCGCAAGGTCGCAGGACGGGACCATCTTCCTGGCAGGCACACTTCCGTAACCGACAAGTACACCGGCGAGACTGGCACTCCATCCCTATTTCAGTGACCATAAGGGGTGGGCCGGTCTCGCCGGTTTTTTGTTGGACGCAAGACTAGAGTGCCTGTGTGGGGACGGGCGCCCTCGCCCGTCCAGGCCGAGCGCATCTCGGCTGCTGCCTGTTGTCGCAGTTCTGGGATTGGCGAGTGACGGACGATTCGAGTGACGGAAGATTGAAGATTCTAAACATGCTGCGGGCTGATCGAATTCGACGTTGGCGACGATTAAAGCTTTGCAGCCTGCTCTGCCTGGCCGTGCCTGGACTCGCCATCGCGCAGACACAGACGTCCACTCCGCCAGAGAAACCGGCGGAATCTGCCGCAGCACCCGCCAAGAAACCAGCGCATCGCACCACCACGCAGGCGACCACCACGCACGCGGCCGCCGCGCACACCGCGGCTCCCAAGCGCAGCTCAACTCAGAAGAGTACCTCAGTTCAGAAGAGCACCTCGGCGCAGAAGGGCAAAGGCACTCGCGGCAAGAAGGGCTCCCGGCAGGTTGCTAGGAAGCACGGTCAGCAGGCGATTGACTCGACTCGCGCTCGCGAAATTCAGACGGCGCTCATCCGCGAGCACTACCTGCAAGGAGAACCAACGGGATCGTGGGACAGCGCCACGCAGGCCGCGATGCAGCGCTATCAGGCAGATCACGGATGGCAGTCGAAGACGACGCCAGATTCCCGAGCCCTGATCAAACTCGGATTAGGCCCCAGCCCCGATCACTTGCTCAATCCAGAGAGCGCAATGACGACGCCTGCCGCGCCAGTGGCGGCCGATCCGAAAGCCGCGCCGAGTCAGACCCCGGCGGATAGCAACATTCCAAAGCAGTAGCCCCTGTGGCGCGGGCGCCCTCGCCCGCGTGAAGCCTCAGAACGGCTCGTCCGTTCCGGGCTGCTCAAACGGCAAATGCCCTCTCTTCTCGACGTCCGCCCGCAAAGGCAGGCTTTTTCGCGCAAGGATTAGTACCGGCGTTCGTTCATCAATAGGAGGGAAATTGAGATGCGACCGCAGGCGATTGCCTTAGGAACTACGCTGATGTTGTTGATCTCGACTTTGTCCTTTGCACAATCCAGAACGCAGGGCCATGATCAGGATAAGGATAGTTTATTCGCCAGGCTCTCCTACAGCAGCGGCCATATTGTCGATTGGCACCAGGAGCAAGGCAATCCCCAGATATGCTTCGCGCTGTATCGCAGCGGCTATTACCGCGTATCCAGACTGACGGAGAGAGGCACTGAAACACTCCAAGGAACATTGTCCGAGGATCAAGTCTTACGTTTCCGCGGAATGCTGGAAAATCTGGACTTACAATCCAGCGGGGGCGCCGTTACCCGCAATGGCGCGGAAGTGTTTATAGCGGAAGTTGTTCGTAAGCGCAAAGCCACGCATTACGTCTGGATCGATCCCGACCACGAGCGCCCGTTCCCGAGTTCGGCCATGAGCGTCGTCAAATGGCTGCAAGACTTTAAGCCGGAAGGCAGCGCGCCGCTCACGGTGCGCGAACTGAGCGACCACCCTTCCATTTGCCCGCTCGCATCGAAACCTGTGTTGCCCCTTTTAGCAAATTTGAGCCCCGCAGTCACGGGATCATCCCTTTGTAAGCAGCCCTAACAGCGACCGCCGCGGCATGCTGCGATGGTCAAAGGCGCTGGCCAGACGTCTGGCGTATAATCCGGCGCGACCAAGAGTTATGGATTACGTCAAGGGCATCCTCAGCGGATTAGCCGCGATAATTCTCGCGGAGTGTGTTGGTCCGGGTTCTTGGCTTGCCTTTAGGGGCATCAGTAGGGAAAAGGCAACTGGGCTGGCCGTCGTCTCGGCTGGGTTCGCAGAGAATTTCTTTTCGCCTGTGTTCTGGATTCTCGCGATTCTGTTCTTCACATCGTTTTTTGTGGCCAGTCGACTTGGAAATAAGTTCTTGAGAGTATTTCTGTTCTGGATTCCAACGCTGATGCTTTCCGCGTTCAGCCTTGCGATTGTGGCCCTGTTCGCTTGCCTCTTCATGCTTGCCAGACATCATTGAGACCAAGTAACTTTCAGAGAGTGCTTCGCAAAGAGACCTCTGAACGGGGCGCGGCTTTCACAGCCTGCGGAAAAAACCCCAGCTTCAGGTAAAGACGGGGCTTGCCCCCGTCTTTTTAGCCCGCTGAACGGCTCTCGTTTCCGGAGGTTTGGGAAGGGCACGGCGGAGTATGGATACTGCCGCGGCGACCGTTCCCAATTCCGCGCTCTAACCGCTGCCTTTTTCATCACAATCAGCCGGTGTGCGCCATCACAGACTTCCAACCCGCCCGATGCAATAATAATCCCATGATAGGCCAGTGCAGAGCTGTGCCAGCCTCCAAAGTTCGTTCTTTGATAATGTGGTATGACAAATTGCCCTGGTAGTGGCTCAGTTGACCCACTACCATTGCCCTCCAACCATTGACACTTCCCTCGCCGCAATGCTATTTTTGTTAGTTTTAGAAGCGGCTCTTCTTCCGGCAGAATCTGCCAGTGAGATCATCAAGGATTTGATCGTCAGTTTGATCGTCAGCCCATGGACCAGACACTCCGACAACTAGGCGAATTACTGCTCGGAGCCGTTCCCACCGTCATTCTTCTGGCGACGCTTTACGTTCTCTATACTTTCATCGTCCATCGCCCGCTCACCGCCG
>CAVRNL010000042.1:0-42626 GCA_963722485.1 uncultured Acidobacteriaceae bacterium
CTCGCGAGCCTGCCCTGAGCGAAGTCGAAGGGTCCAAGCCGAGCAAAGCTCGGCAGAGTCTCAGCCGCAAGCCAATTTCCTGCGACCCGCAGCCGTGGACGCGCCATCCGCTAAGATAGTAGTGGAGAGTCAACCTTAGAGGATTCCATGTCCAAAATTAACATCGCCGAGAAATTTGCCAAGATCGCCGAATACTGGAAGCCCTACATCGCCGCCGAACTCAACGGTCAATATGTGAAGCTGGACAAACTCAAAGGCGAGTTCGTCTTTCACCATCATGAGAACGAAGACGAGATGTTCCTGGTGGTCAAAGGCCGCTTCCGCATGGAGTTTCGCGACCGCCACGAATGGATCGAGGAGGGCGAGTTCATCGTAGTGCCACGCGGCGTGGAGCACCGTCCCGTGGCCGACGAAGAATGCTGGATCGTCCTGTTTGAGCCAGCCACCACGCTGAACACCGGCAATGTGCAGAACGAACGGACGGTGCACGAACTGGAGCGGGTTTGACACGAAACTCCCGCCCGTCGAAACTCTAGATATCGAATGGAAATCACCGTTTACTCCATCCCTGGGTGTCCGGACTGCCGCGAGGCCAAGCGCTTTCTCGACCAGCACAAGCTGCCCTACACCGACATCAACATCGCGGCCACGCCGGGAGCTGCCGACGAGGTCGTGAAACACACCGGCAAGCGCGCCGTCCCGCAGTTTGTGATTGATGGAGAATGGATCCAGCCCTATCGTCCCGGCGAGGGCTTCCTCTACGAAGAGATGGCCAAGCGCCTAGGGGTCGAGTAGAGGTGGGGCTTGCCGCTCTCCGTCAGCGCGGCAATGCCGAGACGCAGCCAGCCGCGTCTCCACGGAGTCCACTGGGTACTGGATGCTAAGTACTGGGTGCTGGTTTTCAGTTACCTTTGGGCGCGTTCCACCCGACTTCTGTACCCTACACGCCTTGGCCCGAATGGGTCACGATAGTGGCTACCCGGACATTTCCCTCCGTGCCGGGCCTGGCGGCTCATGTTCAATTCCGATAGTGCGGAAGGAAGTCCGGAAGGCGAACTGGTTGAAACCTGGCAGCGCTTTGTTCAGGGTGTGCTGGGCGTGCTGGCGCTGGCGGGTGCCGGCATTATGGCGCACTACTACGCTCCTCCGGAGACCTCCGGCCTGGAGCAGCAGGTGCACCAGCTCACCAGCCAAGTGGCGGATCTGGAACGCCGGCAATCGTTTTCGCCGGCGGCACTGGACAATGCGCGAGAGTCGGTAGCTTACGTCTACGGGATCTATCACGTCTCCGGCCATGCGCAGAGTTTTCGCGCTCGTGTGGCGGGTACGGGCTTTGTAGTAGCGCCCGGACTGCTCGCCACCAATCGGCATGTGGCCGAGCCCTGGTTCGGAGATCGCGAAGTCGCGGCGGCCCTGCGGCATGGCGGATCGCCAGTACTGGAAGCGCTGGTGGCATATTTTCCGGGCTCGCCGCTTCCGGTAAAGCTGGAGACGGCCGTGGTGGCCGAACATGCAGACTTGGCGCTGCTGCGCCTCGAAGTAACCGCCTTCACCAAGAAACTGCACCCGTTGACCCTGTCCCAAACACTGCCCCATGTGGGCGAGTCGGTGAGCGTGCTGGCGTATCCCATGGGAGTGACCGGCATGGTCGCGAAGTCGCCAGCCGTGGTGTATGAACGCCTTTCGTCGCATCCGGACGATGCCGACACGGCGGGAGAACTGGCGGCCTTATCGCTGATCCGGCCTTCGGCGACGTTTGGGCACATCGGTGATGTTACCGGCGACAAGCTGATCTATGACGCGCCCACGGCGCGAGGCGGCAGCGGCGGCCCGGTGCTGAACCAGAGCGGTGAAGTAGTGGGCATCAACTCCGCTTACATTGACGGCTTTTCCGGAGGGACACTGGGCATCACCGCCGCTCAGTTGCGTCCGTTGCTGGAGACGGCCAAGAAAGCTCCCAGTTCTCAGTTCGCCGTCCCCACTCAAAACGAATCCGTTCACCACTGAGAACTGGGAACTGAGAACTTCTTCGAAAGCTGCAATTCCTTGCGCAGGCCGTTCTGCTGCAGGCCTCGGCTCAACCTCTTCTCACGCAGACAAAGTACCTTGGATTCAGGTACATTTGTAACCTGCTGATTTGAATAACAATTTGGCCTTATGGCTGCTCGTGAATTGGGATTGGTCCCAGGTAGACGCCGTCTTTTCCATCAGGCAACGCATTCCCTGCGGGCGGGTTCAAAAAGACTGCTGGTTCGAAGAAAGCGGTTCGAAGAGACTTGGTTCAAAGAGATCCGATTATGACAAAGAATTTGATGTTTGCGGTGGCTTTGCTGAGTCTGGCTCTGGCCGGCGGTTGCGCGAAGGGCGGCAACGGCACGGGCAGCGGCGTTACCGTCAGCGTGAGCGATGCCGGCAACTTGACCGTTTTCTATGTAACGCAGGTCGAGCAGTTCACCGCAGCGGTAACCGGGACCAACAACACAGCCGTGACCTGGACCCTCACCCAGGGCGGCACCGACTGCACTAACAATCCGACTCTTTGCGGAAGCATCGACAGCACTGGGAACTACACGGCCCCCTCGACCGCCCCGGCGACGCCGAAGATCACGGTCACGGCGACCTCGCAAGCTGACACTACCAAGTCGGACTTTCTCACCATCAGCGTTCTGGCTATTTCGGTGCAGCTTACGCCCAGCCCAGTCAATGTCGGCGCCGGATTGACCCAACAGTTCACGGCTGTCGCCATCCCCGACGACGCGCCTCAGAATTTCACCTGGTCAATCGCCAGCTGTGCCTCGGCCTGCGGAACCATCGATGCCAACGGTCTGTACACGGCTCCCTCTTCTGTTCCAAGCGGAAAGTTCACCGTCCAGGCGACTTCAACGCTCGACCCTGCCGACGGCGTCGCCAATGCCAAGGTGACGGTCCTGAGTTCCCGGCTTCCTTCCGGCACCTACGCATTCCGCTCCTCGGGCTTTGACGCCACCGGAGCAACCGCGGTAGTGGGCTCGCTCATGTCTGGTGGCAACGGCACCATCCAATCCGGAGTAGTGGATCAGTGGACGACGGCAGGCCCTGTTTCCTGGAACAACACAGCAGGCACCTACACACTGAATTCTAATAATCAAGGAACGCTAACGCTGACTGCCTCCGGCTCGATATCGCACACCTACACCTTGGTGCTCGATGCCGCTGGCGATATCGGTATGATCGAGTCAACCCAGAGCGGCACCAACCCCCACGGCTCCGGCGTGATCGAGCCGGTTACCCTTTCCGCGTTCACTAACGCATCGGCGCTGAATGGCACGTTCGTATTCGAATTTTCCGGTGCCGATCTTAGCGGCAATCGGGTCGGATACGCCGGTTTATTGCCCCTGGACGGAAATGGCGGTATAGCTGGTGGTCTCCTCGATACCAATGACAATGGCGCGGGCACGAACGGAACTCCGCTCGCCGTCACCGGCAGCTACACCATGACGAACGGTGTCGGAACTCTAACCCTGAACGCGAACAGCCAGACCTACATATTCGCGCTGTACGGAGTCTCCGGGACGAAGAGCGCCACCACTCCGCTAACCCTGTATGCGATCTCGACAACGACATTCGATGCCAGTCACCCGGCGCTGTCGGGAACCATAGTCCTTCAGGATTCCACGCAGACGTACGACAACTCTGCCCTCAAAGGCAACACCGTGGTGAATCTGACGGGTGTGGACGGCACGGGCAGCAACGTTTCCCTGACTCTCGCGACCACCGACGGCGCAGGCAACATTAGCGGAACCTTCGACCAGAATGACGCCGGCGCGATCACGGGCCCCGCGCAATCCTTTGGAACCGGGTACAAATACTCTGCCGCCGGCTGCAGCAACTGCGGACGTTACACCGTGAATCTCCTGGGAAATGCGGCCGCGAATCCGCCCGTTCCAATGCAGTTCATCCTCTACGCCAGCGGCGCCAACCGTGGTCTTCTGCTCGATCAGTCCAGTACCTCGGTGATGACGGGAACCATGCTGCCCCAGAAGGCCGAGCCAGGGGGCCTCTATACGCCCTCGATGATCACCAGTACTTACGCTGCCACCACCGCTTCCAGCGCCACCACCAGCGTCGATCCGGTTGCGGACAATCTGTGGCTCAGTTGGGTGAACACGGGTACGTGCACCGCCCAGTGCGTCAACGGCTCGCAGTACGATGCCGCCCATCCCGCGGGCGTAACCCTGACCGGGGCATACACGCTTCTGGGTACGGGCGATGGCACGGTCACTCTGACTACGCCGCTGACTACGCCGGTGGCCAGCTATAGCTATGTCATTTATGCGACCGATACGTCGCACTTCGAAATGATTGACGTGGATAAGACGGTTACAAATGCGTCGGTGATTTTCGCCCAGCAGTGAGAGACTGCGGTAGAGCTTATGTGTAGACCGCAGTTAGCGCGCCCCCAAACGTCCGGTCGCCAGCAACGCTGAATTCGCTCTGAGAATCTCCGACCTGGTGTCGGAGGCAGGATTGTCTGAAATTAAGACACAGAACCTTCGCCAAACTGTCGGCAGCGGGTCAGCGCTGCGGCACCTCCTTTGGTGCACTGCCTGTTCAAAACAATCCTAAGCAGTGAAGTTTCAGCCACTTAGCCCATCCCGAGCATGTGGCATCTGGTGTGCGTTGGTCCAAGTGGCGAATTCCGCTTCCCCCGGCGGAAGGCTCTGCCAGCCAGGTCTTGTCGAGCAGGAGAAATTTGCCATGGGTGTGCCCCGCCGTTTCGCGATTCCCAACGACTGTCTAACCTGCCAACTGCGGCGGACCTGCGACTTCTGCAACTTGCCTCAGCCTTTGATGACTGAGTTCAGCGCCATGGGGCACCTAACCCTGTATCCCGCTAATGCCACCTTGCTGACGGAAGGCCAAATCCCGCGTGGCGTCTACATCGCCTGCTCCGGACGTTCCAAGCTCTCAGTCGAAGCCCGCGATGGCAAAACCATCATCCTGAAAATTGCCGGAGATCGCCAGGTGCTGGGGCTGAGCGCGGTCGTCTCCGGCGGCCCCTCGCTGATTACGGTCACCACCATCGAGCTTTGCCAGATCAAGTTCGTCGAACGCGACAGCTTGCTGAGCCTGATCGCACACGACAGCCATGCCGCGCTCGCCTGCGCCAACCTGCTCGCCCGCGAGGCCATAACCTCGTTCGACGATGTGCACGAACTGCTGCTCGCCCGCAGTTCAACCGAGAAACTCGCCCGCCTGCTGCTTTCCTGGGTTTCGGACGAACCCCGAAACCGCGAGCTCCGCGTACCCACGGAATTCACCCATGAAGAGATTGCCCAGATGATTGGATCTTCGCGAGAGACAGTGACCCGCCTGTTGAGCGTTATGAAACGGAAAGATCTGATCCGGCTTGAGGGTGCAACCCTGGTGATTCCCAACCGGATCGCGCTGCAAGCCATTGCAGCCTGAGAGTTCCCTCCCCGGGCGGACGAGGTCGTTTTCGCGTCCGCCCATTTTTCTTGAGCGCTGTTCGTCGTTCGTCCTTCGCTGTTCGCAAAAATCATCTGCCTGGCGAACAGCGAACGACGACCAGCGTTTCTTCACAGGTTGAACAGTTCCCGCAGCCGCCGGGTCTGAGCCCGGCTCACCGGAATCTCCGTCTGTTTCTTGTCGTCCATGCGCAACTGGTACGAGCTCTTGAACCAGGGCACCACTTCGCGGATGTGATTGATGTTGACCAGAAAAGAGCGGTGCGCCCGCCAGAACGAATTGGGATCGAGATTTTCGAAAAGTTCTTCCAGCGTGCGGCAGTTGGAGTGGCCTTCCATGCCGGCATGGCCGCTGGTGGCTACCGTGATCACGCCATCTTCGATGGTCGCGTAGCAGATATCTTTCGGATCGGTAAGAAATAACCTTCCCGCCGCCTTGATCAGAATCTTCGCCGTCTGCGGCTTCTGCGATTCCAGCATCCGCACCAGCGTTTCGAATTTTTCTTCCGGCCCGGCGCCCGCTTCAATCTTGGCCCGCGCCTTCTCGATCGACTGCGCCACGCGCTTCTTATCGAAGGGCTTCAGGATGTAATCGACCGCGTTCACCTCGAACGCCTTCACCGCGTACTGATCGAACGCGGTCGCGAAGACAATCTTGGGAAGCGGAACCTTGCGGTCGAGCAGCTTCTTGATCACGCCGAACCCATCCAACCCCGGCATCTGGACGTCAAGAAACACGATGTCCGGATTGTGTTCGCGGATCAGGCTGATTGCTTCCAGTCCGTTCTTGCCCTGCGCGACAACGTTGACGTCGCCAAGGTTCTTAAGCAGATAAGCAAGCTCGTCGCGCGCCAGTTGTTCGTCGTCGACGATGATCGCGGAGAGCGCCATAGGGTTCCGACCCGAACTGGTGACACTGGTAGCTGCGGTGGCGATCGCCATGTCCTTAATGCTGAGTATAGCGACCGGAGCCGTCCAGCCGCCAGTCGCGTGTCTTTACCGAGAATTCTCAATCGCCAGCGCCATCCCCATCCCGCCGCTGACGCAGAGCGTAGCCAGTCCACGCCGCGCTTTTCGCTTCAGCATTTCGTGGAGCAGCGTCACCGTAATGCGCGTCCCGGTGCAGCCGATGGGATGGCCGAGCGCGATGGCGCCGCCGTTGACATTGAGTTTTTCGCGATCGAAATGCAACTCGCGATCGCAAGCCAGCGCCTGCGCCGCAAACGCTTCATTGAGTTCGACCAGATCGAAGTCACTAAGCTTGAGGCCATGCTTCTGTTCCATTTTGCTGATGGCCGGCACCGGCCCGATGCCCATGAGCCGCGGGTCAACTCCCGCAGATGTTGCGGCGAGAATTAGCGCCAGCGGCTTTAGATTGTTTTGCTGGACGAATTTTTCGCTCGCCACCACCACCGCCGCCGCGCCATCGGTGATGCCGGAAGAATTTCCGGCCGTAATGGTGCCGGTCTTGGAAAACACCGGCGACAGCTTGGCCATCTTCTCCATGCTCGCGTCGAGAAACAAATGTTCATCGCGCGAGAAAACGGTTGTGCCCTTTTTGCCCTCGATGGTGACCGGAGCAATTTCAGCGTCGAAGCGTCCGCTGGATTGCGCCGCCGCCGCGCGCTGCTGTGACACCAGCGCGAACTGATCCTGCTCTTCGCGCGAAATCTCGTAACTGTGCGGCAAGAATCTCGGCCGTCTCGCCCATCAGCATCTTCGCCATCGGACAAAAGAATCCGTCGCGATACATGCCATCGACAAGTTCCTGATTGCCCAGACGATATCCCCAGCGAGCGCCCTCAAGGTAATACGGAAGCCGCGACATCGATTCGGTTCCGCCCGCCAGCACGCACTCCAGGTTGCCGGTAGCAATCTCATTGCAAGCCAGCGCAATGGACTTGATGCCCGACGCGCACGCCTTGTTCATCGTGTAGGCCGGAACTTCCTGAGGAATGCCGCTGCGTATGGAAATCTGCCGCGCCGGATTGGGACCGCCTCCCGCCTGCCGCGCGTTGCCGAAGATCGTCTCTTCCACCTGCTGCGACTGCACTCCGGCGCGTTCGAGCGCTGCCTTCGCGGCGACCACTCCCAGATCAGCGGCCGAGAGCGAGGCAAGCGAGCCGCCAAACTTGCCGATGGGTGTGCGCACGGCGGACAGGATGTACACGGTGTTCACCGGAGCCTCCAAGAAACGCTTCAGTCTAGCAGGCTGCGTAACAAGCCGTAACCAAATCGATCCGGAATCGAGAGCTTTCCCCCGTGTTCCTCTGTGTCCTCTGTGGTAAAGAAGTTCTGCAAGCGCACGAGGTAAACTACTCAGCGTGAACATTCTCTACGGAATCAATACGGTTACGGAAGCCCTCAAAGCCCGCGGGCGCAACTTCGAGTGGATCGGTGTCGCCAAGGAGCGAAAAGATATTCGCCTGAAGCGCGTGATTGACGAGTGCCGCAAGATCGGCGTTCCCGTGCGCGTCTTGTCGCGTGAGGAACTCGACGAAATTGCCGGCAACGCCGCCCATCAGGGACTTGTGGCCGCGACTTCGGCAAAACAATATAGTGATCTCGATGACATGGTAGCGTCGCGGCGCGGCGAGCAGTCGCTGATCGTGGTGCTCGATGGCGTCGAAGATCCGCACAATCTGGGAGCGATCCTGCGCACCGCCGACGCTGCCGGAGCCGACGGCGTGGTGATTCCCGAACGCCGCTCGGCCGCGGTCACAGCGGCGGTGGCGAAGGTTTCGGCGGGAGCGAGCGAGCATCTTCCAGTCGCCAAGGTCACGAACATATCGCGCGCGCTCGAGGAATTGAAGGAGAAGGATCTGTGGATCGTTGGATTAGACGAGCGCGGCGAGCAGACGTACGATGCCGTGGACTACAAGATGCATTGTGCCATCGTGCTCGGCGCCGAAGGCAAGGGAGTGCACGATCTGGTGCGCAAACACTGCGATTTTCTGGTGTCGATTCCCATGCTCGGCAAAGTGCCGTCGCTGAATGTATCGGTGGCGGCGGGCGTGGTGCTCTATGAAGTTGTGCGCCAAAGGCGGCTGGGCGCATCCAAGAAATCATGAGATCTCCTCTGTGTTCTCTGTGTCCTCTGTGGTTTAAGCCTTTCCCGGCTCGCTCTCGACCGGGAAGCCTTCACCATCACAAAATATGATTTGGAGGTTCGCCTGGAGCCGGAGCAGCAGAGGCTGGGCGCGCGCGGCAAGATCACACTGCGCAACGATTCCGACCAGCCCGCAGAAAATCGTTGCCCTGCAAATTTCATCGTCCCTGAATTGGCGATCGATTCGAGTCGACGGCAAGCCCGTGCAATTCGTTTCGCAACCCTATGTCTCGGACATCGACCACACCGGCGCGCTTTCCGAAGCCATCGTGACGCTGCCCGCCGAAATCAAGCCGAAGGATTCCGTGGAACTCGAAATCGGCTACGAGGGCGTGATTCCGCTGGATGCGACGCGGCTGACACAGTCGGTGTGCCGGAGGAAATCGCCAAACATTCGAGCTGGGACCAGATCGGTCCGATCGTTCACGGCGGTGCGGGGCGCGGGATATGTGGCGTGGTATCCGATTACGACCGAGTCGGCGGATTTCTCCGAAGGCAACAGTCTGTTTGAGGTGTCGGACCGGTGGAAGGCGCGGGAAGCGGGAAGCGAATTCAAATCGACCCTAAGTATTCGGGTGTTGGTGGCCAAGACCATCTATTATCTGCTGCGCCGACGCCGGGAACAACGAGCACGGTGGCGCAGGTTGGATGGCCTCTGCTACAATTGCGATTGCAAGCCTCTCGGCACGATAACTCCGATCTTCGCGATCGCCAACTATGGGCATGACGCAAAGCCTCCTTTATACCTGTCCAGTCTCTCGGGCCACGAAGCAGGCGCAGCCACCTATTCCAACGCCCTCGATCCTGCAATGAAATTCGTTACCGGATGGTTTGGCCAGCCGGCCTCACCCGTAGCCATCGCCGATCTCGCCGATCCGAATTCCGCTCCGTTTGAAAGCGGCACGTTGCTGCTGGCATCGATGGTCGCCGAGGACTCGAAGCTCGCGGGCATCAACCTGGTTCACGAACTCGTCCATTCCGCGTTGCCGTCGTCGCGTCCTTGGGTCTATGAGGGTTTGGCGCACTTTGCCGAGGCGATGTATCGCGCAGCAGCAAGGTGGACGCGAGGCGGCACTCGATCTCCTTGGACTTGCACCGGGCAGCGTTCCTCGATTCGGAAAAAGAAGTGGCGGCTGCGTTGCAGAAAAACGCCGGGCAGAATGAAAAATCTCCGGCCAACCGCTGGCCACCACCTTCGACGAAACTTACTATCGCAGCAAAGCTGCGTACGTGTGGTGGATGCTGCGCGACATGGTCGGCGACGATGCGCTCAAGCAGGCCATTGGCAAGTATCGGGCCGAGGACGACAAAGATCCAAGTATGTGGAGCGTTGATCGAGTCCGCCGCCAAGCGCGACCTGGGCTGGTTCTTCGACGACTGGGTGTATCAGGATCGCGGCCTGCCCGATTTCCACGTGCAATCGGTGCATCCGTGGAAGACGGATAAAGGAGTGCAGTTTATAACCGTAACGCTGGAGAACTCGGCAATGCGGGAGCGGAAGTCCCGTTCACGGTATTGTTCGAAGGCGGCGAGATCACGAAGCGGATTGAGGTGCGCGCCAAGAGCACGGCCACCACGCGAGTCGAAATCCCGGCACAGCCAGCGAGATCGTGGTCAACGACGGCAGCGTTCCGGAAAGCGATCTGACGAACAACGAGTTCAAGATTTCTGCGCCCTGAGAGCGATTTTGTAATTTTGTAATCGGGTAATTTGGTAATTTGAAAACCATGCAGATGCCGGGTGCGGCAAGAGTCGGGTCAAACCAAATTACAAACTACACAATTACCAATTTTCTCCGTGGTAGATTGTCTTCTTCGCAAGGAGACACTTTGCCCTACATCCAATTTCTAGGTGCCGCCGGGACCGTAACAGGCTCGAAGCACCTCATCAACACCGCCGGCGATTCGAGCAGCAAGCAAGGATTCCAGATTCTGATCGACTGCGGCCTCTTTCAGGGACAGAAAGAATGGCGCGAGCGCAACTGGCAGGACACCCCGGTCCCAGCGCGTGAAATTGATGCGGTTATTCTCACCCACGCGCATCTCGATCACTGCGGCTGGATTCCGCGTCTGGTGAAAGAAGGCTTCCGCGGGCCGATTTACGCCACGCAGCCAACCATCGATCTGTGCTCAGTCGTATTGCCCGACTCCGGACACCTGCAGGAAGAAGATGCCGCGTACTACAACAAAAGAAAAGTTTCGAAGCACGATCCGGCATTGCCGTTGTACACACTCAAAGAAGCGCAGGATTGCCTGCACCGCTTCAAACCGGTCGCGGTCGGCGAAACGACCAACTGAGCCCCGAACTGGCGTTCCGCTTCGTGCGCGCCGCGCACATTCTCGGGTCCTGCATGGTGGAAGTCACGCTGCAGACAAACCGCCAGAGCCGCCGCCTGCTCTTCACTGGCGACCTTGGCCGCGTGCGCGACAGCGTGATCGCGCCCGGCAAGGTCGTGCACTCCGGCCCGCAGGAGAACGAGACCGCCGACGTGCTGGTCATGGAGTCAACGTACGGCAACCGGCAGCATCCCGGCACCGATCCCCGGCCCGAACTCGCCAGCCTGATTCGCGAGACCGCCGAGCGCGGCGGCAGCGTCATCGTTCCCGCGTTCGCCGTGGAGCGGACGCAGAAATTTCTTTTCATCGTAAAAAGATTGATGGAGACGGGACAGATTCCGCGCCTGCCCGTTTTTTGCGACAGCCCAATGGCCATCAAGGCGGTCGAAATTTTCCTGAAGCACGCGGAAGAGTACACGCCGCTCGCCGCGGATTTGATCGCGAAATACGGCTCACCGGTCGAGTGGCCGGGCTTCACGTTTGCGCTAACCGCCGAGCAGTCGAAGAAGATCAACGAAAACCACTATCCCTCGATCATCGTTTCGTCGAGCGGGATGGTCACCGGTGGCCGCATTCTGCATCACCTGGCGCAGCGCCTGCCCGATCCAAAGAACTTGGTGATTTTTATCGGATTCCAGGCGCCCGGCACGCGCGGCGCCACCATCAAGAACGGAGCGCCCGAGGTCAAGATCTTCGGCCAGTTCATTCCGATCCGCGCCCAGGTCGCGGCGCTCGAACAGTTCAGCGATCACGCCGATCCGCCAGAAATGTTGGAGTGGCTGCGGACGTTCAAGAACCAACCGGCCACAACCTATCTAGTCCACGGCGAACCCGCCGCGGCGTCGCAACTTCGCGACCGCATGAAAACAGAGTTGGGATGGAACGTGCAGGTGGCGGAATATATGGAAAAAGTGGAAGTAAAGTAGAACGTCGATCTCGGCGCGAAGCGATGCAAGGGTCCTTCGCTTCGCTCAGGTTGACATGACTTACATGATTAACTGGCGCCGCTGAAAGCGACGAGCGCCTGCAACTTTGCGAGCGCCGCTCCCGAATCAATCGCCTCCGCCGCCAGCGGCACCGCACCGCGCAGATGATCAGTTCGTCCGGCGGCGACGAGCGCTGCGGCGGCGTTGAGCAACACCACGTCGCGGCGCGCCGATTTTTTCCCTTCCAGCACTCCGCGGATCAACGTGGCGTTGCCAGCGGCGTCTCCTCCGGAGATGTCGTCGAGCGTGCCGCGCTGCAGGCCGAATTCCTCGGGCGTGACTTCGTAGCTGTGAACCTGTCCGTCGCGCACCTCGGCAATGCGCGTGGGGCCAGTGATCGTGATTTCGTCGAGTCCGTCGCTGCCATGGACAACCAGCGCGCGATGCAGCCCTAACATACTGAGCGCTTCCGCAAGTTTCTCGACCAAGTCCGCGGAATAGACACCAACCACCTGACATGTGGCGCGCGCGGGATTCGTCAACGGGCCGAGCAGATTGAAAACTGTGCGCAGACGAAGTTCGCGGCGCGCCGTCTGCACGTGCTTCATCGCCGAATGCAGGGCCGGAGCAAAAAGAAACGCGATTCCCACTTCTTCCAGACAAGCCGCAACCCGCGCGGCCGGCAGCTGTATGTTCACGCCCAAGGCTTCCATCACATCGGCGGAGCCGCACTTCGAGGTCACGCTGCGATTGCCATGCTTGGCGACACGCACGCCGGCCCCCGCGACGACCAAGGCCGTTGCCGTCGAAATGTTAAACGTGCCGCTGGCATCGCCGCCAGTGCCGCAGGTATCGACCAGAGCATCGCGCCCGGTGCCGCTCGCGTCGAGCACGGAGTTGGCATGAAGTTCAAGCGGAACGGCAGCAGCGCGGATAGCTTCGGCGAATCCAACAATCTCTTCGACCGTTTCGCCCTTCATGTGCAACGCCACCAGCAGCGCCGCGATTTGCGCATCGGAGCAGTGGCCGGTGAGGACTTCAGTCATCACCGCGCGCGCCTCTTCGCGAGAGAGCGACTGGCGATGAACTGCAATGCGATGGAGGACGTCGAGGATCATGATCTCCAGCCAAGGGTAGCACTGATCACTGATCGTTGATCACTGATCGGTGATCACTGTTCGTTGTGCCCTCCGCCGCGATCGCTCCGTTTGCACCAATCCTTCTGCCTTCTATAGAATCTAACGTTTGCTGCAGGTTGTCTGAAGCCGCAAGCAGAGTCCTCTCAGGAGTCCACTACGGCGATTGCCGCGGCTCGTGAACGCGAACGACTAGAGACTAACGACCAACGACGGATTTGAAATCATTATGAAAATTCATGAGTATCAGGCAAAAGGAATTCTGAAGAAGTATGGCGTCGCCGTGCCGCGCGGCACGATGGCGGCGACGCGCGAAGAAGCGGAAGCGGCGGCGAAGGACATTCTGGGTTCCGGCGCGACGGGAGTCGTGGTCAAGGCGCAGATCCACGCTGGCGGACGTGGCAAAGGCGGCGGTGTGAAGATCGCCAAGTCGGTCGAGGAAGCGGGCGAAATCGCCGGCAAGATGCTCGGCATGAAACTGATCACGCATCAGACGGGGCCGGAAGGGCGCATCGTGCATCGGCTGCTGGTCGAAGAGACGTTGCCGATCGAGAAGGAACTTTATCTCGGCATTCTGGTCGATCGCGGCGAGGGCAAGCCGGTATTCATGGCATCGGCGGCGGGCGGCATGGATATTGAGCAAGTTGCCGCCGAGAGGCCGGAAGCGATCCTCAAGCAGTACATCGATCCGGGCATGGGGCTGGAGCCTTTCCAGGCGCGTAAGATCGCGTTCAGTTTGGGGCTGAAGCCGCAGCAGATCAATCCTGCGGTTCAGTTTTTGACCGGTCTTTACCGCGCGTTCCTGGAATCGGATGCTTCGCTGGTGGAGATCAATCCGTTTATCAGTTGTACGGACGGCCGGTTGTTCGCGCTCGACGCCAAGTTGACCTTTGACGATAAC
This sequence comes from uncultured Acidobacteriaceae bacterium, assembly GCA_963722485.1. Taxonomy (GTDB): domain Bacteria; phylum Acidobacteriota; class Terriglobia; order Terriglobales; family Acidobacteriaceae; genus Acidiflorens. Next base: position 13,877 of record CAVRNL010000042.1, read on the forward strand.
GCGCTCTTCCGCCACGCGGATCTCCGCGAACTGCGCGACATCACCGAGGAAGATCCGCTCGAAGTGGAGGCGTCGAAATATAACCTCAACTACATCAAGCTCGACGGCAACGTGGGCTGCATGGTGAATGGCGCGGGCCTGGCGATGGCCACCATGGACATCATCAAATACGCGGGCGGCATGCCGGCCAACTTTCTCGATGTCGGCGGCAGCGCCAGCGCGGACCAGGTCGCGCACGCGTTTGAGATTCTGCTGAGCGACAAGAGTGTGCGCGCCGTGCTGATCAATATTTTTGGGGGCATTCTGCGCGTGGATATGCTGGCCACCGGAGTAGTCGAGGCCGCGAAGAAAACGAATATCCAACTGCCGGTGGTCTTGCGGCTGGAAGGCACCAATGTTCAGGAAGGCAAGAAAATCCTGATGGAGTCGGGCCTGAACTTCACGGTCGCTGAGACCATGAAGGATGCGGCCGACAAAGTAGTCGCAGCCGCGAAGCAAGCAGCGTAAGCGCGAAAAGCGAACGACGAACCGCGAATAGCATTTTTGGAAAGTGAGCATTCATGGCAATCCTGGCTGATAAGAGAACTCGATTGATCGTGCAAGGTCTGACGGGCCGCGAAGGCACATTCCACGCGAAAGCTTGCGCGGCGTACGGCACCCAGATCGTGGGCGGCGTCACGCCCGGCAAGGGTGGGACAACGCACGAAGGCTGGCCGATCTTCAACACCGTTCAAGAAGCGGCGGACAAGACGGGCGCGAATGCCACGGTCATTTTTGTGCCCCCGCCGTTCGCGGCCGATGCGATCATGGAAGCGGCCGACGCTGAAATCGAACTCATCGTCTGCATCACCGAAGGCATTCCGACGCTCGACATGGTGCGCGCCTGGGAATTTCTGCAGAATCGGCGCTCGCGACTGATCGGCCCGAACTGCCCCGGCATCATCTCGCCGGGCAAATGCAAGATCGGGATCATGCCGGCTCAGATCCACAAAGAGGGCAATGTCGGTATCGTGTCGCGCTCCGGGACGCTGACTTACGAGGCGGTGCATCAACTTACTCAGCTCGGAATCGGACAATCGACGGCGCTCGGCATTGGCGGCGACCCCATCATCGGCACGAATTTTGTCGACGCCCTCGACCTGTTCAACCGCGACCCGCAGACCGAAGCCGTGGTCATGATCGGAGAAATTGGCGGCAACGCGGAGGAGATCGCCGCGGAATTCATCCGGACGCACATGAAGAAGCCGGTGGTGGGCTTCATCGCCGGACAGACCGCACCTCCAGGACGCCGCATGGGCCACGCCGGCGCCATCATCTCCGGCGGCAAGGGCACTGCGGCCGAGAAGATTGCCGCCATGGAAAAGGCTGGCCTCAAGGTGGCGAAATCGCCAGCGGAAATCGGCGAAACGCTCGCGGCCGCGCTGGGAGTGAAGGTGTAAGAACCAGCAATTAGCACTTAGCCTTTAGCTCTTAGCTTCGAGTCCAAGTGCTTTGACTAACTGCTAACTGCTAAACGCTAAATGCTAAGACCCGACTTATGAAAACACTGCAACGCACACTGACCATCATCAAGCCCGACGCGGTAAAGAAGAACGCGATCGGAGACATCATCGAGCAGTTCGAGAAGAATGGCTTCCGCATTCTGGCCATGAAGATGCTGGAAATCTCCCAGCATCAGGCAGAGCAGTTCTACGCCGTCCATGCCAGCAGGCCGTTTTACCATTCGTTGACCAACTTCATGTCCAGCGGACCAATTGTGGCGCTGGCGCTGGAAAAGGAAAATGCCATCGCCGATCTGCGCAAACTAATGGGGTCCACGAACCCGGCCAACGCCGAAGAGGGCACCATCCGCAAGAAATGGGCCACGAACATTGAGCACAATGCGATCCACGGCTCCGATGCGGACGACACCGCGCGCTTTGAGTTGAGCTTCTTCTTTGCGGGATACGAACTGGCGCAATAGGCTCTGGCAAGCGCCCGTCGTGCGGAGAGCTCTGCTAATGCCAGTGTGGCGACCGCGCGTTAATTCCGACGGTGTAGGGACGGGCATCTCGCCCGTCCAGCCGGGCCTGAATCTATAGCGATAATTATCAATCGATCACTGTGCTAGGCGTTCGAATTTCTTGGTGCTAACCTCGGCCACGCCAGCGCCTAGCAGCAAGAACGCTGCCGGTATTATTGAGAATGAGAGCAGCAGCAGTCCCAGCCCTTCCCAGTGCGCAGAGTCCCACCATTCGCGATTCACGAACCCTGAAAAGGTGAATACGACGGCAAACATCAGCAGCAGAAAAACGCCTATGATTGCGCCAGGGGCGCTCGATGCCACGATGCGTTGTAGCCGCGAGCCTCCATTGCGCTGCGAGAGGAGCGCTCCCAGCGCGCCGCAAAAGGGGAGCAGACCCCACCACCACGGCGACAGCACTAAGCACAATTGGAGTTGGCCGCGGGGCATCAGGATGATTTTGGGCTGGATGTGGGCCAGCATGAGCGCCCAACTAACCAACCATGATGCCGCGGAAGTCACTAGTCCGGGCAGCGCTACCTTGCGGATGAAACCAGTCATAAGACCCTCCTGTAGAAAGCGCAGTACGAGCCAACTCTTACGACGGCCTTCGATCTGGCTCATAGTGCGGTGAAGAGCCACGTCTGCCGGCAAGCCATCGCGCAGAAGAGCTTCGTAGCTGTCTTCGAGATGGCCGGCTATTTCCTCGGTGACTTCCGGCGAGCAAACCCCGAGGACACGGAGATTCTTGCGAACGATCTGCTCCCAGTCAGGCATTCTGGAACCCCGTGACTCTCTGTAGCGCCTGGAAAAAGGCACGCCACTCGGCGCGCAGCGGCGCGATTTGTTTCCGGCCCGCAGCCGTAAGCCGATAGCAGCGGCGGCGGCGCCCATTGGGCAACGTCTGCCAATCCGCTTTGAGCCAATTCTTTCGTTCAAAGCGGTGGAGCATGGGATAAAGAGAAGCCATATCGAAACGCAGCACGCCTCCCGTTTGCGCCTCAATCTGCTTGGCGATTTCGTACCCATGCAGAGGGCGTTCAGCAAGCAGAGTCAGAACGGCGAGTTCCGCGCTGCCCCGCTTGATTTGTGCATTGACCGCTGCCATTTGGATTTATCCTCTCTATATATAGAATGACTATATATATAAATCTTGCTCCGGTCAAGATGACTAAAGGTACAGGACCCTGCTAGCCTGAATCGGATTCTACTAAGGGAAAGAATGACTCCAGGAAATGAGGAGCGGAATTTCATGCCTCTTGTTCAAGTGACCATGCTCCAAGGCCGCACGACCGATCAGAAGCGCAAGATCGCGCAACGCATTACCGACACGATGGTGGAAGAGGCCGGCGCCCGCCGCGAAGCCATCGTGGTGACATTTCTGGAAGTATCCAAGGAGAGCTATGCCTCGGGCGGTGTTCTGATGGCCGACAAGCCCTAAGAACAGTTCTCAGTCCCAGTGAGATTGATCCCATGACGCGGGCTTTCTGAGAACTGAGAACCGGGAACTGAGAACTCCCCAGTTACCCCAGCGGCTCGAACAAGTGTCCTTCGATCCGGTCGGCGACCTTCGGCAGGTCTTTTTTCGCGAACTGCAGGAAATGCGGAGCGGCGCGATGAGCCTCGATGGCGGCATCGTCCTTGTATTGTTCGTAGATGAAGAACCGGCGCGGATCGGTCTTGTGCTTATGCACCTGATACATTAGGCAGCCCGGCTCCTTGCGCGATTCGGCTGAAATTTTTTCAAAGATCGCGGTCACTTCAGACTCGCGTCCAATTTTCGCCATCCAAGTTACGGCCAACACCACCATCCGTCGCTCCGTTCTATTGCTTTGAAGTCCGGCCCCAAACGGGGTATTTAATTCCGAAGCCCTTCGGCGTCGCTAAAGCGATGCCCTGACACGAGACACAGACCTTTTGGCGGCTATTCTAGTTCTTCTTCAGTCCCAGCGCGGTTATGAATTCCGCCACCAGAATCGTCTGCTCACGATCCGGTCCCGTGGAGATCATCCCCACCCGCGCTCCGGTCTCTTTCTCGATGAACGCCAGATATTCGCGGGCGGCCTTGGGCAATGCCTCGACCGTTCGAATGTCCTGCGTCGGGCTGGCCCAGCCCGGCAGGTTGTGGTAGATGCATTCGATTCTTTCGTAACCGCATCCCTGAGCCGGAATCTCATCCGCCTTCTTGCCATCCACCTTATACCCCACGCAGACTGGAATCTCCGTCAGGTGGTCGAGCACATCCAACTTAGTCACCACCAGCCAGGAGATGCCGTTAATCATGCCAGCGTAACGCAGCAGAGGCAAATCGATCCAGCCGGTCCGCCGCGGACGTCCGGTGACGGCGCCGAATTCGTTGCCGCGCTTGCGCAGGTCTTCGCCTTGCGCGCCCGGAAGTTCGGTCGGGAACGGCCCACTGCCGACCCGCGTGCAATAAGCTTTGGTGATGCCGATGACGGTATCAATCGATGTCGGCGGCACGCCGGTTCCGGTCGCCGCGCCACCGGACGTGGAGCTCGAAGACGTCACGAACGGATACGTGCCGTGATCGATATCGAGCATAGTTCCCTGCGCTCCCTCGAAGACGATCGACTTGCCTTCCGCCAGAGCGCGGTTCAGCAGAAGCGCGGTGTCGCGGACAAAAGGACGGATCTGCTCGGCAGCGTCGGCGTACTCCCGGAACATTTTGTCGGCATCGAGCGGCTCGGAGTTAAAGAGCGCATGCGCGATCATGTTTTTCTCGCGGCATGTGTTCTCGATGTGCGTGCGCAGCAACTGAGTGTCGAGCAGATCGGCGATGCGCAATCCGCGGCGTCCCATTTTGTCTTCGTAGGATGGGCCGATGCCGCGCGAAGTAGTTCCGATCTTCACGCGGCCGGGAGCGTTTTCCGACCCCAGCTCCATCATGCGATGGTAGGGCAGAATGACCTGTGCGCGATTCGACACGAAAAGATTGCCGTCCACTTTCACGCCGGCAGCGCGCAGGGATGCGACTTCCTTCAGGAACGCCAGCGGATCGATCACCACGCCATTGCCGATGACGTTGGTGCACTCGGGCCGCAGAATGCCGCCGGGCACAAGTTGCAGGATGAATTTTTTTCCGTTGATAATGACAGTGTGTCCGGCGTTGTGGCCGCCCGCGTAGCGCGCCACCACCGAAAAAGTCTGTGTAAGTACATCGACAATCTTGCCCTTGCCCTCGTCGCCCCACTGGGCGCCGACAATAACCGCGGTTCTGCCTCTACTCGTCCCGCCTCTGCTCAATGCAAACTCCAGTCGGAAAATTGCGCGGCCGCAAACCGAAGCCGCCCCGGGGTCGCACACACCGGTTGCGCCGCTGCCACTGAATAAGACTGGAAAACTGGGAAGATCGGCCGCGCTTGGTGTGTACGCTCTAGCATACCGAATCGGGCTGTGGAGGGGCAAACCTGAAAATCGCTCTCAGCTCTTGGCCGTTGGCTTCTAGCTAAAAGCCAAGAGCTAATAGCCAATGGCGCTCTTTTTCTGTGCCAATCCAGTATCCTGACAACGTGCCCGAACTTCCCGAGGTCGAAACCATTGCGCGCGGCCTCGACACGCGCGTCTCTGGAGACACCGTCGATTCGGTCTGGATCGGCTCCAAGCCGCAGCCGCTGAAGTCGCCCGCCGGCGTCATCGCTGCAACGCTTGAGGGCAAGCGTATCGCACGCGTGCACCGCGCGGGCAAGCACATCGTGTTCGATCTGGAAGAAGCGTCGCGGACATCGCAAAAGAAGGAAGGCAAACGCGCCGTTGCCGTCGAGACGCGGCCGGCCGAGTCTCCGCAGCAGTGGATCGTCCATCTCGGCATGACCGGGCGCATGGTAGTTTGCGAACCTGCGCTGGAAATCGCCAAGCACACGCACCTGATCGCCAAGCTGGCTTCGGGGCGCGAACTACGGTTTATCGATCCACGAATGTTCGGCAAGCTCAGCGTTCACTCTGGAGACTTCGATCCCGGTGGAGTGGAGCCGCTGGAGGTGAGCGAGGAGCGGTTCGTCGCGCTTTTTCGCGGGCGCAAGACTCCGATCAAGAGCGCCCTTCTAAATCAGAAGTTGCTGCGCGGCGTGGGCAACATTTATGCCGATGAATCCCTGTTTCGCGCCGGCCTCCGACCCCGCCGGCGAGCGGCGACGATTACACGAGAGCAGTTCGGCAAGCTGCATCGGGCAGTGCGGGAAGTGCTGCGCGAGGCGATCGCACTGGGCGGATCTTCGATTTCCGATTATGTAGATGCCGATGGAGAAGAAGGGTTCTTCCAGCTCCAGCATCGCGTCTACGGACGCGAGGCACAGCCGTGCCTGGTGTGCAAGACCGCAATCCGGCGCGTTGTGCTGGCCGGCCGTAGCAGTCACTACTGCTCGAAGTGCCAGAAATAGCGCGGAGCGGATTCACCGTGTGGGGACGGGCGCCCTCGCCCGTCCAAGCCGAGCGCAGCTCGGCAGCGCCGGCTCGCACTGCGATCACTGCGGAAGCAGGGCACTAATCGCGCTTGCCCTTCGCAGCGCGCGATTTCGGCGCGCGTGAAGGCTTCAGCGATTTCGGTGCCCGCAGCGCAGTAGGCGCGCTGGGCGGAAGAGAAATTTTCGGTCCCGACGCCGCGGTTTTCAGCTTCGCAACTTCCAGCAGAGTAAGGTTGCGCCAATCTCCCGGCGGCACGTCGAGCGCGAGGGGGCCGTACTGCACCCGCCGGATTTTCTCCACGTGGTGTCCCACTTCTTCAAACATTTTTCGCACCTGGCGGTTGCGGCCTTCAATAATGGTCACTTCAAGCCACGGGTTATCGCCTTCGCGGATCAGCCGAATTTTTGCCGGAGCCGTACGCACGCGGCGTCCGCCTTTTTCGGCGATGGAAACTCCGCGGCGCAGCTTGTCGAGCTTGGCCTCGTCAGGCTGGCCGGCGACTTTCACAACGTAAGTCTTCGCCACGTTGGACGACGCTTTCATCAGAGCGTTGGCGAGCGCGCCGTCGTTGGTCATCAGCAGCAAGCCTTCGCTGGCCCAGTCCAGCCGCCCCACGGGATACACGCGCCCTTTCACCTTCTGACCTTTCACGCTGTGAATCAGGTCCATTACGGTGGGACGTTTTTTCTCATCGCTGACCGTGGTCACATATCCCTTGGGCTTATTCAGCACGATGTAGCTGAACCGCTCGGGCCCCTGCAGCAGTTTTCCATCGACGCGTATGTGGTCTTGTTCGGCATCGGCCTTGGTGCCGAGTTCGGTGACCACCTGACCATTGACCTGCACGCGGCCGGAGACGATCATTTCTTCGGCCTTGCGGCGGGAAGCGATCCCGGCAGCAGCGATGATCTTTTGCAGACGTTCGGCAGGCATGGATGGCTACTCCGGTTTGGCGCTGGCTGGAGTTTCGGTTTCTTTGACGGTTTCGTCGACGGTTCCTTCGACGACGAGTTCGGGCTCGGGCGCCTCGGCAATTTCAGCGGCGTTTTCTGCGTCGGAAACTGTTCCGGAAGATTCATCCTTTGCATTCTCTACGACTACATCCTCTGCAACCGCTACATCGGAAGAATCATCTTCTGCAGTCAGTGGCAAACTTAGAGACTCTTCCGCAGGCACACCCTCACCGGCAATCGCGTCGCTCTGGAACGACTCCGCCAGCAGTTTCTCGAATTCCTCCATGCTCGGCAGTTCGTTGATGTCCTTAAGCCCGAAGCGCAACAGAAACTCCCGGCTGGTCTTGTAGAGAATGGGCCGGCCGATGACGGCCTTTCTGCCCGCGGTCGTGATCAGCTTGCGGTCGAGCAGCGTCGCGATAACTCCGCCAGAATCGACGCCGCGGATTTCGCCGATCTCAGGCAACGTCACCGGCTGTTTGTAAGCGATGACGGCAAGAGTTTCGAGCGCCGGCAGCGACAGCCGGAAAGGCGGCTTCAGGCTCTTAGCGAAAGCGCGCACCACGTCGTGCTGCTCGGGCTTGGTGGACATGCGGTATCCGCCAGCGACTTGCCGAATTTCGATTCCGTGGCCCGCGCCAGAGTAGTCCGCGATGAGTTCTTCAAGCGTGGCGCGAATGCGCGACTTGATTTCCGCCGCATCGATGCCTGGAGTCTCCGCGAGTACAGACTCCTTAACCAGCGCATAAACCTGGTCAAGCGAAATAGGCGTTTCCGCCGCGTAAATGATGGCTTCAAGTTGGGGTCTAAGCATAAGTCAGTTGCCAGTTGTCAGTTTCCAGTTGCCAGTGCGGTCAGTGTCACTGGAGTTTTTCGCTCCACTGGTTTTACTGGCAACTGGTAGCTGGCAACCGGCAACTGCCTTTCTCATCTCCAATCATCCCGCACCGCAGCCTGCTCCGTCATTACTTCTTCGAAGTGCGAATGCTTGCGCACCAGCACTTCGCCGAAGACGTGGTCCTGCCGCACCTGGATCGCCTGCAACCGCACCAGTTCGAGCAACGCCAGAAACATGCACACCAGCGCCGGTCGCGACGCGACATTGCGCAGCATCTGCTTCAGTCGAATCGGGCGATTTTCGAGCGCTAGCCGCCGGTGCAGGTACTGGATCATCTGGCCGACGGTTACAGTTTCCTCGTCCACTTCCAGGATAGGCCGGGTGCGCGCCCGTTCCAGAATCTGCTGGAATGTCTTAACCAGGTCGATCACGTCCGCAGCCAACTCGGGCTCGGTGCCCTCGGCATCCATAAACTCGCGGATCGCCGGATTGCTCAGCACCGCGTCTTCAATCTGCTGTTTTTGCAAAAGCATCTGCGCCGCGGATTTGAATTTTTCGTGCTCCAGCAGGCGGTTGACCAGCTCGTTGCGCGGGTCTTCCTGCGCGCCGTCGGGAGCGAGCGGGTCACGTGGCAACAACATCTTCGATTTAATGTGAATCAGCACCGCCGCCATGTAAATGAACTCGGACGCGATGTTCACGTCGAGTTCGCGTATGCGCTCCACATAAGTGAGATATTGCGCCGTGATCCTGGCGATGGGGATGTCGTAGATGTTGATGTCCTGCTTGCGAATCAGATCAAGCAACAAGTCGAGCGGCCCTTCGTAGATCTCGCCCAGCGCGATGGCGAACGGAAAATCGTTCTCAGCGGCTTTATTCGATGCAGAAGTCTTCGCGGTCGACTCGGGCGGAGTCGCACCGCGGCTGGCATCCTCGACTGGAGCCTGTTCGGATATGGGTTGAGACAAATCCGTCACTTCGTGGAGTCCTTCGGCCGCTCGCAACTCCCACTATCGTGCAGACTATAGTCCAGACCCATCGCCTTGCGGACTTCGTCCATCGTGGCCCCGGCGACCTCACGAGCGCGGGTCGAGCCTGCTTCCAGAATATCCCATGCAAGGCGCGGATTGTCCTCGTATTTTTTTCGCCGCTGCTGCATGGGGTTGAGAATCTTTACGATGGCGTCGGCGGCCCAGCTCTTGCACTCGATGCAGCCGATTCCAGCCGATCGGCAGCCTTCGTAGACTCTCGCCATCGTTTCCTTATCACTGAATATTTTATGCAGGTCGCCCACCGGGCACACGTCGGGATTGCCGCGATCCGTGCGCCGAATGCGAGCAGGGTCGGTGACCATCGTCTTCAGCTTTTGCCGCACCACCGGCTCGGGATCGGTGAGCATCACCGCGTTGCCGTAAGACTTCGACATCTTGCGCCCGTCGGTACCGGGCAGCCGAGGAGCAGGCGTGAGCAGCGCCGCCGGTTCCGGAAAAATATACTCGCGCTTCCCGGCATAGAACCCGTTAAACCTTCTCGCAATCTCACGCGTCAGCTCAACGTGTGCCACCTGGTCTTCGCCGACCGGAACAAAGTCCGCCTTGTAGATCAAAATATCCGCCGACTGCAGCACGGGATAACCAAGAAAACCGTAAGTGTCGAGGTCTTTTCCCTTGATATTGTCCTTCTGCTCCTTGTACGTCGGCACGCGCTCCAGCCAGCCCAGCGGAGTGATCATCGAAAGCAGCAGGTGCAGTTCCGCATGTACCGGCACGTGCGACTGTATGAACATCACGCACTTCGCCGGATCGAGCCCCGCCGCCAGCCAATCCAGCAGCACCTCGACCGAGTTTTCTTTCAGACGCGAAGTGTCGGCGTAGTCGGTGGTCAGCGCATGCCAGTCGGCGATAAAGAAAAAACAGTCGTACTCGTCCTGCATGCGAACCCAGTTTTCGAGCGCGCCCACGTAATTTCCCAGGTGCAGCTTGCCCGTCGAGCGCATTCCGCTCAGCACGCGTTTCTTGATTGAAGGAACTGTCATTCAGAGTCTGCCCGCATTCCGCGGTGGAAGTCGATTCTAAGCGTCATTAAGGTGAACCCTGATTCTAACAAAGCCCGGAAATTGCCGAGGCAAGAAGTCCGACAGCAGAACGGAAAATCAAAGTTGTGGGAACTGAAAACAGGGATTTATTGTCCGGCGCGCATCGGCGAGACCAGCAGTTGGCCGGCGGCCCGTTTCTTACTTTCGCCCTTGTCGTGCTGGTAGAGCAGCGAGAGCGCGCCCTCGGCGGACGTCGTTGCCCCCGCAAGTTCCGCGGCCAGCCCCTGATAGGAGCGGCCGATTTCGTGACTCCCCTGCGCCGCCACTGGGCTGCCCTTATCAATCGCCGGCCCGATGACCTGGTAGTTGTTGGGCACCTTCCAGAGCACCTTGCAGTTGGTGGCTTTCTCCACATCCTCGTCGCTGAAGCCCGGAATCTTCTTGTAACGGTTGAGCACCAGGCGCAGCCGATCGCGGCCCGCCCCGTCCTGCAGGAAGGCGTGAATCCGGCCCGCGCTCCAGAGCGAAACAACATCGGTTTGCGCCACCAGCAACACCGCGTTCGAGAGGTCGCAGATCATCTGCATCGTGGCATCCATCCGGCCCGAGCCATCGACCACGACGAAGTGATACTGGCCCACCAGCAGGTCGAAGAGCCGAGCCAGTTCCGACGCGCTCGGCACCGAGTTGTGCGGTTGCTGCGCCCCGGCCAGCAGATGAAGGCCATTGCGATAGGGCGTCATCAGGCCATCGAGCAGCGAACCGTCCATGCGATGCAGGTTCTGCAAAGCGTCGATCAGCGTGAATTGCGGCCGCAGATTCAGCTGCAGCGCCGTGTGCCCGATGGGAGCGAAATCCACCAGCACCACCCGCCCGTGCGTCTCCTGCAGCGCGACGGCGGTATTCACCGCGGTGGTGGTGGCGCCGGCTCCGCCCTTGGCGTTCAGAAAAGTGAAGACGCGCGCCTTGCTGGAACTGCGCTGCGCCCGGCTCAGCGTAGCCGAGAAGCGGGTAAAAGCCTCGATCAAGGCCTCGCGGGTCGCGCCATAATCCAGAAACTCACGCGCCCCCGCGCGCATGGCCGAGACGATATTCGTGGGCTGGTTAATCTCGCCTACGGCAAAAATCGTGACTTCCGGCATGCTGCCGTGAATCAGTTCGATGGTGCGGATCGCTCGCTGCGGATTCTGCGGATCGATATTCACCAGCACGACTTCAGCGCGCTGATCCTGCAACTGACGCAAAACCGCGTCGCTCGGTCCCGCAGGGAAGCCAACGTGGCTCAATACGGTCCGGGCCAGATTGGTGCTCTCCACCCGACTGTTCAGTACGACGGCTTGTTCGCGGTCCTCGGTAAGGAGGGCCACGGCGATTCCGGGCATGACTCGATTCTCAGTCTTCATTGTCATGCTACGAACTTCCAGCGCCGAGGCCAAATGACCTTCGTAATCGAAATTGGACCACGGACAAGGCTACAGGTCGCCAGCGGGTCCTCAAACAGAGGAAACGCCCCGCCAGACTGCTGGTTTACTTGATTGTAAGGCAAAATTCGGCGATTGAAAAGACGAGAGATACCTCAGCGCGGAACCGGGCCGGACTCCGCTCCCGGGGCACCGGTGGCCGAAACTCGCACGAATTGAGCACTGGGTCCGTTGGCTGCCAAGTATTCGTAGGAATCAAGTTGCACGGCGATCCCGCTAGGTTGCCCGGCTTGGGAGGCCGAAGCCCGCAGCACCCTCCCCCGGCATCGAACCGGCATGTTTTCCCCCAAAGTGATTTCGCCGGGCATGGTAAAGGTTAATTCCACGACCGCCCCTTGCGGGAGCGCCGTCTCGGCGTAAAAGAAAATTCCCCGGCCACTCAAGTCCTCCGTAAATCCGGGCACTGTCCGTCCCTCGAAGTGAACCGCCAACGGCAGGTGCACTTCGAAACGCTGCCCGCCCCGTCGTTCCAGACGATGTTCCAGACGATTAGCATCTGTGCTCATCATTCATCCTCCCCGGACCCATCTCTCGGATCGGCGAACATTAACTCTATCGCCAATCGAACCGGCGGGGAAGTTCCAAATCGATGCCTGAGCTGTGCAAATCCGCTGAATTATCTAATCAATGGCTCAATGAATCATGATTCAATGACTCAATGTCCGCATCGTCCCGCCGCCCGTTGCCGTCATCCCAAAGATGTGAAAAAGTTCTAAAGAGTAAAGAGTGAAGAGGGACGAGTGACTGAGGGAAAAAATTCCGACGCGGCTGAAGACGTCCTAGCGAAAGCGGCGCGTCTGCCGAAGTGGGCCACTACCCTGCGCGCCTTGCGCCATCGCAATTTTCAGCTCTTCTTCGGCGGACAACTCATCTCTCTCATCGGCACCTGGATGCAGACCGTGGCCCAGGCGTGGCTCGTCTACCGCATGACCAAGTCCGCCCTGCTGCTCGGTTCCGTCGGCTTCGCCAGCCAGATTCCCGTCTTCCTCATCGCTCCCTTCGGAGGCATTACCGCCGACCGCGTCAATCGCCAGCGCTTGGTGATCGCCACCCAATCCGCGTCCATGATCCTAGCCGGCATCCTCGCGTTCCTAACCCTAACCGGACGCGTCCACGTGTGGCACATCTTCGTGCTAGCGGCCCTGCTCGGAGTGGTCAACGCCTTCGACATTCCCGGCCGCCAGTCCTTCCTCGTCGACATGGTCGGCAAAGACGACCTCATGAACGCCATCGCGCTGAATTCCTCAATGTTCAATGGCGCGCGCATCATCGGCCCTGCCATCGCCGGAATTTTGGTGGCGAGAATCGGCGAAGGCTGGTGCTTTGCCGCCAATTCCATCAGCTACATCGCCGTGATCGCCGGCCTGTCGCTGATGCATGTGCACTGCGCTCCGCGTGCCAGCAAGCATTCGCCGATCGAAGACATCATCGAGGGTTTTCGCTGGGCCAACCACACCAAGGTCATTCGCGCGCTGCTCTTGCTGCTCGGCCTGGTGAGCCTGGTCGGTATGCCCTATACCGTACTGATGCCGGTCTTCGCCGACAAAATCCTCCACGGAGGAGCGCGCGGCCTCGGCATCCTCATGGGAGCCACCGGCGTAGGCGCTCTCTTCGGCGCCTTGACGCTGGCCGCTAAAACCGGAGTAAAAGGTTTAGGCCGGTGGGTCGCATTCGCCTGTGGAAGCTTTGGGATCAGCCTCTTTCTTTTTTCCTTCTCGCGTTCCTTCTGGTTGTCAGTCGCGCTGCTGCTGCCCGCCGGCTATTCGATGATGTTGCAGATGGCCTGTTCGAACACGCTGATCCAGACCATGGTTCCCGACCGACTGCGCGGCCGCGTCATGTCCGTGTATTCGATGATGTTCATGGGCATGGCTCCCTTCGGAGCCTTCTTCGGAGGAGCGCTAGCCCACCACATCGGCGCGCCCATCACGGTCGCCATCGGAGGCGTAGCCTGCGTCATCGGAGCGATCTTGTTCGGACGCGCCCTCCCCAACCTGCGCATAGAAGCCCGCCGCCTGATCGTAGCCCAAGGCTTGTCCGGAGGCGAACCCGTTCAGGAACTGAACGCGCAACCGGTGGAAGAGTAGGAGGATATGCGAATCATCAACCCCTTATCCAAGTTGTCATCCTGAGCGCAGCAGGGACTTCACGAAGTGAAGCCCCTGCGGAGTCGAAGGACCCCCTGCATCCTTCTCGTTCAGCAAGGACGTCTCAGGGAATTCTCCCCGTTCATTGGAATCCGAGCAGCTAGCAAAGAAGGCGAAGGCTGCAAGGAGCGAGGCTCCCGGCATTTGCCTTTGGGTGGCGCAGCGCTTCAGCGCTGCGAAAAAACCTAACCTTCTCCACGGACGGGAAGGGCACGACTTTAGTCGTGCCACCCAGACCCAATAACGACGCGGGCTTTAGCCCCTGAGGCCCTCGGCAGCTTAGCGTAGAAGTCACCCCAAACGGATTGTCATCCCGAACGAAGTGAGGGATCTGCAGTCAGACCGTGGTCATTGTGGAATATCTAATCCGGCAAGCGCGTTGAGAGTCCTAATCTCCAAACAAGCCCCCGCAATTGTTTCCTGGGCAATGTGTGCGGCGACAGGAAAATCAGCTCGAAAAAACTCGCGGTCGGTGCGGATTCGATATTCCGACAATGCACCATGTACGATTTTTTCTGCCAGGTAGGGGTCCGACACACGCCAGCATCGGCGCACCCCGAACGGGATAGCCACACCCGTTGCGCTATTGATCTCTTGTGCCCTCATTTCCACGGTCCGCGTGGTCATTCCAATCTTCAAAAGATCCTTAAACTCGCGGGTCGAAAGAATATAAATCCACCCAGCGCCGACCTCATCGACAATTTGCGCGAGGCCCAAGAATACCGAGAGACAACGCCAAACCGGTAACCGTGAAAGCTTCGCGTGCGCCGCTGCCAAGGCTGAATCGTCGTTGTCGCGGATCGCCGACCTTAGGCTAGCAAGCTCGTATGCGATGACGCGTGCAAGGCCCCGGGATGGATATCCTAGCTGACCGGCCACGGTGAACCAATCCCACTGATCCTCGCGCGCCACGCGGTTGAACAGGCCCTTGGTCACGCTCAAATGGGAGAGCACTTCGTCACGGTCTGTCGGTTGCTCTCGCAGCTTCAGCGCTTCGAGAATCTTGGCACAGGCAATAGTGCGCTCACGCTGCGTTGCTGCCTTCGGGGGAGCCATTCCGAATCCCCATTTTTCAGCTATTTCTAGAGCCATCGCTCGACCACATTCTCTCTTGCAGGACTGCGCTTTTTTCTGATGGCATCCCCTTTTACAGAACCTGGCGCTTCCACGGGACTAAGGGGACGAGCCCAAAGGAGTTCTGCGCTTGCGATATTCACCGATCTGTTTCGGGAGATCGTAGAGATAAAAGAGCAGGAAGTCGAGAAAGTTCACGATGTCCTTCGCATCCTGAGGTTCTGGAGCATCTTCAAGTCGAGGGACACTTTGGTCGGGTGCTGGAACCTCGGGGTGGGCGGAGTCGTTGCCAATCTCTCGGACTTCGTGCGACCACTCTTCCATCAGAGGGTGGAGAACACCCTTGCTGGCGAGGTCCTGTATTTCCTGTTTGAGATTGCTTTTCTTCGCTCCTTGGTGGCGCACAATAAATTGAAGAGCACTGCGCGACATCACAGCGGCCGCATCCCAATTTTCATTGGCGAGCGAATCATGTGCCTGAATCCAGAACCTGTGCATTTCCTTAGGCCAATTTTCCGAGGGTTCCGGCTTCCCTTTGAGCGGCCAAGGCAAGACATGGTAGTCATAGAGGCCGTGCGTCCCATACGCAAGGTGACTAGCAGACCATACAACGTGGACAAATCCAGCGCAGTTCTCGCACTTGTAAACATCGAAATTGAGGCGCTTGTCCGAGTTGGGCTTCTTCTTTTCACCGTGAAAGGCGAGTTGGAAGTTACCCTTCTCGCCACAAAAGGCACAGGTGATTCGCCAAAGACCCAGCCTATCTCCCTGGAGCCCCATGCCTTCACCGAGTTCCCACCAACTATCCATTCTCATAAGTCATTCTTGCAGCATTATCTCTCTGGGCAGCACTCGATTGAAAGCACCGTTCAGCCGGGTGCCGGGTATCCCACTCATCGCGGTTCTTTGCGATGAGTGGGATGCGGCGGCGTTTCTTACCTACTCAATTTGATGCCGGACTTTTTTCATCACAAACAACCCGTAACCGCCATCACAGACTTCCCAATCATCCCCGTGCGAAAATCCCGTTGATTAACGAAGGTTCGAGCCGTGCCCGCCTCCAGAGGCGGCATTGGAAGTTGTGTAGCCTGGTTCGTTAATGACTCTTTGATAACTAAATTCTCTGCGACAGGGCTAGCGTCATTTTCCCAAAACGGTGCCCCAAAACAGGAATTCGGACCCAAAATCAAGCTAAGTCCTTATTCCGGAATATTTTGCAAATAAGTCCTTTGCTCTCAAATCTTTAGAGGTAGGCCTCCCTAACCCCATCATTCCAGAGACGATAAGAAGGGGGTGGGGGGGGTAGGGGGGGTACCCCTAGGGTGGGGGTAGTAGACGCGGGCTAGTAGCTTCCTAGTAACGAGTGGTGGAAGCGAGCGCTCCCGAAAAAAATCCCCGCCTTTACTTGAGAACCGAGAGCTGAGACCTGAGACCTAACACCTGGGACCTAAGACGTAAGCCTGTACGCGTCGTCCGGAAGCCCCGTGATCCGTATTCCGCCGTGCCCTTTGTGCCGGATGTTAAGTCCGATCAGCAGCGCGGTGATCTGCTCGACGATGCGCGCGTTCTCCAGCTTTCCGCCATCGATCGCTCGCACGCCGGCGATCTTCGTCGCGAGTTCCATCGCGATCTGCGTGGCATTGGGATCGTCGCTGCATACGATCACGTCGCAATCCACATCTTCATCGCTGTTGAGCTTTTCTGCCGACATGTTCTGGAATGCCGCTGCGACGGAAACTCCCTTCGGGACAAGCTCCGCCGTTTGTTGCGCCGCCGAGCCTTGCCACACGCCCAGAGTGCGGCTGGCGCGTCCGCCCACGCTCGCTGCCAGCGGAACCGTGGCATCGATCAGAATGCTGCCCGGACGGATCGCAGGCTTCAACTGCTTGAGCAGCGCGGCCTGCCCTTCAAACGGAACGGTGAGCACCAGCAGATCGCTGGCCGCGCAGGCTGCCGAATTTTCCATCCCGGAAACTTGAGCATTCAGCCCAAGCCGCTTGCGGATTGCTTCCGCCGTTTGCTCCGCCCGCGCGGCATCGCGCGAGCCGATGATGACGGTCTCTCCCGCGCGCGCCCAGCGCAGCGCCAGGCCTGTGCCAGCCGGACCGGTGCCTCCGATGATGGCGATGGCGCGATCTTTCATGGGAACTGTCATGCGAACCTTTTATGCAAACTCGGGAGCCAGCGCTCTTTCAGAGGCAATCTCTAAAGAAGCCTCGGAAGAAGCCGCTTCGACAGGCAGCTTGATCTGCAGCCGCGAATATTTTGTGTTGCGCTCCGCCGGAATGCGCCCGATCTCCAGAATCATCGCCTGAAAATCTTCTGGACTCGTGTACTCACCCGCCGTCGCTCCGGCCTCGCGCGAAATGTTTTCTTCCATCAGCGTTCCGCCGTAGTCGTTGGCGCCGGCTTGCAGGCAAAGTTGAGAAAGTTTGCGGTTCAGCTTCACCCAAGACACCTGGACGTTGCGAATCGAGCCGGCGAGCAGGATTCTGGCCAGCGCGTGAATCTTGAGATGTTCGCTGAGCGTCGGTCCGGTGCGCGCCAGTCCCTGCTGAAATAGAAGCGTGTTCTGATGCACAAAGCCCAGCGGCACGAACTCGGTGAAGCCGCCCGTCTCGGACTGAATCTGCCGGTACAAAGACAACTGCCGCACCCAGTGGTCCGGCGTTTCGCTGTGCCCGTACATGATGGTCGAAGTGCTGGGGATTCCACAGGCGTGCGCGGTGCGGATCACCTCCTGCCATTGCGCCACCGAAACCTTGTTGCGCGACAGCACATGACGCACTTCGTCGTCCAGAATCTCGGCCGCCGTGCCCGGCAGCGTGTCCAGTCCGTTATCGCGCAGCATCATGAGGTAGTCGCGCAGCGTCATGCCGGTCAGTTCCACGCCGTACACAATCTCCATCGGAGAAAACGCGTGGATGTGCATGCCCGGCACCGCCTTCTTCACGGCGCGCAGAATGTCGCGGTAATAAAACGGCGGCAGATCGCGCGGCAGGCCGCCTTGAATGCAGACTTCGGTCGCTCCCACGTCCCACGCTTCTTTCGCTTTGCGGCCCATGTCTTCGAGCGAATGAAAATAAGTGTCGGCCTGCCGCGGCCCGCGGCTGAAGGCGCAAAACTTGCATCCCACAAAACATATGTTCGTGAAATTGATATTGCGATTCACCACGTAGGTGACAATGTTGCCGACCAGGTCGCGCCGAAGCGTATCGGCAGCCACCAGCAGTGCGAATAAGTCCGCGCCATTACAGTTTGGCCCATCGCAGTTCGCCAAGGCATGGCGCTCCTCGTCGGTCAGGCATGCTCCGTCTTGTGTTTCCAGCACGCGCTCCAGGGCGCTGCGAGTTGCCACCGAAGCTTGTGGTGCGATCTGTTCCCAGGTTAGCGCGGGGAATTGCTCGAGCTCTGAAGCTTGCCATGCCATAACATTCTCCTATCGAAAAAGATCCTTCCGTGCGGGCCGGATCAATTCCCGCGCCCCGCCGCTTCCTCGGCGGTTTTCACGGATGTAAGCGTAACCGCGAATGATGCACGCGGGAGTACCTGCCAGCTTGCCGCAGACCAGTCCCGCCGCGCAAGCCAGTTCATCGGCCACCGCGTCCACCGTCGCGTGCAGCGGGTAGCCGTGTGGATCGCGGCGTCCGCGATAGTCGACCAGCGGCCGCATTCCGGCGACGCCAATCGCCACTTCCGTCAAGCCTTCCCGCCACGCACGCCCGAAACTATCGCTGACGATGACCGCGATCTCGATCCCAAGCTGCTTCTGCAACTCCCGCCGCAACCGCGCCGCGGAGCGATCCGGATCCACCGGGAGCAGCACCGCGTGCCGTCCACCATCAACGTTCGACACGTCGACGCCGCTATTCGCGCAAACGAATCCGTGCTTCGTCTCGGTGATCAGCACATTGCGCTTGCGCCGCACGATTCGGCGACTCTCACGCACCGCCAATTCGCGGACGCGCGCGTCCAGCCCGTAGCGCCGAGCCCAAGTCCGTGAAGCCGCCGAAGGCCGTATCTCATCCAGCGCGACCACAGCGCCTTCCGCCTTCGAGATGATCTTGTGCTTCACCACCAGGATGTCGCCATCCTGAAAGCGCAGCCCCGAGGTTCGCGCCGCCGCTAACAACCGCGCGCACAGCGATTCTCCCGCGCAGATTTCTCCGCTGACCGCGACCGGAAGAATACGAACTTCCAGCGCCGCCCGCTTACCCGCGTGCCTGGCAGCGCTCGACCTCATCCTAAACCCGGCCATGTTAGGCATGCTTTCGGCTGCTCAGATTCCAGCTTCGCACCAGCTTCTGCGATTGCCGCTCCCCGCTGGCAGCCGCGAGTTCGCGGAGATCTTCGGGACGATCGACATCCCGCGCAATCCCCGGCAGTTCGAGCACAACACAAGGCAGTCCCGTTGCCTTGGCTGCGGCCAGGTGCGGCAGGAAGCTGTCGTTCCCAAAGCGCAGCGCAAACAAATCACTCGGAGATCGCCAGGCAGCATTGGTGCCGCGCCCGGCCGCATCCGGCACCAGCACTGCGCCGCCTTGAAGACGAGGAGCGCAATCCACGATCTTCTGCAATTCCAAACTATCGATCAAAGGAATATCTGCTGGAACGACCAGAGTGCTCTCCGTTCCGCGCTCTTTGCAAACCGCCGTCGCCATTTCGATGGCGCGGGTCTCTCCCGAGTTGTCATCGGCAACGACCTCAAAATTGAAGCGCGCCGCCAGATCGCGCGCAAACGAGTCGCTCGTCACCACCGCAACGGAAGGCCGGCTTTGCCAGCGTGCCAGTGCCTGCAGCACGTCCTCGCACATCGCCTGCGCCAGCGCAAAACGCTCTTCCGGATTCAAAATAGGCGACAGCCGCCGCTTCGCGTCGGCCAGGTTTTTTACGGGAACCAGAATCATGCCCGCTCCACGATCGCCGGAGCCGGCGGAGGTTGCATCGCCGCGTCCAGAACGCTCTTGGCCAGCGCGATCCTGTCTTCGTTCTTGCGCATGACAGTTGGGGCGCAATGCACCGTCATGCCGGTCGAGCGCAACTCCTCGGCAGCCGCTGCATCCTGCAAATCGACCACCAGCAGATCGAGGAAGTCGTGATAGAAGTCGGCGACGCCGGCAATCGAAACCGCGAATCCTTGCGCCGCCATAAGTATTCCTGCGGGCCCAGTGACCGCGGCTCCTCCCACAATCGGGCTCACGGCCACGGTGCGGGCGCGGCTTTCGCGCAGCGCTTCGCGAATTCCTGGCACAGCGAGAATCGGAGCGATGCTAGTCACGGGATTACTTGGCGCCAGCAGCAAAAGATCCGCCGAGCGGATCGCCTCGACTACTCCCGGCGCTGGTTCCGCGTCCGACGCGCCGGCGAACCGCACCGATTCCACGGGATCCTGATACCAGCGCTGAACAAAATATTCTTCAAAGCTCAAGTCTCCCGCCGGAGTCAAAACCCGCGTCTCCACGCGCGAATTGCTCATGGGCAGAACACGTGTCCTGACTCCAAGCCGGCTCGCGATCTCGGACGTGGCTTCACTAAGCGTCTTGCCGTCGGCCAGCAGCTTGGAGCGAAAAATGTGCGTGGCCAGATCGCGATCGCCGGCGTGAAACCAGGTCGGCTGCCCCATCTGGCCCATGGCATTCAGGCAAAAAAAGGTGTCGCCCTTCACGCCCCAGCCGCGCTCCTGGCTCAGTTTCCCGGCCAGCATATAAGTGATGGAATCGAGATCGGGCGAAACGTACAATCCCCACCACAACAAGTCGTCGCCGGTATTCACGATGATCGTCAGTTCTTCGGGAGAAACGATCTGCCGGAGTCCATCTACGAACTTGGCGCCGCCCGTGCCGCCGGTGAGAACCGTGATCATGCCGCCCTCTTTTTTTGAGCGTAGCCGTCAGCGTCTGCGGCAGCGCCCAGGCGCTCGGCCAGCAAATCGCTGTGGCCCGCTGCTTGCTCCGCGAATTCAGGATAAACCGGCAACCGCTGGCGCAGCTCGAATCCTTTCGCTTCGGTCCGTTGTCGCAATTGTTCCAGATGCGGCCACGGCTTCTCTGGATTGATGAAATCCGGCGTCAGCGGCGAAACTCCGCCCCAGTCATTGATTCCGCCATCGAGCAGATCGGCATAGTGCAAACCAACGCCTGGATCGGAAAGATTCGGCGGCGCTTGAATATTCATCTCCGGCATCAGGAGGCGTGCCACAGCCAGCGTGCGCAGCATTTCTCCACGGTCCGGTTCGGGCCAGTGCGCCATCGGCGTTCCGCTCTTCGCACGAAAGTTCTGCACGATCACTTCCTGAATGTGTCCATACCTCTCATGCAAGCCGCGGATCGCGATCAACGCATCCACTCGCTCCGCCAGCGTCTCGCCAATTCCAATCAGAATTCCCGTGGTAAAAGGGATCTTTCGCCGTCCCGCATCCTCAATCACGCGCAGGCGCTTTGCCGGATCTTTGTCGGGAGCATTATCGTGAGCGGCGTTCTTCGCGAGCAGCCGCGCGCTGGTCGTTTCCAGCATGAGCCCGACGCTCGGAGCCACGCGGGACAGCCGTTTCAGCCATTCAGCGCTCATCAATCCAGGGTTGGGATGCGGCAGCAGACTCGATTCGCGAAGCACCTTCTCGCACATTGCTTCCAGATAATGCAGCGTGGATTTGTATCCCATGCGCCGCAGCGTCTCGCGCATCTGGGGAAAAAGCAGTTCCGGCTTGTCTCCCAGGCTGAACAACGCCTCGGTACATCCCATGCGCTCTCCCGCGCGCACCACTTCCATCGCCTCGTCCGGCGTCATGGTGTGCGCACCGGGCTCGCCGGGACCGCGCCGGAAGGTGCAGTAGCCGCAGTAGTCGCGGCAAAGATTCGTCAGCGGAAGAAATACTTTGCGGGAGTAGGTGATGACTCCCGGCTTGAATCGCGCGCGGGCAAGTTGCGCCGCAGAGAGCAGGGAAGGTAGCATGTCGTCGCCCGCTCGCAGCAGATGACAAGCTGCTTCACGAGAGATCGGCTTCGCGGCGCCGTTCGCTAACTCGGCAGCGGTTGCGGACAGCTCATATGGGGAAAGAGTAGCCATATCTCAACTTCGAAACTCGAACCCAAAACCCGGTTCATCTGAACCCGCGCCGTAATTTCTGTCCGACGTTGCCAACCATCATACTGGCAAAGATGATAGCGGAGGCAGCGAATCCTTGTCCCCGCAAGGCAGACCGTACGAACCTTTATTGATCCCGCAAGTGTGGTAGCGTGATCAGTTGCCGGATGGTCGCCTTCGCGGCGCTTGTCGGCAAGCTGTGGCCCGCAGGTTTCCGCATGAGCCTTACCGCGACCGATTTCCGCAAGGCGATGGGATGTTTCGCAACCGGAGTCACGGTCATCACGGTCGACCAGGACGGCGATGGCGAAGTCCATGGCATGACGGCGAATGCTTTCACCGCGGTCTCGCTCGACCCGGTGCTGGTTCTGGTTTGCGTGGATCGCCGGGCGCGGACGCATGCTCATCTGCATGCCCGCAAGCGATTTGGAGTGAACGTCCTGCGCAGCGATCAACAGGCCATCTCGGAATACTATGCACGCTCAACGGAGATGGATCAGCATCCGGAAGCCGCCGGCGCCCACTTCGATCGCACCGTGCACGGAACGCCCGTGCTGCAAGGGGCTCTCGCTTACCTCGAGTGCCGCTTACACTCGACACAGCCCGCCGGCGATCACACCATCTTCATCGCGGAAGTGGAGGAGGTTGTGGTCCGGGATGGCGGACCACTGCTGTATTTTCGCAGCCAATACCGCGACATAGGAGCTCTGAAAACGTAACCACAATTGCAGAGGTCAGAGGTTAGAGGTCAGATTGCAGAGGTACAAGAATTGCAGAGGTCAGAGGTCGGATTGCAGAGGTAAGAGCCTATGACCGCGTCTTTTCACCTCTGCAATCTGACCTCTACCCTCTGACCTCACTTTCCCATGACCAGCTTCGCAATCGTTGCCAACTGCATGTTCGACGTGCCCTCGTAGATTTTTCCGATCTTCGCATCGCGCCAATATTTCTCGACCGGGTAGTCTTTTGTGAAACCGTATCCGCCGTAGACTTCGATAGCCAGCGACGTCACGCGCTCGGCCACCTGCGACGTGAACAGCTTGGTCATGGCGGCTTCTTTCACAAAATGTACGCCGGCATCTTTCATGCGGGCTGCGTTATAGACCATCAGCCGCGCCGCCTCGATCTCGGTTGCCATCTGCGCGATCTGGAACTGGATGCCCTGAAACTCCGCAATCGGCTTGCCGAATTGCGTCCGTTCCTGCGCATACTTTGCCGCGCATTCCCATGCGCCGCGCGCTACGCCCAGCATTTGCGCGCCTATTCCGATGCGCCCTTCGTTCAGCGTTTCGATCGCAATCTTGTATCCCTTGCCGACTTCGCCAAGCACGTTCTCCTCGGGCACACGGCAATCTTCGAGAATCAACTCGCAGGTTGACGAAGCCCGAATCCCCAGCTTGTCCTCTTTCTTACCGACCGTAAATCCGGGGAAACTCTTCTCGATGAGAAAAGCCGTGATCCCCTTGTATCCTCTCGACGCATCGACGGTGGCAAACAGAATGAACAGGCCGGCTTCCTTGCCATTCGTGATCCACAGCTTGCGTCCATTGAGAACGAAATCATTGCCCTTGAGTTCGGCCTTGGTCTGCAGCGCAAAGGCGTCCGATCCCGATCCCGCTTCGCTCAGCGCGTACGCGCCCAGCGTGTCCGCAGCCATCTTTGGCAGGTAACGCTTCTTCTGGTCTTCACTCGCCCAGCGCAGAATTGCATTCGCCACCAGCGTGTTCTGCACGTCCACGATGACACCGGCGGAAGCATCGGCCCGCGACAATTCTTCCACCGCCAGGATCGCTTCAAAGAACTTCCCGCCTGCGCCGCCGTATTGCTCCGGAATCTCGATCCCCATCAAGCCGAGCTGAAAAAACTGGTCGATCAGAGCGTGATCGAACACCGCTCTTTCGTCCATCTCCTTCGCCAGCGGACGAATTTTATCGTCAGCAAACTGGCGCACGCTGTCGCGAAACAGAATTTCATCCTCCGTAAGCGTGGTGAGCGGCGCGGGCATTGAAAGCTGCAGAGTTTCCGGCATGAAGACACCTCGTGGTAGAGACGGTTGTCGAGACACGGCTCGTCGCATCCGGGAAGGATGGCGAACCGGAAAATTGTAGCAGCAGAGGACGGTTAGATTGCGACCGCTCGGTTGGTTCGGAGATGGTTCGGTGCGCTGTTCAGTACACGATCTTATTGGCAGCGTCGACGCGTATGGGACTTCGACTTCGCGGCCGCTGCGCCTCGCAATGCAGCCTCTTCTCTCCTATATAATGTTGTTGGATGACACACGCGATCAGAGTCGATAGCCGCTTCGCCACGCCGTACCGCACCGCGAAGATTCTCGGCGTTTCCAAGTCTCGAACGAAGGAACTGATCGAGCAGGCACGACGGTTTACCGACCGGCTGCTTGGACTTCGAGAATTCAGGAACGGAGAATCCAGGAACGGCTCGATCGCGGACAAGACCCACGCAAAGAGAAAATCCGCAGCTACTGTCGTAAGAAAGAGCAGTGGGCGTGATGGCGGCACGAAAATCTCCACCACAAAATCGAAGAACGCCAAAGCCAGGCGTTAGAAGGGATGCGGTTTTTCTCAACGTCCCGTATGACCATCGCTTCGAGAACCTCTTGCTGGCCTACATCGCGGGCATCAGCGCTTTTGGATTCGTTCCGCGGGCTACGCTTGAAATTCCATTCAGCCAAAGGCGTTTGGAACGCATCCTCGCGTTAATCGCTTCTTCCCAATATTCGGTCCATGACTTGTCACGCGTGCAACTGGATCGGCGGGCTCCGCGCACGCCTCGCTTCAATATGCCGTTCGAGTTGGGGTTGGCGGTGGGCATGGGCAAACAGGGGTGGATTGTCTGCGAAACCAAGCGGCACCGCATCAAGAAGTCGCTTAGCGATCTCGACGGGACCGATGTCTACATTCACGATGGGACGGTCCGTGGCGTGTTTCGCGAGCTCTGTAACGCATTTGTGAGGAATCGGCGGCAGCCCAGCGTGCTGCAAATGATGCAAATCTACCGGATACTAAGGTCCAGGTTTGCAAGTATTCTGCAAGCTGCGGGCGCCAAAGACCCTTTCAACGCGCGCGTCTTTCTGGATTTGTGCGTGCTTGCGAGCGCTGCGGCGGACGAGCTTGTTATCCCATCATGAACCACGGGCTTCGCTCCGTGGGTTTCCTTGACGACGATCACTCCGAGGCATCCCGAAGATAGCCGAAAGAAGGGGCGGGATTAGTTCCGGAGTTGGTGCGGGAAGCCGTCTGTTGTTAAGCTTGGTGGACCATGGAACACAAGACCTTTTTTCTTCGGATGAGACTCTTCGCCGTTCTTGCCGCATTGGCGACTTTCGCACTGCAGCTCGCCTCGGCACAGCAGAAACAAATTGTGTGGAGCGCGGACGAGAAGCCGCTAGCCGATCAGATCCACGGCCTGCGTGGCCTCGCCGATGACGTTCGCGCTGGGACTACCAAGGATCTGGCGCTGAAGATCCGGAAGCTGCCGGCGACAGAGAACAAGCTGCGGCTGGCGGTGAGTCTGGCGGATCTTTCCACCGAAGGCGATTTCGGACACGAAGCCCTGCAGCAAGTGGCGACGACGCTAGCCGACGCGTTACGCGAGCACCCGCTGCCGTGGGCGGAGCCGGCCAAGTCCGACGCGGGCAGCAGTGCCACCGCCGCGCGCGCGCCGGCTGAACCATATATTGAACTCGCGTCGCTGGTGCGCTACGAGCATGTCGAGGCCGCGCTTGATGACGAACAGTATCGGACGGCAATGGCGCAATTGGAGGCGGATGATCACAAGCGGGAGCATCCGGAATTTGCGCTGAAAGATCTTTCCGGCAAGACCTGGGCGTTCGCGGAACTGCGCGGCAAAGTTGTGCTGGTAAATTTCTGGGCGACCTGGTGTCCACCATGTCGCAAGGAGATGCCGGATCTGGAAACGCTTTACGAGCGCTTCGGATCGAAGGGGCTGGTGGTGCTCGGCATTTCCGATGAAGAGGCGGCGAAGGTCGAGCCGTTTATCCGCGAACGCAAGGTTTCGTTTCCCGTGTTGCTCGATCCCGGGCGCAAGGTAAATGAGTTGTTTGTGGTGGAAGGGATTCCGAAGAGTTTTGTCTACGACCGGGAAGGAAAGCTGGTGGCGCAGTCGATCGATATGCGAACGCAGAAGCAGTTTCTGGAAATGCTGGCGAAGGCTGGACTGGAGTAGAGACGGGGCTTGCCCCGTCTCAGCAGAAGCGGCGAACCCGCGTCTCTACTAGAAGTCAGTGAATGACAACAGGAGGACTTGGCGAAATGAAAAGGCGAATCGTTAGCGTAGTTCTTGCCGTGGGGATGGCCGCAGCGCTCGCAGCCGCGCAAGACACGATGAAGAAGGACGCGGCGCCAAAACCGGCGGCTGGGCCGTCGCAGGTTTTGCTGGAGAACTGGAACGAAGTGGGGCGCAAGTTGATTGCCATGGCGGAGGATTTTCCCGAGGATAAGTACGACTTCAAGCCGGTGCCGGCGCAGCGCAGCTTTGCCGAGCAACTGTTGCACGCCGCCAATGCGAATTATTTCTTTACCAATCCAGCCATGGGACTGAAACCGCCAGCCGGAGAAGATCCCAAACGCGAGCAGTACAAAACGAAAGCCGCGGTGGTGGAGTTTGTGAAAAAATCTTTTGCCGATGGCGCGGCGGCGATTAAGCAGAAGGGCGATCAGGGGATGGGCGACTTACTCGTCGATCCGTTCGCCAATCAGCAAGTGCGCGTCTCCGACATGGCGTGGGGTCTCCTCGAGCACTCCGGGGAGCACTATGGTCAGTTAGTGGTGTATTACCGCGTTGCGGGATTGGTGCCGCCGGAATCGCGACCCAAGAAATAATCCGGACGCTGATACCATAGCCTTCGTGAGCCCGCTGCTCGACGTTCGCGACCTGACCATCGCGTTCCCGCAATCCCGTGCTGGGCAGGCGCTTTCGTCTGCCGGCCCGGCCGCAACGGTTGCGCCCGCGGCGGCCGTGCGCGGCCTCTCATTCTGTATCGCGCCGGGGGAAGTCCTCGGCCTGGTCGGCGAATCGGGCTCGGGAAAGTCCATCACCTCGCTTGCTATCATGGGCCTGCTTCCGCCCTCGGCCATCGTCACCGGCGACATCGTTTTCCAGAACATCATTTTCCAGAACCGCATTTTCCAAAATAACGGGCAGAATGGCGGCAGCGTCGCCATGCATCTCACCACCCTGCCTTCCGATCAACTGCGGCAGCTTCGCGGCTCGCGCATCGCCATGATTTTCCAGGAGCCCATGACCGCCCTCAACCCGGTCATGCGTGTCGGCAACCAGATCGCCGAAGCCGTGCTCGCTCACCACCGCGTCTCGAAATCCGAAGCCTGGCGCCGAGCCGTCGAAGGCATGCGCGACGTTGCCATTCCCGATCCCGAGGAGCGCGCCCGCAGTTATCCGCACCAGCTCTCGGGAGGCATGCGGCAGCGCGTCATGATCGCCATGGCCATCGTCAACCGTCCGCAACTGCTCATCGCCGACGAGCCGACCACCGCGCTCGATGTCACCATTCAGCAGCAAATCCTCGACCTGCTCAATGACCTCCGCCACAAATTCGGATTGGCGATGCTCTTCATCTCACACGATCTCGCCGTCGTCTCGCATGTGGCCGATCGCGTCGCGGTCATGTACGCCGGCAGCCTGGTCGAACTCGGCGCGAAGGCGGACATTTTTCACGCCCCCGGTCATCCCTACACCCAGGGCCTGCTGCGCGCGATTCCCACACTCCAGACCGACCGTGCTCTTCCACTCTCGACCATCGAAGGCGCCGTCCCGCCCATCGCTCAACTTCCGCCGGGATGCCCCTTCGAGCCGCGCTGCTCGCATCGCATCGACGCCTGCGCCGTTGAGCTCCCGCCCCTGGTTGAAGTCGGTCCTGAACACTGGGCACGCTGCCCAGTGCTGAATTCGCCGCGAATGTGATGCCAGGCTTCGAGCCGCAAACAATACGGGCCCTAGGCGTGAGGATTACAGTTCCCTTCGCCGGAAGGTACGCCCTAGCCCACGGCGCTACCGAGAAAGCCGAACTGAGTGGGGGCCCAGGCAAGTAATTAACTAACTCCTCTTTCGCTTTTGTGCCGGCCCGTACTTACTCGTTGCGCTGAAGGTGGGACTGGACTATAGTTCACTCGGTTACACTTAAGCAATCATAGAGAGGCCCACAATGAAAAGAGCGCTCGATGGAGCGGTGCAAATCCGAACTTGCCGCCATCCAGCAAAAGCTCGCCGAAGATGAAGCGAAGCGAAATGCGATCACCAAGGAGGTTAGCGAGTTCGCTCAGAAGAAGGCCGAGTTGGAAGGACAGATTCCCATACTCCGCGACCGGCTCGCTGCGCTTCACAAGGAAGACAGCGAACTGCAAGCCGCCATACGCGCACTTGAAGAACGGCGCAAGAATCTGGACCAGAAAGTCACGACTTTGGCGAACGATGTCCAAGCACAGGAAACCCGTCTCAAAACACTTCTCCAGCAAGTAGAGAAAGCGGAACAGGAAAAGGCTGCGGCCTTGCGGGAGCGTGACCAGGCACGAGCCGATCGCGATGCGGCAAAAGCGGAACTCGGTGGGCTTCAGAAATCTTTGGAGGCGTTCAAGGCAATGGCCCAAAAACCTCAATGCCCGTTTGAAAGAGGCGGATGTCGGACATACGGACCTCACCAAGGCACTTGAGGATCTGA
>CAVRNL010000043.1:0-65574 GCA_963722485.1 uncultured Acidobacteriaceae bacterium
ACAATTTCTATCACTGATTAAAGAAATAGCTCTGCTAACAGCATTAAACAGATACAAAAGTTGAGGTCTTTCTATAGCCCTGATGTACTGACCAGGGTAAATTTTTAGATCTCTAAAATACTTGACATTGGTTATCATAGATATTTGAGAATCCTGAACTGCTGTATCTGTGGTTTTCGTTCCAGAAAAACTTACAACATCTTTTAAATGAGTAATTGTTCTATAGTTATTATTTTCTCTGGATAGACAAAAAGGCTTTCTTTGATAGGTCATTGCATTTATAACTATGCTCATAAATCATGAAACTCCTAATGAAACTATATTTGTTTAAAAACATAGAATTTGAAAAACGTGCTATTTTATGCCTGATTGTTAAGAAAAATAACCGACTACGATATGCAGCCGGTTATTTTTTAATTTTAATTAAGATATATCAACCGCAAAATACAACCGTACAAAAGTCCTAATATCAATAGAAAAACCGGTTTGAGCCTTTTATCAAGTTCACCGTACTTAATTTCGTACTGTTCTACGACAAATGATGTCATAAAGCTCATAACTAGCAACATTGTAAGTGCTATACCAAGTTTCATTTTTATGCTTCTTGTCTGGTTAAAATATTAATTGCTTCGTGCAAAGCTTTATTTTTGCTAATCTTATGCTTTTTGGCATAGTCTTTTAAGCTTATAACATCGGATTCTTCAAGATCAAATGTTTCACGTTTTTTGGAAGTAAATAATTTTTTTCTGCCTGCGCCTGGTCTTGCTCCACCTCTGCCAAAAGTTTTATTATAGTAGTCAATTCCTGAAATTTTCTCGAATTCTTCCTTGCTGATAATTACCTCATCAGCCTGTACTTTACTTTCAAGCTTCTTGACTACATAGCCTTCTAAATCTTTAACATAAACGTATTTGCTCATGTCTTTATCTCCTATAGTTTTAATCTTTTTTGAGCTAATTTAATGTAGTAATTTGGAGTTTTCTGAGAATCTTTCTCAAAAATTACGCCTATTACAATGATCTGGTCTGCTTCATATTTGAATAATGACCTTAAATCCCTTGTCTTGATCTCAAATAGTTTGGGTGCCAGATATCTTGTTTTAATAAGTTCAATACTCTTAGTCCTGATTGTCTTGTAATCTTCATCTAAAAGAGCTTTTTTATCTTCTGACAAATTATCAAATTCCTTTTGAGCTTCTTTTAATTTTTCTACTTTAAATTTCATTCCAAAACCCTTTTAGAAAATCACAAGTCTTTATCAATCTATTCTCATTTTACCATATTGATTGAAAATTACAAGTGTTTTTCTATAACTATTTTTATCATTAATTAATAAAGAGTTTATTTGCTTTTCATATTGTTGAATTGCTTCTCATTCATTCGTTCCAGAACTTCGGCGGTATGTTTTTGAGTTAAATGAGAATACCTTTTAACCATTTGCATAGTTTTATGACCTAAAATTTCGCTAATTTCAACCAGAGTTGCCCCATCCATAGCAAGATAGCTTGCAGCTGTGTGTCTCAGATCGTGAAATCTAAAATCTTTTAATTTTGCTTTTTTAACTGCTTCATCCCATTGGTGTCTTAAATCCACCGGTTTTTTGCCATCAGGTCTGGTAAATACATATTCTGAGTTAATTTTCCTAACTTTTGAATGCTGCGTTAATAATTCATATGCTTTTGCTGAAATAGGAACCGCTCTGTTTTCACCATTCTTAGTATCCATGAAGTAAAATGTTTTTCTTTTTAAATCTATTTCGCTCCATTTGATATTTAAAATTTCGGAAAATCTTGCACCTGTTGATAATGCAATTACCACTAAAAGATAAATTAATTGATTGCTGGCTTGTTCACAGGCTTTTAAAAGCTCGTTACGTTCCTCATCTGATAAGAACCTTATACGACCTCTGGTTTCTGTCTTCTTAGTTACTTTAAACATTGGGTTTTCTTCCATCCATTCCCATTCCCTTGATGCTTTCGTCAATGCTATTGATAAAGAAGCCATATAGCGGTTTACAGTTGCATTAGAACGGAGCTTTCCAATTTTACCGCCATCCTTAAGTTCTTTTACAGAAGGCTCTTTTTGAAGTTTATCCCTGTATTCAGATAATAAAGCAGGTGTTATGTCAGATAAAAGATAAGCACCCATTTTGTTTTTCCACCAATTTAACTGCATTTCAAACTTCTGATTATCTGATTTTCTATTAGGCAGTTCAAATTCGATATAACGATCAATTAATTCGGCTAAAGTATGTTTTCTGGCTTCAACATCTTTAAGACGTTTACCTCTTTTCATCTTGGGTTCATTTTCTTGCACCCACTGTCTGGCATCAGAGAGTCTCTCAAAAGTGGCATTTAAAGCTGGATATCCTTTAATTCTAATAGAAGCTGTATAACTTACCTTACCATTTTTCTTTTGTCTTTTTTTAATCTCTGCCATTTTTCAAAAATCCCATGGTTATTTTTGTCGTAATTTTGTCGTAATAAAATTGAAAAAGATAGAACGATTTAGAATAAATTATAAAACATCTAATTACCAAAATCAAGTCATATTAACAATTTCTTTATTCTAATTTATTCTATTTTATTATACCTATGGGACTCATAATCCCTTGGTCGTTGGTTCGAATCCATCCGGGCCCATTAATAATAACAAGACTTTCGGCGATTGCCGATTTTTTGTTTTTAGGGTTTTATTGCAATATTGTTGCAGTAAAAAATAAATTATAACGAAAATTCACAACAACACACCTGCTAAATTAGCTAATCAAAACCGGATTAACCTTATATACTTTTGCTAAGATCGTGGTGATGGATAGATAATAAAAACTATTTATTTATTCATCACCATTCCCATTTTCTAAATTTCCGCACTTTTTCAATGATCGGTTTTGAAAGATGAATTGCCTTATGAGGACATGATTCCTGACAGCAGTAGCATTTTATACAGTTTTTGTAACTGGAAATATGCGCCGAATTTTCTTTCGTGGTTATTATTTGAGCCGGGCAGGATTCAATGCAGATATTGCATTTTTTACAGGTTTTAATATCGATAATGGGCTTTGGAATAATTAAATCTGTCAGAATGTCCTGAATAAACTGCGGCACAAATTCAGGAATACTCCTTGATCTTACCGGAGGCAATTTAAAATTCCAAATTCTGATTTCGTCAAAATTCTTTATTTTTATATCTTTTATGGTCTTATTTTTGTAATTAATCAGAGTCGGAACGGTATTTGCAGACATGCCCGTAATATGACATGCCCAGCATATCAACAAATCCGGCATCCCAGCCGCCAAACGCCGTCGGTGTGGTCGATCTTGCCGTCTTTGAAAGTTTGTTCGACCTCTTTCATCTTGCCGGCCTTGTCGCGGACCTCGAAGTTGATCTCGCCGGTGGAGGCGTAGCGATTTAAGGGCGCGACGAGCTCGCTCAGCTTTTTAGGCTGGGAGGAAACGACGGTGACAGCGGTCGCGAAGGCGATGGCGCCGCTGTCGCAATCCCAGTTGTCGCGGAAGTAGAAGTGGCCGCTCCGTTCGCCGGCGAAGACACCGTGGCCATCGAAAGCGCCTTCTTGATGAACGAGTGGCCGACGCGTTCGCGCCTGGCACGCCGCCGGCGGCGATATCCTCGGCAGCCGCAGAGGGAGACGATGCCGTACACGACCATCGCACCGTGGTTGGTCTTGAGGAAATGGCGGGCCAGGAGGGCCGTCATTATGTTCGCTCTGGACGGTCGTGCCGGTGTCGTCCACGAAGACGCAGCGGTCGCTGTCGCCGTCGGTACACACGCCGAAGTCGGCCTTGTGCTCGACAACGGCGGCCTTGAGCCCGGCGAGGTTGGCCTCGATGACCGGGTTTGGCGGATGGACGAAGCCCTTGCCGATTCGAAGTTCATCGGGATTATTCCGGATATCGGCGCCGCCAAAGACGGCGGGGAACATCTTTCCGCCCATGTCCATTGGGGAGCATCGACGACGACCTTGAGCCGTCGGGGCGTGCGGAGGAATTTCAGCACGTGCTTACGATATTCGGGCCAAAGGTCGATCTGCTGTGCCGCCTCGGGCGTGAGACCCAACCCTTATTCCGATTACGAACTCACCGCCATCGCCGCGAATTGCAGCCAGAAAGGCGATGCGGCGCGAAAAGTGGAGCGGGAAATGTCGAAGCGGTTGGCTGCTGTGGCGATGTGCCATCGGGTGGGTGAAACGTTCGACGCCATCGTCACCGGAGTCACTCCGAAGGGGACGTTTGTCCGCGTTCTGCAACCGCACATCGAAGGATTGCTGGCTCAGGGAGCGCAAGGGTTACACGTGGGCGACAAGATTCGGGCGAAACTTACCCGGACTGACGTGCAGCGCGGGTTTATTGATTTTGCTAGGACGTTGGCTATCCACGCTCAGATGAATGCCGGACTCAAATTTTTTGCGTTTTCAACCACCCGATTATCTCGTAAGTAACGTTGCAATATGACGGAAATAGCTGCAAAAGCGCAAATGCCTCTTCGCGTTCCACGCTTCACCCGTGGGATGTCCCGCATCATTTCTTGTTTTCCTAATCAGACTGAAAATGCCGGAAAGTTCCGCACTTATATCTTCCTTGCCCAAGGCGGAGGTGATCTGCTCCATTATTGGATCTAAACGCTTTTGAATTTCGTCGTAAATCCGCTTCGCCGATTTGCTTGCAGTCTCGGCGGTAAACTTTTCCTTCTTCTGCTGCGTATCGAGTGCTGATTCAACTGCCACGTGCAGATCCAGCAGTACTCTCTCTGAAGCTACTCCGACCATAACGGCAGATGCTAAGTATGTTGCAGCCCGAAAGCACTGGAGAGCCTCTGTTAAATAGAGAACGACAACTTGATTCACAGCAGGAATTCTCGCTTTTAGCCGATCAATAAATCGCCCTGTGTCATAGGGTAAGAATTCGCCTGCCTTGAGGCAACGTTGCCCCCATTCAGTAATCTGGAAAAAGGGTAGATCGGCCTGCCCCGTCATCCCCCCGAGACCTACTCCTGGAATAATGATGCCTTGGATGATGAGTTCCCATATGATTCCGCGCATAGGCTCCGAGATGACGCTCGGGATATCATAGTTAACCGTATAGCGCTGTGGTGGCAGAATACCGGCTGCGACGGCTTTACCACGCACATCCAACGCAATGTCACTCAACTGTAGTTCCTGAGAACCTGTCTTGCCTTGTCGCAGGCGCTCATAAACCCATTCCCGAAGTTGAAGCGGATCGATCGTTTCATTCATCATTTTTCTCTCTCCCCTCTACATGTCGTATACCTGCGAGACGTTAACGTGTAGTGTCCGAAGTTTTGCATCAGCCGTTCTTTTTCTCTAGCTCAGCCCAGCGCGCGTAGAGGACATCGAGCGCTTGTTGAGCTGCGCCCAGCGCGGCTTGCGCGGCTACTAGATGCGTTGCGTCTGTCGCGTTGGCTGGATCCTCTAATTCTGCGCGTTTCGCTTTCACTAGCTGCTCGGCTTCTTCTACTCGCTGCTCGATGGTCGCGTATTCGCGTGCTTCCAGATAGGAAAGTTTCTTCTTCGCTGGAGCTGAGTGCCCACTCATTCGCACAGAACGCGAATGAGTGGGGCACCCGGCCGAATCTGACTCTGTCTGCTGAGACTGCCATCGCTCCCATTGCGCGTAGTCGGCAAAGATGTCGGCGCCGCCTTTTCCGTTCAGTCCCAGGACGATCGTGGAGACGCGGTCTAGCATGTAGCGATCATGCGTCACCAGCACGAGCGAGCCGGGAAAATCGATCAGGCTTTCTTCCAAAATTTCTAACGTTGGAATATCCAGGTCGTTGGTCGGTTCGTCGAGCAGGAGAATGTCGGCGGGCTGGAGCATGAGCTGCGCAATCAGGACGCGGGCGCGTTCGCCTCCAGAAAGGCGGCCTACGGGCTGGCTCAGTTGCTCGCCGGTGAAGAGGAATCTTGCCGCCCATCCGGCTACGTGAATTACGCGGTCGCGATAGACGACGGAATCGCCGTCCGGTGCTAGCGCGCGGCGCAGAGTTACGTCGGGATCTAGGGTGCGGGTCTGGTCGAAGTAGACGATGCGCAGCCAGTCGGCGCGGCGAATCTCGCCGCTGCTCGGAGCCAGGTCTCCTTGCAACAAACGAAGCAGGGTCGTCTTGCCGCTGCCATTCGGCCCCACAAGTCCTACGCGCATTCCGGCGGTGAGGATGAAGTTGAGGCCGTCGAATAATTCGCGAGTTCCCATGGTGCAAGTCACGTCTTGCAATTCGATCAGGCGCTTGGTCTTGCGGTCGGTGGCCGAAAAATCGATCTGCGCGGTGGCGCTGCGGGTGCGGGCGTTTAAGTCGGCCAGCTCTCCCATGAGTTCACCGGCCTTGCTGATGCGGGCTTTCGATTTGCGGGTGCGGGCTTTCGCTCCGCGGCGCAGCCACTCGATTTCTCCGTGAACTAAATTCTCCAGTGCTTCCTGACGACGCGACTGCGCGTGCAGGAATTCTTCTTTCTTCTCCAGAAAGGTGCTGTAGTTGCCGTGGACGCGGAGGGAGCCATCGGGATAAAGGCGATTGAGTTCGACCATGTCGGTCGTGACATTCTCCAGAAAGTAGCGGTCGTGGCTGACGATCACGCTGGCGAATGCAGCCGCCTCCAGCAAGTCTTCGAGCCACGTGATTCCGGGGAGATCGAGATGGTTGGTGGGTTCGTCGAGTAGCAGGATATCGGGATGCTGCACCAGGGCTTCGACAATGGCTAGACGCTTCTGCCATCCGCCGGATAACTCGGTTGCTTGCGCACCGAGATCTTCAAAGCCGGCGCGGCCTAATGTTTCGGCAAAACGGGCGCCGCGCTCGGTTCCGGAGACGCCGCTGAGATCGAGAGCGCTTTCGATCACGGAGCGCACCGTGGCTCCGGATTTGAAGCGTGAGTCTTGCTCGACGCAGGCCAGGCGAGTGCGTTTGCGAAACGATACTTCCCCGCTGTCGGCGGCAATCTCGCCGGCCAGAATTCTTAGCAGCGTGGATTTGCCGGATCCGTTCGGGCCAATCAGGCCGATGCGGTCTCCTTCAGAAATGGTGAACGAAACATTCACGAAGAGCGGGTTCGCTCCGAAGGCTTTCGTGATTTCCTGCGCGTTGACGATGGGCGACGATATGGGCGGCAATGATTTGCGGTCTCCTCTGGATGACGATGTCTTGAGAGTATCAGTTGCGAGGTAGTACGGAATGTGCGCGAGAACTGGGCCGTCCCTCCGGGACTTCAATCGCATCTCATCCACTTTCCCAGCGCTGAAGCGCTGGGCTAAGCTCGGTCGCCCCTCCGGGGCTGGATTCCGGAGCATCTGCTTCCACCAGAATGGCCGAAGATGTGTTCACACGCGCAGTCGTGCAACGCCGGACTTACTGCGGCACGATTTCTTGCTTCAAATCCTGAGCGGCTTGCGCTAGATTTTCCGGGTTGCCGACGTCGCGCCAATAATATTCGTCGGCGCGGAAAGCCAGGATTCTTTCTCCTTGGGCGGCGAGGCGCAAATACATAGTGATGATGGAGAACGGTTTCTCTTCACTCATCATCGTAAGAAAACGCGGAGAGATTACGTGGATGCCGGAAAACGCCAGCGCGTGCGTCTGCTGGCATGGTCGAACGAGCTCAGGCTTTTGATCGCTTCCGGATCGCCGCCGCCCGCAGAGTTCGAGTTTGTCGTCGAACAACAGGTAGCGAGAGGTCTCGCGGTCCTGCACCGCCAAGGTCGCTAGAGATTGATGTTCATTGTGGAATTGGACCATGCGCCGGAGATCGATGGTGCTGAGGACATCGACGTTGTGCAGGATGAAGGGCTCTTTGGTGCGGCTGGAACCCTCGGCGAAGAAATGCGCCGCTTTCTTCAAGCCGCCGCCGGTGTCGAGCAAGACATCCTCGCGTGAGATCTCAATGGTCATGCCGAAGTTGTCGTTCTTTTTCAGGTGATCGACCACCATGTCGGCGAAGTGGTGGACGTTGACGATGACCTCGTTGACTCCGAAGGTGCGCAGGCGGAAGAGCGCGATTTCGAGCAGCGTCCGGCCGTTGATTTCGACCAGCGCCTTCGGGCGATCGTCGGTGAGCGGACGCAGGCGCGTGCCGAGGCCGGCGGCGAGAATCATCGCTTTCATTCGTCTTTTACCTGCACGTCCACCTGCACCTGATTCAAGTGCTCCTGCTCGCGATGACGGACGATCACTTCCACTCCATCGTTGGACTTGCCGCGCAAGTGTTTCGCTAATTGCTCGGCCAGATAGACCGAGCGATGCTGGCCGCCGGTGCAGCCAAACGACACCATCAGGTGCTTGAAGCCGCGACGCTGATAGGCGCTCACACTGGCGTCAACCAGCGACATGACGCTGGCGAGAAACTGGTGCACGCTCTCCTGCTGATTGAGATAGTCGATTACGGGCGCGTCTTTTCCGGTGAGGGTTTTGAAGCGCTCTTCGCGTCCGGGGTTAGGGAGGCTGCGGCCATCGAAAACGAATCCGCCGCCATTGCCGGTCTCATCCTGCGGCAGGCCTCGGTGAAAGGAAAAGCTGAAAATCCGCACGGTCAACTTCTCCGGTTCGGAAGTCAGGCCTTGCAACTTCTCCGACGCCACCATGCTCTTGAAGGCCTCCATCAGGGCCGGCAGCGCGATGGGCAACTCCACATTGTGCAGCAGCCAGCGCAGGTTTTTCAGCGCGTAGGGCACGCTTTGCAAGAAATGCTCTTTGCGTTCGTAAAAGCCGCGAAAGCCGTACGCGCCCATGGCCTGCATAATGCGCACGTAAACGTGGGCGTAGTAAAACTGCATGAACACGGCGCGATCGAGATCGAGGAAACCGGCCAGGCTGTCGAGATAATGATCGAGCAACTGCTGGCGCAGGTCCGGGGGCAGGTCGGCTTTGGCATCGTACAAAAGAGAAGCAATATCGTATTGCAGCGCGCCTTTGCGGCCGCCCTGATAGTCGAGAAAGAACGGCTGGTCTTCGCTCAGAACTCCGTTCGGAACTCTGCGCAGCATAATGTTGCGGGACTGGAAATCGCGATAGAGAAAATAATCGCGGCTGGCGCTCAGCAGGAATTTTGTCAAGCGGCTGAAGTCGTGCTCTAGCGCCTGTTCGTTGAAAGCGATGCCAGCGAGCCGTAAAAAGTAATATTTGAAATAATTCAAATCCCACGAAATGGACTGGCGATCGAAGCTCGAACGCGGATAGCACACCTTATAGTTCAAGTCGCGGCCGGCTTCGACCTGGAAGCGCGGCAGCATGGCTACAACCTTGCGATAGGCCTCGACGGCCTCGGGAGCGATGGTGGCGCCATCGCGATGGTCGGAAAGAAATTCAAAAAGCGTGGTGTTGCCCAGGTCTTCTTCTAGATAAGCGTTGTGGCTTAGATCCTCGGCATAAATTTCCGGCACCGGCAGACCGTGCTTGCGGAAGTGCCGGGAAAATTCGAGGAAGGCGACATTCTCTTCGCGCACGTCATAGAGAATGCCAATCGCGCTGACGCTTTCGCTGGCTAGCCGGACGATCTTGCGCCCCGAACCGCCGAGTTGGCCCTGCAGCGGCTGCACCCGCTCGACCGGCGAGTGGAAATGCTCCTCAAAAAGCCTCTTCAGAACTTCCATGAGTTAAGACTTCCACCGATTCAGTGTTGACAGCTAAGGAACGCTTTGCGCTTCTTTGCTCTTCGGGCATGGGCGACCTGGGCTCGCGTCACTACCGCCATAAAGATACCATTGTCATCCGCGATCGAATTGTGGGATCGTATCCCGTCGAGAACGCCAACCGAGAAAACATTAACACCCGACGGATTGGCCTCGCCGAATGCGACAGAACAGATTAAATTGGCTGCGTATGGAATGGGGGTGCAATGTGATTCCGAACGATCCCGTCGACCACGGTGTTCTGGCGCGGCTGTTGCTGCTGTACGGGGCTTACAACCTGATCCACAACTTCGTGTTCCTGTTGGCATACCACCTGCTTCCACCTGACATCCTGAGAGGAACCCATGTCATGGCGATCGCATCGTGGGTGGGATCGGCCGGCGGGTTATGGGGAGTGTTCGATAGAACCCTTCTTATGAACCTGGGGGTGATGGGGTCGATCTGTGTTCTGCTCAACCTGCAGCGGGTGCGCACGATCCCCCTTGGGTACACGGTGCCGCTGTTCTTAGGCGTCATGACCGGTCTTGCTTTAGGAACGAATTCGTTCGCAGCCATAGACCTGAGTAACATACCTTTCCGCGCAGGCACGGCTGAGGGCCTTACCATCGGAGGGGCGGAGATGCTCGGCTACATATGCCTGATCGCAGCCACTTCCCGGATATCCATGTATCAGAGGCAGACGTGGTGGCGCTGGAGCGAGCATTTCGTCCGTGTCCGCCGGATCAGCGACCTGCGCTTATCTTTGGCGGAAATCGTGGTACTCGTCGCCGGGATCGGCCTGATTGTTTGGGGGGCTTACCGCGAGACGTGGTAGGGGGCAGTGTAAGGTGCCGCCGTGCGAGTCTCGAGTGTTTCGCAGGATTAGCGCAGCGAATCTGACCGAACCGAGCTCTTCTACCAGCCGCTGGCACTGTGACGTTGTCGCATTGATCGGTGATCTCCGTCACTGCGATCCCACAACCGAACTCTTACAATTAATGGGTAAGTAAGTATCGATACGAAATTATCGGAAGCTTGCCTATGAAGGGAATCTCAGGATTGTCGATCCCGGAGCCGAGCCTACGAAGGCTGCCTCAGTACCACCACTACCTGGCAGAGCTCCAATCCAGGGGAGTCAGCCTGGTTTCATGCAGCACCATTGGCCGTGACTTGAAGTGCATCCCGGTGCAGGTGCGTAAGGATCTGCAGTTCACAGGGATTATTGGGAAGCCCAGAGTGGGTTATTCGGTCGCCGAATTGGTCCTGGCAATCGAAGCTTTCCTGGGCTGGAACAACGTGAACGAAGCCTTGCTGGTGGGCGCCGGCAATCTGGGAACGGCGATCCTCGGGCACGAACGATTTTCCCGGTTTGGGCTGCAAGTGGTGGCCGCTTTCGACGTCGATCCCAGCAAGATCGGCCAATATATCTATGGCAAGGCTGTCCTGCCGCTCGACGAGATGGCCGAGTTGGTCCAGCGGATGAACATACACCTGGGAATCATCACAACTCCGGCAGAGGTCGCTCAGACCGTGGCTGATGAGATGGTGAAAGCGGGCATCCAGGCGATCTGGAATTTTGCTCCGGTCAAGCTGAACGTCCCCGAGCACATGATCGTGCATAACGAAGATCTTTATTCGTCGCTGGCCTCGCTATCCTGCAAACTGGCCAAACGTTTTCGCGTTCCCCTCCAGGAGAATTTGAGGTTAAATTGAACGCCTCCATGCCCACCGAGATGCCACTAATCCTAAGCGCACCATTGTGGCAAATTGACTGCGTGTTTCACTATGCCCACCCGCACAAGATCGGGACTGATGGACTATGATTTCAATAAGGAGTTTTACAAATGCCCCGCGTGATTGAGATTACGGAACTTGCGCTCAGAGATGCTCACCAGAGTTTGTTCGCCACCCGGATGTCGATGGATGACATGATCCCGGCCTGCGAAGACATCGACAATGCCGGCTACTGGTCGGTGGAATGCTGGGGAGGCGCAACTTTCGATTCCTGCATTCGCTTTCTGAATGAGGATCCCTGGGAGCGGCTGCGTATGTTCCGCAAACTGCTTCCGAAGAGCCGGCTGCAGATGCTGCTTCGCGGCCAGAACCTGCTGGGATACCGTCACTATGAAGATGGAGTCGTGCAGCGCTTCGTGGAGAAGGCTGCCACCAACGGGATGGACGTATTCCGCGTTTTTGACGCGCTCAACGACGTGCGGAATCTCAAGACCAGTGTTGAGGCGGTGAAAAAGACGGGCAAGCACGCGCAGGGCACCATTTGTTACACCATCAGTCCGCTGCATACGGTTGCGGCCTTTGTCGAAATGGCGCAGCAACTGCAGGAAATGAAGTGCGATTCAATTTGCATCAAGGACATGGCCGGCCTGCTGAAGCCGCAGCCCGCGTATGACCTGGTCAAGGGCATCAAGGAGAAGTGCGGTAAGGACATGCTGGTGCATGTCCACACCCATGCCACCACCGGCGTCACTCTGGTTTCTCTGATGAAGGCGATCGAGGCCGGGTGCGACATCGTGGACACGGCAGTCAGTTCCCTGTCGCTAGGGCCGGGACACAACCCGACGGAGAGTCTGGTTGAGATGCTGGAAGGAACTGGGTATGCGACTCGCCTCGACAAGGCGCGGGTTCTGAAAGTGAATCAGTACTTCACTACCATTCGGCCGCGCTACCGCGAATTCTTCAGCGAGTTCACGGGCGTGGATACGGAAATCTTCAAGAGCCAGATTCCGGGCGGAATGATCTCCAACATGGAAAGCCAGCTCAAAGGTCAGGGCGCGGCCGACCGGCTGCAGGAAGTTCTGCTGGAAGTCCCCAATGTTCGTAAAGACGCCGGCTATCCACCGCTGGTCACGCCGTCGAGCCAGATTGTGGGCTCGCAGGCGGTGTTTAACGTCCTGATGGGAAAGTACAAGGTAATGACCGGGGAGTTTGCCGACCTGATGCTGGGTTACTACGGAAGCACGATCGGCGAAAAGAACCCCGAGGTGCTGAAAAAGGCTGAGGCCCAGGCGAAGAAGCCGCCGATTACATGTCGACCCGCCGATCTGCTCAAGCCGGAGTGGGAACAACTGAGCACAGCGGCGCATGCCTTAGAGGGCAACAACGGCAGCGACGAGGACGTGCTGACCTACGCCATGTTCCCGCAGGTGGCTCCAAAGTTCTTCAAGACGCGCGCCGAGGGCCGCAAGAACCTGGGCAAGGATCCGTCGAAGGCAGCGCCAGCGCCCGCACCGAAGGCGGCGGCAGCGACCGCGCCTGCGAATGGCGGACAGGCACTCACGACAACGGTGAACTATGTGATCACGCTGAATGGCCAGGAGCATCGGGTGACGGTAGCTCCGGAAAAATAATTCGAATTCATATTCATAATCTACTCACTGATTCAGGAGCATGAATGGCTAAGCAAGCAACGAGTCCCAAATTAAAGACGATGGCCGACAAGGTTGCTGTCCTTCGCGCCAAGCGCGCCGAGGTCGAACTCGGTGGCGGCCAGGCTCGCATCGACAAACAACATGCGGCGGGCAAGATGACGGCGCGGGAACGAATCGCAGGGCTGGTGGACAAAAGCAGCTTTCAGGAGATCGGACTGTTTGCGCGCCACCGGCAAACTTATTTCGGGATGGCCGACAAGGAAATGCCCGCGGATGGAGTGGTGACGGGATGTGCCACCATCGATGGCCGCTTGGTGCATCTTGCGAGCCAGGATTTCACGGTGGCGGGCGGAGCTGCCGGCGAGGTGCACAGCGACAAGATTGCCGACATGATGCGTCTCTCGCTCAAGACCGGAAGCCCTTTCGTTTTCATCAACGATTCCGGCGGCGCGCGCGTTCAGGAAGGCATTGACAGTCTCGCCGGGTACGGCCGCGTCTTTTACAACAATGTCATGCTCTCGGGAACGGTGCCGCAGATTTCCCTGATTTGCGGACCGTGCGCGGGAGGCGCTGCCTACAGTCCGGCGCTCACCGACTTTATCGTGCAAACCCTGCAAGCGCAGATGTTCATTACCGGGCCGCAGGTCATCAAACAAGTCACCGGAGAAGTGGTCACGGCTGAGGACCTGGGAGGTCCGCAGTCGCAGATGAACAAATCGGGAGTGGTTCACCTGATCGCCAACAACGATGCGGAAGCGCTGCAGCTTTGCCGGCGATTGCTCAGCTTCATGCCGTCCAACAATCTGGAAGATCCGCCGCGCATGCCGTTCAACCTGCCGATCGATTCCGATGCGGAGATGAATGGGATCATTCCGGTCGAGAACAAGCTTGCCTACGATGTCCGTGGCGTCATCACACGGGTGGTGGACTATCAGGATTTTCTCGAGATCCAAGCTGGGTTCGCTCCGAACCTGGTGATCGGTTTTGGGCGGCTGCAGGGCCGGCCGGTGGGTATTGTTGCGAACCAGCCGAATGTCCTGGCCGGCGCGCTTGACATCAATGCTTCGGATAAAGCATCGCGCTTTATCCGCTTTTGCAATGCCTTCAACATTCCGCTGATCACTTTTGTCGATGTGCCCGGCTTCCTGCCCGGAGTTGAGCAGGAACATGGTGGCATCATCCGACATGGCGCCAAGATGCTGTTTGCCTATTCGGCCTCGACCGTGCCGAAAATCACGCTGGTGTTGCGCAAGGCCTATGG
Organism: uncultured Acidobacteriaceae bacterium; assembly: GCA_963722485.1. GTDB lineage: Bacteria > Acidobacteriota > Terriglobia > Terriglobales > Acidobacteriaceae > Acidiflorens. The sequence goes on from CAVRNL010000043.1 coordinate 14,282, forward strand.
TGGCGCGTACCTCGCCATGTGCGGCAAGGATCTGGGCGCGGACCGGGTTGTGGCCTGGCCCACAGCTGAGATCGCAGTCATGGGGGCCGAGGGTGCGGCCGAAATCGTGTTCCGGCGTGAGATCGATGCGGCGCCGGACAAGGCCGTCCGCCGTAAGGAACTGATCGACAGCTACCGCGAGACCTTCGCCACCCCCTATTTCTCGGCGGGGCGGCGCTTGGTGGATGACATCATTGAGCCGGCGGAAACCAGGAAGTACCTGGCGGCGGCGCTGGAATCGTTGCACGCCAAGCGGGAGCTTCGTCCGCCCAAGAAGCATGGATTGATTCCACTATGATGAAAATGACAATGATAATGACGAGGAGCGGCGCGTGGCACTGAATGGCATGGTTGTAGTCGTTGCGGTGGTGGTGGTTGGAGTTGGCTGTGGGCTGACTTATGTCAGCTTGCAGAGCGCGTTCCGACGCGCCGTTGCGGAACTGCGACTGGAGACGGAACGCCAACTGAATGCGCTCACCAGCGCGCTCAAAGCTCTGGAGACGCGAGTTGCGGAATTAAGCCCGGCTGCAACGGTTCGACCGGCAGCCGTGCCAGCGTCCGCGCCGGTTGCCAAAGCAGAAGCCACGGCTCCCGCTGTGAAGGCGGCAGTTCAGCAGAAGCAGGAGGAGATCACCCCTGAGATGCTGGTCGTAATCGCTGCCGCCGTAACTGCGTTTTTGGGCAAGAAAGTCCGGATACGGTCGGCACAGATGCTGCAATCGCCATACGAAATTGTCAATCCCTGGTCACAGCAGGGGCGGGTATTTGTTCAAGCTTCTCATAATTTACGATCGAGGTAAGGGTGTGGGAAATTCACCTCGACGGAAGGAACTCATAACTTGAAACTTCAGATCGGAATTGATGGAAAAAAGTACGAAGTCGAAATCGAAGTTGTGGAAGACGATGCGACTCCGCGGATGCCGAACTATGGACCCTATCCGATAGTTCCCGCAACCATTCAGTCGGCGCCGGTTCCATCCGCGCCATCTTCGTCCGCAGTGGCCGAGGAGAACGTCAACGAAGAAAAAGTGTGCCGCAGTCCGGTCGCTGGCGTGGTCATCAAGGTGAGCGTCGAACCCGGACAAGCGATACAAGCCAACGATCTGATGATGGTACTCGAAGCCATGAAGATGGAAACCAACGTCACCGCGCCCGGTCCGGGAAAGGTGAAAAGTGTAAAGGTGGCTGCGGGAGATCCGGTGAAAGTGAATCAGATTGTCGTCGAGTTCGAATGAAAGTCGAATTCGAATGAGCGGCCGAAGCTGGTGCAGAGAAAGGGACACGGATGAGTGGCGTGCATGAGGATTTGAAGCAGGTTCCAGGGATTGAGTTTGTCGACCACGTAGCGATCGCTGTGAAACAGGGTGAACTGGACGGGCAGGTCAAGGCCTACGAGATGCTGGGCTTCCGCGAAGTTCATCGCGAAGAAGTGCACGGCGCCGATCAGGTGCGCGAAGCTTTGCTGCAGGTTGGCGATGGTCCCAACTTGATTCAACTGCTCGAGCCTTTGACGACCGACTCTCCGGTGCAGAAACTGATCGAGAGGAACGGCGGGCGCGGAGGGTTGGCGCACGTCGCGTTCCGCGTGAAGAGCGCGCAGCAGGCTTTCGATGCGATGAAGGCGAGCGGATTCCAACTCATCGACAAGGCTCCCCGCAAGGGCTCGCGTGGGACCACGGTCTTCTTCGTTCATCCCAAATCGCGAGCCGACAATCCTTTCGGATTGCTCATCGAGATCGTCGAAGACCCTGAAAGCAAGCAAAAGTAAGAGAGGAAAGTAAGTGAGGAAAGATGTCCGCTGACAAGCTGTTGCAGCAGTTCCCTCCCGTAAGCACCCAGTCGTGGGAAGAAGTCATTCGCAAAGATCTGAAGGGCGCCGACTACGCCAAAAAGCTGATTTGGCAGAGCGAAGACGGGCTGGCGGTCAAGCCCTACTACCGGGCTGAAGATATTGCGGGGCTGGAGTATCTGGATGCGGCGCCGGGAGATTTCCCTTATGCGCGCAGCGACCGTTCGACGGGCGACTGGCGCATTCGCGAAGAAATCGACGCCGCCGATCCCGCAAAAGCAAATCAAGCGGCGCTCACCGCGGTGGTTGCGGGAGCGGAAGAGATTGCATTCCGAGAGGTTCGGATCAAAGATGCTTCCGGCCTGGCAACGCTTCTGGCGAACCTGCAGGAGATTCCCATCCATTTTCAGAATGCGGATGAGTCCCTCATTCGTCTCCTAATCGGTCGTTTGATCGAAGGGCAAAAGCCATCGCCGGTAGCAATCTCGACGGACTGGGATCCGCTCGCGAACCTGGACTTTGCGGCGGAAATCCTTGCCAGTGCGCCTCCCATGCTTGCGCCCTTCACCATTCACGGCGCCGAACTTGAAGAATCGGGAGCGACGGCCGTCGAGGAAGTTGGATTCACGCTGGCGGCAGCAATCGATTTCCTGGCGGAGATGCAGTCGCGCAAGCTGGACGTCAATCGCGCCGCGGGTTCCATCGCGTTCTCCTTTGCGATTGGCGCAAACTACTTCTTTCAGATTGCCAAACTCCGCGCCTTCCGCCTGTTGTGGGCGCGAGCCGTTGAGAGCTTCGGTGGAACGCGGGAAAGCGCGAAGGCCCGAATTCATGCCCGCACTTCCCGCTGGAACAAGACCATCTACGATCCTCACGTCAATATTTTGCGTGCGACCACCGAGGCGATGTCCGCGGTGCTCGGAAGCGCGGACTCAATTTCGGTCGCGCCGTTCGATGAATGTTACAAGGCGCCGGATGACGCGAGCCGCCGGCTTGCCCGGAATACTCAGATCCTCCTCAAGCAAGAGGCGCTGTTGTCGCGAGTCGCCGATCCCGGTGGCGGGTCGTACTGCATCGAGGTCATTACCGATTTCATTGCCCGCGAGGGTTGGAAGGCGATGCAGGCGATTGAAGCCGCCGGTGGCTATCGGAAGGCTCAAGCGCAGATTACGCGGGCGCTGGAGCAATCGCTGGCGGCCAGAGAAAAAGCTGTATTGTCCCGCCGCCGCATTTTTACTGGAACGAACCAACACGCCAATCTCTCCGAAAAGGCATTGGATCGCATTGACGTTTCGCGTCTGACTGGCGAAAAGCGCGGCACACAGATGTATGAAGAGCTTCGTCTGCGCACCGAACGCCACGCGGCTCAAACGGGCAAGTCTCCGCGCGTTTTGCTGGCCGAAATCGGGGACGTCAAGATGCGGTCGGCCCGCTCCGGCTTCGCCGCCAACTTCTTTGGCTGCGCGGGCTTTGACATCGTCACCAAGCGATTTGACAACACCGATGAAATTGCAGCGAGCGATGCCGACCTGATCGTGCTCTGCAGTTCCGATCCAGAGTATCCCGCGCTGGCGGCGGAATTGATCGCGAAACTGAAAGCACTCGGTCATAAGACGCCCGTAATCGTTGCGGGCTATCCCGATTCTGCCGAGCAACTGAAAGCGGCTGGAGTCGCGGATTTCATTCATATCCGAAGCAATCCAATTGAAGTACTTACTAAGTGGCAGCAACAGTTGGGGATTGCAGTTAGGGAGTAAGGACTAGATATGCGTCCAGACTTTTCAAAGATCGAGTACCGGCCCGAAGTGAACGCGCAATCGAAGCAGGCGCCAGAGAGCGGCGAGTGGCTCTCGCCGGAGCACATCCCGGTCAAGAGTTTCTACACACGTGAAGACCTGCAGGGACTCGAGCATCTTCAATATGCCGCCGGAATCCCGCCGTATTTGCGCGGGCCGTACAGCACTATGTATGTCATGCAGCCCTGGACGATTCGGCAATACGCAGGGTTCTCCACCGCGGAAGAATCGAACGCGTTCTACCGCCGCAACCTGGCCGGTGGACAGAAGGGGCCTATCGGTTGCATTCGATCTGGCCACGCATCGAGGATACGACTCCGATCACGAGCGCGTAACCGGAGATGTCGGCAAGGCTGGGGTGGCAATCGACTCGATCCTCGATATGAAGATCCTGTTCGACCAGATTCCGCTTGGCCAGATGTCGGTGTCGATGACCATGAACGGCGCGGTGCTCCCCATCATGGCGTTTTACATTGTGGCCGCCGAAGAACAAGGAGTGAAGACGCAGCAATTGAGCGGGACCATTCAGAACGACATCCTGAAAGAATTCATGGTCCGCAATACTTATATTTATCCGCCCGACGGTTCGATGCGGATCGTCGGCGACATTTTCCGCTACTGCTCGGAAAGAATGCCGAAGTTCAACTGCATCAGCGTGAGCGGATACCATATGCAGGAAGCCGGAGCCACGGCGGATATCGAACTGGCTTACACGCTAGCGGACGGCCTGGAGTACCTTCGCACCGGAGTGAAAGCGGGTCTCGACGTCGACAACTTTGCGCCTCGTATTTCTTTTTTCTGGGGCATTGGCATGAACCACTTCATGGAGATTGCCAAGATGCGCGCGGCGCGCATGTTATGGGCGAAGCTGGTCAAGACCTTCAACCCGAAAAATCCGAAATCGCTGGCCTTGCGGACGCACTCGCAGACTTCGGGCTGGAGCCTGACGGCACAGGATCCTTACAACAACGTCGTGCGCACGTGCGTTGAGGCGCTGGCTGCGGCCTTCGGGCACACGCAGTCGCTGCACACCAATGCGCTGGATGAAGCGCTGGCGCTGCCCACCGATTTTTCCGCCCGCATCGCGCGCAATACCCAAATTTATTTGCAGGAAGAAACCAACATCACGCGCATCGTGGATCCGTGGGCGGGCTCTTACTATGTGGAGCGGCTCACGCACGAGCTGATGCATGCGGCATGGACGCTGATTGAAGAGGTCGAAGAACTCGGCGGCATGGCCAAGGCGATCGAAACCGGCGTTCCCAAGATGCGCATTGAAGAGGCGGCGGCGCGCAAGCAGGCCCGCATCGACTCGGGCCGGGACATCATCGTGGGCGTGAACGCTTATCCTTCACCCGAGGAACCGCTGATCCCGGTGCTCGATATCGACAATGCCGCGGTTCGCGAATCGCAATTGAAACGGCTGGACCAGTTGAAGCGCGAGCGCGACAACGGCGCGGTGCGACAATCGCTCGAACAACTGGAACAATGCGCCGCCACCGGCAAGGGCAATCTGCTGGAGTGCGCAGTGGATGCCGCACGCAAGCGCGCGACCTTGGGCGAGATTTCAGCGGCTCTCGAAAAGGTCTGGGGCCGCTATCAGGCCACCACGCGCGCCATCGCGGGCGTTTACTCCGCCGAGTCCGGTAACGCCGAAGCGTTCAAGAAAGCGCAGCAGATGGTCGTGGATTTCGAGAAAGCGGAAGGCCGCCGGCCTCGCATTTTAGTTGCGAAGATGGGGCAGGACGGCCACGACCGCGGCTCGAAAGTCATCGCCACCGCCTTCGCGGATGTCGGTTTCGACGTCGATATCGGCCCGCTATTTCAGACTCCGCGCGAGGTCGCGCGTCATGCGGTCGAGAACGATGTGCATGTCGTCGGCGTGTCCTCGCTGGCCGCCGGCCACAAAACTCTGGTTCCTCAGTTGATCGACGAGTTGAAGAAGCTCGGCCGGGATGACATTCTAGTGGTCGTAGGCGGCGTCATTCCTCCGCAGGACTACGAATTCCTGTACCAGGCCGGAGCGGTTGGCATCTTCGGGCCAGGCACTGTAATTCCGGTGGCGGCGCAAAAGATTTTGGAGATTCTGAGCGGCAATCTGGTTGGAGGCCGTTCCTGATTGACGGACCCTAAAGAGAGTGCGCTGCGGGTTCGCCCCGGGCGCGCGGCAACGGAGCCGCCGCAGGACTTGCTGGCGCGCGTTGCGAAGCGCCGACGCTCTCTTTCCTACCAGCAGTACGTCGATGGCATCCTCAAGGGTCAGCGCACCATTCTGGCGCAGGCCATCACCCTGATCGAAAGCTCACGCGCGGCGGATCGCGAATTGGCTGAGCGCATTCTCGAAGACTGCCTTCCCCACAGTGGCAATTCCATTCGCGTTGGCATCACGGGCGTTCCGGGCGCGGGCAAGAGCAGCTTGATCGAAGTGCTCGGCACATCTTTGATTCGCGACCATGGGCAAAAAGTCGCGGTGCTCGCGATCGATCCCAGCAGCCAGCTTTCGGGCGGAAGCATTCTCGGCGACAAGACCCGCATGAAATCTCTCGCCACCAGCGACCTGGCGTTTGTGCGGCCTTCTCCCTCGCGCGGATCTCTCGGAGGCGTGGCGCAGCACACGCGCGAGGCGATGCTGCTGTGCGAAGCGGCGGGATACCAGAACATCATCGTCGAAACGGTCGGAGTCGGACAATCTGAAACCGCGGTTTACGACATGGTCGACTTCTTCCTGCTCATCACGCTGACCGGAGCCGGTGACGAACTGCAAGGCATGAAGCGCGGGGTCATGGAGTTGGCGGATGTGGTGGTGATTAACAAAGCAGACGGGGCCAATCGCGCAGCCGCTGAAAGAGCGCGGGTCGAGGCGCAGAACGCATTGCATTATTTTCCAGTTTCCCCGTCCGGTTGGACGCCGCGCTCTCTTACGTGTTCGACGCTGACGGGCATGGGCATCTCCGAACTTTGGAACTGCGTGCTGGAGCACACTGCCGTGACTAAAGCCAACGGCTGGTTCAGTCAGGCTCGGCGCAACCAGACGCGAAAATGGATGCACGAGATTATCCAGCAGGGATTGATGCACCAATTCGAGTCTCATCCCGCCGTTCGGAAGCGCCTGGAGGCGCTGGAGCAAGACGTGCTGCAGGGACGCACTACATCTTTTCGAGCCGCACGCACACTGCTCGATATCTACGCGGGCTCCAAACACTGACCTTTGCGGAGGTCCGACCTTTCGACAAACCTGCAGCCAGAAGAGTGGTTAACGTTTCCGGAAAATTCGCGTGCTAGAATTGCGCGTGCTTCCTGAGGTGCAATCGTGAGCCATTTGTCTCGAGTCTTCATTGCTTCAGTTTTGTCCTTATTTGTGATCGCTGTTGCAGGCGCGCAGGAAAATATCACGCGGCCGGCGATCACAGGTATTGCGAGCGTCGAAATTATCGTCACCAATGTCACGAACGCTCGCGACTTCTATCAGAATACGCTGCGTCTTGCACCCGCCGCATCCGGATGCAGCACGGAAATGACCGCTTGCCTGGTGGTCAACGATCATCAGCAAGTCCAACTCGTCGCCGCACCATCTCCAGCGCCATCGAACCTGGTCGCAAAGATTACTTTGGCCACCGCGGATGTCGCACAACTGCGGCGGTATCTGGTTTCCAAGGGCCTCGCGCCCGATCCCGTTTCCGCAGATGCCACCCACGTTCAGCACTTCGACCTCGAGGATCCCGAAGGCCATGTCATCTCCTTCGTTCAACTGCCTGCATCCCACGCATACGGCAAAGCTCCCGGCCAGCCCAGTGCGAAATTGATTCATGCCGGCATCATCGTCCGCGATCGGCAAGCGGAAGACCGCTTTTACAAAGATATCCTCGGCTTTCACCTTTACTGGCAGGGTGGCATGACGGACGGTGAAACCAGTTGGGTCGCCATGCAAGTGCCCGACGGCACCGACTGGCTCGAATACATGCTCAATATCCCACCCAACGCCAGTCACCGCATCATCGGTGTCATGAATCACATTTCTCTTGGCGTCACTGACATTCAAGCGGCCAAGGAGCAACTTATCAAGAACGGCTGGAAGCCGGTCGAAGAACCGAAAATCGGACGCGACGGCAAGTGGCAGCTGAATCTCTACGATCCGGACGATACCCGAGTTGAATTTATGGAATTCAAGCCTGTTCAAAAGCCTTGCTGCTCGGAATTCACAGGACGACAACCAGCGCCCTAAGTATGCAGGCTGACCTAGGAATAGGGGCAGCATGGGTTGGGATGCCAGCCGCGGATACCATACGCCTATGTTCTCTTCACATGGAGTTTCGCGCAGGAAATTCATGCAGTCGGCTTCGCTGATGACGGCGGGGATTGCGATTCCTAGCCGTTGGCTCCCAGGTACGCTTGCGGCCTTGGCAACGCAGCCGCTGGAGCAATTTGATTATGGCGACGTGGTGCTGACGAGTGAGCCTCACGAAAAGCAACTTGAACAGACTCATTCCGTTCTCATGGGGTTGAGCGACGACAGCCTGCTGAAACCGTTCCGCCAGATGAGCGGCCAACCCGCCCCCGGCGACGATCTGGGTGGTTGGTACCATTACAATCCCGATTACAAGTGGGGCGAAGATGAAGACGGTTTCGCTCCCAGCTGTACTTTTGGACAATGGGTCTCGGCGCTGGCGCGCATGTATGCCATCCGGCGGGACCAACCTACACGAGACAAAGTGCTGCGTTTGAACCGCTTGTATGCGCAGACGATTTCAGGCGATTACTACGACAAGAACCGCTTCCCCACGTACTGCTACGACAAGCTCGTCTGTGGGCTGATCGATTCGCACAGATACGTTGGCGATCCCGATGCTTTCTCGATTCTCGAACACACCACCAACTCTGCGCTGCCTCATTTTCCGAAGCATGCCGTGGAGCATGGAAAAGATTGGCGTCCAAATAAGGACCAGAGTTGGACGTGGGATGAATCCTACACGATTTCAGAAAATCTCTTCCTTGCCTATCAGCGGGGCGCCGGAGACCGGTATCGTGACCTGGGCCGGCAGTATCTCGACGATGAATACTACGATCCACTAGCTGAGGGCCGTAACGTGCTGGCCGGCAGACATGCGTACAGCTATATAAATTCGTTGAGTTCGGCAATGCAGGCGTATCTGACTCTAGGCAGTGAGAAACATCTGCGGGCAGCCAAGAATGCTTTTGAAATGCTCTCGAAGCAGAGCTTTGCCACTGGGGGCTGGGGGCCGGATGAGACGCTGCGCGCTCCCGACAGTCCAGACGTGAACGCCAGCCTGACCGAGAGCCATAGCAGTTTTGAAACACCCTGTGGCTCGTACGCGCACTTCAAACTGACGCGCTACCTGCTGCGCGTGACCCGCGACTCCCGCTACGGAGACAGTATGGAGCGGGTCATGTACAACACGGTGCTGGGCGCAAAGCCGCTCATGGCGGACGGAAGAACTTTTTATTATTCCGATTACAATTTCCACGGGCATAAGTCTTACCGAGACACGCAGCACTGGGCTTGTTGTTCGGGCACGTTACCGCAGGTCGCAGCCGACTATCGCATCAACACTTACTTCCGCAATCCGCAAGGCGTATGGGTGAATTTGTATATCCCATCCACACTGCGATGGACCGAAGCCGGAGCTGAAGTCGCGCTGACGCAGGCAAGCCGGTACCCGTTTGACAGCGTGGTGCAATTTGATGTGAAGACATCGAAAGCCAGGGATTTCACTTTGAGCTTCCGGATTCCAGCGTGGGCAAACGGGGCCTCTGTTTCGGTTAACGGCCTCCGTGTGCAGACACCAGCAACTCCTGGAAGTTTTGCGGCGATTCGTCGCCAATGGAGCACGGGCGACCGCGTCGAACTGGACTTGCCAATGACGATGCGGCTCGAGCCAGTCGACCCACAGCATCCGCAGACCGTTGCGTTAGTATTCGGGCCGCTCGTACTGTTTGCGATTACTGACCATCAGCCAGTGCTGACACGTGCGGACTTGTTGGCCGCCATGAGGATCGACCAGCGCAGCTGGCAAGTGAAAACTTCCGGTGAACCAATCAAGATGCTGCCGTTCACCGATATCGGAGAAGAGCAGTATTCGACTTACCTGCGCGTCACGTAGATTCCCTCCCATCCGAACAGAACGTTGTCAAAATATCAACTTTAATCCGAGCTGCAGGACTCGCGCCGTGTGGGCGCCGTTCGGAAAGAGGAAATAGTCCGAGCCTATATAGTTGTTCACCCCCGACCATTGCGTATGGTTGAAGACATTGAACCCTTCAAGGCGGAACTGCGTATCCAACTTCTCCATGGGTTTAAAGACCTTGTAGACCGACATGTCGAAGTTAGTGCGAAAAGGTATATTGAGACTGTTGCGCCCGGAGTCACCAAAGGTCAAGCCCTGGGTCTGCACATAGGCATTGGGATTGAAGAGCAACGGCCCTTTGATGGTGGGGTCGGGAGAAAATTGGTTAGGAGGCTCGTTGTGAGGATCACCGACTAGGTCGGCATACGACCCGACGCCCACACCGTTGGCAACGCCCGCGCTGTCCCCATACACGCCGTTGAGCACCGAAAAAGGTTCGCCACTTTGCGCGGTCATGATACCGGCATACTGCCATCCACCCAAGAGGCTGTGCGCCAAGCCTGCGGTACGGAAGAAAGGTAGATCGTAGACCCAGGCTACCGTTAAGATATGCCGTTGATCGAAGTTAGAGCTGGCATAACTCCCTTTTACGTTATAGGAGTTGACAAAGTTACTGTCGAATTTGTCGGAAGAGTTATCCAACGAGTGACTAAAGGTGTAAGCCACGCTCAAAGTAAGTGGGCCACTGGTTCTGCGCAGCGAGAACTGCAGCGCATTGTAGTTGGAGTTAGCTTCCGGCGATACACCTTCCGTGGAACCGAGGCCATAGTAGGGGCGATACGGATTAGGATCGTTGCCGCAGGCAACTGCCAGGTTGATTGCCGGCTGGCCCGTCACTACGTGCCTATTGATTTTGAAAATTGGCGCCTTCACGGTTCCGTATTGTGTGCCACAAATCTCGTCGGTGATGGGCTGGCCTGGCTGGAAAGGATTTTCCGAAGCCGGGACTGGAGCCAACTGGTTGAGTTCGTGGATCAAAGTCAAGTGGGTCCCCTTGCTGCCCACATAGGAAATTGTGGCAACGGTATTCTTGAATAGATCGCGCTGAAGATCCACGTGCCACTGCTGCACGTAAGGCCAGATCACCTGAGTGGGGATAGAGATTGTGGACAAGGGGAAAAGCAATCCTAGTCCACCGACATTGTTGTAACCAACGACATTGAACTGAGTTGGCTCTTGCACCAGCGGCGGAGTACCCTCCAGGTTCTCGGCGTTCGCTTCCTCGCCATTGGTATGGTCGAAGAAGATTCCATAACCTGCACGAATGGCGGTTGTCCCCTTGCCAAAAGGATCCCAGGCAACCCCGAGCCGGGGCGCGGGGTTGAAAACCTTCCCCAATTCACAGCCCCGCGGAATACCGGGCGCACCACACTGCACCATGCCATTGAATGGGTTTCCGCTGCCAGGAACGAGGGCTCCTTCCGGGTCGTTTGGCTTGTCAACCAGATTAATCTTAGGAACCTGCGTGGGATCAAAAGTTGAGGGCTCCCAGTTGTAGACCTGGTGTCCCTGCTCGTAGAAGGTGCCGAAGAAGCTGAGGCGCAGTCCCAGATTCAGGGTGAGCTTCTTCGAAATGTGGTAGTCATCCTGAATGAAGGGTTCGAACATGCGGTAGTGGATGTGATATTTCGGCTCGGCGCTGTCTTGCGAATAAGACGCGATGTTCCCCATCAGCAGATCGGCAAAAGCGTTCCCGGTCGAAACCGGAGAAGTACTGTCAAAACTCATATCCCCTTCCATGTCGGTATACGCTCTCTCATTCTTCTGAGCCGTGACATAGTAACCGCCGAACTGCAGATTGTGCTTGCCCCAGCTCTTGGTGACATTGTCGCGCACGGTGTAAGTTGGATTCGAGTTATTCCACGGGAAGGCGGACGGACCCTCGCAGAACCCGCCGCCGTAAGCCCCAGAGGTGGATAAGCATATGTCGGGTAACTCTCCGTTATTGTCGGGAAATAGTCCAGGCATGGTGAATGTACTTGGACGCTGCCACACTTGAGGGTTGGTATTGATCTGCTGGATGTGGTCCGTCGTATAACTGGACACAAATTCATTGAGCAGCGTGGGGGAAACCGTCGCCGTAAGTTTGGCAACAACACTTACGCCTGGCCCAATAAAGTGCGTGCCAATAGTTGGAAAACTCTCGCCCGCCCAGGTAACGGTGGAGTTTACGATGTCCCAGGAATCGTGGATGTAGCGGAAGGTGGCTCGCAGCTTGGGATTGAAATCGTGATCGACACGCAACAACTCTTCCCGCCAATGCATGGGCTGGGGAGCGGAAGCAAGGAAGAGTGAATCCGCCCCGGAACCCGTTGTCGGCTCAGGGATCATGCCCAGAAAGGCCTGCCCATTGGGATCGATGAAGGGCAATTGATCGTTGGGAAATTCGTTTCCGTTCTGGTCAACGGGGCAGTCAGTGGGATTGGGGACGCTGCAAACGTCGGTGAAATTACCCTGGCGATTCGCCAAGGAAGGAACGAAGTTATAAAAATTCGTGGGGACGTTTTCGCGGCGCCATTCCTGCGACCAGAAAAAGAAGGTATGGTTCTTCCAGACCGGGCCTCCCAGAGTATAGCCAAAATCATTTTTTCTATATTTCGGCTTAGGAGCTCCGGGGGCGGTAAAGTAGTTTTGCGCATTGAGCCATTCGTTGCGGAAGAACTCGTAGGCGTCGCCATGAAAACCGTTGGTGCCTGACTTGGTCTCGGCTTCGATCGTGCCCGAGGCGTTGCGGCCGTACTGTGCCCCGTAGTTAGAAGTCAGCACGCGGACTTCGGCAAGCGAGTCGATACTGGGATAGACATTCAAGGTCTCGTTGCTGCCGTTATCCATGGTGTCGCCGCCATCGATCTCCCAGTTGTTGTTTTCAACCCGGCCGCCGTTGATGCTGTAGTTGACGTTTCCCTGCGCTCCCACCACCCCTTCATCCTGTCCCGTTTGATTGCTCACACCGGGCACAAGCGTTACCAGTTGCGTGAAGTTCCGCCCATTCAATTGGAGCTGAGTTATCTCTTTTCCAGTAATCGTTCCGCCCATCTCGGAGGACTGCGTATTTACCTGGGCCAAGCCTTCGCCCTTCACCGTCACTTCTTCCTGGACGTTGCCTACCTGCAGGGCAACGTCGATGCGGGCATCCTGGGCCACACGGAGGGTGACACCTTCGGCTTGATATCTGCGAAATCCAGGGACGGTAACCGTGATGTTATATTGTCCCGGAGCCAGGGCCGCAGCGAGGTATTCGCCGTCGGAGTTAGTCACGAGGTTGCGCGTCGTGCCCTGAGCGACATTCTTAATAACGACGCTCGCTTTGGGCAGGACTGCTCCAGTCGCGTCCCGCACCGTCCCGGTGAGAGATGCGGTATCTTGTGCCGCGGCAAAATGGACAAGGAATAGAACCAACCCCAGAACAGCCGGAATCCCTATGCGACGCAGCATGGCATTTCCCCCAGGGAACAAAAAAGCAAAAAAACGACGCTGAAAGACACGGCGCCGCGCGCTCTATACGCCCGGCGCCGTCCCCTCGGCTCGCAATCAACCCTTAATGGTTTTGCTTACCTCATCCCAATGCACAACCTGTTGACGGAAATACGATTCGTTGGCCATGTGGCAAGCCAAGGCCGCGTGATGGCTGAACACCGCGTCCTCGACTACAGGTTTGCGCGAGCGCACAGCCTCAAAGAAGTTCCATAGATGTGGCTTCACGTCGTCGTAATCCGGCCCCTTGAACGAAACTGTTTCCGGCATCGGTTCCTGACCGAGCTTTGGATCGTTCTCCTCGTGCCACTTCTTCTCGTACTCTTCGCGCATGGCGTGCGGGAAACTAGAATCGTAGTAGCTGGGCGCCGAATCCTTACCGCTTTGCGGAGTGAAGCTCAGTCCGAACTCGGTCATTTCCAGAATGCCCTTCGATCCCTGGAAACGATAAGTCTCCGGCATGTCGGTACCGAGGTTCAGCCGCATGTAAACGGGGATGTCGCCGTATTGAAACACGGCGGCCTGAACGTCCGGCATGTTGCGTCCATCCTTCCAGCGCAGAATTCCTCCCACCGCCATCACCCGCTTGGGAGCCTCGTTCCAGCCGAGGACAAACATCATGCCGCTGACCAGGTGCACCAGCAGATCGCCAGCCACGCCCGTGCCGTATTCCTTCCAGCACCGCCAACGCGCAAAAATCTCAGGATTGAACGGCCGCTTCGGCACCGTCCCCTGCCACGTATCCCAGTCGAGGGTCTGTGGCGAGAGATCGGATGGCGGCGGATACTCCCACGCTCCCGTCGGATCGTTGCGGCCGAGCCAGCCTTCCACCAGCATCAGATCGCCAAGCATCCCCTGATCGACAATCTCCTTCGCCTTTTTGCAGATCAGCGAACTCACGCGTTGCGACCCAATCTGGATGATGCGGCCAGTGCGCTTTTGCGCATCCACCATCTCCACGCCCTCGGCCGCCGTATGCGACATGGGCTTTTCGCAGTAGATGTCCTTGCCGGCCGAGACCGCATCCACCACGATCTGCTTGTGCCAGTGATCGGGGACCGCCGCGATGATGCAATCAATATTCTTATCGGCGAGAAGTTCCTGGTAACGGCGAGTCACCGGCAAGTCCGGTTTGTTGGTGATCTCCCGGGCCAGCGTGTGGCGTCCGTCGTAGAGATCGCAGGCCTTCACACACTCCACGCCCGGCAACTCGATGGCGCTGCTCAGCAGCCAGTTGCCCTGCATGCCAATCCCGACGATTCCGAAACGAAGACGATCGCTCGGCGACGCAGAAAGCGTCGAGGCAAAAAGGGGCTCGGGAGTGAGGAAGATCGTTTTCGCTGCCAGCGAAGCGCCAGCCGCGGCAGCGGTGACTCCAAGAAACTGACGGCGTGAAAAAGAACTGTTCTTCATGAAACCTCCTGGGACGTCGTGGTTTTTAAGAACGGCTATTGATTCCTATTTTGTGCAACGAGTGTTGCCCGCGGAAATTGCTGCTACTCCGCATTCTTTCGACCTGCCTCCGCTCCGATCAGTCCGTACTCGTCCTCGACGATGTACGAGCAGATGCGGAACGAATCACAATCTACTTCTGCAAGCCGCGCCAGATGTTCGGCCGCCAGTTGTGCGGGCAGGATGTCGATCACGAACTGCCATTCTGCGGGCACCTGCGGAAGCTGAAACACCAGATCGCCCGCATCAGGTGGAAGATCCTGGCCGAGCAGGACGACCGAGGCTCCCAGATATCTGAGGTCGCGAGCGATGGACAAATCCTGATCGCGACTGCGTTGCCCGTCGACCCATATGGCAAAGCGAGATCCATGGACGACCATCTCTTGTGGACCGTGTTTGAAGGAGCCCGTCCCCAGCGCTGTGGCCTCGGACTTTGCGCCTTCCTCCCACAAAAGCGCGGCCTCGTGACAACTTCCCAGGCTGCCGCCGCGGGCCAGAAAATGGACGAGCTTGCCGGGCGCAAACCAGCTATTGCCGATAATCTGCTCCTGCCAGCTTGGAATTCTGCGCTTGGTCTCGGCGACGGACTTGGTGAGCGAAGCTGCAAGCTCGTCGTCAAACGAATCGACCGCCGCAGATGCGAGCGCTGCCGCCGCCAAGGCCAGAGTGGAATAGGTGTTCACCGAGATGGCGTGATCCCGCAAAGTTGGAACCAGGATTGAGAGCCGCGCTTCGTGCGCGAGTACGCCGTCAGCTGAACTCGTAATGCCGATGACGGTGGCCTCGCTGTCGCGGGCTTTGGCCAG
This sequence comes from uncultured Acidobacteriaceae bacterium, assembly GCA_963722485.1. Lineage (GTDB taxonomy): Bacteria > Acidobacteriota > Terriglobia > Terriglobales > Acidobacteriaceae > Acidiflorens. Next base: position 29,781 of record CAVRNL010000043.1, read on the forward strand.
CAAGTTCACAATTTCAACGCTGCGGCCGCTGCGGGAGATTGCGACGATGACCGAACCAGCCGGAAAAGTAGCGAACTGCACCAGTTCCCCGGCGTCTTGCATATACACGGGCCTCCCGGCGCGGGAAAAAATTGCGCCCGCCCCGAACGCCGCGTGCCAACTGCTGCCGATCCCGGTCAAATACACATGGCGAGCCTTTTGGATCGTGCCGGCCGCAGTCTGCAAGGTATCTCGGCCCGCGCCGGAGAGGTAGCCGATGGATCGCTCCAACTCTTGCGGCTGCCGGAGTATGTCTTGAAGAAAGTGAGTCATTCACAACCTTCGAAAGTCAGCGGTAGTCCTCTACTCTTTTGCCGGAGTAATCACGATATTTCGAAAAGCGACGTGGCTGTTCTCGCTGCCCTGGAGATAGATCGGTCCAGGAAGTTCTTCGTGGCTGTCCAGAGCTCCACCTGTGATTCCCGGGATTTCCTTCTGATCGATAATTGTTTTTCCATTCTGTACGACGGTGACGGTTCGCCCGATTAAAGTGATATCGAAGGTTTGCCACTCTCCCGTCTTGCGCGGCAACTCTGGCGAGGGCGCCAGGAAGCCATAGACTCCGCCGGTATGATGGCTCGGCGGTTCTTGGATGGAATCGACTTCGATCTGGACTTCGTAGCGGCCCCGCAGATAAACGCCGCTGTTTGAATTGGGGGAGCAGTTGAATTCGATGTGAAGCTTGAAATCCTGGAACTTTTTGTCGTTGATGATCTCAGGACCGTGTCCCGGGCTAATCAGCGTCCCGTTCTCCACCGTCCAAACCGCTGCGGCATTCGGGTCGCTCATCTTCCACCCAGTCAAATCTTTCCCATTGAACAGTGACACCGGCTTTCCCCACTCGGGGGTGGTTTTTCTCTGGAGAAGTGGCGCCGGTCGGCCGGACCATGTCCACGGACCATCTTTTGGTCCGGTGACAGATCCGGAGAGAGTGTTTTCGCTCACCTTCCCGGCAAAGACCCAGTCGGCGGGCGAATCTTCTTCTTCCTTCGGCGAAACGAAAGTGATTTGGCCGTCGGAAATTTCAACCTTGGGGAGTGGGCGCGCATTTCCCCAGCGGCCGACCATCTGCGCTGCCAGTTTTCCATCCTCCAGCCGAATCTCCAGCCATGAGGGATGCTCGCCGTCGGGAGCCTTCAGGGTCAGATCCCAGCGACCGAGGAAAGATTTGGCGGCAACTGCGTCTGCAGCGGAGCTATTGAGAGCAAGGGGCCGCTTGGCGAAAGAGGTATAAGCTGAGCCGAGAACGGCAACGAAGATGGCAGTGCAGAAAAGGGCTTGCAAGCGCCTCAGAGTCATAGTTTTCCTCGTGGTGCAACCGGTTTCTGTAACCGGTTTCCAAATCCTTCTATGCCGGCACCCCCGCTTTGTCAAGTATTTTTTTCGCGCCTCTTTCGCAGATCAAGTTTTTCCGGCCAAAAATGTGAACTGCCCGTTTCCTTTGCCGCCAATCCGTGGTAGGTTCAGATGCGTGTAATCGGTTTCAGAAACCGTTTTCATCGTTTTCATCGATGGCTCGATTGCACACCCACTCGGCAGCCCATTCGCGGCATCGCCGTTCTGGGTTGTTTTCAGGCCGGGAGAGTTCCAATGTCCGGAAGGGGGCGCTTGCCATGAGCCACACCATGAGCGAAGTGGCCACGCGAGCCGGAGTTTCCAAGGCGACGGTCTCGCGCGTACTCAACCGCACTCACACCATCGCGCCGGAGACCGAGCGCCGCGTCCTGGAAGTCGTACGCCAGTTGAAGTATCACAAAAATGTTCATGCGCGCCGACTGGCCACCGGCCGGAGCGATCTATTCGGGTTGGTCATATCGGAGATCATTAACCCATACTTCCCGGAGCTGATTCGCGGCTTCCAGGCGGAAGCGTGGGATCGCGGTTTCGACGTCGTCCTCTGCAACACCGAGTACAACTCGCAGCGGAGAGTGTCGGTCATTCAGAAGCTGATCGAGGGCGACGTTCGCGGAGTGGCGATCATGACTTCGTCGCTCGACAGGAGCGGGACCTCGGAATTGACCGCGGCCGGAATTGGGGTTGTCTTCTGCAACCTTGGTCCCGCAGAAAGACTGGTCAGCAATATCTCCATCGACTACCAGCGTGGAATCGCGCAGGCCATCGAGCACGTTGTACAACTCGGCCATCGTCAGGCTGCCGTCATCGCTGGCCCCGAGGACAATCGCACGGCAGTGATCATCAAGCAGGCGCTGGTCGCCGGACTCAACGAGCGCAAACTCAATCTTTCCGCCGTCGTCAACAGCGACTACCGCGTGGATGCGGGCGCGTCCGCCGTGCGCGCTCTCGTCGCCGCACCCGAGCTGCCAACCGTTATTTTTTGTGGAAACGACCTGATTGCGATGGGGGCGATGAACGCTCTGGAAGAGGCGGGAGTGCGCATTCCCGAGGATGTCTCAGTCATCGGCATCGACGACATCTCTTTCGCTTTTCTGGCCCGCCCGCCTCTGACTACGATCCGTGTGCCACGCGAGCGTTTGGGAACGATTGCTTTTCAAGCGCTGGACAAAATGCTGAAGCTGAAACGCCGCAAAGGGGTCGACTACTATCTGGAAACCGATTTAGTAATTCGCCGGTCCACCGCTCCGCCCCGAAGTCGGGGGCTGGGCAGCGCCGGCCTGTTGCTGGAGCGTGCTCGTTAGGACTCTTCGCTTCCCCCGGCCTGATGCGCTATCTTCGGCGGTACGCCATGGCAGGTGGGTCGCCATCGCCGAGCGGTATCCTGCTCTCGTTCAGAATGATCAGTGGCACTCGAATAGAGTGTCAAAATGCAAATTCGCAAGGGGAAATCACCTGGATTTGGGCGGCTGGAACAGTTCACCGCGCGCGACCTGGTCTCGCGTTAGGATGTGGTGCAAGCCCACTCGCGCGCTACCGCGCAAAGTGCCACTCAGTTCCTCGACACTTTGCAGCACCGCATGCCGTTCCCCATTCGCGCCGTCCAGGTCGATGGCGGCTCGGAGTTTGCCGCCGAGTTCGAACAGGCCTGTCAGCAACGCGGCCTGCACCGGTTTGTGCTCCCGCGACGCTCCCCCAAACTCAACGGCGCCGTCGAACGCGCCAACCGCACCCACTCCGAGGAGTTCTATCAGGTTACCGCTTGTTCCCTGGAGATGAAAAAGCTCAATCGTGAACTGCGCCACTGGGAAAAATCTACCACACCGTACGCCCTCACCAGGCGCTTGGCTATCTAACCCCGCTCCAGTTCCTGCGCCAGATCTCATCCCAACCAAAGCAATGGAAAGTGTCACTCATCTACTGGACGAGTACAGGCTCTTGAATCCTCTTCCCGGAGGCGTGGTAGAGTGTTTATGCTCTCGCGGTTTCCCTGCCCTTCCTCTTCCTCACCAGCAACTTGCGCGTGATAGCTGCAGTGTATGTGCAACTAAAGGCGGTGCTTAAACCGGTACCACAACATGTGGTGTTTTATCCCTTGACCCGGCCCGGTATTCGCCGTTAGAGTTGGTCAAAAGCATGGTTGACGTTCCCGGTTTATGAGGACGGCATCCAATGTTGCGACCAGCGAGGAACCTCGGAAGTTAACAGTAAGGAGTCGACATCCGGGTCCCGCGATTTGCAGCGCACTCCAGCCAGCGCAAACCGAGTAGGCGGATCCACAGTGTCCGCGTGCGTACGAAGGAGTTACTTTGCTCAAACTTAAGAAGCTGCAAATCCTGGGATTCAAATCGTTCTGCGATCGCACCGAGCTGAAATTTCATGGCGAAGGCATCGCCGCCATCATCGGGCCCAACGGCTGCGGCAAGTCGAACATCGCCGACGCGATTTCCTGGGTGCTCGGTGAGCAGTCGGCCAAGTCGCTGCGCGGCGCGCGCATGGAAGACGTGATCTTCTCCGGAACGCGCGACCGCAACCCCACCGGAATGGCGGAAGTCTCCCTCACTTTGATCGACCCCGAAGTTTACGGTGGGCCGGACACGAACGCGCCCACCGAGATCGAGATTCAAGACGACCTGCCGGCGGCGGGAATTAACTGCGACCAAGACTGGGATGAAGCCGAAGTCCGCGCCCAGGCTGCCGCCGAAACAGAACGCGCCGTCGAGGAAGCTCAACCCGGCAAGGCCGAAGAAGTTGAAGGCGAGACTGCGGCGGAAGCTCCGGCTAATGCAGTTCCAGCGAACGAATCACCAGCAAACGACAGCGCAGTGGCAGTGCTCGTCCCGCAGGTAGTTCTGAAAATCCGCCGCCGCAAATTCAATCAGCAGCAACACCACGCCGGAGTGATTTCGGTGACGCGACGTCTTTTCCGCAGCGGCGACAGCGAATACCTGCTGAATGGGAAGCTGTGCCGTTTGCGCGACATCCAGGAACTGTTCATGGGCACGGGCTTGGGCCCCGAGTCGTACGCGCTTATCGAGCAAGGACGCATCGGCCAAATTCTGAGCAGCCGTCCGACCGACCGCCGCAACATCATTGAAGAAGCAGCCGGCATCACGAAATTCAAGACGAGGAAGCGTCTCGCCGAGGCGCGGCTCGAAGACGCTAAGACGAATCTGAATCGCGTGAACGACATTTTCGAAGAGGTCACGCGGCAGATGAATTCGCTCAAACGCCAAGCCAGCAAGGCCGAGCGCTATGCCAGGCTGCGCGACGAGATGCGCGCCAAGCTGCGGGTTGTGCTCGCAAGCAAATTCACTCAGATGGAGCAGGAGAGCGTGACCCTCGATGCCCAAATCCATGAACTGGGCGAGGAAATCCGCCAGCAATCCGAAAGCGTGCAGCAGTCGGAAAGCGAGCACTCCGAGCGCACGCAGCGCGGCTACGCGATCGAAACCGAGACGCGGCAAAATCGCGATCGTCTCAACCAGATCGCGATCGAAGGCGATCGCGGCAAGGCGCGCACTCGAACCAACGAAGAGCGCTGCGCGGAGTTGATCGTGCGCACGGCGTCCGCCGAAGCGGAGATGGCGCAGGCTCAGCAACGACTCGCGGCGCTCGAAGAAGAACGCGATGGCCACCAGCAGTTGCTGGACTCAGCGGCTGCCGATCTCGCGGCAGCTCAACAAGAGCTGGCGCTCAGTCAGCAGGAAACGGCCTGCGCCTCGATCAATCTTGCATTGCTCGAAGACGAGCAGGAATCGCATCGCGCGGCCATTCTGCAGGCAGTCGGCGGAGCGTCCAATCTGCGCAATCAGCTCACGCAATCCGAGGAGCGGCTGGCGGGAATCGGACGCGAGGAGCAGCGTCTGCGGACCGAAATCGCAACCGCCTCGTCGCAATCGGAAACCTTCGGCGGACAACGCGGCCAGATTGCTCTGGAATTCGAAAGCGTTTCGCAGCGGGCTAGTGGACTGGCTGCCGAGATCACGAGCCTGCGTGAGGCACTCGAGACCAAGCGCTCAGCCGAGAACGACACCAAGAAGCACCTCGACTCGATCCGCTCCGAATACGCTACGGCGCTCGGCAAGAAGGGATCGCTCGAAGCGGTCATTGCCGAGCACGGGTATTCCACCGAGTCGGTGCGGCGGCTTTTTCAATCGGGCGCCATGCAGGGAGGCAACACTCCCGCCGGCGTGCTCGCCGATTTCCTCGAAGTCGAGCCCCGTTATGAGCGCGTCGTCGAAGACTTCCTGCGCGACGAACTGAATTACGTCGTGGTCAAATCGTGGGACGCCGCCGACGAAGGCCTGCGCCTGTTGCGCTCCGACGTCAACGGACGCGCGACATTCCTTGTGCATCCCGAGGACTCGCAAGCGAAGTTTTCATTTCTCGCCGATGAGAGCCAGCACTATGCTCCGCTCAACGACACGGTCCTCCCGCTGAAGAATTCAATTCGCGTGTTGAACGGCTTCGGCAAGTCGCTCGAAGTGATTCTGCCCAAACTCGGCAACGGCTACATCGTGCCCGATCCCGCCGTAGCGCGAGAACTGGCGCTCTCCAGCCCAGACGCATTCTTCCTCTCGCAAACCGGCGAATGCTTCCACAACGTGACTGTCACCGGCGGTAAGCAACGCAGCGAGGGACCGCTTTCGATGAAGCGCGAGTTGCGCGACGTCCTGCGTCTGCTCGAAGAACTGGAGCGAGCTCTGCGCGATAACGAAATGCTGGCGATCACTTTGGGGCGTGAAATTAAGGAGAACACTTCGCTGCTTGATCGCCTGGAAGAGGAGAAGCGCGAAGCCGAGAAGCAGGCGATGACCTCCGGACATTTGCTGCGCCAATTGGACGGCGAGATGTCGCGGGTGCGCGAGCGAATCGCGATCGGCGAACGCGAACTGCAACGGCTCGCGGCGGAACGCCAGGAGCAGGAAAGCTTGATTGCATCGCGGCAATCGGAGCTGACCACGGTCGAGCAAGCGCGCACGCAATTCGAAACTCAGCTTGCCGCCGGACAAGACCGCCTCGCCGCTCTGCGCGGCCAGCGCGACGCTGCCGCGGAAACCACCTCGCAGCGCGCCGCCCGCGTGGCCACGCTCGAGGAGCGCCACCGTTCCGCCACCACACTGCTTCAGCGCATCGAGACCCTGGTCGCCGAGATGCGGGAGCGGGCGGGCGCTTTGCAAAACCAGATGGAATCGGCAAGCGCCGAAATCGCGCAACGGCAAAACGAGAACGTGCAACTGGCCGAGCAGTTCGTGCAATTCGAAGCGGAGCGTAATGCTGGAGAGGCGCGCGAAGGCTTGCTGCAGCTTGAGTCGGAGCAAGTGCGGACGCGGCTCGCCGAAATTGAAGAACTGCTTCGCAGCACGCGTCAGCAGCTCGATCTCGCGCGTGACCGCCGGGGTGAGCTATCGGCCACAGCGGCCAAACTGCAATCCGATCTGCAACACCTGGCCGACACTTGCCTGAACGAACTGGGCGTGGAGCGCGCGGTCCTGATGGCTGAGGCTGTGTCGGACAAGCCGATTCCGCTGGTTACCGGGAATGAACTTGCCGCTGAAGATCAGGCGCACCGCGAGATGCGCGCCCGCCTCGACGCCATGGGCCCGGTCAACATGATGGCTCTCGAAGAGTACAAGGAGACGGCGGAGCGCCACCAGTTCCTCGCAACGCAGCGAAAAGACCTGCTCGACGCGATCGAAAACACCGCCGCCACCATTCGCGAGATCGATCAAGTTTCGCGGCAGAAATTTGAAGAAGCCTTCCACAAGATTAATGAGAATTTCCAGGCTACGTTCCGCAAGCTGTTCGGCGGCGGGCAAGGCTTTATGCGGCTGACCGACCTCGAAAACAGCGCGGAGAGCGGCATTGACGTGGTGGCCTCGCCTCCGGGAAAGAAATTGCAGAACGTGCTGCTGCTCTCCGGCGGCGAGAAGGCGCTTACCGCGCTCGCACTGCTGGTCGGAATCTTCCAGTACACGCCCAGTCCGTTCTGCATTCTCGACGAAGTCGATGCTCCGCTCGACGAATCGAACATCGCGCGCTTCACCGAACTGGTGCGCGAGATGAGCGTGCAGACCCAGTTCATCCTGATCACGCACAGCAAGCGGACCATGAGCATCGCGCCGGTGCTTTATGGCGTGACCATGCAAGAGCCGGGCGTGTCGAAGCTGGTGTCGGTGAGATTTGGGGCGGCGTAAGATCGCGGGATACGCCTTGGACTCAGGCGGGGAGTTAGGAAGCTCTCTTCGATCTGGCAATCCCGGAACAAGTCGCAAGCACTCTGGCTGGGCATTTTGCTGGTCGGCATTTTTTTGCCTGCGACAAGCGCTGCGGGGGAGGGTTGCCGTAAAGCCGGACACAGGCCCGGTGTGTGGTCAGAGCTGTCTACCGGCCTCTGCCGCAAGGATGACGGTAGGCGATACCTTGAGATTGTCTCTCCCGATAGAAGCAAGGTCCTCATTGTGACGGATCAGGAGATGTTTATTCGGTCGTCTCAAGGCGTGCTGCAATCATTTGCAGCCGGTGAAGATGAAGAAGTCATTTGGTCTCCAGATTCGAAAGGGTTGCTCATAACATTCTGCCTCGGAGCGATGGGTCCGTGCGAAGCAGAGACGTCGCTCGATACCTATGCCGGTTCACGTCCCCTAACGGAGATCGTCCAGACAGCTTTCTCTGCCGGTCGAACCAATGACCCTTGTTATACCGAGGCTAATGTGGCCGGATTGAGCTGGGAAGAGGGCTCGAAAGAAGTCGTGTTGATCGCCGAGGTCTCACCCTCACCGGAGTGCCCGCGGGACGGCGGCTACTTTGAAGGCTTCGTAATGTCAGTGCCCGAAGGCAGGATTACTGCCCACTATACGATGGTTGAAACGGTAAAACGCTGGCGAAAAATCTTGAGTCGGCACCTGTTAGAGGACCGGGCGCTCGTGAAGGAGAACCCTCACAAGAACGGCAAATGATTGTTCTGCTGACTGTCGCTGCGGCCGACGAATCGCCGCGCGTCGATTATCCTTGATGCAGGTGCGAGCGATTGATCACTCTTGTCGCATACAAGTGGCGTATAATGTATACGCTATGTCTGCGTCTTCGGTTCTCACTCTCCGCCTGGATGCCAAACTCAAGAACAAGCTCGACCGTTTGTCGAAATCGATGAACCGGAGCCGCTCGTTCGTCGCCGCCCAAGCAATTCAGGAATTTGTTTCCGTCAACGAATGGCAGATCGCCGAAATCAAGAAGGGACTAGCCGAGGCCGACGCCGGTGACTTCGCCACCGAGGAGGAAGTGCAGCGGGTGCTGAAGAAGTGGACGCGTCGTGCGCGTTGACTGGCTGCGAGCAGCGATCAATAATTTGGATGCTTTGGCGGAGTATATCTCGCGTGACAATCCAGCCGCCGCCGAAAGAACCGTTGCGGCCATTCGGAGTGCCGTAGAAAATCTCGAGCGGTTCCCATCCTCAGGCCGGCCCGGTCGGATATCCGGCACTCGCGAATTAGTTGTCTCGGGAACGCCGTACATAGTTCCTTACCGTGTGCGCGGCGATGTTGTGCAGTTGATCCGCGTCTTCCATGCCGCCCGCAAATGGCCCAGCCAGTTTTGAACCCATTACGTCGAAGGCAGCTCACGCCCCAAAAACAAACTAAAACCTATTGACAACCTGCGCGTCATTCTGCTTTCACCTTTGAGAAACTCTCTGTCCTTTTTTCCAGAGCCTTCCTCAGTTTTTTCCACACCCCGATCCCTCGAAAACAAGCGCTGGACAAGGGTTCTAGCGTACACTGAAACTGTCAACACTTTTCCGCGCAGCGCGGGTTGGAGCAACCAGCCGCTTGTGATGGAAGTCGTTGACAAATTTCCCGCGACAGTTAGAATACGCAAAGTTTTCTCCCGGTGAATTTGCCCATGAGCCCCGAAATTTTAGATTCCGTTCTCCTGCGAACGGACTATCCCGAATTGGAGTTGCACGCCAGCGGCAAGGTCCGCGACGTCTACTGCCTCGATAGTGACCACCTGCTGTTCGTGGCCACCGATCGAATCTCCGCCTTCGATTACGTACTGGCGACCGGCATCCCGCACAAGGGCCGGGTTCTGACGCAGATTTCGCTGTTCTGGTTCGACTTCCTCAAGGACATCGTTCCCAACCATTTCGTCACTGCCGACGTAGACCGCTACCCGGCGGCGATTCGCCCGTACGCCGACGAACTCCGCGGCCGCTCCATGATGGTGATGCGGGCCGAGATGTTTCCTGTCGAGTGCGTGGCGCGCGGCTACCTTTCCGGCTCGGCATGGAAGGAGTACCAAGTGACCGGCGCAGTATGCGGCGTCAAGCTTCCGCCGGGATTGAAGGAATCCGGCCAACTACCGGAGCCCCTGTTCACGCCGGCAACCAAGGCCACCACCGGACACGACATCAACATTTCATTCGAAGAAATGTGCACGCTGGTCGATCCCGGCTTGAGCCGCCAACTCCGCGATACAACGTTGCTGATCTACAAGAAAGCCGCCGATTATGCGCGGAAGCGCGGCATCATCATCGCCGACACCAAGTTTGAATTTGGACAGACCGCCCAGGGCATCACCCTGGCGGATGAAGTACTCACACCGGATTCCTCGCGCTTCTGGCCGGCCGACAGTTACCAACCGGGCAAGGCGCAGGATTCTTACGATAAGCAGTATGTGCGGGATTACCTCGAAGAAATTCGCTGGAACAAACAACCGCCCGCGCCGGCGCTCCCCCGGGAAGTCGCGCGGCGGACAAGCGAAAAGTACCTCGGAGCGTATCGTCAGTTGACAGGACGCGAGTTGGAGATTTAGTCCGCGCGATGGTGCCATTGCATTCGATGGTTGAGCTTCGGATCATGGAGGGACGATCATTGAGGGACGATTCTGGAACGACGATCGTTGAACCATGAGCATTGCGGACTGGATCATCCTCGGCTTTCTGGTGTTTTCGGTGATTGGGGCAGCCCTGGAAGGCTTCTTCTATGAAGCTTTCAAGCTGGCTGGCCTGGCCGTGGGGTACCTGCTGGCCGCCTGGCAGTATCATCGCGTGGCGGACTGGTTCGCGCCTCATTTGAAATCGCCGTGGTTAGGCGAGATCGCTGGTTTCCTTATTATTTTTTTCGCGGTCCTGATCGTTGCCGGCATTGCCGGACAGATCTCCCGCTGGGCGATGAGGAAAGCCGGCCTGAGCACGATTGACCGGATCCTAGGCGCGGTCCTCGGTTTGTTGCGGGGCATGTTGGTGGTGGCTGTCGTATTGACCGCCATGACCGCTTTCGCGCCCGCTGCGAAGTGGCTGGAGGGATCCGAGTTGGCACCATATTTTCTGGTAGGCGGGAGGGCAGCGATCTGGCTCGCACCGTCGGAATTGCGTCATCGCTTCTACCAGGGCTTGGATTACATGCGGCAAGTGCATTCGGCAACGAATACAATTCAGCCACAATCGTCCAAGCCGTCGAAGTAGTTTTTGTGGGCAAGAAGTCTGAGACGGGGCAAGCGCCGTCTCTACGAAAGGTCAATTGAAGAACTTGGGCGCAGGCTTTTTGGGGTAGGGCGCTGACTTTAGCACCTGCCCTGAGCCCGAGTCCCAGGGGAATGCCGGCCGGAGCTAATAAAAGACAGGGAGTTTTAGCCCCTGATGGATCCAAGGTTGTGAAGGTGCGGAAACGAGGCAGCAGGTGAAGGATCAACTGGAAGCACTCATACTTCAGATGTACAAGAGCAACATTCTCTATTCGGAAGCGGTCAGTGAGTTTAAGAAGCGTTTTATCATCACCGTGCTTGAAGAGAACCGCGGCAATCAATGCAAGGCAGCCCGACAATTGGGTATGCACCGCAACACGCTGAGCCGGACCATGCACGAACTCAAGATCGATGTTCGTCCGCTGCGCGCCGGCGCCAAGCGTCCGCCCCGCAGCGCGCGTCCCGCCGTCACACTGGAAAAAAGACTGGTGCGCTAGACGCGCCCTACGTTCGCGCGGCTTGCAGCAAGAAGTCTTGCGGCAACAAAGAATAAGGCGGTCCACAAACGGACCGCCCGGTTCTTCTTTTGCAGTTTTCTTCGCGGCGGAGTTAAGAAGGTCTAATGCGCCGCTGGCTTCTTGTGCACCGGCGGCTTCGGCTCCGATTTCACCAGCAACGCCCCTTCGTCCATCGTCATTACAAAGGGCTTCGCCACATAGGACACCGGCGTTCCTTCGAACTTGAAATCCGTATCCTCCTTCGGCATCTGCGCCTTTGTCAGCGCTGCCGACATGCTCAGATCGATGTCCGCGCGTTTGGCGTCGATATCGTCAGGGTTCTCAGCCAAGGTCAGTCTAGTTGAGGTTTTGCTCGAGGCGTCGATGCTGATGATATGAGCAACCATCTGCAGCGGCTTTCCTTTGAGAACGCTCCACACCTTCTCGGCGTCTTCCGGCGTGCCTTCGGAGAGGCACAACTGCCACTCCGCAAAACCCAGTCCCTCTATTTTTTTCTTGATCAACTCATTCAACCGGCTAGCATCGGCTGGCGTTTCTATCTTGATCAGCTCGGTGCACTGCTCGGCGGGAGTCGGCGGCACGTACTTGGCAATAGTGAAATTGGCCGGGGGCAAGGTGGTGGTAGCCGTCAACGTCAGCAGACCGCTCCACTCTTTTTCCCATCCCTCTTTGCTTCCGTGGTAATTCCTGAATTTACTCTTGCCGAACGCGGTGATCTTAGTCTTGCCGGGCTCCTGCGCCAGATTGGCAGCGCGCGCGATGAAGAAGAGTCCGTCCACGTCTTTTTCCGTCGGTCCCGCCGTTAGATAAGCCAGTGCCAGCGGATAGACGTCGCGCAGATTGGTCGGATCCCCTTCCACCGAAGCTCGCAGAAACTGTTCGGCCTTGGCGTAATCCTTGGCGGAGAACGCAGCTATGCCAGCCGCGCCGTTGAAGATCACGGCCGTCTGCGATTTCAGCTTCTCCCAGTCCGGAGCCGGCGTGCCATCCGGCTTGGTCGCCGTCTGCAGACACTGCAAGCCTTTCTCTCCGTTCTGGCCGGCGTCCGCAAGATTCTGCGTCGCGCTCTGGCCCGCTTCCGCCAGTGTCCGCTTGGTGTAGGCCAGCAACGCCAGCGCCCGTATGTTGCACGGGTTGACCAGCAGAACTTTCTGCGCCGTTTCCAGCGTCTTGGGCTGATTGCCCGCCTGCTGGTAGGCACCCATCAACAGTTCCATCGCGTCTTCTTTCATCACGCTGTTGGGATACTGGGTTAGGAACGCTTCCAAGCCGCTGACCTTGGCCGTGGCGTCGGTCTGCTGCACCGCGCCCACGTAGGCGTTGTATTCGGCCGGGTCCTTGATCTCTTTCTTTTGCGGCGGTGCTGGGGATGGGGTGGCGGCCGGCTGCGGCGCGGCTTGGGCTGGCGCGGCAGCAGTTTGGGCGACGGCGGTAACTGCTGCTACCAGCAACATCGCAAGAATAATCTTCTTCATTCCTGTGGCTCCTTCAACTCTTCGGGGAAGATCGAGTTTGACATTTGTCCGATTTGCATCCGAGCTTGGCGTCGGGCTTGCACCATGAACCAGTCTATCGACGATCACCATCACTGATCCCGAAAATCATGCGCCGCCTTTTGACACAGCGCAGCTTAAACATTATTCCGGTGAGCGGATTATAAGGATGTAGTCTCGCTAAGGCAAGCGGCTTGCTCGATTCTCCCTGTTGCCAGGTTCGATGCGGGAAGCGCCGCCGCGGTTGGACTCCGCTCAATCCATGCCTTCTGCACGATACACCAGATGCAAAATAGAATAAACAATGTTCTTTCAGAGGTGCCCGTTTTGGCGAAAAGATGCCGCAGGCCTTCAGGATGACAACTTGAACGGGGCTGGCTGAAAAGCTCATAGCTGCGAGTTGCCTTCAGTCCTTAAACAGACTGTCAAAAGCCGCGCGCGCGTCATTCGGACGCTGACTGGCTTTGCTGGATGTTTCCTTCTCGACCATCACGCGTATGGAATACAGCGAGCAGTCATTGCGTTTGTCTTTGGGAGAGACTCTGGCGGGAATCGGCTGACTGCATTCGAAGCGGGTCGACGGATCGAAGTGTTCGCACTGTTTGCAGGCGTGCAGGTCGAACCCGCATTTCGGGCATTGTCCAACCGGATCCGTGAGATTCTGCAGCAGAGCGCCGCATTCCGCGCAGCGCGAGACGGTCCGCGTTCCCGGCATGTTGATGGGGCGCGGTCCGAACGTATTCTCTTTCTTGGGGGCAGCCGGCTTCTCAAACTCTTTTTTCGCTCCACTACCCGCACCGGAATCCTGGTATCCGCGTTGGCGATATTTGCGGTCGGACAAAAAGCGCCTCCTGAAAAACGCTTCATTCTCCGCCTTTGGCGCGTCCGGCACAAGAGTTTCTTTGGCGGCACCGGTCCTCGTTATGTGGCTTGCCCGCCGGGGCGCCGAGAATTGTGTTTCACATTTCAGGGTGCTACCATCCGATATACAGAGAAATCAATTGAGGAGGCAGTTATGGCGGATCATGACGGCAACAGCTTCTTGTGGTTCCTGGCGGGGCTTGGGGTGGGAGCTGTAGTCGGTGTGTTGTACGCGCCACGCTCCGGCGATGAAACCCGCGATGCAATTCGCTCCAAGGCACAGGAAGGCAGTGAGCACGTGCGTCAGCAGGCCCGTCGCGCGCGCGAACAGGCGAGTGACTGGGTAGATCGCGGACGCGACGTGCTCAATCAGCAGAAAGAGCAGTTCCGCAACGCCTACGAGGCGGGACGACAGGCATATAACGAAACGACCGCGCCCGAACCGCCCAAGAATATCTAGCGGCAACGGCAAGCAGGAGTCCGGGAGCAGCCATGGATGACACTCTCCTAAAAATTTTTATTGCGGTGACGACGTTCGCGGTCGTGATCCAGGCGGGCATTATGGTGGCCCTTTACTTCGCGGTTCGCAAGAGCACGGAGAAGATGGACGCTCTGGCCAGCGAAGTGCGGAGCAAGGCTTTGCCCACCATCGACACGGTGCAGAACATTCTGGTGGATCTACGCCCGAAGATCGATTTGATGAGCACCAACTTCTCAGAGTCGAGCACGATGGTGCGCAATCAACTCGCCCGCGTCGACGTGACGCTCGCCGACGCCCTCGACCGCACCCGGCTGCAGGTGATCCGCGCCGATGAACTGCTGAATCGCACCATGGACAAAGTCGAAGAGACCAGCGAAATCGTCCACAAAACCGTAATCTCGCCGCTGCGCCAGGTCAACGGACTGGTGAACGCGATCAGCACCGGAGTGGAAGTCTTCCTCGGCCAGAAAAGCCGTCACCGAAAAAACGGCACGGGCGTTCCGCAAGACGAAATGTTCATCTAGTTCCTGTGTGGGGACGAGGCTTCGCCCCGTCCAAGCGGGGCATGGCCCCGCTTCCACACAATTCTTTATTCTTCGCCGCCCTGCACCCGCGTGCTTTTCACGTCGGGCACATAGATGGAGTGAATGTTCTGCTCGGCGGCTAGTTTCTGAAAGCTCACGATATCCACGTTCCGCACCTGATCCCAGCGCGCCAGCAATTCATCGGTCTGCTTTTTCAGCTTGTCGAATTGCTGATATTGCGCTTCGGTCGGAGCCGAGTCGGAGAAGCCAGCGACCGCCATGGAAAGAGCCGCCAGTTTCGCGTCGAGCCCCGGAACGTAAGCAAGCGAATCCTCACTGGCGCTGATTCTGAAATTAATCAGCGGATCGCGAACCGCAATCAGCTTGGCGTCCAGCACACTCGCGCCATCGAACAAGGCTTTCGTGGAATCGCCTGGCGCCAGGCGCTTCTTAAGCCCGTCCAGTTGCTCGCCGACATCCTGTATCTGGTTCACCGCGCCGTAGACGCGATTCAACTGCTCGCGCAAGTCCATCTGCAACTCGAATTGCTTCTCCAAATCACTCTGCGCAGTGGTGACTCGCGGATCGATCTTCACTTCAAACGGAGCCGTAAGGCTCTTGCCGGTCGATCCATTTTCAGCCCAGGTCAAGCGCACCTGATACTTGCCCGGCAGCGCTAACGGCCCTTTCGCGCCGTCATTGTATTCCCACAGAAAATAGCCGGGGACGCGATTCGCTTCCTCGTAATGGAGATCCCACACAAAGCGATTCAGACCTTCCTCCGGCTTGATCTGCTTCTCGGGCTTTTTGCCGTCGGGGTCGAGCGGTTCATCGAGCGGCTCGGCTCTGCTGCTGGAGTACCTGCGGATTACATTGCCCGCCGCGTCCAGGATTTCAATTTTCACTTCCTGCTTCATTTCCGCCTTGGGCGCTTGCTTCAGGGTGAAATAAATCACCGCGCCGTTGGGGGGATTCTTTCCGTCAAATGAGAATTGCGCCGGAGCTTCTCCGGTGTGCACGCGATACGCGGTCGCGGGCTGATAGAGGTGCATGTCTTCTGCAGCAACCGAGTCGGCGAACTGGCGCAGGGGAGAGACATCGTCCAGGATCCAGAACGAGCGCCCGTGCGTCGCCAGCACCAGATCGTCGTTCTTGACGACCAGGTCGTGAACCGGTGTAATCGGCAGGTTGATCTGCAACGAGCGCCAGTGCGCGCCGTCGTCGAAAGAAACGTAGACGCCGCGCTCGGTCCCGGCATAGAGCAGACCTTTCTTCTTCGGATCTTCGCGCACCGCGCGCACAAAAGATCCATCTGGAATTCCGGTCGTGATCCGGCTCCAGGTTGCTCCGTAATCGCTCGTCTTGTAGATGTAGGGCGCGAGGTCGTCATTCTGATGGCGGTCAATCGCGACGTACGCCGTGCCGGCATCGTGCGGAGACGCTTCAATCAGACTGACGCGGCTCCATTCCGCGAGATCCTTGGGCGTGACGTTGGTCCAATTCTTCCCTTCATCGCGCGTGATCTGGATCAGGCCGTCGTCGGTGCCTGCCCAGATCAGGCCTTTCGCCAGCGGCGAGGGAGCGATGGAAAACACGGTGTCGTAATATTCGGTACCGGTGTCGTCAATTGTGATCGGACCGCCCGAAGGCTGCTGTTTCGATTTGTCATTGCGCGTCAGGTCGCCACTGATCGCTTCCCAGTGCGTTCCACCGTCGGTGGTCTTGAAGATGCGCTCGCCTCCGTAATAAACCGTGTTGGGGTCGTGCGGAGAAATGACGATGGGCGCCGTCCACTGAAAACGGTGTTCGAGCGGGGCCGCGCCGCGCGCGTCGCTAAGTTCCGGCGACACGGCAATGCTCTTGACCTGGTTGGTGCGGCGGTCGAAGCGGGTGATGTTGCCCTGATAGTCGCCGGCATACACAATGTTGGGGTCGGTTGGATCGGGCGCAATATAGCCCGCTTCTCCGCCCCCGACCGTGTACCAATTGTCGCGGCCAATCGCGCCGTCATCGCTGCGGCTGGCGATCGCCACGGTGGAATTATCCTGCTGCGCGCCGTACACGTAGTAAGGCGTCCGCGTGTCGGTGATGACGTGATAGAACTGCGCGGTGGGCTGGTTGTCCTCCCGCGTCCACGACTTGCCACCATCTAGGGTGACGGTAACGCCGCCGTCGTCCGAGGCAATCATGCGCCTCGTATTCCTCGGATCAATCCATAGGCCGTGATTGTCGCCGTGCGGAACTTTCACTTTATTGAAGTTGCGCCCGCCGTCGGTGGACTTGAGGAACTCCACGTCCAGGACGTAAACCGTATTAGCATCCTGCGGATCGGCGATTACGTGCATGTAGTACCAGGCCCGCTGAAACAGCGAGTGGCTGCCATTTACCAGATCCCAAGTGTCGCCGCCGTCGTCGGAGCGATAAAGTCCACCGCTTTCTTTGGCCTCGATCAGCGCGTATACGCGTTCGGAGTTCGCCGCCACAGCCACGCCGATGCGACCGTACGGTCCCTTCGGAAGGCCATGCTCTTGCTCTTGCAGTCGCTTCCAGGTGGCGCCGCCATCAGTTGAGCGATACACGCCACTGCCCGGGCCGCCGCTGGAGAGTGTCCACGGAGTCCGCCGCGCCTCCCACAGCGAGGCAAACACAATGTTGGGATTTTGCGGATCGAAAACCACATCGATCGCTCCCGTGTTCTCGTCTTTGTAGAGAACCTTGTCCCAGGTCTTGCCGCCATCGGTGGTCCGGAAAACGCCTCGTTCCGCGTTTGGCCCATAGGGATGGCCGAGCGCCGCCACAAAAACGATGTCGGGATTATGTGGATTCACGATCACTTTGCCAATTGCACGCGTGTCTTTCAACCCAACGCTCTTCCAGGATTTTCCGGCGTCCATCGACTTCCAGACGCCGTCGCCGTGCGAGATGTCTCCGCGAATGCAGGCTTCGCCTGTTCCTACATAAACGATGTTGGGATCGGACACGGCGACCGCGATGCTGCCGATCGACGGGGCGCCATCTTTGTCAAAAATCGGAGACCATGTATTGGCACCGTCGATGGATTTCCAAACGCCGCCGCCGGTCGCACCGAAATAGTAAGTGGTCGGGTCGCCGGGAATTCCAGCTGCCGTCAGCGAGCGGCCGCCACGAAAAGGGCCGATCGAACGGTACTGCATGCCCTTGAACAGCGGATCGCCTTCGCTCTTGTCGCTGTCTTTGTCTCTCGCGGACGGCGCGGACTCGGCGGGAGTGTTTTTTGGTGCGGCATCCAACTTGCGATTCCGCTCTTTTTGTTGGGAGAAAGTCACCGTGACCGAAAACAGGACGAATAACGCAAGCGTGACGATGCGCATATGCACTTTTTGAATCATGAATTGAGTGGCCCCGGAAAAAGAATTTGCTCTCGCTAATGCTAATGCCAGAAGCGCAAAAGGTACAAACGGACGAGAGGCATTGAATCATTGAGACCTTGGACCATTCGGCCCAGTGTTTCAATGACTGAATGACTCAATGACTCAATGTCTCAATGATTCAATGCCCCCGACGTATCCGCCTAGTCAACACAACGATCAACGAAACCTTAGTTGATTCCCTGCCCCGCCGCCTAGAATGTTGCAAACATTTGTCTGTCTTATTGTTTGAAACAGAAAGCGTTCAAGATGCAACCACAATTTACATCCAACGACGTGATCGCCCTGACCGGGATCACCGCCCGTCAACTGCAATGGTGGGACGAGCGGGGCATCGTAGCGCCGGGCCGCCAGGGGCATCGCCGCGTTTACAACTGGGAGGAGGTTGTCACCGTGGCAGTCATCTGCCAGCTTCGCCGGCGCGGTTTTTCGCTCCAGCGGATGCGCAAAGTGATTGCGTTCCTGCAGCAGGAATTCGGCACCACGCTGGCCGCTACGGTCAGCGCGTCATCGGAGCAGGAGTATCACCTGCTTACCGACGGCACTCACCTCTATCTGCGAACCTCGGCCCGACAGGTCGTCGACCTTTTGAAAAATGCCCGGCAGCCAATGTTTGACATATGCCTGAGCGACGAAGTCCGCCGGGTGCGAGCGGAGATTCAGGCGCGCAAGAAAACTGCGGTTTCGGAACGGGTTCGGCCTTTACGGCGGACTCGGAGAGCGTAAGCCATGGGGCGTAAATCACTGGGCGTGAGACAACCGTAAGCAGAAAGAGGGGACAAGCATGATGATCGGTGAATTGAGCATTATCAACGAGTGGATTCCCGAGCAGATGGAACCCGGCACCGTGTTCGTGCTGGAGAATGCCGGCGAAGTGGGCGAGAAAGAAGATCCCTATTGGGCGGTGCTTTCCTGCCCGTCGTGCGGCACCCTGGGCTTAATTACGCGCAAACAGATGGCCGGTTTGCTACCGACAATTTGCGGCTCTCCCCAATGCCCGGCGCAGTTTTTTATCAAGGATGATGAGATTACGCCGCGGAAGCCGTTTTAGACGGAATGCTGCGATTGCTTGGACGGGCGAGGGCGCCCGTCCCCACACCAGAACCTACGCTTTCGGAATTGAAAGTCTTACTGGAACCTGCTCGACAATCTCTATGTCGAAACCTTCGAGAGCGGCTACCCTTCTTGGGTGATTGGTCAACAATCGAATGCGCTTCAGATTCAGATCGAAGAGGATCTGAGCCCCCAAGCCGATCTCGCGATGCGTCTTGCGTTCACTTTCGGGCAGCGACGGCAAACGCCGCTCGCGGTGGAATGTTAGAAACGACTGGTCGCCGATTTTTTCCGCAGTGAAGCCTTTGGACGTTTGGTGCAGATAGATCAATGCGCCTCGATCTTCCTGGGCGATAATCTGCAGCGCAGCCTCCAGCGTCTGATGACAGTCGCAGCCGGTTGCTCCGAAAACGTCGCCCAGCAGGCAGTGCGCGTGCATGCGGACCAAGACCGGTCGTGACGAATCGCTGATGTCACCACGGATGAGGGCCATGTGCGATCCGCCGCCGTCCACTTCGCTCTCATAGGCGATCAGGCGGAATTCTCCGTGCTTAGTTTCGACCATCGCCTCCCCCACGCGATGCACGTAGCGCTCATGCTGCATCCGATAGCGGATCAGTTCCGCCACCGTGAGCATTTTCATTTCATGCACGCGGCAGAACTCGATCAGGTCGGGGACACGCGCCATGGTGCCGTCGTCTTTCATGATTTCGCAGATGATCCCCGCCGGGATCATGCCCGCTAGCCGCGCGAGATCGACCGCGGCTTCGGTCTGGCCGGCGCGCACCAGCACTCCGCCTTTGCGCGCCCGCAGCGGGAACATGTGGCCGGGGCGCGCCAGATCCGATGGCCGCGTCTTGGGATCGATTGCCACTTTGATGGTGCGGGCGCGATCGTGCGCTGAGATTCCCGTGGTCACGCCGTCGCGCGCGTCGATCGCCTCGCAAAAAGCGGTTCCGTATTGCGATGTGTTCTCGCTGGTCATGGGACCGATGCGCAGGTGATCGAGCCGTTCCTCGGTCATGGCCAGACAGACGAGGCCGCGTCCATGCTTGGCCATGAAGTTGACGGCCTCGGAAGTAACTTTTTCGGCAGCGAGCGTGAGGTCGCCTTCGTTTTCGCGGTCCTCGTCGTCGACTACGACGATCATTCGCCCGGCGCGAATCTCTTCGATCGCGGTGGGAACATCGGTAAAGGGCAGATTAGGAGTCATAAATTAGAAGTCACGGGCATCACGCCGCATTTAAATTGCGCCGCTTCGACGGCGCTAGTTCGTCATCGGGACTACGAAACAGATCCCTCATCGCCCGAATTACCCATCGCATCACGACCATGATCGCAGCAAGGAAAGCGGCAACGATCAGAGCAGCCGCCATCGGATGCTGGGTGGCAAGCCAGGTCAGGAACACGGCCAGCGTGTCTTCTCCCGCACTGAGCGCAAAATTCGAAACCGGCTCCGGAGATGGGGTCACGGCTACGCGAGCCGCGGTCTTACCTCCGTGCGCCGCCAGGGCGATAGCTCCGCCCGCCAGCGTGGCCAGCAACTGCTTTTCCGGCGAAAGCTGCGACGCCGCGCCGTAAGCGATCAAGGCCGCCACGGGAACGCGAACGAAAGTATGCAGCGCATTCCAGAATAAATCGAAAGCCGGAATCTTGTCGGCGAAGAACTCAATCGCAAAAAGCGCGCTGGAGGCCGCAATCACCCACCAACTGGATAGCAGATGCAGCCCAGAAGGCAAATCGAGCAGGCCGGCATGGGTGAGAAGTCCAAGCGTGGCCACCGTCGCATACACGTTCAGACCGGCCGCGAAGCTGATTGCCACGATCAGGCCTGCGAGGTCGGAGCCAGCGAGTTGGGAGCCTGCAAACTTCATGCCTGCCAGCATATCCGCCTCCGGCCTCCCAGCCAATAGCCCGTGCAATAAGAAAGGGCCGCCAGCGGCGACCCTCCCGGTAAACTCTCCCGGTAAACCCGTTCCCTGCGATTACAGCGTGGATTCGATTTCAAAGCCCCAAGCTTCGAGCAAGGGCTCGGGGATGTACTTGGAATTCTTGTTCCGGCGCGCCCATTCGCGCAGCCGTGTAGAGCGCAAATACTGGTCGGGAGAGAGCTTATACTCGTGCACAACCTGCTCGAACTCCGTAATTGTGGGGGTAACCGGCCCGATAGGCTCGGGCTTGCCCCAGTTGGGGTTTCCGCGTCGCTTAGCCATGAAAAATATTCTCTCTTGTCAGTGAATCTCTATTAAGTTTGATTCCAAGAAGTGCCCAGGGGATTCACCCGCGAGGAGTAAACGCAGAACCACAGATTCAAGCCCCTCGGCCTCTATGGAAGCTATTGATAATAATAGGTTTTTCTACGTAAGTCAATAGAAAAATTGACTCTTTTGTACACTTCGGTATATCCCCTTGGTGCACAGGCACTTGCAGTTCTTCTGCGGGGAACGCATCGCCGATTGTCAGACTATGAATAAACGGATACTCCTAGTGAACCCGTCTGTCGCGGCCGATAAGACTAGCAGGGGGCATTCCTCAGGGATGGCTCCCCGACGGCCATATGACCGGAGTAACTGGAAGATCAGGCCATGGCGTTGACCGTGGAATCTCATACTCTTAGAGTGCAGACAGGGATAGTTCCGCTCGCCCTGATATGGACCCGCGATCTACCCCACACCAAGCCGCAAGCGAGGGCGCAAATATCGCTGCCATGGCCTCGGCAAAGCCGGGACAGGCACAAAAACCGGTCTGAATCGTGATTCGAACTATGAACCTGAAGTCTCTACTACTGAGTTCTGATGACAAGACGGTGCGTATCCTGCGCCGGGTCCTCAGCGACCTGGAAATTAACGTCGTGCATTGTTCCGCAGCCGACGATGCCATCCGCCGGCTCACCCGGGAGCGTTTCGAAGCCATCATCGTGGATGCGGCGAATGTGGAGGAAGCCAGCAGCGTGTTGCGGGCAGCCAAAGCCGCTCCCGTCAACAAGCGCGCCCTCGCCATCGTGCTGGTGGAGTCTTCCGTCGGGCTCAAGGGCGGTTTCGAAATGGGGGCCCATTTCGTGCTCCACAAACCGTTCGCGGTGGAGCGCGCCAAAGCCAGCTTTCGTGCGGTTCGGGCCTTGATGAAGCGCGAACGGCGGCTGCAGATGCGCGTCCCAGTGCAGATCGCGGTCGAATGTCACGGGTTGGGCCGGTACCAAGCTAAGACCATCGACCTCTGCGAAGGCGGCATGGCGGTTCAGTTTTCCGGTCGTGTTGCCAAGGAAAGTTCGCTGCGCTTCTCACTCGAATTGCCGGGAGTCGAGCAGGCGCTCGAAATCCATGGCGAGCTGGCATGGGAAGGCAACAGCGCTCAGGCCGGTGTCCGCTTCAAGAACGCCACCGACGAGCAGCGCGCCACTCTTCGCCAGTGGCTTAACAGCCAGCTTCCCGAGCCTGAGCAGGACGACCCACCCGTAAGTTGTCATCTCACCGACCTCAGCCTCGGCGGCTGCTATCTCACGACCAGTTCACCCTTCCCCAGGGGCACGCGGGTCATCCTCTCGATCAAAACCGACGACTTCCTGGTCCGCGCCGGCGGTGTCGTACTGGTCGCGCATCCGGAGTTCGGCATGGGAGTGGAGTTCCTCCAGACCACGGCCGAACAACGCGATCAGGTTCTCCGCATGATCAAGACTCTGCGCGCCAATGGCGATAAATCTCCCGAACTTCAGGTCGAGCCCGACGGATTGGAAACGTCATCTCCCGAGGATAGCGTGGCGATGTTTCTAACTTCCGCTAGCGAGGCCTCCGCTGACCAGAGTTCTGCAGACCGGGCTTTCGCCACCGAAGTCTCCGGAACCGAAGACACGCTCGTCGATCTGTTCCGGCAAAAGTTTCAGATGCCAGTCGAAACCTTTCTGCAGCAAATGCGCGAACAGCGCCAGTCGACTGAATCGCAGTCACGCTAAGGCATTCGGACTAGACTTCGTCCTGCTCCTTCAGTTTCGCGATCACTCCAAAATCCTCCAGCGTCGTGGTATCGCCTCTCACTTCCCCGCTGCTGGCCAGCTCTCTTAGCAGGCGGCGCATGATCTTGCCGCTGCGCGTTTTCGGAAGCGTGTCGGTGAAGCGGATTTCATCGGGCTTGGCCAGCGATCCGATCTCTTTCGCCACCCACTTCTTCAGCTCTTCTTTCAGAGCGTCCGTCGGCGGGACTCCTTGCTCCAAAGTCACGAAGGCCGAAATGGCCTGGCCCTTGACATCGTCCGGACGACCGACGACCGCGGCTTCGGCGACCTTTTCGTGCGCCACCAGCGCCGATTCCACTTCCATCGTGCTCAAGCGATGACCGGATACATTGAGCACGTCATCCACACGCCCCATGATCCAGAAATAGCCGTCTTTGTCCTGGCGCGCGCCATCGCCGGTAAAGTACGCGCCCGGAATCTGCGACCAGTATTGCTGCACGTAACGATCCGGATCGCCGTAGATTGTCCGCAGCATCGCCGGCCACGGCTTGCGGATGACGAGATATCCCCCCGAACCCTCAGGCACCGGCTTGCCCTCCATGTCGACGATCTCCGGAACCACGCCGAAGAACGGCCGCGTCGCCGAACCTGGCTTGGTCGCAATCGCGCCCGGAATCGGCGTGATCATGATGGAGCCGGTTTCCGTCTGCCACCACGTATCTACGATGGGGCAGCGATTATGGCCGATCATCTCGCGATACCACATCCAGGCCTCGGGATTTATCGGCTCACCGACTGTGCCCAGCAGGCGCAGGCTTTCCATCTTGTGCTTCTTCGGCCACTCATCGCCCCACTTGGCAAAGGTGCGAATCGCGGTCGGCGCCGTGTAGAACACGTTCACCTGATGGCGGTCGATGATCGACCAGAAGCGATCGGGCTCCGGACAATTCGGTGCCCCTTCATACATGAGACTGGTTGCGCCGCACTGCAACGGCCCATACACAATGTAGCTGTGCCCGGTGACCCAGCCGATATCGGCGGTACACCAGTAGGTGTCTTCCTCGCGGAGGTCGAAAACATATTTCGTCGAGAGATAGGTGCCCACCGAGTAGCCGCCAGTAGTGTGCACGATCCCTTTCGGCTTTCCGGTCGTGCCCGAGGTGTAGAGAATGTACAGCGGATGCTCGGCATCGAGCGGCTCCGCCGGACACTCGTCGGATGCCTTCGCCATCAAATCGTGCCACCAGTGATCGCGGCCCGGCATCGTATTGATCGCGGTTCCGGTGCGCTTGTAGATCACCACATGCTTCACCGATGGACACGATTTCAGCGCTTCTTCTACGACGGGAAATAGCTTGACCTCCGCGCCGCGACGGTACGATCCGTCTTGCGTGATCACGGCCACGGCGTGCGAATCGTGAATGCGATCGACCAGCGCATTGGCGGAGAATCCGCCAAACACAATCGAATGGGGCGCGCCAATGCGGGCGCAGGCCAGCATGGCAATCGGCAGCTTCGGCGTCATGCCCATGTAGATGGCGACGCGATCTCCCTTGCGGACGCCCAGATCTTTCAGAACATTGGCGAACTTCTGCACTTCCCTCCAAAGCTGCTGGTAGGTGTAAGTACGAATTTCGCCGGGCTCGCTCTCCCAAATCAGGGCTGCTTTGTTCTTGCGCGCCGTGTGCACGTGGCGATCCAGACAGTTGTAGGAAAGATTGATCTCGCCGCCGACAAACCACTTGGCCCACGGCGCTTTCCACTCCAGAACCTTGTCCCACTTCTTGAACCAGTGCAGTTCTTCGGCGGCACGGGCCCAGAATTTTTCCGGCTGCTCCACCGACTCTTTGTAGAGGGCTTCATATTCGGCCAGGCTCTTGATCTGAGCCTTTTGAGAAAACTCCGCCGAGGGCGCGAAACTGCGCTGCTCGTCAAGCGTTGAATCGATATTCACCTGCGTCGCGGTTACTTCGGCCATGGATTGTCCTCGGTGGTGGAAATCGTTGGGTGGTGCTCTCCCAGCACTGGACCGGGTCCGAGCGGGTTCTTCGCGCAGCCCTGCCAGCCCTCTTACTTATATATACCTTTCCACACTTCTCTCTTACGTTTCGGGAATGAGTTCGCTTACCGTTCCACGCTGCAGTAAGTACGCTCCCGGCCCCTGCTGTCCCCGGATCGAACGGCAAAACTCGACCACGACGAATCCCGCCTTCACGGTCTCGCGGAACGCCCACCGTGTAGCGTCGCGCCACTCTCGCGCCAATCCCATGTCGGTGCGCTCGACCTGCAAAATGTCGCCGGGGATTTCAATGCTCACGCGCTGCCGCCCGAGCGATTCCGCCAGATCGGCTCGTTCCGGCTTTCCACTGGGATCGAAGCGCACCAGCGGAGCCAGCAACTTCATGGCGTCGAGCGTCTCCACCCGCGCATTGGTACTCTTGCCCGTCAGCCGATCCCGTACCCGCCGCGAGTTCAATATCCACCGCACCCATAGCCGGTCGGTGCCATTCTGATGCAGGATGCTGGAAGTTTCCGGCCCGTAGAAATCCACCTTATAAGTGTCGGAAACCACTCCCAGCTTGGAAAGGTTGAAGTGCGCGTTTCGGCTTTGCAGCGGATCGAAGGTCCACGTCATCTCATGAACGCCCATGGCCATGGCCCGTTCGCGCTGCGCCTGCTTCAGTCGCGAGCCCAGATCCAGATGCCGATAGGCGTCGAGCACGGCCAGCATGTGCGAGTGAATCGTGGTTTGTCCGTGCTCGCGGCCGAAAAATCCGAACGCGAACCCGACTAGCTTTTCCTTATCTTTCTCCTTATCGAAGGCCCCGACGAAAAGATTGCCCGCCGCCTTGCAGGCGATGGCGAGCGTGAGGGGCAAGGCATCCTCATCCGTCATCCCCCAGACTTCTTTCTCCACCGCCTTCAATTGGCTGAGGTCGTCGATGCTCTTGAGGTCGCGAATCCCAATTTGTTGCGCGGCACCACGGGACATCATGGCCGGCCCTTCGCGCGTTTCGAGTTCTGTTCCCCAGCCATGGCAATCTCCGCGCAAAACTACGGCACTCAAGAGACACCATCGTGTACAGCACCGGTTGCATACTTGTCAACATCAATCAAAATCCGGGTAATGGATCAGCTGCAAGAGGCTTGCCGAGATGTTGGTACTGTGGTACATTGGTACCATGAAGGGAATCATCGAAGTCGAGCGCGTCCAAACCGGCGTTCGCCTGGAAAAGCGGCTGCTCAAGGTATTGAAGGCGGTCGCCGAACTGAAGGATATGAGTTTGGGCGATCTGCTGGAGGGGATTGTGCTTCATGCCTTTGAAGGCAGGCCGGCTTTCTCCGCACAGACGCTAAAAGAAATCGAGCGGTTCAAGAGCATTTATGGACTGACGCTGCGCGCGTGCGACAGCCACAAGTTGAAAGAGAACAAATGACAGCCACCGAGTTGATGATCTTGGAAAAATCAGACGCCAACACGCTCTTAGTGGGCAGTGGAGAAACCATAAGCCGAGTGCCTGACACCGGACTCAAGGCGGCGATGGCGAAAGTCCCAGAATTCTTCGCGGCAAGGCTCGCCTTCATGACGCCGGAACATCACCTGGTTCGCAACTTTGCCGTTCGCGAACTGCCCTATGAAAATGGGAAACCGATCAAGGTGGACCGGATGGCAGACACGCTGGGACTGCCCAGGGCAAGGGTTCATGCGATTGTGGAAGAGCTCGAACGCCATCTCTTTTTTCTGGTTCGGAATGAAGCTGGAGAAATCAGTTGGGCATTTCCGGTCACCACCGAGCCCACGCCTCATCGCTTGCAGTTCAGTACTGGAGAACGCGCGCATGGCGCTTGAGCGGAGGATGCTTTCGCTACGCCCTTCGTGCAAGGGCGCCTCAGGGGAGAAAAGCTTTCCGTAGAACTCGAATCCGAGTGCGCCCATTGCGGGAAGGCACTGCACATTTCCGTGGACAGTGAATTAAATTCCCAGGCAAGGGAAAAAGACGCCGAGCCATTGCTTTTTGAGCCGGATGTCGATTGGAAGACCTTCAAAGGCGCCAATATCATCCATGATTATTGAAGAGAATCCCTCTTCTTCTGGTCAGAAGAACACGCCAGGATTTATCGAGCTTCACGAGCGCAGGTGGATGGCACTTACCTGACGATGGCGCAAAGCGCTTATACCGAGAGAATTGCCCAATCCGCGCTCTTCGGTTTTCAAATTTAGTCTCAATGGTTAATGATCGACGGGGGGCTGGCTATCTCTTCGCCGCCCCTGCCATCTCAGCCCATCGCGCCTATTCCACGCATCTCATCTTGCATGCTAACCTCGATCCCGGAGACGAATACTGCCGTGAAACTAATTACCAAGCTTCTGCTTTTGACCGCCCTGATTGTGCTGGGAAACTCTTTACTGCTGGCCGCCGATCGCGGCACGCTGGTGCGCGAGGCCGTCATCTATATTTCTCCCGATGTCACCTCTAACAAGCTCGGCCAAGTGGAACGCGGACGGGAACTGATTCTCCTCGACAAGAGCCGCAACTGGCTGCACGTCGAAGCGCTGCTCGGCCCCACCAACGCTCCCGACCCCGCTTTCGTTTTGGACGATGAGGACGAAGGTAAGACCATCAGCGGCTGGATTCTCGATACCGGCATCGTCTGGGCGTCGACTCCCAACGGCGACCGCATTCTGTTCGGCGCCGCCGTCGATTCCGAAGACGAGGCCAGCCGGCGCCGCGGACGCCGCGGCGCAGCCCAGGACGCGTTGCGCCTTTATCGCCGCGTCTACGATATCTTCCCCACCGCTCCCCAGGCCGGCGAAGCTCTCTACCGCGCCGCCGACATTCAGTGGCAGATCGATAAATCGGATATGCAGTCCCGCCCCTCCGCGCGCGAGAAAGAATCCTACCTTCGCGAAGGCATTGACGAGCGCTTCATGAAGCAGGTCATGAAAAAATTCCCCGACTCAAAGTGGGCCCAACTCGCCGCCTTCCACCTGATCGACAACAAACTCTGCGGCGACTGGCAAGGGTCTTCCAAGTGCCCCGAAAAGGAAGCCGACCTCTACGAAAAGTACGTGAAGGAACACCCCGAGTCTCCGGCCGCTCCCGAAGCGCTGTACGACGCCGCTTCCCGCCGCGCCGCGTTAATCGAGATTTACAAGACCGAAGAGCAAGCGAAGAAGTCCGATCAATCCAAGAACCTGGCCATCTCGCTTGCCCAACAGTTAGTCTCGAAGTATGCGCAAAGCGACTGGTCGTCCCGCGGACAAATGCTGCTATTCCTCATCCAGGGAGGCGTACCGACGTACGGAAACGTAATTCAGTAGGATGTCGTTCATCTAGGAGCTTGTGAAGAAGGTCCCGACCTCCGGACGCCTCCGCCTCAGTTCGCGACTGCGCTCGGCTGCGCTTGGGGCTTGAAGATTACGCCCTGACTCGTGCGGCTGTTCATCACGACGCGGATCGGTTGCGCAAAATGCAAGTGGCGGACACAACCTTGCTCTTCTATGGCTGTTTGCTCCATCAACCACTGCCAATCGACGGAGCCTTCGCCGGCGTCTGGATTCACGGTGAAGTAACCGATCTGAAAAGCAGTCAAATTCTGGAAGAAATGGCTGCCCTGCGATGGGGTAACTCGAAAATCGCGGAATCCGGCTTCGACAATCACGCGCGCGCCGGAGATTTCATCCCATTCAACCGGAATGCCCAGCCACGGTTCAGTCGATCCCCAGCGTCCAACGCCGATCAGTAGATACGGCCGGTTCTCGTCGTTAAGCCGGCGATTGAACTGAGCGACGGCCTTGGCCACTTCCTGGCTGCGGCTGCGCTCGAAGCGCTGCGAATCAACGACTACGAGATCATGAAGATTCTCGATGCGGCCGTTGCCCAGAACCATGCCGCTCTGGCAGATCAACTGCTCGGGTTGCACATCGTCCAGGGATAAGTCTTCGCTGTCGCGCGCCAGCGTCAGCGGCCGGATCTGCAGGAAACCAAAATCCGCGACTTGCCCAGCCTGCCGGGGCAGGCGCACGGCAAATTCGATCTCTACGGGATTGCCCAACGCATCCTCGCCCGCCCGAACCAGGACATCGAGAATCTCAGCCAGGGGAAAGGTGCTGTGCTTAAGCATGGGAGCAAAGGTTACGATGCGCGCCCCCGACCGGCTCACTCCATCGTAGACGGCGTGGTTATCCTTGGAGTAAGTGGAAGCCACCGCTCGCAGTGTGCCGTCGCTCTCGGCGGCATCCAGGCCGAACCGCCTCTCGTGCCAATGCCCCGGACGGCCGGACGAAGCGCCATCCAACTCCAAGGCCCAGAATTCGGTCTGCGAGTTAGCCAGTATGTCTTCGACCGTGGAAAACTGCACCAGATTGCGGGGATAACGCGGACAGAACGTCAAACACTTCCCGCCATCCACCACGGCCCGGCCCAAACCCAGAGCCACGGCCGCGATGCCATCGTTGAAGGTCATCGGCGCCACCGGATAAAAGTTGTGCGAGCGCACGACTCCGGCGAAATCCGGATAAAAGCGCTGCCCGTGGGGGGTGCCCACAACCTGCTGGAGAATCACCGCCATTTTCTCTTCTTCCAGACGATAAGGCGTCGCGCGCACGTAGGCTTTCGCATGGCGGCTAAAGGTGGAGGCGTAGACTCGCCGAATGGCCTCGCTCAACGCCAGCAGCCGGTCGTCGAGGTCGACTTGCTGGTTGCCCAGCATGAAGGTCTCATACACGCCGGTGAAAGGCTGGTATTGCGAATCCTCGAGTAGGCTGGAAGAGCGCACCGCCAGCGGATGATCGATCTCAGCTAAGAACGATCGAAGGTCGTCGCTTAGGGAACTGGATAACGGCGCGTCCAGGAATGTCCGTTGAATTTCAAGGTCGTCTTCGCAATGCAAGGCAAATTCCGGGAGGTTATTCTCGGCCAGGAATTGATCGAACACATCCGTCGCCAGGACGACGGCTGGGGGCACCGAGATGCGAACGCCGGGAAAGCGGCGGGTCAGGCGGCTCTTGCGCAAGAGGTGGCGCACAAAGGCGAGGCCGCGAGCCTTGCCACCGAGAGATCCGGAGCCAATCCGGAAAAAACCCGATTCCGAGGGCTTGAACGTATCGGCGTGGAAGTCGCCGATCAGCACCTCGCTCTGTTCGCGGCGATACTCGTGGATGGACTCGATCAGATCGCGCCGCAAGTGTTCAGGGCCGGTGAAATCGGAAACGCGCCGCGGCCTCAACTTGGCGGCCAACGCAAACTCGGTGCGCGCCATCAGCCAGTGAGAGAAGTGGTTGCTCTGCGAGTGAAAGACGAGGCTTTCCCCCGGAACCGTTTCCAATAGCTCTTCCAACTCGTTCAAGTCTTTCGCTCGTCCGACTTCGCTCGCGTCCGGCAGACGAAACACGAAGTCGCCAAACCCGAATTGCTCGGTCAGTATCTGGCGCAAGTCTTTCAGCAGCGTAGGCGAACGCTTGCGCAGAAACGAGTAGCCTGCGGCGTGCGCCCGCGGCCGGAACTCGGTGCGGCTGGTCTGCAACACCACGGGCACGTCCGGCACCAGGCTCTTCACCAGGCGCGCCAGCTCAAACCCCGCCTCCGGACTCAGCTTGCCCTCCCAGGGGAACTCCACATCCGATACCAGTCCGATCAGATAATTGCGATACTCCTGCACCAGCAAGGCCGCGTCTTCGAAGTTCGAGCTCAGCAGAATTCTCGGCCGCGCCTGCATGCGCACCAGTTTGTGCGCCACATTGATGCCTTCCTGAATCACGCGCCGCGATTGCTTGATCAGTTCGGTATAGATCACGGGCAGGAACGATGAGTAGTAACGGATGTTGTCTTCCACCACCAGCAGCACGGGCACGCCGATGGCCTGCGTGTCGTGCAGGACGTTGCGCTTATCCTCGATGTACTTGACGATCGCGATCAGGATGCGGGCATTGCCCTGCCACAGAAAAATACGCTCGATGTCGGTGATGGGATTCCGCGCCACGAAGTTCTTGATCTCGCGATAGTCATAGGCCAGCACCACCACGGGAACATCCAACCCCGCCCGCTTCACCTCATGCGCCAACTGCGCCGCGTTCATGTCGCCGACCGCGAGGTTGGTGACGATCAGGTTGAATTGCGGCCGCGAGCGCGCCATCTCCACCGCCTCCGCGCAACTGGAGACGTGCGTGATCCCCGGAATCTGCCGCAGATTGAGTTCGAGCGATTCGTCGATCAGCAACTCGTTGAGCCGGCCATCTTCGCGAAGAATGAAAGAATCGTAGAGGCTGGAGACGAGAAGAATGTTCTGCACCTTGAACGGCATCAGGTTTCCGAAGCCTTCAAAGCGCTCCTCAGCATCCAGAATCGACTCGCCGGTGCGGTGCTCGATCATGGAGGATATCTTAAATGAACCTGAACGGCTGGGTATTTGGCAATCAGAACGTGGCAATGGAACGTAGAAATGGAAAGGCGAGCTTTTCGATTGAAGCTCGCCGGGAGTTGTCGCGGGAGCGCTATTCTCTATTCTTCCCGCTTCGGCGGAATATATTCTGACCGGGCTCGATCCTCACGGGTGCGCACGGGCCGCTCCGGGTGGTCAGCGGCATCCTCGGAACCATCGACGATCTCCGCCTCGTACGCTTGATCCGTATCGGCGAGTTCTTCAACGCTCTCGTCGGCAGCGTCTGCGATTTGCGAAAGACCCTGAGTATCTCCCGATTGCCCAGCGCTGTCCGAGCCTATTTGCCCGGAGTCGCTTCCGAGGTCATCGAGCTGCGCTTGGTTATCGCGCGATGAATGTTTTGCCATGGAGCCTCCCTAGGAACTATCTGCGAACATTATTGGATGCCAACTCGCGGTGCCCGGACTGAACAACGAAATAGATTTGCTAATTCCGGGCAGAGCCAACAAGGAAACGAGATAGCACAACTCCGGCTGCGACTCCCCAGCCCGTTCGTTTTCGTGAAAGAGCTACCACACAAACAGTCGAGCACCGTCACCGGAGGAGCGAATCCTCCCATCTTGGAAAGAAGTACCGTGAGCGGGAGCCGCGTCATTGTCGATAGTGCTGGGGAGGTGCTGTGCCGGGCCGCTGAGGTTTTCGATTTCCACCGCACTATGGCGGTTCATGATTTTGGCAGCCGCGTCCGCCTTCTCGCCCGAGCCGGTCGCGAAAACCATGACCCCTCCGCGCCGCACTCCTCGGACGTAGGCTTCCGCGTCCGCTTCGGTGGCTCCGATCGCCTTAAGGTCCCGAGTCAAGTCCACCTCAAAATCGGTGTGTGGAGTACTGGTGACTCCGCTGCCCGCCATTTCCCGCGGCTCGCCCAAAACTCGGACGTCCTTCTGCGGGAAACCGCTGGCCTCGAGCTCGCGAACAACCTCGTCGACCGAGCCTGGATTCTCAAACAAACCAACCGCCGTTTTTGCCATATTGACCTCCGCCAATTTAATCTGCCGCACTGAACTCGTTCACTTGCGTCGGGCAAGATCCGCAGCATTGCCTTGTTTTCGCCAACACCCGTCCCCAGGTTCGGCCTCCATAGATTCGCTCATTCCCGCTCGAAGAACTGTGCAGAATGGCTCACTTCGGAAACTCTCTTCTGGACTATAATTTTCGCGCGATTTCGGAGCTGGAAAAGGAGACTCCTTTTGACCGTTGACACAAATGAGCATCCCCCGATCAACCGCGACCATCAACTCACGGCGCACGGTTCGGAACCTCACCGGCATAAGGGTATGTGGATCGTCCTATGGATTCTGCTGGGGCTCGTTCTTGTGCTAGTAGTCGTGCTGGTATGGCGCCACTTCGAAACCGCGAAAAAAGTGGCGCCCGCGGCGCCGAAGATCACGATTACAAGCGCGACGGCCACAAAAGGTAATATCGGCGTTTACCTTGATGCCATCGGCACGGTTACTCCGGTCTACACTGCTTCGATTACCAGCCAGGTGAATGGCCTGGTCGACGCTGTGCACTTTACAGAAGGTCAGTTGGTAAACAAGGGCGATCCGCTGATTGACATCGACTCGCGCACTTACCGTGCAACGCTCTTACAAGCGCAAGGGCTGCTCCAACGAGACGAAAATCTCCTCGCTCAGGCACAGATGGATCTGGAACGCTATCGTGAAGCGTTGGCCCGCAACGCCGTTGCAAAGCAAATCGCGGACGACCAGGAAAAGCTCGTGCTGCAGGACGAGGGCACAGTAAAGAACGACCAAGGAGCGGTGCAATTCGACCAGGTTCAGGTTGACTACTGCCATATCACCGCTCCCATCGCCGGCCGCGTGGGCTTGCGGCTGGTGGATCCGGGCAATGTGGTGCAGTCTTCTGGGAGCACAACTCTGGCCGTGATCACGCAGTTGACGCCCATCACCGTAATTTTCACTATCCCGGAAGACAGCCTGGGCCCGGTTGCAGCTCAACTCCGTAAGAAGGCTAAGCTCACCGTCGATGCCTTTGATCGCACAGCGCAAACGAAGATCGCCACTGGTAAACTGCTGACGCTCGACAACCAGATTGACACCACGACGGGAACAGTCAAAGCGCGCGCCGTCTTCGACAACAAGAATGATGCGCTCTTCCCCAACCAGTTTGTAAACGCGCGGTTGCTGGTGAATACCTTGCAAGGCGTGACGCTGATTCCGGCATCCGCCATTCAGCAAAATGGCCAAGCATCGTTCGTATACGTGATTCAGAACAATGTTGCTCTTATGCGTAGTGTAAAGCCGGGAGTTACAGATGGCGGGCTAACTCAGGTTGACGGCATCAATCCCGGAGACGTTGTCGCTAACAGCAGCTTCGATAAGTTGCAGGACAAGACCGCGGTTGTCATTGCGAACAAAGCTTCGATAGCCCTTCGACTAAGTCTGCCTCGGCCAGCACGAGTGGGAGCAGCGCCCCGTGAGTCCATCTCGTCCGTTTATCTTGCGGCCGGTTGCGACCTCTTTGCTGATGGCCGCCATCCTCTTGGTCGGCCTTGTCGGCTATACCCAATTGCCGGTTTCCGCCTTGCCGGAAGTCGACTATCCGACCATTCAGGTGCTCACGTTTTATCCCGGAGCCAGCCCGACGGTAATGGCGACGACGGTGACAGCCCCGCTGGAGCGCCAATTCGGTCAACTGCAGGGTTTGAGCCAGATGACCTCGACCAGTTCCGGAGGCACTTCCGTTATTGTGCTGCAGTTCAACCTCAGTCTGGATATCGATGTAGCTGAGGAAGAAGTGCAGTCTGCCATCAACGCGTCGCAAAGTTTGTTGCCATCCGTCCTGCCCTCGCCGCCAATCTACAGTAAGACGAATCCAGCCGATGCGCCTGTACTTACTTTGGCCATTACTTCAAGTTCCATGCCGCTATCTCAAGTCGAAGATCTGGTGGATACGCGCCTCGCGCCTAAGATCTCGCAGCTCAACGGGGTCGGCCTGGTAACTATCAGCGGCGGCCAAAAGCCCGCCGTCCGTATTCAAGCTAACCCCACGGCCCTGTCATCCTACGGCATTAACATGGAGGACTTGCGCGCGGCGCTGACCCAGGCCAGTGTCAACGCCGCTAAAGGAAACTTCGATGGGCCGCGCCAGGATTACCAGATCGACGCCAATGACCAACTGGTGACCAGCGACGACTATCGCAAGGTTGTCATAGCCTACCGCAACGGCGCGCCGGTCATGCTGCCCGATGTGGCCAACGTCGTAAATGGCATCGAGAACAACAATCAGGCAGCGTGGATGAATCAGACTCCCGCGGTCATCCTGAATGTGCAACGCCAGCCCGGGGCCAACACCATCAGCGTGGTCAAGAGCATCAAGCAACTGCTGCCGCAACTGGAGGCGAATCTTCCTACGGGCATTCAGGTAACCACGCTCACCGACCTTACCACCGCCATCGAAGCATCGGTTTCCGACGTTGAGTTTGAATTGCTGTTGACGGTCGGCCTTGTCGTGCTGGTCATCTTCCTTTTTTTGCGCAGTCTCTATGCCACGATCATCCCGAGCGTGGCTGTGCCGCTGTCACTGATCGGAACTTTTGCGGCAATGTACATCCTGGGTTACAGCCTGGATAACTTGTCTCTGATGGCACTTACTATCTCCACCGGGTTCGTGGTGGACGATGCCATCGTGATGATCGAGAACATCGCGCGCTACATCGAAGCGGGCGATCCGCCCATGGAAGCGGCGCTCAAGGGCGCCGAGCAAATCGGCTTCACCATTCTCTCGTTGACCGTCTCGCTCATTGCCGTGCTGATTCCTCTGTTATTCATGGGCGACGTGGTGGGACGCTTGTTCCGCGAATTTGCCGTGACTCTCGCCGTCACTATCATCGTCTCGGCAGTAGTCTCCCTTACTCTCACGCCCATGATGAGCGCGCGAATTTTGCGGCGCGAGCCCAAAGAGCAGCAAGGGCGCATCTATCGCGCGTCGGAGCGTGCTTTCGAGGGGATGATCGCCTTCTAT
The DNA here is from genome assembly GCA_963722485.1 of uncultured Acidobacteriaceae bacterium. GTDB lineage: Bacteria > Acidobacteriota > Terriglobia > Terriglobales > Acidobacteriaceae > Acidiflorens. The sequence goes on from CAVRNL010000043.1 coordinate 65,353, forward strand.
GGCCGGACGCTGAAGTTTGTCCTGCGCTTCCAGACGATTACACTGCTGGTCGCGGTGTCCACACTCCTGCTTACCGTATTCCTTTACATCATCATTCCCAAAGGATTTTTCCCGGTGCAGGACACAGGGGTCATTCAGGGCATATCGCAGGCGCCGCAGACCATTGGCTCCAAGGCCATGGCAGCAAAGCAGCAGGAGTTGGCAAAGATAGTTCTGTCCGAC
>CAVRNL010000044.1:0-169324 GCA_963722485.1 uncultured Acidobacteriaceae bacterium
GCGGCGGCGATCAGGCGAGTTCCGATTCCGGAGCGCTGACGTTGCGGATCGACGGCCAGTAGCCCGAAGTAACCTCGTTCGCCGCGAATCTCGGCGTAGACGCAACCCCGCAGCACTCCATCTTCGAATAGCATGAGGAACGTTCCTTTCTGAAGAAGGGCGCCAACTTTCTCAGGGTTGGTGCGATCGGCATCAATAAAGAAACGCTCGGAGCGAAAGGCAGCGTTCACCAGGCACGCGATGGCGGGCGCGTCGGCGGGTTCGGCGATACACATCTGCGGAGAAGTTGGCAACGGGTGGATTTTACTTCAGGGGCAGGGGCTTTGAAATGGGCTGGGGCTTATGTGAGCCGATTTGCGCCCGGCTCGGACGGGCGAAACGCCCATTTCCACCGAGGCTCAGTTGGGTTTACGAAACTTACTGTCGGCTAGATAGCGGAGCATGATGGCGTCCGTGGCGTTTTGGAATTGCTGCTCGATTTCAGGGACTGGCGCAGGGGCGTCGTGGCGCAGGGTCTCGCGGAATTTCTCACCCATTTCGGAATCGCTGGTGACGACCTGCATGTAGAACCAGAGGAAGTGGCGCATCTGGTCGAGGGCGGACTTGAGGGACTGGATGGACTCCATTTCGGGGGGATCGGCGAGGGCTTCCATGAGCTCGGGGTCGTTGGGGGCCTGCATGGCGGCGCAGTTGAGTTCGCGCTGGATCGCGCGCAGGTCGTCCGTGACGCGCAAAATGCGGAGATGAATATCTTCCATGCTTTCCCGGTGCTCGCGATCCATATGGTCCTTTCGGTCCTGACCAAGGGTTGCCGATTAGTGCGTCCTAACCAAGATCGCATCTCGGAGCGTTGGGGGGGAAGGTTCCCCGTGTGCATGAGCTTCGGTAATTGAAGTTACTTTCGGTCGAAAGCGGGGCGGGGCAGGCGATTTCAAGCGCTCTTGCGGGTTACTTTATGGGACAGGTTCAGTCCGGCGGAACGGATTTCGGGGACACCGACGATGCGCAGGCCCTGGACCGGCGATTCCACGGCCTCAACGAGCGCCAGGATCAGTTGGTCGAGAGTCACCAGACCGAGGCGCAGGGCGGCGGGGCGCGTGAACGGGAGCCACTCGCACATCTTGTAGAAGGGCAGCAGCGCGTAGGGCCAGCGGTGGCCTGGTCCGAGGACGTACCAGGGGCGGAGGATGGTGGAATTGAGACGGCGTTTCTGGATCATCTGTTCGCATTCGGCGCGGACGGCGACGTAGTCCTTCATAAAGGGAGCCGGGTGGGCGACGCTGAGATAGATGAAATGATGGACGCCGAGTTCGGAGCAAGCGTCGACAGCCTCGCGGGCCGAGACCAGGTCAACGGCGCGAAACGCAGCGGCTTTCGCCAGCGACGGATGAGGGACGCCGACTAAATGGATGAAAGTGTCGGCGGGGCGAATGAGTTGGCGGTAACTGTTGGCGTCGAGCGCATTGCCGGACACGACTTCGCATTCGGCGGGCAGCTTGGCTTTTGTGCTGGGGCGGGCCAACGCCCGAACCCGATGGCCGCGCTCGAGTAGAACAGGAATGAGACTGCTGCCGATATAGCCGGTTCCTCCGGTGATGAAGACGCGCCGGGAGTTGGACGACTTGGGCAGGGACTTGACCTTCAGCAAGAGCCGGATGTCGGAAATGGATGCAGCCACAGCGTTCGTACGCTCCTGGGGGCCGTTTCGGATTGCCGACGCACAGCCACAATTACGGCCCGTGAAGAAGTTTAATCCATGAGAAGGGCCGGGTGTGGTACAAACGGTTTCGCAATGACATCACCGCAAACTGGCCTGGTGCGGGCCATTGGGCGTTGGAGCCTGGCCGCACTGGCGGTGAATTCGATTATCGGGAGCGGCATTTTTGGCTTGCCGGCCACGGTGGCTGGGCTGCTCGGCAAACGCAGCGTGGTGGCCGTGTTGATTGCGGGGGCTGCGATGGGCGTCATTATGGCCTGCTTCGCCGAGGTGGCCTCGCAGTTTTCCGAGGCGGGCGGACCTTATTTGTACGCGCGTGCGGCGTTCGGCCGACTGACAGGGATTCTGGTTGGCTGGATGCTCTACCTGGCGCAGACGGCGGCTCCGGCGGCGAATGCGAATCTGTTTGTCATTTATCTGGCGGAATTCTGGCCGGCGGCGAAAGAGCCGTGGCCGCGCTTTGTCGTTCTGACGTTGCTGGTGGGAGTGCTGGCGGCGATCAATGCTCGCGGTGCGCGGCAAGGCACGGCGGTGAGCAACATCTTCACCGTGGCGAAAATTCTGCCCTTGCTGATGGTGGTATCGGCCGGAGCTGCGGTTACGATCATCCACCCGGCGCCATGGGGAGCGACCGGGCCGATGCCGGTAAGCGCGTGGATGAAGGCGATGGTATTGCTGATCTTCGCTTACGGTGGATTTGAATCGGCGCTCGCGCCCATGAGCGAGGCGAAGAATCCGGCGCGGGACGCCGGGTTTGCGCTGTTGGTGGCACTCATCGCCTGCACCGTGATTTATGCGTTGGTGCAATGGGTGGTCGTGGGAGTGCTCGGGCCGGGGTCGACTACGGATCGTCCGCTGGCAGAAGTGGCGCGCATTACGATGGGCAATCGGGGCGCGGCGCTGGTGGCAATCGGGGCGCTGGTTTCGGTGTACGGTTATCTGAGCGCCAAACTGCTGGGAATGCCGCGCGTCACTTTTGCGCTGGCGAAAGGCGGCGATCTGCCAGAAATGTTTGCCGCGGTCAGCCCCAGATTTCACACGCCCTGGTTTTCGATTCTGTTCTATGCGGCGGCAGTGTGGGGGCTGGCGATGGTTGGGAGCTTTACCTGGAATGTGACGCTGTCGGTGGTCGCGCGGCTCTTTTATTATGCCCTGGTGTGCGCGGCGGTGATCGCTCTGCGGCGAAAGCAGCCGCTGGCCGCCGGTTTTCGGCTGCCTGGAAGGCCGGTGCTGGCCGTGCTGGGGGTCGCCATCGCCGTAGCACTGGCAACGCAGGTGGATTTGAGTAAGTCGGTGATCCTGGGGGCGACGGTTGCGGCGGCTTTGCTGAACTGGCTGTGGGCGCGGAGGACGCGAGTTTCGGAGTAAGCCGATTGTAAGCTCGCGCCGATTTCTGCTTAGTGGAGGGATCTTGAAAAAGTTTCATCTGACTTGTTTGATCTTTGTTACTTGTGTCTTCTGTCTGGCGCAGCGCGAACCCGTGCTCAAGCAGATTGATTTGCCGCATCCCTACTATTTCAGGGAAATGTATCTGCCGCAACTGACGACAGGGCCGAGCGCGGCTGCCTGGTCGCCGGACTCATACAGTCTCATATATTCCATGGCGGGCTCGTTGTGGCGGCAGGAACTGCGCAGCGCGAAGGCGGAGCAGCTTACCAGCGGACCGGGCTACGACTATCAGCCCGATTGGTCGAGAAATGATGATGGGCGGTGGGTGGTGTTTGCGCGCTACGATCACGATGCTGTCGAGTTATGGTCGCTGGATCTGCGTGACGGGCAGACACGGAAGATGACTTTCGGAGGCGCGGTGAACGTGGAACCGCGATTTTCGCCGGACGGGAAGCGGTTGGCGTTTGTGTCGACGTCTTATAAGGGACACTTTCATATCTTTGTCGGCCAATTCGACGACGGGTTACTCCGCGACGTGGTGCAGCTTACTCCGGAGAATGTCAGCTCGCTACCCCGTTATTACTACAGCAAGGTGGATCACGAGATTAGTCCGGTATGGACGCAGGACGGATCGGAGATTCTCTACGTGTCGAACCGGGGACACATTCACGGCACGGGCGGATTCTGGAGGGTTAAGGCGGAGCCGGGGGCCGAGGCGCGTGAGATCCATTATGAGGAGACGAACTGGAAGGCTCGTCCGGACTTCTCGCCGGATGGGAAGCGCATGGTGTATGCGTCGTATCTGGGGCAGAGTTGGCATCAATTGTGGGTCATGCCGTCGGTGGGTGGAGACGCGTTTCCGATTTCTTATGGCGCTTATGACAACGTGAATCCGCGGTGGTCGCCGGACGGAACGAAGATTGCGTTTATCTCCAATCGTGGCGGGAATACGTCGCTGTGGGTACAGACGATTCCGGGTGGGGAGCAGACGGAGGTAGTGGCGCGCGAACGGAAATACTTGAAGCCCATGGGGTGGATTTCGCTAAAGGTCGTGGATGATTTGACTTTGCAAAACCCAGTAGCAGCACGAGTTTTCGTGGCCGACGCGGACGGCTTGGCCTATGCTCCCGATGACGCATGGGTGTATGCCGACGACAACTTTGATCGCGCGGAGCGGCCGTTCGAAGCACACTACTTCGACACCTCAGGTGTGTCTGAGATTGCGGTGCCCGCAGGCGAGGTCGAAGTGGATGTTATGCGCGGATTCGAGAATCATTTTGAGCGGCGTAAGGTGGAGGTGAAGGCCGATAGCGTTGCGCAACTCACGGTCCGGATGGTGCCGCTTTTTGTCGCAGTGGATGCGATTTCGAATTGGGTGAGCGGCGATGTTCACACGCACATGAACTACGGGGGCACCTATAGGAATACGCCGGCGCATCTGGTGGAGCAGGCAGCGGCGGAAAATTTGGCGATCGTGGAAGATCTGGTAGTGAACAAAGAGCAGCGCATTCCTGACATGGCTTATTTTTCGCCGCAACTCGACTCGGCTTCGACTGCGGATCACTTGCTGCTGCACGGGCAAGAGTTTCACACGAGTTACTGGGGACATCTCGGATTGCTGAACCTTACTAAGAACTTCATTCTTCCGGGATATGCGGCGTACCCCAACACGGCGGCGGCCAGCCTTTATCCGGCAAATGCGAACGTAGCTGATATGGCGCATGAACAGGGCGCATTGGTGGGATATGTGCATCCGTTCGACAGCTTCCCGGATCCGGCGAAGGACGTTTCTCTTACTTCCGAGTTACCCGCGGACGTGGCGCTCGGTAAGGTGGATTACATCGAAGTGCTTGGTTTTTCCGATCATAAGTCGACGGCTGAGGTTTGGTACAAGCTGCTGAATTGCGGTTTTCGCTTGCCCACGGCTGCGGGGACGGATTTCATGGGGAACTACGCGTCGCTGCGCGGGCCGGTGGGCCTGAATCGAGTCTATGCCCAAGTGAAGCCCGGTCCGCTGAAGATAGACCCTTGGCTGGAGGCGATCAAGGCGGGACGCACCTTCGCCACAAACGGCCCCCTGCTGCGGTTCTCGCTGGGCGGACAAGGCATCGGCGGCGAAGTGCAACTCGCAGGCAACAGCGATAAGAAACATGAGGTGCCGTTTTCTGCCGAGCTTGCTTCGATCGTTCCGGTCGATCATCTTCAGATTGTCTGTAACGGCAAGGTAGCTCGGGAGCTTGCTCTTGATCGCGACCGCAAATCCACGCGCGTTAACGGTTCGATCCCGCTTGAAGCTAGCGGGTGGTGCGTTTTGCGCGCTTTCAGCGACCAGGCGGAGTATCCGATTCTTGACTTGTATCCTTATGCCACGACTAGCCCGGTGTATGTAAGCGTGGCGGGTGCGCCGGTGCACAGTGCGGCAGACGCGGCTTACTTTGTGGCGTGGGTTGACCGGCTCATTTCGCAGGCTCGGAGCGATACTTCGTGGAACACGGAGGCGGAGAAAGAGTCGGTGCTGTCGACGCTGCGGGGAGCTAGAGAGAAGTATGTGAAGATGGTGGAGTAAGCGAGAGCGCTTCAGGAACCAAACTTCATGCGCATTATTATTGCGGGCGGCGGCACGGGCGGGCACGTAATCCCGGCGCTGGCCATTGCTCAACAGCTCAAGAAGCAGTTTGAGGCCGAGGTTCTTTTCATTGGGACAGCTCGTGGAATTGAGACGCGGCTGGTGCCGCAGGCAGGGTTTCCTCTGGAGTTGATTCAGGTCGGCGCGCTGAAAAATGTTAGCCTGATGACGCGAGCGAAGACGATGTTCGATCTGCCGCGTGCGATCGCGGCTTCTTCGCGGATGCTTTCGGAGTTCGATCCCGAAGTTGTGATTGGCGTGGGAGGCTATGCTTCGGGACCGGCGATGGTGGCTGCGATTCGACGGCGGCTTCCTACACTGGCCTTTGAGCCTAACGTCGTGCCGGGGTTTGCTAATCGCATGATCGCGCGGTGGGTTTCCGCGGCGGCGGTGCACTTTGAAGAAACTTGCCGGTATTTTCCGCACTGCCGGGTGACGGGCGTTCCGGTGCGGTCGGCGTTCTTTTCTGTTTCTCCTAAGACTGGGGGCGCGCCCACGCTGCTGGTTTTTGGAGGCAGTCAGGGGGCGCGGGCCATCAATCAGGCGATGATCGAGTCACTGGCGGGTTTGCGCGCCGAGGTTCCCGAGATCCACGTCATTCACCAGACGGGGCAGCGTGACTATGACCATGTGCTGGCGGCTTATCAGCGGTCGGGTATCTCGGGCGAAGTCTACAAGTTCATTGACGATATGCCGGGCACGTTCGGGCGCGCCGATCTGCTGGTCTGCCGTTCGGGTGCGAGCACAGTTGGGGAGATCACCGCGGCAGGCAAGCCGGCTATTTTTGTGCCTTTTCCAGCCGCTGCCGACGATCATCAGAACGTGAATGCGCGGGCCTTGGAGCGAGTGGACGCCGCAGTGGTGGTCGAAGAGAGTAATCTGGGCGCGGCCTACCTGGTCGACACGATCGCGGTGTTGATCGGGGATTCGGTGCGGCTGCAGAGCATGTCGGCGGCTGCAAAATCGCTGGCGCATCGCAAGGCAGTAGAGGAAATCGCCGAGATGGTGAAACGACTCGCCGACGGAGAGCAGGACCTTTAACCGCAGAGTACGCTGAGTACGCAGAGAAGCTATGGGAAATGCTGGTTAAGTATTTCCTCCGCGATCTCTGCGACCTCTGCGTTAGATGGTCTATCATCGACCTTTATTTGGGGATTAGGGTTTCATGTTCGCCAAGATTCAGCGCATACATTTCGTGGGTATCGGCGGCATCGGCATGAGCGGGATTGCCGAGGTGTTGCTGAATCTTGGTTACCAAATTTCCGGCTCCGACTTGAAGAGTTCCGCGGTCACGCAACGGCTGGCTGCTTTGGGCGCGTCCATTTTCGAAGGCCACGCTGCCGCCAACATCGCGGGCGCGGATGTTGTCGTCACCAGTTCAGCGATCTCCGTCAATAATCCCGAGGTCCACGAAGCTCGGCGGCTACATATACCGGTGATTCAGCGCGCGGAGATGCTGGCCGAGCTCATGCGGCTGAAGTACGGCATCGCGATTGCCGGCATGCACGGGAAGACCACCACGACTTCGATGGTCGCGGCCGTCCTGGCGGCTGGCGGGCTCGATCCCACGGTTGTGGTCGGAGGGCGCGTGGACGCGATGGGTTCGAACGCGCGTCTCGGCAAGTCGCAATACCTGGTGGCCGAAGCGGACGAAAGCGACCGGTCGTTCCTGAAGCTTTCGCCGATTCTCTCGGTGGTTACGAACATCGACCGCGAGCACATGGATTGCTACCACGACATGCGCGACGTTCGCCGGACGTTTCTGGAATTTATGGAGCGCGTGCCGTTTTATGGCGTGGTCGTCGGCTGCAATGACGACGCAGTGCTGCGGCGTTTGTTGCCGCGCGTCCATCGCCGCGTGACGACGTATGGAACGAGCCGAGGGTCGGATTTCCTGATCCGCATGGGAGCATCGCCGGTGGGGTCGCCGCTGGTTAAGTCGGTGCTTGCTGCCGGAGAGCACGGCCCGCTCGTCCGTTTTCAGGTTGCTTACAAAGAGAAGGATCTTGGCGAGTTCACGCTGCACGTGCCGGGCGTGCACAACGTGCTGAACGCTACGGCGGCCATCGCGGTGGGCACGGCGCTCGACATCCCGGCGGAGCAGATCCGTTCGGGGCTGAACGGTTTTCGCGGTGTGGACCGGCGCTTCCAGCTCAAAGGGAGGGCGGCGGGCGTCAGCGTGATCGACGATTACGGACATCACCCGACGGAAATCCGGGCCACGCTGGCCGCCGCTCGGCAGTGCGGATTTCGCCGCGTGCATGTGATCTTCCAGCCGCACCGCTTCACTCGCACTCGCGATCTGATGGATGAGTTCGCGATTGCTTTTGCCGACGCTGATACGCTCTGCCTGCTCGACATTTATCCGGCCAGCGAGAAGCCGATTGAAGGCATCACGGCGGAGGCGCTCGCCGTGCGAATTGCCGGGGTAGGGAAGCGAAGCGTCGCATACGCTCGTTCTTTTGCGGACGCGGTCGCCAAGGTCGGCGCGCTCGCCCAACCGGGCGATATGGTGCTGACGCTGGGCGCGGGCAGCGTTTCGCAACTGGGTGCGATGATTTTAGAAAAGCTCGAGGGCAATAGCTAAGAGCCAAAAGCCAAAAGCTAACAGCCAAGGAACACGAACCAACTTGGCACTGTCTCAATTCGCGAAAAGCGGTTATAGTAATTTTGCTCAGCGGTTTTCTGTCGACAACTGAATCGAACCAGTGGCGCGGAAATCAAGTTCCACCGCGATAGAGGAAGAGTTGTATTCGCTTCCCGGCGTTTCTCGGCACGAGGCTCCCGAGCGTGAGCCCTTCGACGACGCACGGCTCGTCGATCTGGAAGCGGAGCAGGAATCCCCATTTCTGCGCGGGCAAAAACGCATCCCGGTCCGGCGCGGATCACTTCCCAAAAGAACCGCCATCCGTTTGAAGTGGGTCGTCTTGGCGCTCCTCGCTTTTGCGATTCTGGGAGCTGCCGCCGCGGGCCTCTACGATTACGGGAAACACTCGTGGCGTTTTCGCATCGAGTCCAGCGACCAGATCGAAGTCGCCGGCGCCGAGCACGTCGCGCATGCGCAGATCATGGAAGTGATGGGCGGAGATATCGGCCGCAACATTTTTTTCGTTCCGCTGGCGCAACGCCAACAGCAACTGGAGCAGATTCCGTGGGTGGAATCAGCAAGCGTGATGCGCTTCGTGCCCAATCGGCTGCGCATCGAGATTCATGAACGCACGCCGGTGGCGTTTGCCCGGATCGGCTCCCACATTTCGCTGATCGATGCCGGGGGCACGCTGATGGAACTGGCTCCGGGCGGCAAACACAAGTATTCGTTTGCGGTGATTGCGGGCATGAATGCTGGCGAGCCGCTCTCGACGCGCGCGGCGCGGATGAAGAATTACAACCAGTTGGTTCGCGAGCTCGATTCCGGCGGCGCGCATTATTCCCAGGAATTGAGCGAAGTGGATCTCAGCGACCCCGAGGATGTGAAAGTGCTGGCCGCCGATGCCAACGGCGAAGTTCTGGTGCACCTGGGCTCGGGGAATTACCTGCAACGCTACAAGACCTACGTGACCCATGTGCAGCAGTGGCGGCAGCAGTTCGACAAGCTGGAATCGGTGGACTTGCGCTACGACGGACAGATCATCGTGAATCCGGATCTCGAGGGGATGGCTCGGCAGCCGGTTCTGACGCCGGCGGCAGCGAAATCAGCGATGGCGGCGGGAGTGAAAACTGCGGCGATCGTGAACTACGAAAAATATGTAACGCATCCGGCGTCGGCAACTCCAGCGAAGAAGGACGCGAAGCTTAAGGCCGACGGCGGGGCGAAAGCCGCAATTACCCATGCTCTGGCTAAGCCAGCTCTAGCTAAACCAGCTCCGGCGAAACCAGCGCCGGTCAAACCAGCTCCAGTGAAGCAGGCGCCGACCAAACCGGTCCCAGTGAATCAAGCCGCGCCGAAGCCGAGTGGGAACGCGGCGCCAGTCGCTGCGACAAAAAATGCCTCCGCGTCGCATCCGGCTGCGCCGCCGTCGTCTGCATCACCGGCGTCCGGCGTCGTCACTACGGGCCAGAAGAAACCGAGCCCTGGAATTCCGAAGGAGACTCCGCAGAACTAGCGATCATCATTATGCCGAGTATTATTTATGCCGAATGAGCCCAATTTCATTACCGCCATTGATGTAGGCAGCGCCAAGACTTCCGTGCTGGTGGCTGAACTGAGCGAGAACGGATTGCGTTATCGCGGCCACGGCATCGGCGAATCGCGCGGCCTGCGCAAGGGCGTGATTACCGAACTCGACAAGGCCGCCGGCAGCATTCAAAAAGCGGTGGAACATGCGGAAGACGTGGCCGGCATTCCGATCGAACATGCGCTGATCGGCATTGCGGGCGCGCACATCCGCGGGATGAACAGCCACGGGGGCATCAATTTCGGGGCGCGGTCGCGCGAGATTGCGCGGGATGAAATTCGTCAGGCCGTGGATAAGGCGCGCACCGTGCCGCTTCCGGCCGATCGCGAAATTCTTCATTTGCTGCCGCAGGAGTTCATTCTCGACGATCAGCCGGGCGTGCAGGATCCGACGGGCATGATGTGCACGCGTCTCGAAGTTCGAGTGCACATTGTCACGGCTTCTTCGAGCGCGACGCAGAATCTGGTGACCGCGGTGAACCGGGCTGGCGTTCATGTGGATGACACCATCTTTGAGCCGCTGGCTTGTGCGGACTCGGTATTGCGGTCGGACGAGCGCGAACTTGGCGTGTGCCTTGTCGATCTCGGCGCGGGATCGTGCGACCTGATCGTTTTTCAGCAGGGTGCGGTTGCGCATACGGCGGTCATTCCCATCGGAGGCGATCACTTTACCAGCGATCTCTCGGTCGGCATGTGCACGGGACTGGCGGATGCGGAGACGCTCAAGAAAAATTTTGGCAATGCCGTGCCGACGCTCATCCCCGAAGGCAACGAAGTCGAAGTGCCGTCGGTGGGAGATCGGCCGTCGCGCATGATGTCACAGCGATTGGCCGGCGAGATTCTGGAGCCGCGCGCCCGCGAACTTTTCGAACTGCTGCGCGACAACCTGCGCCACGCCGGCGTTCTGGAGCACTGCATCGCAGGATTTGTGCTCAGCGGCGGAGCTTCGCGGTTGCCGGGGATTCTCGATGTGGCGGAATCGGTGCTGCGAAAAGCGGCGCGTCTGGCCTGGCCAACGCCGATAGCGAAGATGCCATCGTTTCTCGCCGAGCCGGAATTTGCGACGGTGTTGGGCATGGCGTATTACGGTCATCGCGCCCGCCTTGCTCGCGGCTTGCAGGAGCCGAGTTTTGGCTCGCGCATGAAAGCGATGTTCGCGGGGAAGGGCGCGTGAGATTCTCGTGGAGACGCGAGCTTGCCGCGTCTTCGCCCGCAGCGGAGACGGGGCAAGCCCCGTCTCTACAACTGACTATCGAGGTGAAGCATGAATGAAGACAACGGACTCCGCATCTGCTTCAACGAAGAAGCGCGCAACGATGCTCGCATCAAAGTCATCGGTGTTGGCGGCGGCGGCAATAACGCGGTCAATCGCATGATTGATTCGGGGATGGAACACATCGAATTCATTGTGGCCAACACCGACTTGCAGGCGCTGCGGATTTCGCGCGCCGCCACCAAGATTCAGCTCGGGGTGAAGCTGACGAACGGACTCGGCGCTGGTGCCAATCCCGAGATCGGCCGCAAAGCTGCGCTCGAAGATTCGGACAAAATCATCGAAGTGCTCGAAGGCGCGGATATGATTTTCGTCACCGCTGGGCTCGGTGGTGGCACCGGCACGGGCGCGGCGCCGATTATTGCCTCGCTGGCCAGCGAAATGGGAGCGCTGACCGTGGCCGTTGTTACCAAGCCTTTCGCCTTTGAAGGCAAACGCCGCATGCAGCAGGCGGAGCGCGGCATTGCCGAACTCATGGAGTCGGTCGATACCACCATCGTGATCCCTAATGAAAAGCTGCTTGCCGTCGCGGAGAACGCGGGCTTCTTCGAGTCCTTCCGCATCGCCGACGACATTCTTCGCCAAGGAGTGCAGGGCATTTCCGACATCATCACCATCCCGGGCATCATCAACCGCGACTTTGCCGACGTGAAGGCGATCATGGCGGGCATGGGTTATGCGGTGATGGGTACAGCCACCGCTTCTGGCGAGCGCCGGACCGTGGAAGCGGCTCAGCGTGCCATCGCATCGCCGCTGCTGGAGGCGGCCGCGATCGACGGAGCCCGCGGCATTCTCATCAACATCACGGGCTCGAATTCGCTGAAGCTGGCCGAAGTACAGCAGGCGTGCACGATTATTCAGGGCGCGGCCCACGAAGATGCCAACATTATTTTTGGCGCCGTGCTCGACGAGAAGATGAAGGACTCGGTCAAGATCACGGTGATCGCGACCGGCTTCAGAGAGGCCGAAATGCGTCGTCCGCGGCATCAAGAGAACTATGATCCGGTCATACTTTCGCGCCATGTTTCGCGCGATCGTTTCGACGAGCACGAGCCGGAAGCCGAACCAGTCTTTGTGCCCGAGCCTGCCTTCGAGCCCGATCCCGCGCCGGTAGCGTTTCAGGATTCGGTGCCAGGCAATGCGGGGCAGGCCGCCGTGATTTCGCTTGATGCCATGCGCTCGGCCGCTCCCAGCTATCAGGCGGAGGACCTCGACGTCCCGGCCTTCCTGCGGAAGCGCAGCGAAGTGATGTAAATTCCAAGTTTCAGAGTTTCAAGGTTTCAAGTCAAAGTTCAACGGCACGCGGTCTTTCCTTGAAACTTTGAAACCTTGCTACTCCACGACCACGGCGTATTAACCGGATTGCCGGACAAAGTGTGGAGCCTGGCTATGGGCAGGTGAGCTGCGCTGTGCCGGTGACCGTGCAGCCTTCTCCGCAGGCAGTCTGCGCCGGACAATTGTAAGTTCCGGGGCCAGTCAAGTTGTCCCACGCTCTGATCGTGTACGAACCCGATGCGCCGGTCAAACATTGCGCCACGCCTCTGGTTGTAACCGATACTTCAGTCGTGGGCACGTTGCCCTGACACGCGGCCCAATTCGCCGGCTGCGGAGTGACCGTGCGCGATGGATTAACGTAGAGGCCGGTGGCTGTGAACGGCACTTGGCCATCAAGATAAGTCTGTGCGTCGGCCGTTGCGGGGCTCACCGTGATGGATTGAAGTTGACTCTGTGAACCCGAGCCGCAAGACAGGGCAAAGGACGCAGCCAGAACCAGGGCGAGAAAAGAAAGGCCGAATTTAGACTTTTCCATAATTCCTCCTGAAAGACGTCAAATCCGGGGCCCGCTGATAAATATTAGGATGCGCCCGTTAGGATAAGCCGTCAAAAAATGTCGGCAAGGCGTGCGCTGTGAGGGTCGCCCGCGCTGACGGTACTTCAGCAATCGCAGCCTCCGCAAACTCTTGGATCGGCCGCTGGCAAGGATGTGCAAGCTGATGCACAATCCCCGCATCTTGCAAGGTAACAGGCCGATCAGATTACCAAGGTGCTATGTCTTTTCGCGAAGTCGCATTAAACGCAATTTATTCATATAGTTATCACCGATGTTCCGCAATGAGCGATTGCCTATTTTTGCGTTGCGCCGAAGCGCTCAAATCGCCTACTATCGGACAGTTGCACGAGATGTGCCTTCGGTGCGGTGATTTGGCCAGACTCTTGCATCTAATTTAACTAGGCCGACAGATGGACTAGCAGCAGAGTGGCCGAGTACCACCGGGGATGGCGAAAGTGAAGTTAAGGGCGGGGTTTCTTCGAGTCGTATTTTTCTTAGGGTTGGCAATGTTGCTGGAAGCGAGTGGCATCGCAGCCAGCGTCAACCCGCGCGCGCTCACGGCGCATGGTAAAGCGCGCGGGGTTACGGAAAATCAACATGCGAAGAAACGGATGCGAACCCTGGCGCGGAGCCGCGTCCCGCGCTCGCCGTATGCCGCCACGCATTATTCCGGCACGCGCTATTCCAGCACCCGCCGCCCGCGTTATTACGAGCGTTTCCACACCAGTTCGTTCGCATCGGATATCACCGAAGGTGACGTGACCGCCGGCGAAGATCCGGTTGTCCGCCAGGCCGCGGTCGATGCCTTGGGCAACATGAATGGCACTGTAGTCGCGATTGAGCCGACCAGCGGACGCGTCCTGGCCATGGTTAATCAGAAGCTCGCACTTTCAAGCGGAGCGCAGCCCTGCTCGACCATCAAACTTTCCGTCGCCCTCGCCGCACTGAGCGAAGGCGTGATCGACGAGGGAACTCAGGTTTCGCTCGGCGGTCGCAGCCGCATGAATCTCACCGAAGCGCTGGCGCATTCGAACAACGCCTACTTCGAAGCGGTCGGGCGCAAGCTGGGCTTCGAAAAGGTGCAGTACTACGCGCACCAGTTCGGACTCGGTGAACTCGCCGGCTATCACATTCCGGGCGAGGAACTGGGTACTTATCCGGAAGTGGAGATTTCCCCGAAACTCGGCGGCGTCAGCAAGATGTGCTCATTTGGCGAGGGCATCTCGATGACTCCGCTGCAACTGGGCGCGCTGGTGACGGCGATCTCAAACGGCGGTACGCTCTACTACCTGCAACATCCCACCAGCCCCGAGGCAGTCGCGGACTTCCAGCCGCGCGTCAAACGGCATCTCGACATCGAGCCGGTGATTCCCAAACTCTCCGATGGCATGGCTGGAGCCGTCGAGTACGGCACCGCGCGCAGTTTGCGTTTGAACTTTAACGAGGAATCGATCCTGGGTAAGACCGGGACATGTTCGCACGCCGGCACGCGCTTTGGATGGTTCGCCTCTTACGCCAACACCGACATTGGACGCATTGTGACGGTGGTTTTCCTGCAGGGCGGACGTCCCACGTTCGGGCCCAAAGCGGCCGAGATCGCAGGCCGCATGTACCGCAATCTTTACGACCACAATTTCTTCGTGGCGGGGACGGGCGGTCTATCTTCTGCTCCGGATCTGCAGAAGATCATCCCAGCATCTGATCAGCAATAACTCAGCCGTGTGCGCAGGCGCACTCGGCCCCGTTCTTGACCTTGATCTCGGAGACTCACCCGCCGATTACTTCCGATTGCCAATGACCGGCGTTTGATTCTACCCTGCCCGTAACTTGCAACTCCTCGGCCACGCGAGTTCTACTCAGAAGCGGGAGAACTGATTTATGGAGGAGCAAGCTCCAACTTTACTTCTAAAGCTAGCCGGCCACATCGGACATCCTGTAGCCGTCGCTGCGTTCGCGGTGGTCATTGCGGCATCCGTTTTCGCTCTCGCGCTTCGTGCCAAGAAGCCCGTGATCGGCTCGATCCTGGCTGCGGGAATCATCGTTCTTGGAGTTGCCCCGTTCGCCGCCTCTGGTTTCCTCCAGACACGCGGCGTTTATCACGTTCAAGTTGTTCTATTGCGGCCCGACCAGTCAACGGTCGACATTGCCCAGGTGAAATCCTCGAACGGCGGAGAGCTGAAGATGGTGGCGGGTGGGTGGGAACTTGATATTCCACAGAGAGCCCGGCCGGCCGACGGCAAACTAACACTGTCTGCTTCCGTGAAGGATGAGTTTCTGAAGGGAAAGTCCACGCTAGTTCTGGGCCAGGATTATTACCCGACCGCCACGATTCAGCTCGCCGCCGAAACCTCAGCGATGGTTAGCGGGGTGGTGGTGGACGAAAACCTCGGGGCGATAGCTGGCGCAACCGTTTCGATCGATGATTATCCCGAAGTGGCGGTGACCGACCAGAAGGGTAATTTCGTTCTGCCCGCGCACGCGGGGAAAGGGCAGATGATCGAGGTACACGCGCAGAAGGGTCAGCTGACTGGGCGTCTTTCGGCCCAAGCCGGGAAGGCAGTAGAGGTAATCATAAGCCACGAGTGAGTGTTACTCTGCGCCGGCCCACCGCGAACGACTAACGACTGAAGACCAGCGGCTGGTGGCTAGCGTCCTTCCTTCACTTCGTCCCGCGCCACGACTCCATCCTTGATGTGCACGATGCGGTGGGCGTATTCGGCGATGTCGTGTTCATGGGTGACGAGGACGATCGTGTTGCCCTCGGCATGCAGGCGATCGAACAACGCCATGATCTCGTTGCCGGTTTGCGAGTCGAGGTTGCCGGTCGGTTCGTCGGCGAGGATGATGGCCGGCTTGTTGACCAGAGCGCGGGCGATGGCTACGCGCTGGCGCTGTCCACCGGAGAGTTCGTTGGGCTTGTGGTTCATGCGGGATTCCATGCCGACCGATGCGAGTGCGCCCTTGGCGCGCTGGGCGCGCTCTTCGGCGGGAATTCCGGCATAGATCAGCGGCAGCTCCACGTTGTGCAGCGAAGTGGCACGAGCCAGCAGATTGAAAGTCTGGAAAACGAAACCGATTTCTTTATTGCGGATGCGCGCCAATTCGTCGTCGTCAAGTTCGCTGACCAGCTGTCCATTGAGCCAGTACTGGCCCTTGGAAGGCGAATCGAGACAGCCGATCAGGTTCATCAGCGTAGACTTGCCGGAACCGGACGGGCCCATGATGGCGACATATTCGTTGCGCTGGATGCGCAGGTTGATGCCGCGCAGCGCATGCACCTGTTCCGAACCCATATCGTAGGTCTTCCACAGGTCCTCGGTTGAGATCATGTAGGAGTCGGGTCCAGCCCAATTCGCGGGCTTGTCGATTGGGAATACCTCGGCAGTCGCCATCTTGCTCTCCTTGTCCGGATCCGGCTCGCGCACGCACGCTCCTTGGCCGTTCTATCTTGGACGTTCTAACTCGTTAGAAGTTAGTGGAGCGCCGGGCGTCCCCGCCCGGCCACCACACTACGTGACAGGCGGGACGCCCCGCCGTTCCGCTAGCTGCTCTCGTCTTCTTTCTTCGGAGTCGAGTTATCTATTTTGACACTCGTTCCTGGCTTCAGGGTGCGCAAAACCTTGTAACTTCCGGTGATCACTTCGTCACCCTCCTGCAAGCCCTTGACGATCTCAATCTCGGTGGTGCCGCTGATGCCGGTATCCACCGGAATGAATTCGGCCTTTTTGTTGCGGATCACGAACACGCCTTGCACCTCATCCTTTTGCTTCGATGCTTCGGCCGGAACGCTGGCGGCCTGCACGGAATTTTTCCCCGCATCCTTATCCTTGGGCACGAGATCTGCCGGGTTGCGGACGGTGAGCGCCTGAATCGGAATGCTCAGAACGCTGCTGCGAGTCGCGGTCGTAATCTTGGCGGTCGAAGAGAGGCCTGGGCGCAGGTCCGCGGGCGGATCGGTGAGCGTCACGACGACTTTGAAGTCTTTGGCTTCCTCGCTGGTCGAGGTCGCCTGCGAGGTGGCGACACCCGTCGAGCGCACGATCGCGTTGTCTCCGATTTCGCTGACGACGCCGTGGAAGACTTTGTGCGGGATGGCGTCGATGGTCACGTCCGCGGCTTGGCCGAGACGCACGTTGACGATGTCGGTCTCATCTACCTTGACCTCGGACGTGATCACGGACATGTCGGCCAGCGTCATCAGCGTACTGCCCGGAGAATTCTGGATTCCGATGACCACGGTCTCGCCTTCGCGCACGGGAAGATTGGTGATCACGCCGTCAAAGGGCGCTTCGTACGTGGTCTTCTGCAGGACGTCGTTATAGCGAGTCAGGTTAGCCTGATTCTGCGTGATGTGCTTGTCCGCCGAATCTTTCTGCGCCCTGGCTTGGGCCACTTTTGCTTCGGCCTGGGCCAATCCGGCATTGGCGGTCTCCCATGCCGCTTTCTTGACGTCGTAATCCTGCTTAGCGATGAGGGCCGCGTTGTATAAGCCCTGGGCGCGGTCCCAGTCGAGCTTGGCGTGAGTGGCGTCTGACTTGGCGCGGTTCAAGTCGGCGAGCGCGGTGTTCAGCGCGGCATCGGCGGCGACGGCGTCGGTTTGAGCCGCTTGCACGGAGGCGCGGGTGGCGTTGACGTCGGCCGAGGACTGCACGTTCTCAAGCTGCGCCAGTAACTGCCCCTTGGTTACATGGTCGCCTTCCTTGACGTGCAGCTTGATGATCTTGCCGAAGGCGTTGGCTCCGATGTTGACGTAGGTCTTGGGCTTGATTTCACCCGACGCGCTAACCACCGAGGCCAGGTTCTGCTTCTGCACTTTGCCGGTCTGCACCGTCACCAGATTTTTCTGGCTCTGGTAAACCGTAACGGCGACGATGATGACGAGCAGCAGGGCCGCGCCCACTCCGATCAATACTTTCTTCCAGGTCTTCATAGCTAAGTTATTCGTCGCCGCTCAGATGGTTCTAAATTTCTTGCTTTGCACTCCGCTCTGGTTATAGAACGACACAAACGCACCGTGATTGCGCATGAACAGTTACGTTCAAAGCAGCGGGGAAGTTCCCAAGTTTCAGCGAAACAGGCCTCTCCCTTTGCCGCCCGGTGAGCTTACGAAGGGGAGACCAGCCGCGCAACTCATTATAACGTGCCGAGCGCCTGGGCGGATGCACAGTGAAGCTTCTCTTGCTGGGCCGCAAGACGCGGATTCTTAAGGGGTTTAGAACAAGGGGATCCACGCAGGAAATCTTCTGCCGGCAGGCCACTTCTTCTTGCCTTGTTGTATCCAATGAACATAGAATTAAGCAACTGACGTTTCTCGTGAGGTAGGCCTTTCTATGTTCTCCGCAGGTTTTCGAAATCGTTGCTCGGTTGGCGTTTTAGCTGGAGTGATGGCATTGGGTTTTACCGCCGTTTCGCAAGCGCAGGACAAGGACGCGAATGGCTCCGATGACAAAGGGGCGGCAGCCCAGGGAAGCCAGGCCGATCCTCTCAAGCGTCCCATCCCGGAAAAGCAGAGGAAAGCCAACGCCAAGGCGCTCAAGATCGAGTTGAGCAAGACCTACCGGAAGTGGCTGGACGAGGACGTGCGCTGGATTATCACCGACGAAGAGAGATCGGCCTTCATGCAACTCTCGAACGACGAAGAGCGCGACCAGTTCATCGAGGCTTTCTGGCAACGCCGCGATCCCACGCCCGACACCGAAGAGAACGAGTTCAAGGAAGAGCACTACCGGCGTATCGCATATGCCAACGAGCACTTCGCGGCCGGCATCCCCGGCTGGAAGAGCGACCGTGGCCGGATGTACATCGTTTTGGGCCGCCCGATGAGATCGAGTCCCATCCCTCGGGCGGCAGCTACGAGCG
Source organism: uncultured Acidobacteriaceae bacterium (assembly GCA_963722485.1). Lineage (GTDB taxonomy): Bacteria > Acidobacteriota > Terriglobia > Terriglobales > Acidobacteriaceae > Acidiflorens. Next base: position 18,870 of record CAVRNL010000044.1, read on the forward strand.
CCCCATGGAAGAAGGCGGCGGCGAGACTTCTACTTTCCCGTTTGAAACCTGGCGCTATCGCTACATCGAGGGGATCGGGCAGGAAGTGATGATCGAGTTCGTCGATACCTGCATGTGCGGCGACTATCACATGACGCATGGACCGCTCGGAAAAAGACGCCTTGAAGTACACCCCGAATGCCGGCCTGACGCTGTATGAGCAAATGGGCATGTCGCAGCAAGGCGGACCGATTTACCAACGGCGGCATCGAGCAACTGGGCGACATCGCCATTCAATCAGGATTTGCAGGCCAAGGAATTCGACCGTCTGGAACAGTTTGCCAAACTGCAGGCGGCGCCGCCCGTGAAGTTCAAGGATCTGGAAGAAGTGGTCAGCCACAAGATCAGCGTCAACCTGATGCCGTTCGATGTGCGAGCGGACTTCGTGAAGGTGACCAGCGACACGGTTCTGGTTCCGGTCACGATTCAGATCAAGAACCGCGACGTCACTTTCCAGAACAAGGACGGCGTGGAGCGCGGCACGGTCAATATCTTCGGACGCGTGACGACGCTCGCCGGCAAGATCGTGCAGACCTTTGAAGATACGGTGCAGGTCGATGTGCCGGTGGAACTGCTGCCCAAGACCGCCGAAAATTCTTCGGTGTACTGGAAAGCTCTGCCGCTGCGCATCAGCCAAAATCGCTATCGTCTGGACATCGTGGTTAAGGACGTGAACGGAGATCGCACCGGGAGTTGGAGCCATGCGATCCAGATCCCGGACTTCAGCGAGGACAAGTTGAGCAGTTCAACGCTCATCATCGCCGACCAGATGGAGCCGGTAGCGACCAAGAACGTAGGCACGGGCAATTTCGTGATCGGCGACCACGAAAGTGCGGCCGCGCGTGGCGCCTTCCGACGGCAAGCCCATCGCCTTCAAACGCAATCAGAAGCTGAATTTCTGGATGCAGGTTTACAATCTCAGCGTGGACGAGAAGACGCACAAACCTTCGGCCACTTTCGAATACAACGTGACGGACGCCAACAACAAGGCCGTCATCCATACCGTCGAGTCCACCGACACGATGGGCAATGTGGGGGACCAGGTCACGCTGCAGAAGACGCTCTCGGCTGCGAACCTGCAGCCGGGCCTGTACAAGATCGAGATCAAAGTGAACGACAACCTTTCCAAGCAGACGGTGGATCCAACGGCGACCTTCGCCGTGGAGTAAACTGCTGCTTGGTTTCCCAGAGGTGGTGGGCCAGATGTTGCGAAAGCTCGGGTTCTTCGTAATCGTCGCCGTCATGATCACGACCGTGGCTCTGCCGGCGTGGTGCGGAAATGGCTCACGCGCGATCTCGGGTGCGATATCTGGATACGTTCGCGATGGGAGTGGCGCGCCCCAAATGGGTGCGGCGGTGGAAATACTCGGTTCGGCCGCCCAAGCGCTGAAGGTCTTCACCGACGATCGCGGCTTTTATTCCGTGGCGAGGCTGCTGCCCGGAACGTATAGCGTCAAGGTGAGCGCGCCTTCGTTCCTCCCGGCCCTGCGCGAGAAAATCAGCGTCCGTGCCGGTGCGAAGCTCATCGTGAATGTCACCTTGACCACGCTGTTCGAGGCCATCCAGCTTGTTCCATTGCGGGGACCGGTCGACGATGACGACTGGAAGTGGACGCTGCGCTCGGTCGCGAACCGGCCCATCCTGCGCGTGCTTCCAGATGGCACAACCGCGGTCGCACAGAGCGGCGAGTCAGCCGCCGGCCGCGACTTGAAAGGCAGCTTGACCTTCCTGGCCGGATCGCCCGAGCAGGGCTTCGGCAGCCAGGATATGAGTGCCGGCTTTGCCGTGGAGCATTCGCTGCTCTCGAGTGGTACCCTGCGGCTGAACGGCAACTTCGGCTACCAAGCCGATGGCCAAGGCATCCCGGCTGGGGTGCTCCGAACCACCTATACGAACCGTTTCAATGGTGTTTTTGAACCTTCGATGGCGATTACGGCCCTCAGGCTGAATTCGCCTGAGCACACGATGCCGGGCGGTTCACTGCAGGCTCTGTCGGTGACCAGTTCCGATCGGATCGTCCTGGGCGACGTGCTGGAGATGAAGCTCGGCAGCGAATTGCAGGCGATCCAGTTCATGGGCCGGGTAAACACGTTCAAGCCCTTTGGGTCAGCCGACCTGCACATCACGCCGAACACCGTGGTGGAATATCAATACGCGAGTTCAGTCCCGAATATAGGACTCGATCGCTTCGGCGATGGTTTCGAATCGACTCCGTGGGACCTGAGCGAAACCGCGCCGCGCATGAGCATCACCGGATTTTCTCCGGCGGTCGAGCGGGCGCATCATCAGGAAGTGTCGATCTCCCAGCGCGTTGGCAAGAACAACATGCAGGCGGCGTTCTATGCGGACAGCATAGTCGATCCGATGCTCACCGGAGTTGGCGAAATGACGCCCGGCGAGATGACGGCCGAATTCGGCGACGTGTTGCCAGATGTGGATTCTGGTACTTTCAGTTATCAGGGGAACGATTTCGCGACGCGCGGGATGCGAGTGGTGCTGCAGCGGAAGCTCTTATCCGATCTGACTGCGACTTTGGATTATGCCTATGGAAACGTGCTTGACCTGTCACGCCCCGATGTCCAACTCGAAGACGCACGGGAGTGGATTCGCGCGGAGCGGCGCCAGGCTGTGGCCGCGAAGTTCAGCGGAACTGTGCCCAAGACGAAGACGCGCTGGATCGCATCCTATCGTTACTCGGGCGGACGCGCGTTGACGCCGGTTGATCTATTCAATGATTCAGCGGGCCGAGCCGATCCTTATTTGAACCTCTGCATCCGCCAGCCTATACCGGCAAACTTCCTGGCGGGACATATGGAGATTCTCATGGACCTGAGAAATCTTCTGGCCCAGGGGTATGTGCCCGTGATGGGACAGGACGGACACACTCTTTATCTGGTGCAGTCAGCACGCTCGGTGCGTGGCGGCGTAGCCTTCAGCTTCTAGGATTTCGCAGCCTGGCTGTCCGGCCCAAGTTCCGTGACTCCATAGATTTCCTCTCTGGACGTCAGACCTCCGGTGATTGCTATGAGCGCGCGCCGTCCGGACCTTCCGCTGACGTCGGTCGCTTTCCCGCGCTGGGCGCGGGTTTCGCGCGCTGATCCCTGGCATAAATTCTTTCTATGCAGTTCGACGCTGATCTTTCCCCTGCACTCGTTTATAATCCGCGGTCATAAGTGGAACGGGCAGTTTATTGTTCGCGGAGCGTGGGTCTGTTCCAGTGCCCGCGATGAACCAGGAAAAGAGGACCGGAATGAAACTGCGATTATTGGTGATGTTTATTCTGCTTTCGACGGCACTGCTCGTGGGGCAAACGTTTCGTGGGACAATCCTCGGCTCCGTGACCGATCCCTCCGGAGCATACGTGGCCGGGGCGACAGTCAAAGTGCGCAACGTGGCAACAGGTTTGGAGCGCACGACCGTAACCAGCGGTGACGGCAGCTACCGCGTGCCTGAGTTGCCGATCGGCACCTACTCCGTCACCGTGACGCAGACGGGCTTCCAGACCGCAGTTACCAGCGATGTCGAAGTGAACGTGGCTACCGAACGGCGCGTGGACGCGCAGTTGAAAACCGGACAGGTCACGCAGTTGGTCGAGGTTTCCGCCGCAGATTTGCCCATGGTCGAGACGACCTCGAACGAACTCGGCGGCGTCATCACGGCCGAGACTGTCGAGGACATGCCCGTCAACGGCCGCGACTATACCAAGTTGATTTATCTCAATCCCGGCGTGGCCGGCTCTCCCGACCAGATCTCCGACTCTCCCGGGTCCTTTGGTGAGTTCTCCATGAACGGCGCCCGCGGCCGCTCCAACAACTATTTGCTCGACGGCACCGACATGAACGATGGTTATCGCAACGATCCCGCGATCAATCAGGCGGGCGTCTTCGGCACGCCGGCAACCATTCTGCCCATCGATGCTGTCGCCCAGGTCAACGTCCTCTCTAACTTCACGCCGGAATACGGACGCAACGCCGGCGCTGTCATCAACATCGTGACCAAGAGCGGCGCCAACAAAATCCACGGAACCGCGGGCGAATACATGCGCAACGACGCACTCGACGCGCGCAATTATTTCAATGTCTCCGGCCAACCGAAGGCCAAGTTTCACAACAACCAGTTCGGCTTCTCGGTGGGTGGGCCGATCGTCAAGGACAAGACATTCTTTTACCTCGATTACGAAGGCCAGCAGGAACCCGTGGGAGTGGTCACCGTCTCCAAAGTCCCCACCGGGAGCGCCCCGGACGGCTCTCTAAGCCCCACGGACGCAACTGACCCGTCTGGCGTGATTGAGAAGTTGCTCGCGCGTCATCCCTGGCCAGCGCCAAATCTCACGAACCCAGGGGGCATTAGCAACGGGGGCACCGCCTCCGTCATCTCACCCTCCTACAACGATCTCACCAGTTTCATTGCCAAGATCGACCAGAACTTCAACGCCAGCAATATCCTTACCGGCCGCTATTTCTTTGGCGACAGCGTGCAATCGTTCCCGCTCGCCCTTGCCGCCGGCGGCGGCCAGCTGCCCGGCTTCAATACCTTCACTCCAACCCGCGTGCAACTCGCCTCTTTGTCTTACGTACATACGTTTGGCGTCAACAAGGTGAATGAGCTGCGCTACGGCTGGAACCGTTTTGCCGAAGGTTTCTTCCCCGACGATCAGGGCTTCCATCCCAGTTCCATCGGCCTGTGTGCGGCAACTTCCACCGCTCTTTGCAACGGAACCTCACCTTACGATGCTGGCCTGCCGGTAATCCTGGTGAGTGGCGTGGCCCAACTCGGCGCCAACAGCGGCGATCCCCGTCAGCGCACCGACAGCAACGTTCAGGTCATTGATGGTTTTTCCTGGAAGCTCAACAAGCACGACGTCAAATTCGGCTTCGATTTCCATCGCACCACTGTGATCCAGGAAGCCTACGACCGCAATTTCCGGGGCAAGCTGGAATTCTCTCTGGCGGATTTTCTTGCCGGCACCGTCGATGGCGGATACCAGTACTTTGGCAACACCGACCGTCACACCTACGAAAACAACTTCGGGTTCTACGCCCAGGATGGTTTTCGTCTCACGCCCCACCTGACCTTGAACTACGGCTTCCGCTGGGACTACATGGGCGTCATCGGAGAGAAAAACCACCTCCTTAGCAACATCACCAATCTAGATCTTGCCGACGAAACTTTTACTCTCACACAGGTGGGTCAGCCCGGTCTGAGCAGCCTCTACAATCCCGATAAAAAGGACTTCGCGCCGCGCATTAGTATCGCCTGGGATGTCACGGGAAAAGGGAAGACGGTGGTTCGTACCGGCTACGGCGTCTTCTTCGACGCTTCCTCGCAAGACATGGTGAACGGGCACTTCCCCTACTCTCCGGCCTTCGATCCAGGACCGGCTTACAACAACGCCCCAACGGTGCCGCTGGCATACCAGATTCTTTCCACGGGTGTCGCCAGCCCCACGTTAACTTATGGAAGCCCGATATTCCAGCCCACGGCAACATGCAATTACGAATGCGACACTTTCGGCTTCGATCGCAATATCAAAACGCCTTACATGGAAAACTATAACCTCAACATTCAGCAGCAGCTCACCAGTAAGTCTGTGATCCAGATCGGCTACGTCGGCTCCCAGGGCCATCGTCTCTGGCGCTTCTTCGATCTCAGCCAGCCCAGTAATGCTACGGTGACGGGCGCCGATTTAACACTCGCAGCCGCCAGCAACTATTCCTTTACCGACTCGCTGAACAACGTGCATACAGGACCATGTGTGACCGCCGGCGTACCGACCGGCGGACCGGGCTGCATCACCGGGGACTACGGCGTTGCGCGCAACTACATTGCGAAAAATCCCTACGGCTCGTTCTACCTCCTGCAGGAAAACTCCACCGGCAAGTCAAATTACAACGCTCTGCAGGCCAGCTTCCGCATTACCGGGTGGCACGGCGTAACCTCCGTTCTCAACTACGTCTATTCAAAGTCCCTCGATAACTCCAGCGACGGCGAAGACTTCGAGCCCAACGCCGCGCAACCGAATGACAGCAACCATCCGAATCTCGAATACGGGCCGTCCAACTTCAACATCCCGCAACGCCTCACTTGGAACTTTTCCTATGAACTCCCCAACCGCGGTGGCGACTGGCAGCGCCTGAAGAACGGCTGGGGCCTCGACAGCGTACTGAGCCTGCAGCAGGGTCAGCCTTTCCAACTGAACTACAGCTTCGAGGGCGACTATAGCGGTGGCGGCAACGGATTTGACCGCCCTGATGTCGTCGGGCCCATCAAGTATGACCCCCGCCATCCCCTGAACTACCTTGATCTAAGCTCGTTTGCCATCCCCTGCCAACTGACCTCCATCGCCGTCACGCCAGACCCCAATGGTACCGGGCCCACCGGCACATCCCAGGATTGCATCCCCGGCACCCGTCACTATGGGAATGAGGGACGCGATGCCCTGCATGGCCCTTCCTTCAAGGAATGGAACTTTGCGCTCTACAAGAACACCGCCATTACGGAGCGTTTCAAGATGCAATTCCGCGCCGATTTCTTCAACCTTCCCAATCACCCCAACTTCGCCAACCCATTCCTGCCCTCTTACATCGCGGATGCGGGAATAGCAGGGTTCGCCAATAAGAGCGTCAATGGCGTCAATCGTGAAGTCGGCGGCGGCCCCTATCCGATCTCCGCCACCGGCGACGTCGGCATCGGCAACCCCTTTATCGGCGGCGGCGGCCCGCGCGGCATTCAGCTGGCCGTCAAGTTCACTTTCTAACTGCGTAAACTTCGCTTCTTCCCCGGCTCCTCCCGCGAACCTGCGGGGGGAGCATTTTTTTGGCGAATCGTTTTGCGTTAGCTTCCGGTTTCCACGTTTCCCGCAAATTAGGGTACACTGCCTCAGCATATGCCTGAGGACCCTACATCCAGTGAAAGGCGCTCGCGCCAGCGCATGCCCGTTCGTGTCCCGGTGAAGGTTTGTCACGAGGGCGGCGAGCACCCGGGCTTAACTCGCGACTTGAGTTCCACGGGAATCTTTCTCTATTCCGAGTCAGGAATGAAGGCGGGCTCGAAGCTGGAACTGGTCATCATGCTGCCTCCCGGCTTGGGAGTGGGGCGCGGAGGATGGACGCTCTGCGAGGCGTCGGTGGTGCGGGTGGAGAAGTCGGAGGGCAAGGGTATGGGCATCGCCGCCACACTCGACCGTATCGAGTCTTTGCCGGAGATCAGCTAAAAGTTGGCAAATCGCGCTCTGTGCCGGCCAACCCTCGGACGTCTTTTCTCGAGTTAAGCCGGACTCGGAAAATGATTTTTCCCCACTATAAAAAGATTGCTTCCCATTGCCCCGTCCTTGGTGCAATAATGTCCGGTTTTAAAACAAAGGCGGAACTGGCCGTCTTCCCCAGGTAGGCTAGGTCATGTGGATTGAAAAACTCACCGATGGCGTCCTCCAACTGGACACGCCGATCGGACCTCGATACGTACAACCAACTCTCGCGCAACGCGTATATCTGATGTGGACCTTCCGAAATTTTCTCTCGCTGCCACAGCAAGTGCTGCGCCCGTGGGAACGCCGATTGATCGATCGTCTGTGGAGCGAGAACAGGTTCGTCTCACTGTCTGCCGTGGGCGAGCCCGAATTGCCGATCATCGGAAAAGTCGAGCGGCGCATGCCGGCTCTGGCCGAGGCTCTGCCGATCCGGAAACCGGTATCCGGTTCAAAGCCTGCCGTCGCCGAGCAAAGCCGAGAAGCCGCCTCAGCCTGAGCCGCGGAAACCGCCCGGCTTTTGACTCCACTGCGTTCGACGCTTTCGCTCACGTACATTCGCGCTTGGACGTTAGGAATCCGATAGGGTTGCTTCGATGGCGGGCGACTGGAGCAGCGCCCGAAAGCAAGATCGCGCCGAGCGAAATAACAAGACCCACGTGCGACCGCGCACCAAGACCGCCCCGGGCCGATGGTATAATCAACGTCTGTTCCCACATTGCCCGTTGGCAATGGGCGCGTAGCTCAATTGGCAGAGCAACTGACTCTTAATCAGTAGGTTGAAGGTTCGATTCCTTCCGCGCTCACCACTCTTATCAATGGTTTACCTCAACCAAGCCCGCACGGAAGCACTTTTGACGCGGTATTGAAAAGGCGCACTTTAGCGCGCACAGTTCCGAAGCGCACGGCACACTTACGGCACACCTACCACCCGCGCAGTTCGTGTTTGCGGTCCAGCACGGATACCGGTTTCTCGGACACGAACGGATCGACCCGGTCAGCCTGCTGGTTCGCCCACGCGATCCATTCCTTGTAGTGCGACTGCTTTTCCGCAGCCCATTTCGAAGTCTTCTGCGCGTATGCCGCGATAAATCGACGGAGCCGTTCGGCTTTTTCCCAGCTTTCAATCCACTGATTGAACTGCTCCATCTTCTTCTCTTCCGCCTCAATCTGCTCACGCAGTTTGATCATCTCCTGGGCTCGCTTCTGCCGCTCCAACTCGCGCTCTTTGAGCTCTTGCTCGCGGAGACGCAGTGCAACCGCAGTGCGCATCACGCCAGCAACGAAATCGGGAATCAGATCTTCGAGCCGCTGGATCTTGGCATCGGCCCATCTCTTCCGTAGCGATGGCGAGCGCCAAGTCTCCGAGTGGATTACGAGCGCCAATGAAGCCCGAGGCTCGTAGCTTACGAAGCGGTCATAGTCCCAACGATTCTTAGGCTCTGGCACTCGTGGTTTCCGAGTCACGATTTGCCGAACTACCTCCTCAATTCCGAAGAAGACACGCTGGCCGTTCATGCTCGCAACCGTACTGCCCTTTTCCGTGACCTCAACTGTGAAGCCTTGCCTCTCTAATACGGCTAGGAGCTGAGACATAATCACCAGCGCCCGCTCCAGCCTTTCCGCGGTTACTCTGACGTCAAGGCCGCCAGGTTTATTGGGCAGCAGAATGCCTCTTTCGCTCTTGCGTCTTCGACTCCGAAGCCGACTCGCGGTGCGTCGAACCAAGACGTGCCAGCCGGATGATGCGTCAACTGGTGGAGGCTTGAGCGCACCAGACGACAATAGCTGGTCGATGGCGGCGAACTCAGGATCGGTCTGAGCGGGTGCAGTCGCTTCCTTATGCCGGACGCGCGATGACCTAAACACGACGGGGACTTTGTCCAGTTTTGGCAGCGGCATCTTGCGAACGCCGGGATGGCCATGGGCCAGCTTCGCCCAGTGGCCACGGCCTGGAACAGGCACCAAGAGCTTGCGGCATGCCTTCCCTAAGGCAACTGACGAAACGCCGTATTCCTGAGCTACTTTGATTAACGGTCTGTCCCAGATTTTCTGGTACAACTCGTCGCGATCATATTGCAGTGGCACGTTTGATCTCCTTAAACACCGTGTTTCACACAGCACGGAAAGCATCACGCCACGTCTACAAAATCATCGAACGCATCGCAACGCGTGGCGGAATCAAAGACGCTCATCCCCACAAGCAACCGCGCAGTTTTGTACTAGCGCCACGGTGGTCCTCCTCACGATGGCGACCCCCGAAATCGCTGTGCGTCGAACCAAGACGTGCCAGCCAGATGATGCGTCAACTGATGGCCACTCCAAGTAAAGCTGCTTTGCGGACCGAAATCTTAATAACGTGCCATGAGCTCTACCTGCGGCGCTTCTTGCCAGGCCAACGAAGATAGCCGTCCAGTTCCTCCAATAACGGTTCTTCTCGTTCTTCATACTCTCGCAGCTTTGGCGGCGGCACTTCTTCATCCTCGAACCACAGCAAAGTCAGCGTTTGATCCCACCGGGCAAAGTGTCTGGCCTCTTCAAGCAGAACCCCGCCGCGTTCCCATTCACTAAACCAGACATCGGCATCCACTTCCTCAGGCCCCTCGCACGTCATCCCCCCTCGAATTCTTGCTGAGAGAGAACCGTCCGGGATATCTACCCGCGGCGTAATCCAGGCATTGGCTTCTCGCAATGATGTGGATCTTGACGCGTACCTTACCTTCCCCTGTTCCGAAAGTACAAAGGCACAGGGTGTGCTGACGACAGCAGCGAACCGAGAGCCAGTGGCGGTGTTGGACGCACAAAAGCGTTCAGCCAAATCGTCCACCGCCGCCAAGCCGATCGGGGCTTTTTCAGCCTGTGGCTTAAAGAGTCCAAAAGGGAGAAGAAGTTCTGCAGCGAAAACGTCGCACCAGATTTCAGCAGGAGGCCTTTTCGCATAGCTCCACCAGGGCAAGGCTTGATGTTCGGATGGCAGCCCGAGCGCTATGTGGGCCAACTCGTGGCAGGCGGTAAATCGTTGACGTTCCAGCCGGTCGTTTGCGTTTATGCAAATGTAGTGCTTCCCACCGTTATTGAAAGACCAACCCGGCTCGTCCGGCCCAAGGTCGGTCTGAGGGCGAAGAACCGCCCCTACCTCCTTAACATAGGCCTCCACCGGAACCGGGATTGCCGTCGGGTTGACCTTCTTAACGAGTTCTCGCGCCTTGAGCACCGCTCCAAACTCATCCATTGCTCGACTCTTCGCTCAGAATTCTGCGCACGCGTTCGACCAGCTTCGGGTAATCCGGCCGAACCGTTCCGCGAAAAGCGGCTCCTGCCACTGAGGCAAAAATCTCATAAGTAATTGTGGGGTCTGAAAGCACATGCGTCACGAGCGCCGCGTCAGTTTCCGCGTGTTGCGCCAGGTACCGAAGCATCTCCGCTTCGCGCTTACCAGCCTTCAGGGCGCGGATCAGTTTCGACAGAGCCTCATCCGAAGGAGCCTCCTTGTCACCAGCTTCCAGGCGGTAAATATAGGCATGATCGATTTCGGCGATCTTCGCCAGGTCCCGCAGAGAGAGCCCCTTCTCTTCACGCAGATGCTGAAGCAATAGTCCAAATGCCGGCTGAGCCATTACACCTCCCTTGACACGAAAACGTATTCCCTATAAGCTGTTGTCTGATGAGACAACGTTTCTGCCAGAAGCTATAACTCTAGCGGATACTTCGATGTTAGCGTCTGCCAGCTATGTTGCCTACACGGACAGCAAATATGGCACTTCACGCCGGGGAATGCAAGTTCCCGGCGAGGAGCGCCCCCAAGGGGTAAGCACATGGTAAATGAAGAACTGGAGCTATTCATTCACGGCCAGGGCGCAAAGCCTAGGGTCGTTGTGGCCAAATCGGGCGAGGTCCTCCGCGATGTTCTCCTTCGGCTTGAGATCATCAAGCAGGGCCAGGATGACATTCTGGTCTTTGTCGGCGAGTGCGAGGAAGCGCTGAACGAACCGGACGAGACGGAGGATGGCAAGGACGAGCACCGTCCGGTCGATGTGGCCCTTACCGTCGAGGTCCTCGAACTCAAGCGGCACCGCCATGTGCATATCCACAAATGTAGGCATGTCGCCGTCGAAGTAAACTTCAATGGAAAGACAAAACGTAGAAAGTTCTCCCCGGCGACGACCATCGGCGTCGTTACGCAGTGGGCCCGCAGGAAATTTCATTTGGACCCTGCGGCTGCCGCGGAATATGTCTTGCAGCTCTGCAACAGCACCAAGCAACCGCGGTCTACCGAGCATCTGGGCGAACTGGTGGAACCCCCGAAATGCTCGGCCTGCTTCGATCTTGTAAAGGAGATCACGCCGCAGGGATGATCGCATGGAGAAACCTGATCAGCGGCTGTTTGAAGAGGACGTGTTGTCGGCCGAATTCCGCACCGGTGTCCTAAAGGGATTCTGGGACTTGGCTGGCGCCGACGTGCTGCCCGAAGGGTTGGCATGGCCTACGCGGGTTTTCTGGATGGCGGCGGCGGCGCGCGCCAATGCCCCGGCCCGTTTCTACGTCCTCCTCGATCTCACCGGGTACAGATCGGTTCCTCCCACCGGCACCTTCTGGGACCCCGGGACAAAATCCACTCTCGAATTCTCCAAACGTCCGAAAGGAAAAACCGACAGTCGCTTTGCAAAGGTATTCAGGACTGACTGGGAGAGCGGCCTAGCTTTTTACCATCCTTACGACCGGGTCGCAGCCAAAGGTCACACAGACTGGCCGAAGGATCAGCCGCATCTTGTCTGGAACAGCGACCACACAATCGTGGACTACTTGGAGGAATTCCATTCCTTGCTGCAATCGGGAGATTACGTTGGCGTCTGATCCTGCCACCACAGTCGTGCGCGTCCCTCTCCTGGGTTGGGCCCAAGTTATTTTCCAATTGCGGCGCCGAGGCAAGGGCGTAGCCGAAAGCGGCGCCTTCTTGCTGGGGCCGCAGAACAGTATGTCAGGTCGAGTCACCACATACGTCTGCTATGACGATCTCGATCGTGAAGCCTACCAGTCAGGTGCCATCGCTTTCCATGCGGTTGGCCATGCTGCGCTCTGGGAGTATTGCAAGAAAAACAAACTCCAGGTCCTCGCCGACGTGCATACACACCCTGGCCAGAGCGTCCAGCAAAGCCCCATCGATCAGCGAAACCCCATGATCCCGATGCAGGGGCACACCGCCATTATCGTTCCGAATTTCGCGCACACCGCATGGTGGTCGCTTGATGCGGTGGGCGTGTACGAATACCTCGGCGACTTCAAATGGCGCACGCACGACGCGTCCCAGAAACCGCGCCGGGTGTGCCTGACTCTGTGGTGAACACTGACATGAAAACTCCAGACATCCGGCTCTCCCGCATCTCGAAACTGCTCATTGACCGCACTGAAATTACGACCGAAGAGGCCCTCGTGCGGCGAGAACTTTACTGCGTTACACTTCGCTGCGCCCCTGACGTAGTGCAATCTCGGACTTTGCAGGTCGCAGTCCTGACCGCTGCAAACATTGCTAACCGGTGCTTTCCAGGCGCGGTAAGGATCGAGCTTGGGCCCAACGTAGCGGACACGCCGCTCTTATTGTGGCCTTCACTCCACTGCACATTCGGGCAAGCGCTTATCAGCCTGCTCGGGCCGGACGCTCTGATGGATTCCGGCCGTTTCGAACACGAAGGCCGCACCCTGATTTTCGGAAATGCGCCCCCGACTCGGGGTGCGCTGCGCGTTACGTTCGACGGCTGGATTGCCAAGGTCGGTCCGGCTGCGAATATTGACGCCCTCCTCCAGCGCGAGTATTGCTCGCTGTCGGGCGTGCTGGCAGGAGCCCTTGCAATTTCGGAGTTGTTCCTTTCATTCGCCGACCTGAACATAGAGGCGGGTCGCCGCATTGTCGGGCTCTCCCTTTGGCGGCCCGATCTCGATGTCAATGATCCCGCGGCGCTTGGTGTGCAGGTTGAATTCCTGCCGCGTGACTTCTGGGCCTTGGGTCTGGGACATCTGGGAAATGCGTATCTATGGTCACTCGCCACTCTTCCATACCTGAACTCTGGAGCAAGTGAAATATTTCTCAATGATTTCGACAGGGTCGAGCCAGAAAACGTCGAGACCGGGCTGATCTTCAACGTCAAAGATGCAGGTTCATACAAGACGCGCGTGTGCAGCCAATGGCTGGAAGATCGCGGATTTCAGACCAGACTGATCGAACGGCGCTTCGATTCGAGTTTCCACTGCAGCGAGGACGAACCAAGGATGGCTCTTTGCGGCTTCGATTCAAATCCTGCGCGCAGACATCTTGCGACAGCCCAATTTCTTCAGGTGATGGAGAGCGGCCTGGGCGGAACAACAGACAACTTCGACACGATCAGTTTTCATACGTTCCCCCATCTCCGCCGAGCGGAAGAATTATGGCCTGACCTCAGCCCGGAAGAGCAGGCCAGACAGAGAGAGCAGCGGGAACGCGTCGCACGGGAGAATCCTGCTTATGCGCAACTGGGCAACGACCAGTGTGGCCGCGCTGAACTGGCAGGCAAGTCCGTCGCGGTGCCCTTTGTTGGCGCCGCCGCTGCAACTCTCGTTGTCGCTGAGGCGATAAGGCTTCTGCATGGCGGTCCGGCGTATGCCGATATCAAACTTGTGCTCTCTGATTTGGGCAGGAGGCATGCCAGCATGACTCGCAATTACGGCGCACGAGATCTGGCGGGATTGAATTACTCCGATGCCTGTGTAACCTGAGAAAGAAACAGACACGTCGACGGCAACGTTGCCGCCGGGCCAGGCAAGATCATAGCACGATCTCAAAACGTTCCTTCATTTCCTCGGATCGCGCCCAGGGGTCGCCGGGCAGCAATATAACAAACCGCGAGAAGACTTTGACAAACGCGGCCTTCATCGCACCGTCAGTCAGCTTCGCTGCTTCCGTCGCCGCGAGCAAGGGGCGCAGATCGGCAAGGAAGCCGGGGTTGTTCAGCTTTGCGAACATCCGCTGTTCCGCCTCGGCGCGGGAGATTCGCATCTCCGATCTTTGAAGGTATCGCCCGAAATACTCGACCACGCGCAAGGCGTTCAGGCCCTCGAATACGTCGAGGCTGTGAGCAAGGTCGAACAGATCGCGTCCTTTGTTGCGCTGAAGCAGCGCGCGTAACTTGGTTGCGAGCATCTCCTCGCGGGAGAAGGTTGGTATTTCCGCATTGCCAGCGAACCACGGATTGTCAACGCGGAAGGGAATGCCTTGCGGCGCATCGTAGGCTTCGATCTCCCATGTGTTGATCTCGACTTTCAGACGTATCTGAGCAGCCGGGTCCTCCGCTTGCGCCCGAAACCTGAGTTTCGGCGCAACCTGGCTTTGTTCGAAATTTCCCCGGCCGAGCCACGGCTCCAGCCGTTCTCGCACCCGGTCGAGGATCGGACCGATAGGTCCCGCAGTCGTTCTGACCAGATCGATATCTTCCGAGTACCGGATCGGCGCGGGGAAATGCAGCTTGTTCAGCGCCGTGCCGCCACGGAACCGGAGCTGCTCGCGCAGGAACGGATCTGCGAAGAGATCGATGATCGCGCGGCTGATAATCAGGTCTTGCTCGATCTGCCGCTGCTCCGCCCACGGAACGACGTTGCCCCATGCGACGATGTTCATCATCGGAATCATTCATCACGCTCCGGGAGGCGGCGGACAATCACATGCCACCGTTCATTCCGTTCCGTCCGCTTTGGCGATAAATCCGGGTCAACGGCCTGTGAGGGTTCGAGTTCAATCCACGGAAGCGCCGGACCCTGTGGCAGTGCTGCGTGCAGGGCTTCCGCGTGCGCGGGCTGACCGAAGCGATCCAGCAGGTAGCCGAGACGCTGTCTGATGGATCGTTCGTATGCCGCAGACAGCGTGGCCAGCTTTCCGGCATCGATGCGGTCAGCAAGATCGGAAATGATCGTGGCGATGTTGTCGAGACCGCCGGCGGCGTGCGGATAGCGCACCAGATCCAGCATCGTCAGTTCGACGGATGAGATCTTCATGCGGCCCGTGTCCGTCTTTCGGTCTTCAATGCCTTTGCTGGCCGCTGCCATGTTCTTACGGTAATAGAAGGTGATGGCAGATCGCCCGGCTCGGATTTTCGGGAGCCGCTTATCCGTGACGATCTGGAATTCCATCACCGCCTGATGCGTGGCGCCGTGCAGTTCCGCAGCCTTGAGCAGTCCCACATAGTACGGACGGCCTTCGTGGCGCATGAGATCATCGATGTACCACGGTGGCGGCGGCGCTCCCCATGAGAGGTACTGGGGCGGGACGATGACATAGAATCCGCGCCGGGGGCTGACCAGATGCTTCTTGCGCTGCTGGCGTTCCGCCGCGTCCAGCAAAGCGCCTTGGCTGACGCCAAGCGCTTTTCGGGCCTCTTGCGCGCAAAAGACCACACGTCCCGTCGACAGCAGGCGCGTCATGTAGGACGAGAAGGCCGTGCGTTGATCTGAAACCATGTTCTATTATCCGCATAATGTGCGGAAATATCAACATGAGTATATGTTATCTTCGTGTACGATAATCCGCTATAAACGCGGATTATTAAACATGATACAGACGCGCCGAGCGATTCAGAGCTCTAGGCAAGAAGCCGCACCCGGAGCTCTCGGAATAAATCCGCGTCCCGAATATCAGGAAAGCCTAAAAAGGCGAACAAATAGCGAATATGGTAAACTGCCGCTGTGGCCGTCAAAGCCTGCACCAAGGAGATCAAATGCGAGGGGTTGCGGACCTGCGGCGGGAACTGAGCGTTCGAGGCCAAGAGATGGCGCTCGCGAACAAATTGCTACACGAACTGACCGCTGGGGAGACGCCCAGCGTCATCTTCGGACCCAACGAAAGCAGGCAGCATGGAAATTTCTATCCCGCCTCCTACCGGAACATTTGCGCACACCCGGAATGGAGGGGCCGCCTCACCAAGATCCACACCGCTTCGCGCACCGCGCGCGCGGGCGCGACCTGGCGCTGGAAGGAACTGGACTCCGCGAACAGTTCGGACGCGCTGCTCATGAATATCTTTTGCTCCCGGCGCGCGCTCAGAAATCCTGCCCTGAGTTCCATGCTAGGCATCCCTTCCGGGCTGGTGCCGCAGTTTGGATTCAGGCCGCGAATTCCTCTCCGCAGCGGAAAAACGGACCGCACCGAGATCGACATGAAAATCGGAGACCTCATGGTGGAGGCCAAGCTCACGGAGGCGGATTTTCAGACAGCACCCGCACGAATGATTGAGCGATACCGGGACATAGAGGAAGTCTTCTATCCGCCAAACCTAATGCTATCCGGCGATGTCATTCCCAATTATCAGCTGATACGCGGCGTGCTCGCTGCCCATGCGACCGGCGGATAGTCTTGCGTTCTCTGTGACGCAAGGCGCCCGGATCTGATCGAGGACTGGTATTCGGTCATGCGCGCCGTCAGAAGCTGCGTTCTGCGTTGCCGGCTGCAGTTGCTGACCTGGCAGGAACTGACCGCGATGCTTTCCCGATCTCTGCAGAGGTTTGTCGCAGAGAAATACGGTATTACATGCTGAGCTGTCGATGATAGTTAACCGATCCATAGAGGTATTGGCTCGCCGGATACCGGCGGAAAACTACCTTGGGAGTCTCTCGTGCACGGTGTATTCTCACCCGTTGAAGCACATAAGTATGAGAAACCCGTATTTCAGAGCCAAAACGCTCGACGACTTACTGCGTTATGCGCTGCAAAGCATCGAGAAGTATGGGGAGCCGGTCAGGGCATCGAAAGGGCGTACGAGCGAAGTTAGAGGAGTCGTCCTTGAGCTTACAAATCCCCGTGCCAGGCTTAGCCGCACTGAATCTCGTGGAAAGATATTCAGTTGCATCGGCGAGCTCTGTTGGTATCTGAAAGGTACGAACCGAACCGCCTTTGTGGCGCATTACATCCCGGCTTACCGGAAATCCAGTGAAAAGGGCTTGGTTTACGGCGGATACGGCCCGCGCTTGTTCAAAAGCTGGAAGGGTGTGCAGCAGTTCGAAAATCTCATATATCTGTTGAAGCAAAGGCCCACCAGTCGCCAAGCAGTTCTCCAGTTATTCGACTCGACCGATCTCGCAGAACCCCACGAGGATGTTCCGTGCACGTGCACTCTACAATTCTTAATCCGTGGGGGCAAGTTACATCTGGTCGTATATATGCGCTCGAATGATGTCATCAAGGGCTTGCCGCATGACATTTTCTGCTTCACCATGCTGCAGGAGATGGTCGCGCGGATCATGTCAGTCGATCTCGGTATCTATAAGCATTGTGTGGGAAGCCTGCATCTTTACGATACGGACAAGTCCAAAGCGGAATCGGGAAAATATTGAACGACTGACCGAGAATCAGTTGTTCGATCGGACCGTACGGCATCACTTGGACCCACAACGCGGACCTCTCCCCTGAAAAATACTTGCCGCAGTCAACCGGAACCGGAGGCGCGTTCTTGGATTATGACAACGATGGATGGACATCTATCTCGTCAACAGCGGAAAATGTGACATTTTCACACCGACAAAGCCTCTGCGCAATGCGCTCTACCGGAACAACGGCGACGGCACCTTTACCGACGTCACGGAGAAGGCTGGCGTTGTCGGCGGTGGCTACGGTATGGGTGTCGCGGTCGGCGACTACAACGCCGACGGATTTCCCGATCTTTACGTGACCCAGTACGGGCGCAGCATTCTATATCGCAACAACGGCGACGGCACCTTCACCGATGTGAGCCAGAGGATGGGGATTGCCGACAATCCGGGCAAATCGTGGGGCGTGGCAGCGACAGATATCAATAACAACGGGTGGATGGATCTGTTTGTGTCCAACGACACGGTGGCCAACTTTCTTTTTGTGAACCGCGCTGGGCGGCGTTTTGAAGACCTGCTGCAATCTATCAACGGCCTGTCCAGAATCAGCCGTCGGACCTGCTGCCGGACCACACCAGCGTTTTCGGAAAGGAAGGTGACTATATTGACCTCGACGGTGACAGAACTGGTGGATTCCTTCTGGTCAGATTTAAGCGGTCCGCGCGTGATTATCAGCCATAGTCACCAAAAACAGCGGGCCAGCCCCACCGTTGCGCTTCTAATTTGCCGGAGCCGTTTCGCGTCGCTTGTTAATATGTACATTGTTATACATACATATTTGCCACGTTCCACGGGGAACATTATACGTACAAGTACTGGCGGCGCGACCATGACTGGCGCTGACAGAACCGCAATCAGTCCCCCGGACCGCCGCCGGCTGGTGGCCCCAATAAGGATTTCGCCGGCCAGGTTCGATAGGGTAATACCGGAATATCGAGAAGCATTGGGACTTCCTGCCTCGCATCTGCCCCGCTCGGCCTTAACGGCACGTTCTCCATGCTTCCGGCCTGATCTGAACCCGCATAGGTGAATTGCGGCACGATCTGTTTGAGTTGGGCCAGGATGAAGTCTCGCTTGCCGAGCGACACGGCGGCATAAAGCTGGTCAAGACCACGTTTCAGCGCCGGCCATGCGAGCCGGACACTTTCGGTACAGGCTATTTTTTCACAGGCGCTGGGTAAGACCCGCTCATCGGGATAGAAGAGCTCTTCGAAGAGTTTTTCGCCCGGGCGGAGGCCGATAAACTTGAATTCCTGGCCGGATTTGCCGGAAAGGCGAAGCAGAGTTTTCGCCAGGTCCGCGACCCGCACCGGCTTTCCCATATCGAGCACCAGGATGTCGCCGTTGCGGCCGATGGCATAGGCCTGCAATACCAGGCTGACGGCTTCGGAAATGGTCATAAAGAACCGGGTTATTTCCGGGTGCGTGATGGTGACGGGCTGGTTCTGACGAATCTGTTCCTGGAAAAGCGGAAGCACGCTGCCGTTCGATCCGAGGACATTGCCGAAGCGGACCGACACGCAGCGCATCCGTTTCCCCGGCCAGGCGGCGAGAATCAATTCTCCCACCCGCTTGGTGCAGCCCATAACGTTTGCCGGGTTCACGGCTTTGTCGGACGAAATCATCACAAAGGTCGAGCAGGTGGAACTCTCGGCCACGTTCAACAATGCCAGCAGGCCGAAGACGTTATTGCTGACCGCCTCGTCCACATTGGATTCCATGACCGGCACGTGCTTGTACGCGGCGGCATGGAAGACGATCTCGACCCTGTAGGTCTGGAATACTTTGCGCATGCGCTCCGGGTTCGAGAAGTCGGCGACACAGAATACCTTGCGGTCGTTCACACCGTTGTTGTCGTCGCCGTCGTCTTGGGCAAGCTGATGCTGCAAGTAAAAGATCCCGTTTTCATTCTGGTCGAGACAGACGAGCAGTTTCGGTTTGTAGGTTCCGATTTGCCGGCATAGTTCGGAGCCAATCGACCCCGCGGCGCCGGTGACCATGACTACGCGGTCCCGAATATGCTCGCGCACCGATTCCAGGTCGAGGTCGACGGGGATGCGTCCCAATAGATCCGTGAGTGAAACTTCTCGAACCTGCTGCAGGGTGACTCGGCCGGCGATCAATTCCGCCATTGTGGGGACGGTTCGGAAGGCCGTGCCCGCCTCCTTGCAGATTGCAACCAGGCGGCACATCTGGTCCTGAGTAGCCGAGGGGATCGCAATCAGGACTTCGTCGATTCTTTGCTGGCCGACCACTTTCGCCAGAACCTCGACCGGGCCCAGCACAGGCACGCCCAGAACTCGCAGCCCTTTCTTCAGGGGATTGTCATCGACACAGCCCATTACCCTATAGCCGGTTTCCACCTCCTGAATTTCGCGAATGATCATCTGGGCAGCATGTCCCGCACCCACCAGGATTAAGCGCTTCGAGGCCGAGTCTCGCCGCACGGTTTCCGCCAGCAGGCGTGAGAGTACGCGGACGCCGGTCAAGAGAGTAAAGGTGATCAATGCCTCCAAAGCAAAAATGGATAGGGGAAAGCCGTTCAGCCCCAAGCCATAGCGCACGATAAGGAGGAACCCAAACGAACCGGTGACCACGGCTTTCAAGACGTCCACCGCATCGCTCATCCCGGTGTGCCGCCACCACCCGTGCATAAGATTGAAGAAGGGCATGGCCGCCAGGCGAACCATAATGAGTATGGGAGCCGCCGTCCATAGCTGGCTCGAGTCCGGCAACCGGAACTCGAAGCGCAGGAGCCAGGCGCATACCAGAGAGCAGAGGATCAGACCAATCTGCGATACGAGCACCAACAGAGACCGGCAACGGAACAGCACCGGGGACTTCTTGCTGATTTTTCTCATAGTCCGACTAGGACACTTCCTTAGTGGTGAACTGTTGTTCTTTGATTGATCGTCATTTGTGGGTACTTCCTTTAGCAGAGGGCGCAACTTCAGGAGTGCGATGGAACGGCGCGGCGATTTCCGGGGCGGAGCAGCCGGACCTCAAGCCAGCGAATCCCCCGTCCCAGGAATCGAAGAGGAACGAATGGAGGCCTAGTGTTGCACGCCCTCCGCCTTAAGCACTCTCCACAGGGTGAGAGCCAGGATCTTCAAGTCCAGGAGAAGCGACTGCGCCGCCATGTATTCGGCGTCGTAACGAACCTTGAGGGGAATCGCCAACTCGTCGCGGCCATTGACTTGCGCCCAGCCCGTAATTCCGGGAACCAGGCGATGCACGCCGTAAGCGGTACGAAGCGCGACCAGATCGTCCTGATTAAAGAGCGCTGGACGAGGCCCCACCAGGCTCAGATCGCCCCTCCAGACGCTGGCCAGTTGCGGCAATTCGTCGAGGCTGGTCTTGCGCAACAAGGCTCCGACAGGGGTTAGATAGCGCTCCGGCTGCTGCATCAAATGCGTAGCCACCTGGGGCGTATTGACGCGCATCGTCCTGAACTTGGGCATGCCAAAGACACGGTTGTCTTGGCCCACCCGTTCGGACCAATGCAGGGCGGGGCCGGGAGACGTCAGCCGTACCGCGGTCCAGCACAGCAGGAACAGAGGACTGGACAGGACCAAGAGCGTTCCCCCCAGAACCAGATCCATACCTCGCTTCCATGCGGGCAACCGGCAGGCCGAAAGCGGGGGAGACGACGCGACGCTGCTTGTGCCCATGATTTTGCCTGTCGTTCTAACCGTCGTTCTGACTATCGTTCTAACTATCGTCCTCACTCCAAGAAACGTGACCCACCGAGTAGAGCGAGGCGTTCCGGAGGGCCGTAGGCTAGAAATCCGAGACTTACTAGGTCGAGGGCCGCGCCAAGTACCAGTCCGCGGTTGCCCGAAGTCCGTCCGACATTGAACACGGCGGACTCCATGCGAGTTCGCGGCGAATTCTGGAACTGTCGATGACGAGTGACCCGAGCAGGCTGTTCAACTGCTTTGATTTTCCAGTGAGTCTTCCCAAGACCCGCAGACAACCGAGGGGAAGAGGGATCAGCGTCGTTCGCCGTCCCAAAGCGTCGGCGATACGGCAGACTAACTCCCGGGTGGAAATGTCCTCGCCATCGCTTACCAGGAACGTCTGCCCAGCGGCGCCCGGATGCTGGACGCAAGTAATGATCGCGTTCACCAGGTTACGCACATAAATTAAGCTGCGGCGCGCGGATGCGGCTTCCAAGGGAAGTGGCAGCCCACTGTCAACCAGCTGCACCAGCCGCACAAAGTTTCCCGGCTCGCCCGGGCCATAGACGATCGGCGGACGAAGGATCACGATCTCGAGCGCCGAGTCGTTAGCTATGGTCCGCAGTTTCTGTTCTGCCTCCCACTTGGACATGGTGTAGGCGTCATGAGGATGCGGCACGTCGGCTTCCGTGAACGGACGTCCATTCGTGCTTCTTCCATGAACTCCCACGGAACTCAGATAGACAAACCGCCTTACTCCGGCTTTTACGGCGGCCCTGGCCAATTGCTCAGTGCCGGCCGTATTGACGCGATGAAATTCGGCCAACGCCCGGGCGCCAGACTTTTTCATCACGTGGACGTGTGCCGCCAGATGAACCACGACACCGATCCCATCGAGCGCTTTAGACCAATCCGTCGACTCCCCTATATCGCCCACCCGGCAAGTCTCTTGCGCTCGCGAGATGTCCTCGCGCCATTGAACTGGCGGCGAAGCTTCGGGTGGCAGACTGCGAACGGCCCGTCGAACCGGAATGTCCAGATCGGCCAGCGCCGTGCAGGTCGCGCGGCCAACAAATCCATTCGCACCGGTGACCAGCACTTTATTCGTCATTGTTCGCCGTTTGTCATGGTTCGTCGTTGCCAGCGAAATATGTTTGCCAAGATTCCATTTCGAGGGGCGCAAACTTAATTTCGGCGATGATCCGGCCAGAGCTGACGATCCGGCCAGAGCTTAAGATGGAACCAAGGCCAGCTCATTCGCGCCGTCCCGCAATTCCGCGTAAACTCCCCTTGTCTTTTGGGCCGTGTCTTGCCAGTCGAACTTCTGGGCCTGCGCTCTTCCTTGCTCAATCAACTGGCGCCTCAGAGGTTCGTCCCCCAGGAGCCGCACCAGCGCGTTGCCAATTGCTCCTTCGGACGAGGGGTCAACCAGGATGGCGGCGTCTCCGGCGATTTCACACACCGAGGTGCAGTTGGAGGCGATGACCGGGGCTCCGCAGGCCATTGCCTCCAGCACCGGGAAACCAAATCCTTCGTAGAGCGTTGGGTATAGGAAGCAACGCGACGAGCTGTAAAGCCAGGCCAACAATTCCTCCGGCACATACCCCGCGAATAACACTCTTTGATCCAGACCCAGTTGACGGACCAAACCATACGCAGCCGAGGAGCGCCAATCGCGGAGCCCAACGATCACCAGTTTTTCCTGCTGGGGGAGCTCGCGCCAGCGCGATGCGTAGGCGCGGATCACCGCCATGGTGTTCTTCCTCGGATCGTCCGCGCCCAGAGCCAGCAGGAAGGGCGATTCGAGGCTCTGACCGCCAATCTCTCTGGGCGGACGGGCGATCGCGCCGCCAGAGCCGAAGCGCGGGTCAATTCCCGCGGGGATTACCCGGATGCGATCCGGGCTAATCCCCAGGCATTCGACGATCTCTTGCTTGGAGAATTCGGAGTCTGCAATGATGCGGTCGGCGCGGCGCGCCACTCCCGGCACCACCATTCGGCGGTAGAACTTCCCCAATCGCTGGCGAACCACCTTGGAGGCCGTTAGGACGGTACCCGGGAGGAGATACATAACGTCATGGACAGTAATCACCAGCTTGATGTGGCGTGGGAGAGCGATGGGGGCGGTATTGGCCGGGCAATGCAAAAGCTCAAGACGGTCTTGATGCGCCCACAAGGGCAACACCAACTGCTCCCAAAGAGGATAGGGCAGGCCAGCGGGATTGCGAAACTGAATCTTGTTATTGCTGCCGCGCCGCAAGGGGGGGAACATCTGCGGATCGCCGTAAATGACATAGTCGTGGTCATTGGATTGGTCATTAGATCGGTCATTGGATGGGTCATTGGACCGGTCCGCGGATTCGTCGGCCTGGATCAGCCGGGAGACCAGTTGCAAGATATACTTCCCGATCCCGCGAAGCTCGTAGGAGACAAAGTGAGCGTCAATACCGATGCGCATAGCTGGCAGGTTGCGAATTGGTGGATGGGGAACGGCGCTGCATCAGTTCTTGGTAGAGTAATTCCAGTTGCCCGGTGGTTTTCTCCCAACTGTACTTCTCGGCCACCAGTCGCATTCCGTTCTCCGACAACGCCGTTGCCAGCTCCGGATTTTCCAGCACGCTGCGGACGGCCTGGACATACTCGGACGCGTCCCTGGCTACGAGAAAATCTTCTCCCGGCTTTCCCTGGATGCCGGTTACCATCGGAGAAATCACCACCGGGGTGCCGCAGGCCATGGCTTCAAGAGCTTTGCAATGCATTCCGTTCCCTCCAACCCGAATGGGCGCGACCGCCACATCCGCTTCGAGCAGGTGCTGACGGAGATCCGGTACGAATCCCGTCACCTCCACTTCGGGGAACTGCCGCGCCACCCGCCTGAGGATCGGTCCGGGACTGGTGCCAACGATTCGAAGGCGCGCCGCCGGCAAGACTTGCCGCAACTGGGGCCAGACCTCGTTGAGTAGGAAGATGGCGGCATCCTGATTGGGGTGATAAGCGAAATTGCCGGTGAAGATGACTACTTTGCGCCCATTGGGCGCCGATCTCGGGCGCAGAAAAACATCGGCTCCCACCGGTATCACGGTCACGTTCGGCGCATTCAGTTCTTGCCGGTCGGTCTCGGAAACGACTACGACGCCGTCAAAGCTCTGGCAGATGCGCTGCTCAAAACGGCGCATGCGTTCTGCTTCCATCTTCCAGACTCCCCGCACCGGCCAACGCGCCTGGTCCGCTCGCCGCTTCATGGTCAGCGACAGGGTGTCGATCATCTCGCACACCTTCACCATACCTTCGATGCCGATGGTGTGACTGGCGGCGCGCGATAACACGGTGTGAATCACATCGAACTTGTGCTTCGCCAGGATTTCCCGCAGCCTCTTCTGGTACTCCCCCGACGAGTAGTAGAGCACTTGCAGCGGCAGGGAACTGAGGGCGCCCCCGGGCAGGCTGGCGTAGGAGCGCCAGCGCGCCAGAGGGACGGTATGGACCTCCACGCAGTACTCTTGCAAGCGGCCTACGTATGCCATCTCCTCGGGCCCTTCGACAAACGAAAGCAGCGTGATCTCGTGTTTTCGCGCCAGGTGCTGGATGCGAAAATAGGGCAGCAATCGGTCGCCGCGCAGGGGCGGATAAGGAAAACGCGCGGTGGTGTACAGGATCTTCATCCGCGTCTCGATTGAGCTGCGTTCAACTTCCCAACTTTATCGGCGGCCGTGGGGACTCGATGCCATGTGCCCCGTTTCAAGCTGGGGCTGGGTGACATAGGCCAGGACGACGAAGGCGGGAATAAAGTAATAAAGGCCGAGAGTTACGGCCGAGTTGAAATCACTGCGCAGCCAGGTAAACAATAGGACAACAAAGCTGGCATACAACATGACACGGCCGAACTCGATGGTTGCTCGCATCGCCCGGTACGCGGTGGAACTGAGTGCGCCGGTTAGCGCCATTCCCAAGATGAGTCCCAGCCAGGAGAAATTCAGATACCACTCCCCCCAAGCTCCCACCGCAGTCACGAAGCCGCTGTCGTATTCATCGGGGTTGGTCTGGCGCGTAAACAGCGCGCAAGCGCCGAGGGGCTTCGAAGGCATCAGAACTCGGGGAACCGGCTTGAGAATTACGGCAGTGAAAGTCCATCCGAACTGGTAAGGAAGTTCTGCCGGCGTTATGGAGATGAGTTCGGAAAGGTTGTAGAGTTCCTCCAGATTGGCGACCACGTAGTGGACCACGAGTTTGTTTTGCTGGCCGGCGATTTCGGCCAGTTCGCCGGTCTCGTCCAGGCCGTACCCCGGCGAAATCCATTCCCGATAGAAGCCAGCCACTCCGAGGTAAAGAACCACTAACAAAGAAAGGGCAGCGACTTGAATGGCCCGGATTCTGCTCCTCTTGTAATGCCACCCAATCGTCAACATCATCAAGCAGAACACCGTAAACAATCTGGCCAGGAGGAACGCGGACATTAGCGCCAGAATACAATACAGGGCCGTCCAGAGGGCTTGCCGGCCGCTGGATAGCCAGGTGCCAAGCTGCACCAGCGCACCCACTTGAATGAGCAGGCAAATCCAAAGTAAGTAGTAGAACCAGGGCTTGATCTCACCCGGAGCTTTGATGTCGGGATCCAAAAAAATGAAGTAGAAGAAAGATCCACCGAGAAAACGCATCGCCGCGAAACCGGCCATACCGAGAAGCAGAAGCACAAGACTGGCGGCATGGGCCCGCTCCAGGTTCCAGCGCCCATCCAGCCAAGCTGTTCGGCGCACGCCGGGCTTTCGCGGGACGATTTTATAGCCGATCGCAAAGCCTACGAAGCCCAACGCGGAAGCCGAAAGAGCTCCCCAGATGGCCGCTTGGGAGGGGTCAAACCAATCGTCGTCCAACCACACGGCGAAGAGAGCGCGCAGCGGATAGAAAATCACGAAGAGCGCGAAGGTCAAGTGCAAGGGTTCGAAAAGATCGAATTGCCTTTCGATTCGGCATATTCGCGTCAGGGCGATGGCCCCGATAACAATTAGAACCGAGTACCACACGATTCGTTTCGTCGGATTGCCAGCTGGCTGCACAGCCTCAAAAAAGAAAACGATCAGGGCGAGAGGAATCAGCCAGACCCACCCCGGCAAAAACGGGCTTGCGGAAACGGTAGCGCGAGTCATCTTTCCACGACCCCGATTGAAAGCGGCTCTTCGGACGCGGACGCTTGAAATTCGGTTCTCGGGGAGCCTGCGATTGGAATATCCATGGCCGGGGACGGAACCCAGATGGCATGGGCGAGCCGCAGCACGTGGGTCCGTTCCGATGGGCCGATGAGGAGGATGGTGCCGCCATAGACCACGGTCCCCAGCGCCATGCGGAGAATCCAGGAATGGCCCAGGAGAACCATGATCGCCGCCATCAAAGCGCTGGCCACGGCCGGCTTGAACAGATACTGCGCCCAGTGGAGCCGTGAAACGCGCCGGAATTGGACCCAAAGACAGAGCGAGATGAGCGCCGAACTCGTCAAACGGGCCAAACCTGCGCCCATCAGCCCAAGCTTCGGAATCAGCGCCAGATTCAAAGCGACACTCAGGGCCGCGCCCAATCCCATCGCCTTCATATAGGCTGTGGCACGATCACAGGCCATCAAGGCATATCCCCAGTTCAGTCCGATGAGCTCGATGGCGACGGCCCAAATCAAGAGTTGGAAGGCGATCGTGGCGGCGTGGTACTCCGGCCCGTACAGACTGATCAGGATGGGCCCGGCCAAAACGGTTCCGCCTGCCGCCATGGGAATCGCCAGAAGAATGGTGAGCCGGAGCGAGGCATTAATGAGCCCAGGCAGCCGCTCGCTGGCCTGCTTGTAGTGGCGTGAGATGACCGGGAAGGTGGTCTCGAAAAACAGCCCTCCCAGGACCAGAACGAAAGCCACCGATTTGTAGGCGGCACTGTACCAGCCCACGTAGACGTCGCCCCGCAGAAAACCCAACACCACGGTGTCGGTCAAGTAGTAGACCTGCAAAAGTATGAAGGCAAACCCCAGCGGCAGGGATTCTCGCATGGCCCTTTTCCAGAAGGCGAGATCGGCTTGCGGCCGCAGAGAGCCGTAGTCCCGCCGGAAAAGAGCCAATCCCAGAAGGGCTGCCAGCGCGGTAGACAAGAAATAGAAAATGGGTATCCGCAGGACCTGAGAGGGCTGCTTGACCCAAAACAAGATCAAGGCAAGGTAGGGCACTGCCCGAACGATCTCGATTACGCCCACCACATTCATCCGCTCTACACCCTTGAACGCCCAGTCCATCAGAGCGGCGGTTGGGAACAAAGAAAGACCGAAGAGGATAACCAGAATCTTGAGTTGGCGGTCGAGAGCCACCAGATAGGCAAATACAAGCAGCAGTATGAAGGACACCAACGTAAGGGCCATTCGCAGAGATAAAATGCGAGTGACTTGATGCTGCATTTGACCGGGATGCCGAGCTACTTCGCGGGTGCCGAACGTCATCAGTCCGAGGTGGGTGAGGAGCGTCGAATAGGTGAAGATCGCCAGCGCGAAATTGACTTGTCCAAAAGTCTGCACGCCCAATCGGCGGGCAATGTAAACCAGCGCAACGAAGGTCAGCAGCCGGCTCACGGCATACGAAGAAGCGAGAAACGAGTAGTTCTTGAACACACGAACGCTCGCCGGGTTTGCACTCGCCTGGTTCAGACTCGGACGGTTCCGAGCGCCGCTCGGTGGTTCCAACCTGGCCACGGTCATGATGTTTTCGGGGAAAAGAGTGCGGAATGAACTTCGCGAATCAGCTCGAGCTCCTGTTGGCCGCGGAACTGGATGGATCTGCCAGCGCACGGCCATCCTGGATCGTCTTCAGATCGGCATCCACCATCATCCGCACCAGATCGTGAAATCCAACCGTCGATTTCCAGCCCAGAACACGATGGGCTTTTGCCGGGTTCCCGGCGAGCACTCCGGTCTCGGCGGGCCGGCGATCGGCGGCGCCCTCGATCACAAAGTCCCGATAATCCAAACCCACGTGGGCAAACGCCGTCTGGCAGAAGTCGCGCACGGAATGGGTTTCCCCGGTGGCGATAATGTAGTCGTCCGGCAGCGCTTGCTGCAGCATCAGCCACATCGCCCGCACATAGTCGCCCGCGAACCCCCAGTCGCGCCGGGCGTCCAGCCGGCCCAAACGGAGTTCCTTTTCCTCCTCCAGGCTGATCAGGGCCGCTGCCCGGCTGATTTTGCGAGTGACATAATCGATTTTGCGCCGCGGGCTTTCGTGATTGTAAAGAATACTGGAACAGGCAAATAACCCCTCATGCTGCCGGTAAACGGACGTGATCCAGTGGCCATAAGCCTTCGCGGCACCGTATGGATTCCGGGGCTGGAATGCCGTCGCTTCGGTCTGTGGCGTTTCTGCCGTGTTCCCGAATACCTCACTGCTGGACGCTTGGACAAAGCGTATGCGGGGATCGATTCTGCGGATGCCGTCGAGCAGGCGCGCCACGGTCAGTCCGTTGAGATCTCCGGTCGCAACCGGCTGGGTCCATAGATCGCGGCTCGAGGCGCGTGCTGCCAGGTTGTACACCTCATCCGGCTTGGAGTTGCGCAGGAGATCCTCGACCGACTCCTGGCCCAGCAGATCGGTCTCGACAATTTCGATCCGGTCGCAAATGTGCAGAATAAGCTGCTGGTCGGAAGATCGATCCGGGGTGGTGCCGACCACCCGGTATCCCTTCGCCAGGAGAAACTCGGCGAGGTAGGAGCCGTCTTGGCCATTGATTCCGGTGATAAGAGCCGCAGGCATTTCCAAGTTCAGAGCTGGGGATTTCAGGAAAGAAAATTCAGTCGCGGGCCGAGGCGCATCGCGCCAACTGGCCACTTAGTTGGTCTTCGAGCAGTTGGGTATCGGAATCTACCATCAACCTCACTAAGTCATGAAACTTGACCTTGGGACGCCAGCCCAAGATGCGCTCGGCTTTGCTGGCGTCGCCCTCAAGATGATCGACCTCGACCGGGCGGAAATATCTGGAATCGATTTCGACATACTTTTCCCAGTCGAGACCGGCATAAGCAAAGGCGGTCTCCAGGAATTCGCGAACGCTATGGGTCTCGCCCGTGGCCACGACAAAGTCGTCAGGGCGTTCCATCTGCATCATGCGCCACATCGCCTCGACATATTCCGGGGTGTAGCCCCAGTCGCGCTTGGCGTCGAGGTTGCCCATGTAGAGCTTCTCCTGCAGGCCGGCGCGAATGCGCGCGACTCCCCGGGTGATCTTGCGGCTCACGAAGGTCTCGCCTCGCCGCGGAGATTCGTGATTGAAGAGAATTCCGTTGCAGGCAAAGAGACCGTAACTTTCCCGGTAATTTACCGCCATCCAGTGGGCATAGAGCTTGGCGCAAGCATAAGGGCTGCTCGGCCGGAAAGGAGTGGTCTCGGACTGTGGATACTCCGGGGTTGTGCCAAACATCTCGCTGCTGGAGGCTTGGTAGAACTTGGTCTTGAAGTTTACGACGCGTATGGCCTCCAAGAGCCGGATGGTTCCCAGGGCGGTGACGTCACCCGTATATTCCGGGATCTCATAACTGACTCTCACATGGCTCTGAGCGCCCAGGTGATAGATTTCATCCGGCTGGATCTGGCAGAGGAGCTTGATCAAGCTGGTCGAATCGGACAGGTCGGCAAAATGCAGGAACAACCGAGCCTCGCGTTCGTGCCAGTCCGGCAGGATATTGTCGATGCGGCCGGTGTTGAAGCTGCTTGATCGCCGCTTGATGCCATGAACCTCGTAGCCCTTAGGGAGCAGCAACTCCGCCAGATAGGAACCATCCTGTCCCGTAATACCGGTAATCAACGCTCTTTTCATCTTCAACTACCATCCTTTTCTTGTCACTTCCACCAGCATTTATTACCTGACCCAGTTACAAATCAGCCGGCATCTCGCCGTTCGCGCCGGGGTCTCCAACTGCAGCCGATTCATCCGCCGGATGAGCGCCGTTGCCGTTCCTGGAAAACCACGGCAGCCGCGCCGCCGCCGTCCAGAAAACCTCCTGGGCAAAGACTTTTCGCGGATCGGCGGCATCCGCCTGCTGCCACGTCGCATTCGCCAACACCCAGATCACGGCCAGGGTCATCCCCACGGCCGTTCCTAAAAGGATGATCGCCAGGCGCGGGGAAAAGATTTTTTGGTCGGGACTACCGCGGCGTCGAGCACCTTCACCGATGGAATCTCCTTGGCTTCCTCGACCTTCGCCAGCTCGTACTGCTCGGTAAGAAGCTCGTAGACGGTCTCCTCGATCTTGGTCTGGCGGTACAAGTCGGAGTAAGTCACGCCGAGGATGGGCAGCTTGCGAATCGAGGGATAGAGCGCGTTGTCGATCTTGGCGTCGCCGGACATGTCGCTGCCGCCCAGCTTGTCGAGCTCGTGGCGAAGCTCATTGACGCGCGCTTGCAGCGAGCGCACCCGCACGTTGCTGGAGGTGTACATCTGCTGCAGTCCGCTGAGCTCGGACTCGGCGGCGATGAGCTGCCCTTGCAGAGTGGCGGCAGCCTCCATCATGGCTTTGCCCTGGGCGGGAATGTCGATGGCCGTGTTCTTGCTGGCAAAGTCGCTGAATTTCCTGGCCGCCACATCCAAGTCGCCCTTGACGCCGCGCACCCGCTCCTCGAGGAAGATTCGTTCGCGGCGCGCCGACGAGGTGCTGACTTCGGCGACTAGCCGGTCGAGCTCGGTGACGTAGGCGCGGGCGATCGCGGCCGCGCGCTGCGGGTCGCGATCGGTGACCGCGACGGTAATGATGCCGCTCTTGCGGTCCTCCGAAAGCGAGGTGTGCTCCGCCAGCCGGGCGCGCGCGTCTTCCATCTTCGCCACCCAGTAGACGTGGCGCAGGTTGAATTGTTCAATGAGGCGGTCCGCGACGGTCTGGCTTCCCAGGATGCCGACGAAGAGCGCTCCGGAGTTTCTCATGCCCAGCAGATCGCCCGCAATGCTACTCAGGCCGGCCCCACCCGACCGCCCCGCCATGGCGGCCAGGAGCCCGGTGCCGGAACTCGACTGGCCCTCGGGCGGCATGAGCTTCGTGACCGATTCGTAGGAGGCGGGAATGAGGAACGCGACCAGCGCGCTGGCCAGCAACGCGCAGATCGCGGCGCGCAAAAGGAATCTCCGGTGTTCCCAGAGCAGCCGCAAATAGGCGAGCCCATTCGGCTGCGCACCCATCGGCCGGCTAAGCATCGGGGTTTCGGGCGAACCGCAGTCTTCGACCGCAGGCGGTGTCTCACGCCCTAGAATGCTGCCGGTTGTGCTCACGACCCGTCTCCCGTTTCCGCGCCGTGTTCCTCGCAGCGCCCACGACGGAACCGGCCGCGCTCCCGTTTCTCGAATTCGCGGACGACTTGTCTGTGGTTCTCGCTCAAGACGTGTTCCTCTTCTTTTTTTCTTTTTCTTTTACAGGGCGGCGCTCAATGCGCGACCCTTCCGGGCGAGAAACCGATCTCCAGCGAGGCGGTCACGTTGTTTCTCGCTCCCTGGAACAACAGCGGGAAATGCCCGATGCGCTCAAACTGAAGAAAACTCCGGAAAAAGATCCCGGACCCGAGCGCCATCTCATGGGTCGCCCGATAATCCTGCCACCGGCCACCGCCCGGAATGAAGTCTGTATCCACCTCGCTGTTCTTGGCGGTGAATTCCAAGGTTTGGCGCGGCGAAATCCAGTAGCGGGTCCAGGCCTGAATCGTCTTGCCTTCGCGCCCGACAGTATTTCCCACCAGGTTCCCGTTATTCGTGTACCCGTCGCGGTAACTGGAGTTCCAATAGTTCAGCAGACCGTGGGCATCGGCGGGCGCTCGCCCAGGAGATTCCGAAGATGTCCACTCGGCATGAAAATCCCATTTATTCAGGAACGGCAAGCGGACCAGGTAAATTCCCGGACGCACCACGGCCCGGGTCATGCCTTGCAACGGAATCGGGTCATCGTCGGATTCCAATTCGCCATAGAAAACAAAGCGGTCATGCCCATGCGGCCCATGCCAGGTCCAGTCGACGGAAGTATGGGAATCGCCGGGCACGCTTCCCTCTTTCGCATTCACCCGCCCGAAGTAGCTCTCGAAGAAGGTGCGGGTGTTCAAGGAATCGCAGATGCCACCTATGGTGGTGGTGCGGGCATAGGAAAATTCGAACGACCGGAACGGTTTCACGCTGATTTTCTGCCCATAGAGGAACGGGCGTCCTGAAATCGGATGGCCTTTCTCGCGGCCCATAAACGTCTCCAGGTGTACGGGGCCGAGCAGCCGCAGAAAGGACGGCAGTTCGATCGGCTGCGCCTGCGTCAGGCGCACCATGTAGAAAGGATCTATATTGCCGCTCAAAATCAGCGAACCGCCCGGTCCCGGCCCCCACGAAAGGCTTTGCTTGCCAAAGGAGAGCTGCCAGCCGTCCACATTGAAGCCGAGGTAACTATCCATCATGGCCACCCGGTTGATGGCGTCGAAAGGCTGGGCGGGACTGATCGGCACCAGGTCGCGCTCGGCAATCACCTCGCGCACCGCGTCGCTCAGGTGAGGCGCATACGGTGCGTGTTGAACCTCGCCGCTGAGGTGGAGAAACACACGTCCGGAGGTGAAGTCGGTGGAAAACCCCGAGATGAAATTGGTTCCCCGGCGGAATGGCCGGCCATAGTCGTATGCGTATGTCTGGCCGAAGTGGTAGCCGTCGGTCAGCACCGCCCCGCTGGCGCTGACGACGCGGGTATAGGCTGAAGGCAGCGCCGCCGAAAGATTCCGGTCGCCGGTCTGCAATTCCGCTTCCCGGTGAAACTCTTTCGCCAGCGCCGCCAGCAGCGCTTGCGCTTGTTCGTCGGCTGCGGCCGAGTGCCCCGGAGACCCCTGCGCCAGCTCATCGTTCGCTTCCGAGTTCGCAACCTCGATGGCCTCGGCGATCAGCCGCGCACATTCGGTCCGCGCCCACGGTTTCGTTCCCTCGAACGCGCTGTGGATATAGCCCAGCGCCTGCAGCCGCTCGATCGCCGGATACACCCAACCGTCGAGCGGCACATACGGCGAACCCATGCTTTCGGCCGGCGTGTCCTCGCCGGTGCGAAACATCTCACTAAACGAAGGCCAGTCCGCGCCGTGCGGTTCCTCTCCGCTCGGTTCCTCTGCGCGCCGTTCGGTGCGGGTTCGTCGGGAATAGATGTTTTGCGAAATCATGTAACCCGCCAGGCTCCCGATGAGCACGTCCGACGGAAAGTGCTGGCTCGCCCTTACGCGGGAAAAACTGACCAGCGCCGCCAGGCCGTAGGCCGCGATCTTGGTGAGCGGCCCCGGATATTCATGCGCCACCACGCCGGCGATGGACCAGGCTGCGGCCGCGTGCTCGGAGGGAAAAGAGGTGCCGCCGCTCTGGAAGAATGGACCGCTGCCGTTGCCCTCGAGGGGACGCTGCCGCCGCAGTGAATATTTCAGCGTCTCCGCCATTGCCAGGCTGTTCAACGCCGCCTCGCCCGCCAGAAATCCCGTCTCCCGCCAGTGCTCGTTGTCCAAACGACCGTGCGAACCATAACTCAGCAGCCACATCCCGCCCGCCGCGCCGGCCAATGCGCCCACCCCAGCGGTCGAAATTGTTTTGTAACGCTGGATGGCCGCCGGCACATTCGACTGCGACTGGTGGAAGGATGAGTCGGTGGCAAACAAGGTAGCGCTCAGCCCGGCCAGCGGCAGAAGCCAGTCTGCGTCCGCCCAGCGCATCTTCGAAGGGCTGCTCCATATTTCTTTCTGATCGGCCTGGAACCTCCCAGGCAATCCCAATCCGTTTCGCGTTCCCGCAGATGTTTCCGCTGCCTGACTGATTTCTGGCGTCGCGCTCGCCGATGAAGAGAAAGATGAAGGTAAGAATGAAGGTGAAGAAGGCCAGGGCGCCGCAGATTCGCTTTCTGAGATCGAGGGCCCTGCTCCCTGCGCCTGCGCCTGGGCCGGAGATACGCGGATGCCCACGCCAAACAGCAGCGCCGTTCCTAGAATTCCGGCTTGGAGTCGTATCGTCACCAGCGCCTACGGAATCGCAACCGCTGCCACCAACGCGGCCGAGGAGGCGATCTGCGCGACCGCCAGAACGTTCTTCAAAGTGCTGCTGCCGAGCACCGGCCTCTCCGGAACTACTATCGTGTCGCCCGGACCGATCGCCGCCGCGAGCACGCCTCCGGACCAAAGGCCGCCCTGGTTGCGGCCCGTGACCGAACCATCGGCGCGGACGATGAAGATTGCGCCTTTGTCGGCCAGGTGGGTGGCGCCTCCCGCGCGGGAGAAATACCAGCCGGCATTCCTCCCTGGCGTATAAGTGAGGGCGTTGGCGTTGTACACCTGCCCGACGACCAGCACGGCTCCGGGCTGTTTGGGGATAGTGAGCGAGTCGCCAGCGCGGAGCTCGATATCCTCGGGCGATTCCGCAAAATTCTTGCGGTCCGGGCGCAGATGGATGACCAGCCGCCCCGATGTTGGAGCTCTTCGCAGCGCATCCAATACGCGCTGACGCTGCTGCATGGCGGCCTCTTGCAAGGCCGCTTCCTCGGTTCCCGACGTGGAGGCCGAAGTCTTCACCACCGTGGACTCCTGCTCCAGCCGCTGGATCAACTCCTGGCGGCTCGCCTGCTGAAGTTCGCGAACCTCGATCCGTTCGAACACCGCCGCGCGCGGACAGGCTGTCGGCAGGAGCCCGCCCGCGCGCTCCAGCAGCGAGCTCATGCGTTCGCCTGGCCGGATGCCATAAACCCCTGGTTTGCGGACCTCGCCGCGCAGGGTGACCGACGCGCCGATATCGTTCCAGCTCGCCTGTTGCGGCACGGTCAGCACATCGCCGTCGCGGAGCGGCAAATTCTGGTCTGCCTTGCCCGCCAGAGCGGCCGCCAGATTCAAGTCCTGGTGTCCAGCCGGCACGCGCTCCCCGGACGCGTTCGAGACCGCATAGTGCGTCAGGTCGCCGCCCTCGGGATTCGCGCTGCGCAGCAATCCGCCCGCCGAACCCACCAGGTCGGAGACGGTCATATGGGCCGCGAGAGGATAGCGGCCCGGCCGTGCGACATCGCCTCGAACGTACACGCTCGGCGGCGAAACCTGTTCCGGCTGGCGATGCACCAGGATCCGGTCGCGCGGCTGGAGCAGAACATTATCCAAAGGCTCGCCCGCCAGGGCGCCGCTCAAGTTGACGCTCAGGACTCGTGTCGTCCCGTCCGGCTGCCGGCGGAAGAGCTGTGCCGAATCCAGCCAGGCATCCGGGGTCAAACCTCCTGCCTGATAGATGGCATCGCGCAAATGCTGTTGGCCGGACGTGCGATACGACCCCGGGGCGCGGACCTCACCGGTGACGAACACTTCTGGATTGGGCTCGAAGTCGTACCGTCCGAAAATGTGTACGGTATCGAGCGGCTCCAGCTTGGGCGCCTGCTCGGGATGTTCGAGAGCGCTTGCGAGATCGAAGGTCTCGACCACGGGACGGTAGTCGGGCGCCTGCAGCCGGACGATCTCGGCATAGCGAGTCGAAGGTTCCGGAAGCAGGTCGGCATACGAAGTGACCAGGTCGGTGAGTTTCATCTCCTTCTTGTAGGAATACCGGCCGGGACGCAGGACATGCCCTACGAGGTAGATGGATTCCGAGTTATAAGGCGCAATCGGAAAGATGTGGATCTCGTCGCCATCTTGGACTGTGAACCCGATCATTTGCGCGCGCACGGCTTCGGCATCGCTCGAGTCGCTGATCTCGAGGCTCAACATCGTG
Organism: uncultured Acidobacteriaceae bacterium; assembly: GCA_963722485.1. GTDB lineage: Bacteria > Acidobacteriota > Terriglobia > Terriglobales > Acidobacteriaceae > Acidiflorens. Next base: position 54,948 of record CAVRNL010000044.1, read on the forward strand.
CGCTTTTCATGCGCCACCAGGCGCTGGACTTCAATGTGCCGCAAGGCCGCCGCCGGGAAGGATTCCTCCCGCCAGATCGAGTACGTCCAAGAGTGTCTTCTCTTCCGCAACTCATAAATGGCGGGCCGGCGCACCATGCCTTCCACCGTCACTACCGGGCCAAGCGGCAGGCACCATCAGAGAGTCGCCGTTCTCGATCCGCTCAAGATCGCCACGAATGCCATGGAGCAGCAGGTCGTACGCGTCTACTTCCTCAATCAACTCCTTTCCGCGATAGTGTTGCAGCCGTCGGAGAGAGCCTTGCGAGGTTACTCCACCCGCGACGAATAGAGCATTCAACGGAGTCGAAAGCGAACTCACGTCATACGCCCCGGGCGAGCGACTTCGCCCACCACATACATTCGCACCGAGCGCAGCCGCAGCAGGGCAACGTCCGCGGAAACATCGCGGAATTGCGTTCGCAGGGAGCGTTGCACCATTTCCTGCACATCGCCCAGCGTTTTCCCGGAGACAAGGACCGGCCCAGTTTCCGGCAGCGCCACCCGTCCTTCGCGGTCGACGGTGCGGAGCAGGCGCTGCGAAACTCCTCCCCAGAGATCGATCGAGAGACTGTCGCCGGGACCAACGACATAGCTCGGTCCCACGGGAAGATCCATGGGAATGTAATCCGGGTTTGCCGCTCCTTTGCGGAAAACATCGAGGCCAAACCTCTCGAGCGGCCGATCATTCGCCCCCGCCTGCACATAGAGGTCGTATAAGGAGGGCACATCGGCGTAAGGATTCGGCCGATGCATCATCCTCCCTTGCTCCGGCTCGGGAGTGCGTGCCCGATCGGACTCGCGCCCAGTTGGATATCGCTCCGAGCGCCGCCCGGTCCGCGCCGTCTCGGTGCTGCTCGACGATCGATTTCCCGGCGACCCGGAGCGCGCCTGCAGATCTGCCTCGCTGGCGGATGGAAGCGCAGGATTGTCCCCACTCCCGTTCCCGGCCATGCGCGGAGTCCAGTTCGGCGCGGGATTGGCATCAAGACGCGCCGCCGTGAGCATAGTCTCGGGCGCTGCCATAGTGGCTGGATTTTCCGGGCGCTGGTCGGGCAAAGGACCGCTGTCATCCGGACTTGTCGTCGGGTTCGGTGAACTATCCTCGGTCCGTTGCACCGGCCCCGACGAACGCGGCGCCTCTCCGGGCGGCCCCAAGCTCGACGGCAAACTTTCACGATCCTCCGGGAGTGCGGGCGAGAGTCCACATTCCTCTACGTTCTGCGCATTGCACGCGGCGTTCCGGCCGGCGGTTGAATTATCAACCGGAGTATCGCGGCGTTCGGCGGCGCGCGCGAGCATTTGCGCCCGGTCCTGCCGCACCAGTTTTTGCTCCGCCGCGAGGTCGGAGTCCGGATTCACTCGCGGCACGAGATAGCCATACCGCTGCAGGAGGCGGGTGGCGAGCACGCGGGCGCGCAAGTCCGAGCGCAGGCGTTCGGCTACCGCGACATCCGTCAGATCGGACTCTTCCAGGATCTGTCCGCTGGCTCCCGCGTCCTGGGCAAGAAGACGCTTGAACTCGACCATCAGACCAGCCTCTTTATTTACGACTTCGAGAATCTGTTCGGCGGAAGCCGCAACCCTCTCAAGATTGTCGGAAACGATGTCGGGAGGACGGCCAGGCGCGCGCGCGGCGGTTTCTCTGGCTGGTGCTGGCGCTGCGCCCTGCCGCGATTCCGGTTGGCAATAAGCAGCCGCGCAGAACAAGAACGTCCAGGCAAGACAAACGATGCTTTTCTTTAATGGTTGGCGGTTCTTGAAGGACATATAGGGGTTTCTCTAGCGCGCAGCGGCATGGAGTTCGGTCCAACGGCTACGTTTTCAGAGGGGTTCGACGTCGGCTTCATCCACCTCAAGCACCACCGATCGCATGATCAGATCGATCGAGAGCACCAAGCGGAAACGTTCCTTGCGGCGGATCATGATTCCTTCCACACCTACGAGAAGCCCGCGCTTGACGCGGACTCTCGCGCCCTGGCACAGGTAGGGATGGGGTTGCGGCCGCAGACCTGCGGACATACTTGATTCCAGCGCGCGGATCTCGGAATCCGGAACCACAGCGGGCTGGCCCTGAAACGTCACAAATTGCACCACCCCAGGGGCCTGCAGAACACCCAAACGGTCTCGAAGATTCAGGTTCACGAAGACATAGCCTGGGAATAGGGCCATGTCCAATTCCTTACGGCGATCCTTCCAGCGGCGCACGCTGCGGTATACGGGAAGAAAGTAGTTCAATCCCCGGTATTCGAGATATCGGGCCACCATCTTCTCGTGCCTCGGACGAACGGAAATCGCGTACCATCGTTCGAGCGGCAAAAGCTTTTCGAACGAGGCCAAAGCCTGGCCGGGAATTCCGTTCCCTGACGCTTCGTAGTTTGATGGTATGTTCTCCAACACCGCTTCCACTCCGGAATGTGGCTCCGCCATCTCAGTTACATTTGACAAACGACTGCAAACCGCGTTGAATCATGTAGTTATCTAACAAACTATGCGACTAACTGTGAAGCGTCCCCACTAGCGATGGGCGTTCGCGCAGGGCGCTCAGAATCCCAGATTCCGAACTCTCCAGGGGTTTCATGCGCACATCGACAATTGCCCAATAAACAGTCCCGCGATTCTCCTCCGGTGCAAGCGCGAGAATTCGCATGTGCGGATACCGGCCGAGCAGAAACCCACATTGGGCTCTCCCCTTATCGAACTCGCCGAGCTCCAGAATCAGCGCGTCGGGCTGAGACTCTTCGATGGCGGCGGTTAGTTCGCTCGCATTGCCCACTTCGCCGACAACATCGATATCCGGTTGGTCGGCAATGGTAGCCAACACGAGTTCCCGCATCAAGCGCGGCTGGTTTGCGACCAGAACTCGTATACGCTTCAAGATGTAGCATCCTCAACTATGCACTTCTTACCTTGCTCGGCAGCCCTTAAGCAAGTACCAATGTGGGCCTAGCCCAACGTGCTCACAAGGCTGTTATAGGTACTAATCGACTGCCCAATGAGTGACAACGGGCGGCCGACAGTGATTGAGCGATTGAGCGCTGGGCATCTCCGATTAGGTCGTTTTCGGACGCGCGTGGATGGAGGACATTAAATATTCATTGCTTCCCCGATCTGGCAACGTTCGATCATCGCCATCCGATCGTGTACACCGGCCTTGTGGAAAATTCGCTGAAAATGGTTCTTGACCGTACGTTCCGAAAGACTGAGCCGGGCAGCGATTTCCTTGTTTGTCAGTCCGATTCCGACTAGTCCGACTAGTTGTTGTTCCCGCCGGCTGAGCCCTTGCGGATGGAAGGCTGTGACTTCAGGAGTGGCAGCGAGTTGCTGTGCGGCGCACTGGACGATTACCCGCGAGAAACAGGAGGGACAAACCGCCTCACCGGATCCAACCGCGCGGACCGCATGGACAATCTCCAAAGCAGAAGCGTCTTTGAGCACATATCCCATCACGCCGCTGCGCACGGCGCGGAAGAAGGTGGTCTCGTCGCGTTCCATTCCGATCATGACGATGTTCGCGGGCGTCAGCACTCGACGGATGCTCGCCACCAGACGTGGACCATGAAAAGCCAGGCCGGGAGAGTCCAGCAGCACTACTTCCGCTTGGCTGGTTACCAATTGATCCAGAACGGTTGGCGCAAAGGCGACGGCTCCGACCACGGCCACATCGGCTCGCTTGGAGAGGATGCGAACCAGAGCTTCGCGCAGCAGACGATTTTCCGTCAATAGGAAGACATGCGTCAGGCGACAAGGTACGCCATGCGACATTCACGACTCCTTCAGTCGGTACAACATGAAGTGCAGAGTTTTGGGGATATCCATCAATATTCCTCACACCGATCACGCTGCCAAGAACTGTTTCGGTTCAATTTCCACTTACCAAACTCTACCCGACTCGCTCGAGATCGGCTGTGATCAAGGAACATTGTGTTTGTGATGAATGGTTTGTGCCGGGGTGCGGCAGAATCGCGCTTTCAGCGCCCCGGGATGGACCGGTTTGAAGGCATTCCAAGGTGAACATCTCCCAGATCGGCGAAGTACTTCTCTTGAAAAAAGTGCCATCGCCTGTGGGGACCATGAAGTTGCCATGAACCCCGGCTCACTTCGTGCGTCCGTTCACTTTAGCCGCAGGAATGCTTGCCACTCTCTTACGACTTCAGTATCGGCAAGGGCTTTGACAAATACGCCACCCACTACGGACCTCGCTTGAAAATCCATTTGTTTGCCGGACTTCGTGTCGTACCAATCCGTCAGTGGAACACGGGATGGTGTTTCGTTCAGCCACTTTGCGATGGGTGCCATAAGTGATTGGAATTGGCTCGCAGTCTCGGACAGGGTTGCCGTCCAAATCTCCCAATCCAGCTTGGTGTAGTCCTTCCGGTTATCCAGCGGCAGGCCATACTTATTGGTATGCTTTGCGTAGAAGCTCAACTCGGTCCGCTTCACATTCGGATCGAATAGGTCCAGTCCCAGAACTTGGTCCCACACCAGGTTATACTTCTGGCTCCAAGTTCCCGGCGCATCAAAAGCCAACTTATAGTGGTCTCCCTCCTTCGCCATAATCTCCCACTCACGAGCCATTTTTCTTGCGAGTGCGTCGAACTTGGCGGCTTCATCCTTTTTCCCCAAGCCCCGCGCCAATGCCGCATAGGCGCCTAGCCCTTCGATCGCTTTAATAGAAAGATTGGCGTTGTGAGCCAAATGGCCCGCGAAATCATCCGTAGAAAGCTGATTCTCGGGATCTAATCCTTTTTGTGCGACATAGTCAGCCCACTTCATAAGTAGTGGCCAGTATTGTTCGGCCACGTGCCAGTTTCCTTCCTTGCGTCCTAAGGCAGCCACGAGGATAAGTAGATTGCCGCTTTCCTCTACCGGCATCTGATCGTCTTCCGTGCTCTCGCCGCCGCCGTAGACTTGACCATTGGCCAAGGGGAACGTTCCGAGATCGTGAGGCGCAAAAGGGAATTTCCACCGGGGCAACCTCGCATAGTCCAACACTGGCCTTAGCTGTGCTTCCAACAGTGCTGGGTTCATCAACAGGAAGAAAGGTGCTGAGGGATAGAGAACGTCAACGGTTGAGATACAGCCGTTGCTGAAGTTTTCTTTTGGAAACATCAGCGGTGCGCCATCCAAATCGGCTACCAGCGCGTGAGCGGCGAGAGTTTGGCGATAAGCGAGAATGGCAAGGTCGGAATATTCTCTTCCACCCGCACGTTCCAAAACAGATCTAAGTTCGCCGTCAAATCGCTTGCCTCGCTCCACTAATGCCGCGTGCTGGCTCTCTGCTGCTTCGAGCATCTGTTCCGTCGTCTGTCCATTTCGTTGCCAAAATTCACGCAACCTGCGGTGCATGTACTCAATCGCATACCCCTGGGTGTACGACAGCAGCACATGCATCTCAGCGTCATTAGACGGCGTTACGCTCGCAGGCAAGAGCACGGCTAAGTGGGCCGCGTCTCCCGCCCTTGAAGGCATATCGAGATCGTCGGCGGTGGGTAATGTGCCGGAATGCAGAAAACTCTCCATCGCGCCGGACGCATTCGCCAGAACTGCGTGCTCGGATTCCGGGACTGCCAGATGGAAATAGCCCCAATCGGCGCGGAGGTCATCTCCTGAGCGCGCGAGCACTTGCTGCTCTTGCGATCCCACGCTGAGGACGGTGAGATCTCCAGCGCGAAAACGCCCCCAGACGACGGGTTCAAATTCTCTGTCGACGGCAATGCGCGGATCGATGTCCAGCAGAACCGATACCTCATGTTTCTTTCCATCGATTGAATGAATACGCCAGGTGAGATACGTGACGGGGCGCGACAGTAGGTCCAGATCTTCGGGGAACGCCGGAGTGAAGAACGTCAACTCGAGTTGCACTCCGGATGCTTCGAAAACGTAGATTGTGCGTGTAGCTTCCAGCCGCAGCGACAATTGTTTCATTGGCGGCACGTCAGGCGATGGGCCCTGACCCATGTACCGATACACGGCGCCATCGACACGCAACAGGCCGGTGAGTGGCTGTTCGACTCCCGTCCAATGTTTTGTGTTCTGGTCTGTTAGTTTGTCCGCCATCGACCAGATGCTGAAATAAGGGTTGTGTACTACCAAAGGCACTGCTGGCGGCCGGACCTGCCCGAATGACATCGCCGCAATCGTCACCACAATGATTGAGGCCAGGGTCCATTTGCACAAGAGGTCGCGAATGCTTCTCATGATCGATGAGTTCCTTTTTTCCGTTGCCGTTCTCGCGTCCCCGAGACGAGACTTGGGCATGCGGTCCGTTGCAATGGTAGCGCGACCAACCGCCACTCCGCCGGACAATTTAGCGATTCGAGCAGGTTGCGCTCTCAGGATGGAATTCAGGCTTGCCTACATCGTCGATGGACAGCCGACGGTGACGCCCGTACACGGCTGCTTACTCCAGACGATCGTGGCGTACAGAGGGGGATTATTGACGGGACTTGGGACGAAAGAAGTGACCTCATTCGTGAGGCTGTTCTTGTCGAGAGTACATCACAAAGATCCTTGACGTGGGCCTCTGGGTTGCGTCCCAGGGGAACCAAGTGGCAACGGGTAGATTGCTTCCCCACAATCCAACCGTTGCCACCGGAACGCTTCGCGGGACCTTCTCGACTGAATCCCGCGCCCTTATGCAGTAAGGCGGAAAGCGCGAGCAAAACGCCTCACCGGCCACAAAGAAATTTTATTCGAGCCCGCGAGGGCCTGACCCGGTCCTGCCATTTTGCGGGAATCAAAGGCGAATCGGGTAGTGGTGCAGTTTCAAACTGCACCACTACCGCGAATCGAAGGCGATTGACGACCGGTCGGGCGGGCGAATATGCTGTTGGTTTCTCCGGAAAGCGGCAACCGGCGCCCATGCCCGAAGATCAGTCCGGTCAGGTCACCGAGCTTTTGCGTCACTGGAAACAGGGCGACGAAAGAGCCCTTCGCGCTCTCGTGCCCTTGGTCTACAAGGAGTTGCGGCGTCTCGCGCACTACCACCTCCGATCCGAGCGGCCGGATCACACCCTGCAAAGCACCGCCCTGGTTCATGAGGCCTACCTCCGGCTGCTGGGAGGCCAACCGGTGGAACTGCAGAACCGGGCCCATTTCGTTGCCGTTGCTTCGCGGCTCATGCGTCAAATCCTCGTGGATTATGCCCGCGAACGTCGAGCCGCCAAACGTGACGGGGGATGCAGGATCGACTTCGAGGATCTGGCCGCCCTGCCGGTCACCGGAGATGCTGAGCTCCTGGCTTTGGATAGTGCTCTGGACAAGCTGTCTCGCATCGATGACCGACAGGGAAAGATCGTAGAAATGAAGTTTTTCGGGGGGTTGTCGGCTCCCGAGATATCCGACGTGCTGGGCATCTCGCGCGCCACCGTCGACCGCGACTGGGCAACCGCCCGCGTTTGGTTGCATCGCCAAATGAGCAGAACAGCAGAGCTATGACCGGCGAACGTTGGGAGCGCGTCAAAGAACTGCTGCACGAAGCCATGCAACTCGGTCCCGAGCCGCGCGCCCGGTTTCTCGATCAGGCCTGTTCTTCCGACAACGCTCTGCGCGCCGAACTGGAGTCCCTTCTGTTGGCCGAGGAGGGCATCCGCTCCAGCTTTCTGCAATCGCCACCGACAGACACGGACACGGTGACTGCCTTGGAACCGGGGCAGGATTTCGCCGAGCGTTTTCAACTCGTCCGCAAGCTTGGTGAAGGCGGCATGGGACAAGTCTGGCTGGCCGAACAAAACTCTCCCGTGCGCCGGCAAGTCGCGCTGAAGCTGATCAAGGCGGGGATGTACGACGAGGCGGTCGTGCAACGCTTCCAAGCGGAGCGGCAATCGCTGGCGATCATGGATCATCCCGCCATCGCCAAGGTGTTTGACGCTGGGACGACGCCAAAGGGTCAACCGTACTTCGTGATGGAGTACGTGCCCGGACTGCCGATTACGGAGTATTGCGATCAGAAGAAGCTCAAGATCCGGGATCGGCTTGAACTTTTCATCCAAGCCTGCGAAGGCGTGCAGCACGCGCACCAGAAGGCCATCATCCATCGCGATCTGAAACCGGCAAACATTCTGGTGGTGGAAGTGGACGGCAAACCGGTGCCGCGGATCATCGACTTCGGGCTGGCCAAAGCGACCACTCCGTCAAGATGCGGGAGAGAGACTGTTCACCGCAACTGGGACATTTTGTGGGGACGCCCGGGTACATGAGCCCGGAGCAGGCCGATCCCGAACCTGCAGGACATCGACACGCGCACCGACGTGTACTCGCTGGGGGTGGTGCTCTACGTACTGCTGACGGGGTTGCAGCCGTTCGATACGAAACAGTAGCAGAAGCCGGCCGCTCGACGAGTTGCTGCGGGAGTTGCGCGAGCACGAACCGCTGCGTCCGAGCACCAAGGTCGGCGCAGATCGGGATACCTCGACCTCGACCGCCGAGGCGCGCGGCACCGAGCCCAAACAGTTGGTCAGCCTGCTGCGCGGCGATCTTGATTGGATCACGATGAAGGCGCTGGAGAAGGACCGCGCCCGCCGCTATGGCGCGCCTTCGGAACTGGCCGCCGACATTCGGCGGTATCTGAACGATGAGCCGTGGTGGCGCGTCCGGCAAGCGCAGGCTACCGCTTGCGGAAGTATGTCCGCCGGCACCGTGTCGCCGTGGGTGTGGCGGCTGGATTGGTGCTCTTGCTGGCCGCATTTTCCGCCTTGCAGGCCGTGCAATTGCGCCGGATTACGCGTGAGCGCGACCGCGCCAACCGTGAACGCGATCGCGCCACCCGCATCACCGATTTCATGACGGGCATGTTCAAGGTGTCCGACCCGAGTCAGGCGCGCGGCAATAGCGTTACCGCCCGCGAGATTCTGGATAAAGCGTCAAACGATATGGGAACCGGCCTGACGAAAGATCCCGAGGTTCAATCGCAGATGATGCAAGTCATGGCGCGCACCTATTTGAATCTGGGGCTATACGCTCGCGCTCATGAGCTGGCAAAGCGCGCCTTGGATGCGCGTTTGGGCCTCCTCGGACCCGATGATCCGAAGACGCTGGAGTCGATGACTCAGCTGGCTTCGATTCTGGAGCGCGAGGGACATGCCGCCGAAGCAGAGAAGCTGGAGCGCCAGGCGCTGGCGAGTGAGCGCCGCATTCTCGGACCCGATGACCCGCTTACGATCGAGACCATGGATCACTTGGCGGTCGCTGTGCAAGACCAGGGGCATTACGACGAGGAGGAGAAACTGGAGCGCGAAGTGATCGCAATCGGGACGCGCACATTGGGTCCGGAGAGTGCGCAAACCTTGCAGTCGATGAATAACCTGAGCACCGCGCTCTGGTATCAGGCCCGCTATGCCGAGGCGGAACAGGAGTATCGTCAGTTACTCGATGTCGAACGCCGGGTTTGGGGGCCGGACCACCCCGAAACGCTGAAAGCGATGGGCAATCTGGCATTGACAATTCAGTCGGAGGGACGCTTCGCGGAAGCCGAGCAGTTGTATCGCGAAGTTTTGGCGGCGCAGCAGCGCGTGCTGGGACCGGAGCACCCGACCACCGCCACCGCCATGGAAAACCTCGCAACCGTTCTTACTGTTGAAGGCCGTTTGGCGGACGGAGAGAAATTGCACCGGGAGACATTGGCGATTCGCTTGCGAACCCTGGGACCCGAACATGCGGACACATTGATATCCAAATTAAATTTGGCCGACGTGCTTCTCCGGGAGGGCCACGTCCAAGAAGCGGAGAAATTACAACGGGAAACGACGGAGACTCAGGCTCGCGTCCTCGGACCTGAGAACCCCGATACCTTGCTGTCCCAGTCCGATCTTGCCAGAACACTGATCAGGGAGGGCCGTTACGGGGAAGCCGAAAAGACAGCTCGGGATGCCTTCGAAGCACAGGTTCGTAGTCTGGGACCGCAGCATTCCGATACGCTGAATACGCTGCAACTACTCGGAACAGCCCTGGCCTACAACCATCACTACCCCGAGGCCAGCAAGCTGTTTCGCGACGCGATCGAGAAAGAGGATAATTCTCCGGGGCAAGGGAACCGTTGGTCGGCGTGGTATGCCTTTGCCTGTGTGGCAGTGGCTGCCCACCATCCCGATGACGCACTTCGTTATTTACAGGAAGCCATTAATCGCGGATATAAAGATGCCGATGCCTTGATGACCGACGACGATCTGAAGAACCTCCGCCACAACCCTCATTTCCAGGAGCTCGTCGCCACCCTCAAACGCCCGCCCGCAAAAGTTCAAAGCCAATAGCAGAAGGCCTGCGGCGTTTCGTCGACCAGGCGCCATCACCGATCACTCGTAGCGCAGGGCCTCGACCGGATCCAGGTTCGCGGCGCGTGACGCGGGAATCAGCGCGCTCAGCACGCCGACGAGCAGCAACACCAGGGTTGAAATTATGACGGTGAAGAAAGAAATTTTGAGGTGAATGTCGGCTTTGCCGGAGTCGTCCTCGAAGAGCGGACCCATCAGCGGAAGCGTTCCAACTGCAACTGCAACCACGTAGGACACCACGATCCCGATGGCGCCGCCGAGCAGCATGATGAGCAGCGTCTCGGCAAGAAACTGCGCCTTGATATGCCACTTCCGAGCGCCAAGAGCGCGCCGCAAGCCGATTTCCCGAATCCGCTCATCGACCGAGACGAGCATGATGTTCATCACGCCGACGCCGCCGATGCCGAGCGTTAAAATGCCGATGAAGATAAGCAGCACTTGCAGGCCGATGGTGATGCCGTTGATGACGGGCCGAAACTCCTCGCGGCCGAACATCTGAATGGCTTTCTTGTCGGTGGGCGAGAATTGCTGGCGCGTGGCGATCGCTGCCAGAACCTGTGCCTCGGCGCGCGCTTCGTACTGCGGCGCGATGGGTTCAAACACCAGAACGTCGCCGTACTTAGCGTTCCAAAGATCGCTCGCCGCGGAGTAAGGAATCCACGTCGACTCGTCGTCGCTGGAGAAATAATTGCTCAACTGGATCTTTCGATCCATGGTGCCGATCACGGTAAACCGCACTCCCGCAATTACGACTGTCTCGCCCACGGCGGGGCGCCCGCCGAATAACTGCTCGCGCACGCGCGCTCCCAGAAATACGACGCGGCGGCGTTCGAGTTCGTCGAGAGAGTTGATCCAGCGGCCCTCCGACGGCTGTTCGTTGCGCATATCGCCGTATTCCGGGCAAACGCCGCGGACGGGTGCAGTGCCGACCATGCGGTTTCCGTAGGCGATGCCAGGACGGCGCACGGTCTCCAGACACGCGTGGCGCACATAGTTGGCAGTCTCCTTGATCATGTCCAGATCGGCCTGCTCGAGGACGACTTTCTTGCCCGCGCGCTGGCCGCCGGGTTGTTCGCTGGTCTGCTGCGGCCAGCAGATGACTGCGCCTTTGCCGAAGGCGTCGAAGCCACTGATCAGAATTTCGCGGAAGCTGCCGCCATACGCGATCAGCAGGGTGACGGTGGCGATTCCCCACACGATGCCGAGCATGGTGAGCGCACTCCGCGTGCGGTTGCGCCGCAGCGCAAGCCAGGCTTCGCTGAGGATCTGATAAATCATGCTAGCCGCCCGCCTCGTGGCGCAAGGCTTCGATGGGGTCGATCGCGGCGGCGCGGCGGGCCGGATACACGGCCGAAAGGATGGCGATGGTTCCGAGAACGGCCATGGCCACCATTCCCGTCTGCCACGTCGGCAACAGGCCGGCGAAGAAGTCCGGCATCGGCAGCAGATCGACCAACGCGCACAGGCCGAATGCGACCAGCAGACCGGCGCCGCCGCTGACCAGCGCGACGATGAGTGCTTCCAGGAAGAACTGCCGCAAGATGCTGTGCGCCGGAGCGCCTATGGCTTTGCGCACTCCGATCTCGCGGGTGCGCTCGCTAACCGCGACCAGCATGACATTCATCACGCCAAGGCCGCCAAGGAACAAGGTCACGATGCCGACCGCGCCGAGAAAGTACTTCATGCCGTCGGTCATGGTGCGAAAGGCTTTGCTTCCTGGATGGTGTCCCAGATGGGGCAAGCTTCTTTGTCGCTGGGATCGAAGCCGTGTAATCGTCGCTAACACACGTCGGATCTCTCCCTTGCAGGCTTCGTGATGTTCGACCGAGCGCGGCACGACCAGCAACTGGTCGAAAGTTTCGGGACGTGCCCGGCGGCTTATCCGGAAAGTCACGCCGCATGGCGGAGAAAGGGATGAAAATCTTGTTGATGTCCCACCCGTCGTAACTGGAGTCCTGCTTCTTGGACGACATCACGCCGACCACGGTGAAGGGTATGTCGTTGAGGTAGACAAACTGCCCGACGGCGGGACGGCTGCCGAACAACTGCTTCTTCGCGTCGGAACCGAGGAAGGCGACGCGACGGCTCTCGGCGATGTCATTCTGATCGTAGAAGCGGCCCTCGCTGACGGCGAGGCTGCGAATCTCGGCAAACTCCGGTGTCGAGCCGGTGACCGTGAACGCAGCCGCATTGTAAGCGGTGTGTGAACGCACCGTGTCCTGTTCAAGCTCCGGGATCGCATACTGACAATCGCTGGCTTCTTCCTGGATATGGGGAAGATCGGAATCAACCCAATGCACCAAGCGGCCTGCCCGCATACCGCCAGCCTGCAGGCTGGTGCGGCCATGGAAGACAATCATCAGATCGCGGCCCAGAGTCTCGGCCTGCTTGGCCTGGCCGACGCGCAGGCCCTCGCCGGCGGCGACCATCAGGACGATCGAGACCACCCCCCAGGTGATCCCGAACATGGTCAGCAGCGTACGCACTCGGTGCGCCCAGAGGGTCCGGAAAACGTCCTGGATGAGATCACGAAATGACATCTAAAGGTTCGACGCGTCTTGACCGGAAATGAAAGCGCGGACGCGTGTCCTGCTTTGATGTACGTAATAAGGAGGGGTCCGGTTCCAGCCACGTTTGTGACCAGCGGCAGCTTCAAAGCAAGCGCGAAGTGATATGTTGGTGCCTGGGCCGATAGATTTCTCAGATTGAAAGTTGAGCAGCAGAGATGACTTCACCGCCAACATTCGACACTTCAAACAGCACTCGGTTATCGGGGCTTTCGCAGATCGTTGGAAATACGCCACTGCTGGAGATCCCCTTCGAGTTTCGCGGCAAGCAACGTGTGATCTATGCCAAGTCCGAGCAACTCAACCTGACGGGCAGCATCAAGGACCGCATGGCGCTGCATATCCTGAAGGAGGCATATCGAAGCGGGCAACTCCATCCCGGCGATACGATCGCCGAGGCCACCAGCGGCAACACCGGAATATCGTTTGCTGCGATTGGCCGCGCTCTCGGTCACCCCGTCAAGATCTTCATGCCGGACTGGATGAGTCGCGAACGCAAGGATCTGATCGCGAGCTATGGCGCCGAGATCGTAGCCGTCAGCCACGAGCAGGGCGGATTTCTGGGCAGCATTCGCATGGCGGAGGAATTCAAAGCCAGCCATCGAGACGTGTTTCTGCCCTGCCAGTTTTCCAACGATGCCAACGCCGAGGCGCACGAAGCGACCACTGGGCCGGAGATTTGGCTGCAACTGGAAGCTGCCGGACGCGTGCCCGACGCTTTCGTTGCCGGAGTTGGCACTGGCGGCACGGTAATGGGCGTAGGTCGATTTCTTCGAAGCAAGAATGCCAAGATCAGCGTCCATCCCGTCGAACCTTCGGAGTCCCCGACGCTTTCCGCGGGGCACAAGGTTGGCAAACATCGCATCCAGGGGATTTCCGATGAATTCATTCCACCGATCGTCGACCTGGCGGCCTTGAATGAAGTCATTGCTGTTTCCGACGGCGATTCGATCCTGATGGCGCAGAAACTCGCATCGACGCTGGGCTTGGGAGTCGGAATCTCGTCCGGATGTAATTTCCTGGCGGCGCTAAAGGTGCAGGAGATGCTGGGCGATGCGGTTGTCGTGACCGTATTTCCAGACGACAACAAGAAGTACTTAAGCACCGACCTGATGAAGCATGAGCCGATTCGCGACGAATACCTCACGCCCAGTGTCGAACTGAAGGGGCTGTCGGCTCTGCCGCGCGTCTGTGCCTTCTGTGGACGCGGTCGGAAATGAGGGGAGACGAAATGCTGGAAAGACGCAGTCTGCCTACACAAGCCCTCCTCGTATTGCCCAACCCTGAAGGGCGCACAACGTTCTGCTAACCTAGTCTTCGGCGTTTCGTCCACAACAGGAGTGAGGTGTTTATGCTGGGAGGTTTACGTTTGCCGACTTTTTTTCTGATTCTTCTTGCTGGCGCAGTTTCCCTGGTCTTCGCGGAGGATTCTCGCGGCGGCGACTCCACCGTTCCTTCCGGTCCTTCTTCTGGTCCTCCGAAGGCCAAGGTTGCGCCGGTTGAGGATACTGTCCAGGGACACAAAATCGTCGATCCCTACCGCTATCTGGAGAATCCGGACGATCCCGACACCAAGCTCTACGTCGAGCAGGAACTCAGCTACACCCGCAGCATCCTTGATCCGCTCCCCGGACGCGACAAGATCAATGCGCGTCTCTCGCAATTGCTGCAGATTGGCACCGTCGGAGCTCCGCAGATGGGTGGAAGGTATTACTTCCATACCCACCGCGAAGGCAACCAGAACCAGCCTGTTCTTTATGTACGCGAGGGTGTGAACGGAGGCTTCAACGAGAAAGACCGGGTGCTGGTTGACGTCAACAAGTTGTCCAGCGACGGCACAGTTGCGTTGGATTGGTGGTTCTCATCCGAAGACGGCAAGTATGTGGCCTACGGAACCTCCGCTAGCGGATCGGAAGAGAGCACGCTCCGCATTGTCGAAACTGCGACCGGCAAATTGTTGCCCGATACCATCGAGCGCACACGCTTCGCCAGCTTGGCCTGGTTGAAAGATAGTTCGGCTTTCTACTACACCCGCAATCCCAAAAAAGGCGAGGTGCCGGCCGGAGAAGAGGTCTACCACGTCAAGGTTTTCTACCACCAACTGGGAAGCGATCCCGCCAAGGATCCGCTCGTTTTTGGAGAAGGCCGCAATCCACAGGACATTCCGAGCGTCACGCTCTCCGAAGACGATCGCTGGCTGCTGATCGATGTTGGCGAAGGCTGGACGAAATCGGAGATGTATCTGCTGGATCTCCAGTCGAAGAATCCTCCCCTCGAAATCACGACTGGCAAAGATTTTCTTTACGGCGTCGAATTCTTTGAGGGCAAGCTCTACATCACCACCAATGAAGATGCCCCCCACTATCGCGTGTTTGTCGCCGACGCGGCCAATGCCAAGCGCGAGAACTGGAAGGAAATCATTCCGCAGTCGGACGCCGTGCTGCAGAACGCGAGCGTGACCGGCGGCAAGCTGTTATTGCAGTATGAACATAATGCGACTTCCGAACTCAAGCTGTTCGGGCTCGACGGCAAAAAGCTCTCCGACATTTCGCTTCCCGCGATTGGAAGTGTTTTCGACGCCTCCGGCCGCTATGACCGCAACGAAATCTTTTTCGGATTCCAGTCCTACACCGTGCCGCCCTCGATTTACCGCGTCGATTTGGCCGACGTGAAGAGCGCGCTCTGGGCGAAAGTCGACGCGCCCTCCATCGATCCTTCGGCCTACGACGTCGAGCAGGTCTGGTACACCTCGAAAGACGGCACGAAAATTCCGATGTTTGTCGTCAACAAAAAGGGAATCGAGAAGAATGGCAAGAATCCCACCCTGCTGACCGGCTACGGCGGTTTCAACGTCTCGCTGACGCCGACGTTCAGCCGCAGCATGTATCTCTGGATGGAGCACGGCGGCATTTACGCGGTCGCCAACCTGCGCGGCGGCGCCGAGTTCGGAGAAGACTGGCATCGCGCTGGCATGCTCGAAAAAAAACAGAACGTCTTCGATGACTTCATCGCCGCTGCCGAATATCTCATCGCACAGAAATACACCGACAAAGATCACTTGGCGATTCAAGGTGGATCGAACGGCGGTCTCTTGATGGGTGCGATGATTACGCAGCGGCCAGATCTGTTCCGCGCCGTCGTGTGCGCGGTTCCGCTGCTCGACATGCTGCGCTATCAGAACTTCCAGATCGCAAAACTCTGGATTCCGGAGTACGGATCGGCCGAAGACGCCAAGCAGTTTGACTGGCTCTACGCCTACTCGCCCTATCATCACGTGAAGCCGGGCGTGGAGTATCCCGCCATCCTCTTTATGACGGGAGATACCGATACGCGCGTGGATCCCATGCACGCCAAAAAAATGGCCGCGCTCATGCAAGCCGAAGCCAAGAACGGCGACAGCAGAGAAAGACCAATCCTGCTGCGCATCGACATCAAAGCCGGACACGGCCAAGGCAAGCCGGTCACCAAGCAGATCGAAGAAAGCACGGATATGTACTCGTTCCTGTTCTGGCAGTTGGGGGTCAAGCCGTAACCTGGCGATGTGGAGAGACGGGCGTCCCCGCCCGTCCCCCTGTGCTCCTCTGTGCCCTCTGTGGTTAAATGATCTCGGTGTCGGCTGACCCGAAAATCCGCGTTTTAGTTGCAAAGCCGGGCCTCGACGGACACGACCGCGGCATCAAGGTGATAGCTCGCGCCCTTCGCGATGCCGGCATGGAGGTCATCTACACCGGCCTGCGCCAGACGCCGGAGATGATCGTCAGCGCCTCGCTGCAGGAAGACGTGCAGGTCATCGGACTCTCGATTCTCTCCGGTGCGCACAACGCCATCGTTCCCCGAGTGATGGACCTGCTGCAGCAAAATAAAATGGACGATGTGCTGGTGGTGGTCGGAGGCATCATCCCCGATCAGGATATCGAAGGACTAAAGAAAATCGGCGTGGCGGCCATTTTCCAACCCGGCACTCCGATGGACGACATCGTAAAGTTCATCCGCGAGCGCGTGAAGCCGCACGGCGTACCGGCTGTTTAGGCTGCGATCCAGGCTACAAATCCGGGGCTACAAAACCAGCGACCAGCTCAGAAACGCCCACATCCAAGCCAGATTCAGGAGACCGAGTGCCGTGACATAGAACGTAAGCTGCTTCCCATTCCAACGCTCGGCGTAAGCTCCGCAAACCAGAAACGCGGGATACACCATAAGCAGATAGCGCGCCGCCCCCAGCAGCGGCCGCCCCGTGTACATCAGCATCTGCAGCAACACCGCGAGCGCGAACGCCTTGTCTTCGATTTGCACTCCGATTCGCACTCCGCGCCGCAAGCTGATGACCGCGAACAGAATCACCAGTCCCAGCTTGATGGCGAGCAGAGCGTCGTGCTTGATCACGATCAACTGCACGGCTTCCGCCAGACCCCTCCACGGCGGCGCCATCGTCATGCCTTGATAGAGCCGGTAAGCTTCCACCACGGAAGGTCGCCCCGACCACCGCAGCCAACCCCAATAGCCAAGCAATCCGAGAGGTGTTAATGCCACCACCAGCGACCGGCCTTGCCGGCTGCGCAACGCCATCACCGCGAGCGGGACGAAAACCAGCACACCCGTAGGCCGCGCCGATCCCGCAAGCACCCCGCAAACGGCCGCCGCTTCCCACCGTGCTTCGCGCCCAAAGACGACGGCCCACAGCACCAGCGCAAGCGTCAAGGAGTCCGCGTAGCCGGCGAAGAGCACAAAACTAGCCGGCCACGCGCAGAACAGCAGCAGCATGCGCAGTCTTCCCACCTCCGATAGCTCGCCTGCCAGACGAAGCAGTCCCCAGAATGAAAAGAACGCCGCCACGGTCGAGACCAGAAGCGCCGCTGCCATCGCTGGCATCAACCAACTCACCGCCCGAATCGCCGCGGGATAGAGCGGATAGAAAATCACTCCCGCCGGCAGATCATATCCACGCGCGGCGATCCGCAGGTACCAGAGCGTATCGAAGCGCTCCCAAATCCCCAGCAACGCATAGCAAAGACCGTGCGGCGCGGGCAAATTGTCAGTGAGCGCATTGCTGTGAATCAGCGCCGGATCCGGATGCAGAAACGGCAAGAATCCTGCTGCCATCGCCGAATAAAACACGCGCAGCGCCGCGGTTAGCGCCATGGCAATCTGCCAGTCTGGCCGGGATGCGAGCCTCCGTAACATGGTTAGATTGTAGCGCCCCACCTCTGGCGCTCCCCGGTACTCCGAATCGCCGCACCCGTGCTGCACCTTTAATCGGCGCTGTGCTCTTCCTCGGCTGGTATAGTAAGTAGTTTCTCAAGTTGTTGAGAACTCCGCCCTCATGCGCGAACAAACCGAATCCACCGCCCTCACGATCAACAACATCCTCCCCACCAAGGTTGACCCCAGCTCTCTTCGCTTCGAATCCAACATGCGTGCGCTCGCCGAACTCGTTGCGCAGGTGCGAAACGAAGAGGAAAAAATTCGCGAAGGTGGAGGTGCCAAAGGCGTCGAAAGTCAGCACGCCAAATCGCGCCTCACCGCCCGCGAGCGCATCGACATCGTCGCCGATCCAGGGTCTTTCTTCGAACTCGGCCTCTACGCCGCGCACAAAATGTACGAAGAATGGGGTGGCGCACCGGCCGCCGGCGTCATCACTGGACTCGCCCGCATCCACTCGCGCCTGGTCATGCTCATCGTCAATGACGCCACCGTCAAAGCCGGCGCCTTCTTTCCGATGACCGCGAAGAAAGTCATCCGCGCGCAAAACATCGCCATCGAAAATCACATTCCGACCATCTACCTTGTCGACTCCGCCGGAGTCTTTCTCCCTCTGCAAGAGGACGTCTTCCCCGACACCGACGATTTTGGGCGCGTCTTCCGCAACAACGCCGTCATGTCGGCCATGGGTATCCCGCAGATCGCCGCCATCATGGGCATGTGCGTGGCCGGTGGCGGATATCTCCCCGTGATGTGCGATCACGTCCTCATGACCGACGGCAGCGGCCTGTTCCTCGCCGGCCCCGCGCTCGTGCAAGCCGCCATCGGCCAAGTAGTTTCCGCCGAAGAATTAGGCGGAGCCGCCATGCACTCCGCCATCAGCGGTACCGTCGACTTTCGCGAACCCAACGACGAAGCCTGCCTCGCCCGCATCCGCTCGCTCATTGACAAATGGGGATACCGCCGCCAGTCTCCCTTTGATCGAAAAAAGCCCGTCGACCCGGCGATGCCGGCCGAAGAAATCTACGGCGCCTACGACGCCTCGCCCGCGCGCCCCTATGATATGAAGGAAATTCTCGCGCGCATCGTGGACGAAAGCCGCTTCGACGAATACAAGCCCGAGTATGGCAAGACGATGATCTGTGGCTATGCGCGCATCGGAGGCTTCGCCGTGGGCATCGTCGCCAACCAGAAACTTCACGCGCAGCAAACCGACCACGAAGGCCACAAGCGCATCGAGTTTGGCGGCGTCATCTACACCGAGTCCGCCGAAAAAGCCGCGCGCTTCATCATGGACTGCAACCAGAACCTGATCCCGCTCGTCTTTTTCCACGACGTAAACGGATTCATGGTGGGACGCGACGCCGAGTGGAGCGGCATCATCAAGGCGGGAGCGAAGATGGTGAATGCGGTGTCGAACTCCGTAGTGCCCAAGATTTCCGTGATCGTCGGCGGCTCTTTCGGCGCCGGGAACTACGCCATGTGCGGCAAAGCCTTCGATCCTCGTTTCGTCTTCGCCTGGCCCACCGCGAAATTCGCGGTCATGAGCGGAGACTCCGCCGCCGGCACGCTGGTAGAAATTAAAGTGAAGCAACTGGAGCGGAGCGGCAAGAAGTTGAGCGAAGAAGAAAAAAAAGCGCTTTTCGATTCAACCAAGGAAACCTACGAAGAGCAGACCGACCCCCGCTACGGCGCTGCGCGCTTGTGGATCGACAAAATCATCGACCCCATGGAAACACGGCAAGCCATCACGCAAGCGCTCGAAGCGGCGTCGCTAAACCCGGATGTGCCGGAGTTCAAGGTGGGAGTGCTGCAAACATAGAATCGGGTGATCGGGTGATCGGGCCATCGGGTCATCGAATGCGGTAGCAGGGGCGTCGAGATGATTAGCAAACGTACAACCGTATTCGCGGTGGTGGCCGTCTTGTGCGGTGTACTTGTTTCGGTAGTGGAATATAGGGATTTTCGCCGCTACCAGGAACTTCGCGCGGAGTATCGAGGGCAAGAATATGTGTTGCAATTATTGGAAAAACCTTACATTCCTCCACGGGTCAAGGCAGCATTCCTTATAGGAACGATTTCGCTAGTAGCCGCGTTCGTATCGGTGGTGATCGACATCCGCCATCTCCGGCGTCGACCGCAAAGGTGATATGTGGTTACCACTTCTGGAAGCGTAAAATTGATCGAATGCCCCCGCGATGCCTGGCAAGGCCTCAAGGGGCAGATCCCTGCCGATCTCAAGACCAACTATCTCCAAGCTCTGATCTCCGCCGGCTTCAAGCACATTGACGCCGTCAGCTTCGTTTCGCCCAACGCCGTTCCCCAGATGGCCGACTCCGAAGAAGTTCTGAAAGAACTTGACCCGCCCGACGACGTCGAAATCATCGGCATCGTGGTCAACGAAAAAGGCGCGCAGCGGGCGATCGCGACCGATGCCGTGCGCACCCTGGGTTTTCCGTACTCGATTTCGCCAACCTTCTTAGAGAACAATCAGCGGCAGACACTGGAAGACGCCATCGAAGAACTGGAAAAGATCGAGAAGAAAGCCGACGAAGCCGGACTCGACACCATCGTCTACATCTCGATGGCCTTCGGCAATCCGTACGGCGAACCCTGGACTATAGATGAGGTGGTCGAAGCCGTAGCCTTGCTCGAGTTGCAAGAGATTCGTACCATCTCGCTCGCCGATACCGTCGGCCTAGCGCCGCCCGAGAAAATTCGCGAAGTCGTCTCCGCGGTTATGGCGAAGTATGACTACCTCGAAATCGGAGTCCACCTGCACAGCCGGCCCGAGCAGGCCGCCGCCAAAATCACGGCCGCCTACGAAGCCGGCTGCCGCCGCTTCGATTCCGCCATCGGCGGCCTAGGCGGATGCCCCTTCGCGCAGGATGAGCTAGTCGGGAATATTCCAACCGAAACAGTAATCGAAACCCTGCGCGGTCGTGGCGCGCAATTATCCCCACTGAAGCCGCTGGACGCGCTCTTGAGAGCGACGGCCGAGATCGGCGTGCGGTACAAAACTTCTATCGCGCAATGACTCTCGTACAATAGTAAGTTTGTTATCCTTCGCTTCGCTCAGGATGACAAGTTTTTTGTTCAGGACGAACACTTAAAAAGCAGTGCTCATACGCCTATTCCAGGCTTGCGCATGAACTACAAGACGCTCCAAATCGCGCTCGACTCTGCCGTCGCCACTATCACCCTCAACCGGCCCGAGAAGCGCAACGCCATCAGCTACGAACTCATTGACGACCTGCTCCATGCTCTGGACGAAGTGAACGACTCTTCGGCACGCATCCTGATTCTGACTGGGGCCGGGAAGGCCTTCTGCTCCGGCATGGACCTCGACGGCCTGAAAGCCCTGATCGGCCGCACGCCCGAGCAAAATGTCGAAGACTCGCGAACCATGGTCGGCCTGTTTCGCTCGCTCTATGAGTTTCCTAAAATAACGATTGCCGCAGTCAACGGCGCGGCCATTGCCGGCGGCACCGGACTCGCCCTTCTTTGCGATTTTACGCTCGCCGTGCCGGAAGCCAAATTCGGCTACACTGAGGTTCGGATTGGATTCGTGCCCGCCATCGTCTCGACTTTTCTGCTGCGCCAAACCGGCGAAAAAATCGCCCGCGATCTGCTGCTGACAGGCCGCATCTTTGACGCGGCGGAAGCCCTGAAGATGGGCTTGATCAACGAAATCGTTCCTCCGGAGAAGCTACTCGACCGCGCCCGCGAACTCGCCGCGCAGTTGGCGGAGAACAGTCCGCTCTCGCTTTTCCATACCAAGCGTTTGCTGACCGATCACGCGCGCGCCGAACTCGATGCGCGAATTGAAACCGCCATCCGCGAAAATGCCGGCATTCGCGAGAGCGCCGATTTCCGCGAAGGAATCGAGTCGTTCCTCGAAAAGCGCAAGCCAAAGTGGACAGGCCGATGAACCGTCCCCATACATCGATGTCTGTCAATGCAAATCAGACGGCGCCAGCGACGGTGAATGAAACTCGCATCCGCGTCCGTTACGCTGAAACCGATCAGATGGGCGTCGTCTATCATTCGAATCATTTCATCTGGTTCGAAGTGGGACGCGTGGAACTGCTCCGCCAGCTTGGCTTCAGCTATAAAGATATGGAGCGCGAAGACGGCTGTTTCATCGCCGTTGTCGATGCCCAGTGCCGCTACAAGGCTCCAGTGCACTATGATGACGAGGTTATCGTGCGTACGTACCTGAAACATGTTCGGGACAAAGTGATCCGCTTCGGATACGAATTGCGAAGCGCGGAAACTGGCGAGTTGCTGGCCGAAGGCGAGACCACCCACATCGTGGCCGATGCAAGAATGAAATCTCGCGCCCTGCCGGAGAAATATATGACCGTGTTCCGGGCTGCGGGGGGCAGCCCCCGAAGGGGCATTTGATTTCGAGAACTAGCGGCATCGCTAAGGCGATGCCATGATACGAAACAGATTTGTTCCACGATCTGCGTATGGACGAAACTTGGGAGCGAAAGGCGAACGACGAACAGCGAACGACCACTATCTGAAGACCGGAAACTGAGGATCCAAGAACTGCCTTGAACGCTCTGCACATCAACGGAAACGATCTCACGCTTGAAGACGTGCGCGAAGTAGCGTACTTCGACGTCCGCCGCCCCGTCCTCCTCGATCCCGACGCGCGCGAGGCCGTCAATCGCGCCCGCGCCGTCGTCGACGCCCTCGTCGCCAGTAACAAAATTTCTTACGCGATCACGACTGGCGTCGGCAAGCTGAGCGATGTGCACATCGCCGGCGATCAGGTCCGCGAGTTGCAAGTCAACCTCGTGCGCTCGCACGCCGTCGGAGTAGGCGAACCGCTTTCGGTTCCCGACACGCGCGCCCTGATGCTCTTGCGCGCCAACTCGCTATCGAAGGGCAATTCGGGCGTGCGCGCCATCGTCATCGACACCATCTGCGAGATGCTCAATCGCGGCGTGACGCCGATGGTCCCATCGCAGGGAAGCGTGGGAGCGAGCGGCGATCTGGCGCCGCTGGCGCATCTGGCCCTGGCATTGATCGGTGAAGGCGAATGCACTGACGAAGCCGAAAAAGGCGCACGCCTCGCCAGCGCCGAAGCCTTGAAGCGCGCGCAAATCAAGCCGTTGGTGCTCGAAGCGAAAGAAGCGGTGTCACTCATCAATGGCACACAGGCCATGCTGGCCATCGGCACTCTGGCGCTGCTTGCCGCCGAGACGCTGGTCGATACCGCCGACGTCATCGGCGCGATGGCGTGCGATGCTCTCCAAGGAACCAACGTCGCTTTCGACGAGCGCATTCAAAAGGCGCGCCCGCACGCCGGACAAATCAAGACCGCGGCGAACCTGCGCCGTCTGCTCGAACGGAGCGAGATCCGCGGTTCGCATCGTGACTGCGGCCGCGTGCAGGACGCCTATTCGTTGCGTTGTATCCCGCAGGTTCATGGCGCGGTGCGCGACACGCTTGCTCATTGCCGCGCGGTGTTTGAGACGGAGACGAACTCGGCGGTCGATAACCCGCTGGTGTTCGTGAAGAATCCGAAAGCGTCGGATGGCGACGGCGAGGGCGACGTGCTCTCCGGCGGAAACTTTCACGGCCAGCCGCTCGCCTTCGCGCTCGACTTTCTCGCGATTGCGTTGAGCGCGCTGGCCGGCATCAGCGAGCGGCGGCTGGAGCGCATGGTGAATCCCGCGCTCAGTGAGGGGTTGCCGCCATTTCTGGCGCCGGGCGCGGGCATGAACTCGGGCTTCATGATGCCGCAGGTGACCGCTGCGGCACTCGTCAGTGAGAACAAAGTGCTGGCGCATCCTGCGTCGGTCGATTCGATTACGACTTCGGGAAATAAAGAAGACTTCGTTTCTATGGGCATGACCGCGGCGAACAAGCTGAAAAAGGTGGTTCAGAACACGCGCAACACGCTGGCCATCGAAGCCATGGCAGCGGCACAGGCGATTGACTTCCTCGCGCCGCTGAAGCCTTCCAAGCCATTGCAGCAGGCGCATGCGGCGATCCGCGCGGTGTGCGCGACCATGGAGAAGGATCGCGTGATGTACCCGGATTTCGCGCGCATCGCGGAGTTGATCGCCAGCGGGAAGATAGCCGCGGTGTTGCGATAAGAAGCATCTCACATCCCTGCACGGGTCTTGCTTAGGCCGGCTCGGCCGCGTTCCCATCCAACCCCAATTCCCTCGCGATCCCCTGCATCGCTTCGATGCAGAAAGCGATGTGCTCTTCGAGATCCACTCCGAGATCGGCGGCGCCCGCGATGATGTCTTCGCGGTGGACGCTGCGCGCGAAGGCTCTGTCTTTCATTTTTTTCCGGACGGATTTGGCTTCGACTTCGGCGAGCGACTTTCCCGGCTTAACCAGAGCGCAGGCGGTGATGAATCCAGTGAGTTCATCGCAGGCAAAGAGAGTTCTTTCCAGCTGCGAGAGGCGCGCGACGCCGGTGTACTCGGCGTGTGACATAATCGCGCGCCGCACTTCTTCAGAATAGCCGTGTTCTTTCAGAATCTCGGAGCCTTTGTAGGGATGCTCTTCCGCGGTGGGGAATTTCTCGTAATCGAAGTCGTGGAGAAGGCCAACGATGCCCCACAGCTCTTCGTCAGCTCCGGTTTTGCGAGCGTAGGAGCGCATGCATGACTCGACGGCGAGCGCATGTTTTCGAAGACTTTCCGACTGGGTGAACTCAGTTAGTAAACACCATCCGGTTTCACGCTGATTCATGTTTTATACCTGTTTTCCAATAATTCCCGCCGTTTAATCACGGCTCTGTTGGGATAAACGCTTTGTTTTCTCACTTTTGTCTTGACTTTCACAGGCCCAATACAGCAGATTACCCTCTAGTTGGCTTTGAGAGTAGCCCCGCTCTGGCACTCGCAAAACCTGAATGGCTACCACATTAACTCCCGTGGATTCACGGGAAGTCGTACGCTGCGACCGTTGTCTCTTGGTGCAATTCCGCACATCGAATAGCCTCTGCCGCCGTTGCCATCTGCCCTTGGATGAGGACGAGGCGGAGATCACGGCTATGACTCCGGCGCCGGAAGTGCTGCCGGTGAACATCCATTCTACCGGGCGCGGGCACCTGAGGCTGGCGCACTCGATCCGCTCGCTGCGGCTGCGCAATGGCCTGAGCCAGCGGCAACTGGCGCTGCGGATGGCAGTGCCCCGAACCTACGTGTCAAAAATCGAAAACGAGAAGGCGACGCCGACATTGTCTTCGCTGGAGCGACTGGCGAGGGCGCTCGAGGTGAGTGTGCCGGATCTGCTCTCGGGTGGAGAGCGGAATCGGCAGGAGGAAGTCCGCGAGTTGATGGAAGATCAGTTCGTGGCCGACGTTTTACCGTACCTGTCACAGTTGAACGGGATGCAAATGTCGAGCATTCTGGCGCAAGTGCGGGACTTGACGGTGCGGCCGCGACGGAGCGCGTAAACGGGTGACGCGGGCATGCCGCGTCTCTCCGGAAGCGCGGAGTTTGAGTAGATTTTTATCCGGGCACACAACCAACTGGACAGCCGGGGCTTCGGGCTCCGGCTTTTTTTGTGGGCGCTGCGCTGCGTGCGGGAAGTGGAGAACTGCATAGGCTTGCGCAGTTGAGTTACGTTGTACGCAACAGTTTGCATGTCGCCCTGAAATTTCTTGAGGAAATGTTGGTTTCCGCTTGACCGGCACGGATGAACAAGCTAACCTCGCCAGAATCCCCCGCAAGCTGGGAGAGAGTCACCCAGCTCGATCCTTTGGTGAACAGGAGACCTCAATGAGAATCTCTCAGATCTGTGCAGTGGCTGTGCTGCTGGTAGTCGCTTCGGTGATGGCCTTCGGCGACGGGATCAACGATCCAAAGATCATCATCCGCAGCGCCAATAGCGCGAATGTAGCGTGCCCTCCAAAAGGATGTCCGGGAGTTGGGCTGAATTTTAGCTTCAGCGTCCCTAAGAGCGGATCGGGCATACTGTTTTTCACGAACGCGAGTGGACAGAACTGGACTTCGCTGGCGTTGATTGAGAAAGGCGAGCCGGCGATCGACATCAGTTGCATTCAGACCCTGTTTCTGCACTGCTCGACCAAGACCTTGAAGAACGGCTCGGTGGAAATTCTGCTGTCGGGAGTTCACGGCGGCCTCAATCCGCGCAATGGGATACTGAACGGGCAGAGCTTCTTCATTAATTTCGAGAGGCAAGGGCAGAGCAAATGGCCGGGCGGACTTTCGTTCACCGCGCACGCGGGCACCGTTCCGGAGCCGGGAACCGTGGCATTGATGATGACGGGATTGGCTGCGGTAGTTTCGCGCCGCAAGATGTGGAAGGTCAGCCCGAAGGCTTAGCACAAACTCAGAGTGACCACTTGTTTTTGTACCAAGAGTGGGTGCCCCAGGTCTCGATTTTGAGACTTGGGAGACTACAACGCTTCAAGTGCAATTCACGCGGTCAGAGACCTAGTGGTTCGCTTTCGAGAACTGATTCACCAATTGTGAGAACTGCGGGAGGGCTTGGAGCTTCTGAAGCTCCGGATCGTTCCAGGCTTCCTGCGCGGAGTAACCCTTCTCCAGCGCCAGCCGCAGCGACTTCAGCGCTTCTTCCGGCTTACCGATCAAAGTCTTCACTTGCGCTTCTGAGTAAATCAGCTGTAGATCGTCAGAGTTGATGGAGCGGGCCTGTTGTGTGTACTGCAGCGCGTTGGCGGCATCGCCCTTCTTAGCGTAGAGCAGTCCAAGATCGCCCATGATACTGGCGGATCGCGGGTTCACCTGAAGCTCCTGAAAAGCAAGCGAGATGGCTTTGGCGTAGACAGTGGAGGCCTGATCGGAGTGGCCCGACCAGCGGTAAGCGTCGCCTAGATTGCCCAGGAGCACTTCGTCGTTCGGAGTCATCTCGACCGCTTTTTCGTACATCTTCGTCGCCTGGTCGTAGTTCTTCAGGAAAAAATAAGCAGTGCCGAGGTTGGAGTAAGTGTCTGCGTCCGGGGCGAGCGCCAGAGCTTTCTGAAATTGCGGAATGGCCTCGCCCCATTTGCCTTCGCGCAGATACACCGAGCCGATGTTTGCGTAGCCTATCGGATTATCCGGGCCGAGTTCGGTGACCTTCTGAAACTCGGGGAGCGCTTTGGCGCTGTCGCCGAGTCCGAAGTAGGCATTGCCGAGAGCGTTGTGATTCGTCCAATTGTATGGGTTGGCGGCGACCGCTTTTTGGAAGGCGGCAATGCCTTCGTCACTCTGACCGCTGCGGATGTAGGCGTCGCCCAGATTCCGATAAGCCTCATCCGAGTTCGGCGCCAATTCCAGTGCGCGTTTCAGTTCAGTGACCGCTTCCGTGTTCTTCCCGGTGGCGGAATAAACGCTGCCCAGCGAGATGTGAACTTCGGGTAGGTTGTTCGAAAGCCGCTCGGCCTGCTGCGCGGAGAGCGTGGCCTTTTGCGCCCAAACGCTTTCCTTGGTTTCACCGTACATGCGAAGGCTGGAGTCGGCGAGTCCGGTGTAAGCCAAAGCGAAGTTGGGATCTTTATCGATGGCCTGCTCGAACAGCGCTACGGCGGGCCGAATTCCGCTGGTGTCGTGACTGTTGTGCAGGGCATTTCGCCCCTGCAGATAAAGATCGTAGGCCTTCACATTCTCCGTGGGGTGGGCGCCGACGCGTGCCTGCTCTTCGTCGGTCGGCTTGAGGGCAAGGGCCGTGGCCACGTTGCCGTAGATCTGATCTTCGAGGGCAAGCACGTCGCCCGAGGCTCCCGAGAACTCCTGGCTCCAGACACGCTTGCCGGTGGTGGCTTCGTCGAGACCGAGGGTGACGCGGAACTTGTCGCTATTGCCCTGCACACTGCCCTGCAACACCAGGTTGACGCCGAGTTCGCGGGCGAGCTTGGAGAGAGGTAGATCCTTGGCGGCTGCTTTCTCAACGGCGCCAGAGGATGCGATGTGCACTTCCTTCAACTGAAACAGCTTGGCGGCGAGAGCTTCCTCAATGCCGTCGGCCACGTAACCCAGGGCTTTGTCGTCCCCGACCTTCTTTAGCGGCAGGATCGCAACATACTTTCCCTGCTTGAGCGAGGGGATGCCTTGCGCCATCTCGCCAGAGGATGTTCCCGAGCGATTCAGCAGGGTGCGCCCGGCGAAGATCGCCAGCACGATGACGAGCACGGCGCCGGCGATCCACATCCAACTTTTTCCCGGAAGATCGAGGTTGAAGCGCGACGTGCGCACCACCGGATGCGCAATCATCCTGGAAAGCGCTTCGGCGCTGATGTGGGGATTGGCTTCCCAAGTCGTCAATTGCTGCAACAGTTCGACGGCCGAGTGATAGCGGTTGGCGGGTTCGCGCTCCAGACAGCGGCTGACGATAGCGCTCAGGGATTTGGGAACGGAAACGTCAACGTCGGAAGCAGCGCGAGCGTCCTCGCGCGTGCGCTTCATGAGACTGGCGATGGCGGTGTCGGCCTCGTAGGGAGCTCTTCCGGTGAGCAGTTCGTAGAAGATCAGGCCGACGCTGAAAATGTCGGAACGCTGATCGAGCGTAGTGCCCAGAGCTTGCTCCGGCGACATGTATTCGAGCGTGCCGACGATGGCGCCGGTCTGGGTCATGCCGGAATCGCCGAGCGAGCGCGCCAAGCCGAAATCCATCACCACGATGCGGCCGTGCTTGTCGCGCATGATGTTCTGCGGCTTCAGGTCGCGATGGATCACGCCTTCGGAATGGGCGGAGTCGAGTGCGCGGCAGACCTGCTCCACCACCGCGATGGCTTCCTTGGATGAGAACTTTCCCTGGCGGCGCAAGATGGTGCGCAGATCCTCGCCGTCGACGTATTCCATGCTGATGAAGCGGATGCCATCGGCCTCGCCCAGGTCGTAAATGCGGACGACGTTCTTGTGCGTGATGTTGCGGGAGAGAATCAGCTCTTGCTTGAAGCGCAGCAGAATCGCGGGATCCGTCGCCAGTTCGGGTCGGATCACTTTGAGCGCGATCAGACGGTCAAGTTCGCGGTCGCGAGCCTTGTAGACGGCGCCCATGCCGCCCTGCCCCAGCACGCTCAGGATTTCGTAGCGTCCACCGAAAAGCACGCCCGGCTGCATACTCAGAAAAGCGGAAATATTGTCGGTCAAGGACGGTGCTGGGCGAGCGTGAGGAAGACCTGTCGCGCCCGGAATCGGGGTTCCGTGCGGCAAGGTGGGAGCATCGGAGAGCGGTGGGTTCGAAAGAGGCGGAGGTGTTAGCGCCCCAGCGCCAACCATATCTCCGGACGCACGGGTACCCGGCATTGTCGGGCCATCGGAATCATTGCCCATGCGGTAGCGCTCATCCATGTAGGTTTGCCCGGATTTGGAGAGCCGGCGAGGGAGCGCGCCCCAATCCCACAACAAAGGCAGCGTCCGCCTCAGGTTGTCGAGGGGAATTCGAGAACCCAGCACTCCGATATTCAAGAGAGTATACCCCGGAAACGGTCTTGGGGAAACAGTGAAGCCCCCACAAAATAGTGTTTCTTGGGCCCAGACCGTTTCCAGGAGCGGAACCGGACGGATAATGTCGCAGCACTCGCCGTGGATGACGCGGGGGGGATTGGGGATGGGGTCGAAGAAAACAGCCTAGTGATTTGTCGTCTGCGTCTAGTGTAGTGCGTCAAACAGATCGACGTTTATGATTCGCTGACTTCCCCCGTGATCTTCTGTGTCCCCCGTGGTTAAAGCCTTTGACTTCCTCGGGCAAACACCAATCTTCTTATCGGATCGAGACGAAACATAACCATCGCTATCTTCACCGCGCTACGCTAGTTTGCGTTCTTGCAAGGCTCGGCGGTGATCCACTTTCCGAAATTTGCCAGCACATTGCCCCAGGTGGCGGAAACCGCTTGGTCTTCCTCGGTCGGCGCATACACCCAAATGAAGAGCCTTAGACCTGGATCGTCGCTTTTTTCGGGTACAACATACCCCGTGCTCTGCGCCGCATCGTGTACCGTCTTCGAAGCAAGTTCGCCGAGGTTGCTCATGAACACCCGCGTGGCTTCCGGGCGCCCCAAGCATCCTGAGTAATGTGTCGTCTGCGGAATGAGGGCAAAACGCACCAATATCGGTCGCGGATCGTTCGCCTGTAAGTGGTCTTTCAGCCAGTTCCAGTTATGTTCAAAGTCCTGGTGGTTCACCGCAGTGTTCGCCGGAGGGAAGGTGTGCAAGACGTCTAGCAGGTTCTGCTCCATGATCGGCTTTTGGTCCTGGACCTGTTGCGGCTCCCATACCCACACATTGGGTGACCTATCGCTGAGATTGGGAACGAGATATTCAGGCACGCTGGCGGCCGTGTAGTTGGTCTGACCTACGGGTTCGGAGCGGCCCGATCCCAGGAATTTCTCCCGGATACCAAGGCGATCGTTCAGCGCCGATCTCGCGTTCTCATTGGCCAGCATCAACTGACCCGCCATGAGATCGCTGGCCAGGCCGGTGGCATCGCTCTTGCGCTCTGGCCGCGGTCGATTGTCGATAACCGGAGATAATTGTCCCGCCAGGCACTTGTCCCTATCCTTAGCCTTCGTGCATTGCCCGGCAGCTCCCTCCAGATCCTTCTGCCACTTCAGCCATTTGTTTGCCAGCAGGCTGCCCTGCTTGACGGCGCGATCGGGAAGCACGACAAAAATCAGAACCACCGCAAGCGCCGCCGTCAGAAACCAGGGCAACGCCGTCCAGAACGCATACCCCTTGTGCGGCTTTAATACGTGCCTCACCTTGGGGAAGAAGCGCAGGATGAGCGCGATGATGACCGCGATTGCCGCGCCCGTGCCAATGATCTTGGTGTCGGGTGTAAAAGCTTCTAGAATCAGAGACACTAAGACAGGCAAGCCAGCCAGCGCCCGGCAGGTTTCTAGGAGCTCAAGATACCACTTATGCCTGGTTTCAGAAGTCCGGCTGGACGGCGAGTGGTTCGGAGGAGGTGCTATCGGCGGGCGGTTCGGCGGCCCTGGTATCGGATTTGATGACGCGTTCATAAGTCATGACGTGGGGCCCGGTTTCCGAGAGGCGTTACTATAGCACGGACGGTTACTAAGTCAACAGAAGACTTCCCCCAGCCAACCGGTCGGTACGAGAGTTTCGTTGATCGCTGCCCGCCGTGCTTAAATGAAACAGTTGGGCGCCAATTTTTTCCGCGCCATCCACGCGCGCGGCCACGCCGGCATGACCATTAACCTCAACGTGGCAACCTCGGTAAGAGGCAAAATAAGGTCTTATAAAGCTGTATTGGTTTTCTCCGTGCCTTAGTGTCTCCGTGGTGAAAGTCACGGTGGGAGCCAGCTAAGAGAGAACCAGGTGGAGGATCATTGGACTTCCAGTTAAACGAAGAGCAGCTGCACTTGAAGAAGACGGTGCGCGAGTTTGCCGAACGCGAGATTGCGCCGAACGTCATGAAGTGGGATGAAGCCTGCGAGTTCCCGCTGGCGACGATTAAAGAGCTAGGCAAGCTAGGGCTCCTCGGTACGATCTTCCCACACGAATACGGCGGCGCAGGCATGGGCTACGTGGAGTACGTCACGGCCATCGCGGAACTCTCTCGCGTCGATGGATCGGTCGGCATCATCGTGGCGGCGCACACGTCTCTGTGCTCGAACCACATTTTTCTCGCTGGAAATGAAATGCAGAAGAAGAAATATATTCCGAAGCTGGCCACCGGCGAGCACTTCGGCGCATGGGGATTGACCGAGCCCTCGGCGGGGTCGGATGCGGGCAGCGCGCGCATGACGGCGGCGCGGACGAAGGACGGATGGATCCTCAACGGCACCAAGACGTTCATCACCAATGGCCACTATGCCGACGTGATTGTCGTGCTGGCAGTGACCGACCGCGCGGCGCATACCCACGGCCTTTCGGCGTTCATCGTAGAAAAAGACAGCCAGGGATTCCACGCGGGCAAGAAAGAGAACAAACTCGGCCTGCGCGCCAGCGACACTTCCGAACTGATTTTCGAAGACTGTTTCGTCCCGGAAGAAAACCTATTGGGCAAGGAAGGCGATGGATTTATCGATGCCATGCGCGTGCTCGACGGTGGACGCATCTCGATCGCCGCGCTCTCGCTCGGCATGGCCGAGGGCGCATACCGTGCCGCGCTGAAGTACTCGAAAGAGCGCCAGCAATTCGGCCAGCCAATTTCGGAATTTCAGGCGATCCAGTGGAAACTCGCCGACATGGCAACGGAAGTCGAAGCGGCGAAACTTCTGATGTATCGCGCCGCCGCCATGAAAGATGCCGGCATGAAAACCACGCTCGAATCATCGATGGCCAAGCTCTACGCCAGCGAAGTGGCCGTGAGATGCGCCAACGAAGGCGTGCAGATCCACGGCGGCTATGGCTTCATCAAGGATTATCCGGCGGAGAAGTTTTATCGCGACGTGAAGCTGTGCACGATTGGCGAAGGGACGAGCGAAATCCAGCGCCTGGTGATTGCAAGGCAATTGCTGAAGGACTAGACTTAGGCCGCTTCGTCAGCCTCCAAGTACAATGTTCATCCTACACGGTGTCTACCACTGGTGGCCAAGGCCGGTCGGATTCCGCAACGACTATTGTCTCTTCTGCGGAGAAGCGCGTCGGGCGGTGCGGGTCCGGACGTTTGACGTGGGACACATCTTCTGGATTCCGATTCTGCCTGTTGGGTATTGGAAACGCTGGCTATGCACGACCTGCGGGCGCAATCCGCACGAAAGCCCTAAGACTCGCCGTTCTTTTAAATGGGCTGGCTTGGTTGTTCTGATTCTTGTCTCGGTGATGTTTTGGGCTGTGCCGGTCCCTCCCGATTTTGTAACTGGCGGTTGGATTATCCGCCTTGGCGCGCCCCTAGCAGCAGTTCTCGTGCTTTGGCACCTGCTCCACACCCCGATCGACCCATCTCTGAAGGAGCGGTTGGCAACTGTTGTGCCAGCATCCGAAACTGCTTGCCCATTCTGTGGAACGCCATTGATTGGCGGGCAAGAATGGGCTTGCCCCAGCTGCGGGGTGGTAAGGTCCTGAACGCTGAACTTGGCGACACCTGCCCTTCACTTGTTGCGTTTCCCACGACCTTATCGATCACTGTGCTTTACACTGATAGGTTTTGAAAGACAATACTCAACCTTGGATCAATGACCTCCGCTCGGGCGACGCCCGCGCCCTGGCCCGCGCCATCTCCACGGTCGAGAACCGCGCTGCTGGCTGGTCCGATCTGCTCAAAGCGCTTTTTCCGTTTTCGGGCAAAGCACGAATCATCGGTCTGACCGGCGCGCCCGGCGCGGGCAAGAGCACGCTGGTCGATCAACTCGCCAAGCACTATCGCAAAGAAAATCAGACCGTCGGCATTATCGCGGTTGACCCGACCAGCCCGTACACGGGCGGGGCGATTCTAGGCGACCGCATCCGCATGACGGATCACTACGGCGATCCGGGGATTTACATCCGCAGCATGGCCACACGCGGCTCGCTCGGAGGCTTGACGCGCGCCACGGCCGACGCGGCCACGGTGCTCGATGCTTCTGGCCGCGACCTGATCATGATCGAAACGGTCGGCGTCGGCCAGGACGAGGTCGACATTGTGCGGCTGGCCGATGTCACCATCGTGATTCTCGTGCCCGGAATGGGCGACGA
Organism: uncultured Acidobacteriaceae bacterium; assembly: GCA_963722485.1. GTDB lineage: Bacteria > Acidobacteriota > Terriglobia > Terriglobales > Acidobacteriaceae > Acidiflorens. The sequence continues at coordinate 88,610 of CAVRNL010000044.1, forward strand.
TGTGCAGACGATCAAAGCCGGCATCATGGAAATCGCCGACATCTTCGTGATCAACAAAAGCGACCACGAGGGGGCCGAGCGCATCGAACGCGAGATTCGCGCCCTGCAATCGCTGGCCACGCGCACGCTGGCGACAGGTAGCGACAACTGGATGCCGCCGATCGTCAAGACCGTCGCCAGCGAAGGCGTGGGAACCCAAGAGTTGGCGGAAGCGATCGCCAACTACGAGGCGTACATGAAGAAAGAGAACCTGGTCCTCAAGAAGAACGTCGAGAACTGGCAGGAGCGGCTGGTCGAGATGCTGCGCGATGCCATGCTCGAAAAAGCGCGAGTTCGATTGGAGACGGATGGCGGCAGCCTGCAGCGTTATGCGGCCGAGATCGCCGAGCACAAGCGCGATCCGTATTCGCTGGTGGAAGAGATTGTGCGCGGACTGGAACGCAATCCACTTCCGACGGCTCCCCTACCCGCAAAGGAGAGTAGGAGTTGAGGCAACGAGAACAAATTCGCGATGAGATCATTCGCGATGAGATCATTGAGATCGTAAATCGAGAGACGCGCGCTTGGGATACGAAAGATGTGGACTTGCTGATTTCGGTCTTCCATTCGGATATGGTTTGGCCCTGGCCCAGAACTGCCCAGTCGCACGATCCGATGGATTGGGTGATGATCATGGGCCGTTACGACCGCGAGCGCTGGCAGCGGGATTGGCAGCAGCTATTCGATACGCACACGCTGATCCACAACCGCCGCCAGATCCAGAAGATTGAGATATCGGAGCATGGCGATGGCGCGTTTGCCGTAGTCGATATCGACACCTTGTGGCGTGACGCCAATGGCAAAGACTTTCTCTGGAAAGGACGTGCGTGTAAGGTCTACAGCCGGATCGGCGATGAATGGAAAATGACCATGCACGCCGGTCCGCTGGAATACTGACGCGAATGAGGGACCACTTTCCCAATGCTTCTTCTCGCCGCCGATACTTCGGGTAAGCAGGGCAGCATCGCACTGGCAGTGTGCCGAGCGAGGGAGACCTGCGCGGTTATCGAAGTGGTCCCGCTGGCGGGCTGCACGTTTTCCGCACAGCTGACTCCGCAGATCGCGGCCCTGCTCGAAGCCCACGGACACGGCAAGAGCGATGTGGACGCATTCGCGGTCGCAAACGGACCCGGTTCGTTCACCGGGTTGCGTGTAGGCCTCGCTGCCATAAAGGCTCTCGCTGAGGTACTGCAAAAGCCAATCGCCGCGATTTCATTGCTGGAAGCCGTCGCCTGCAGTGGCGCGGCGCGTGGCCGGGTTCTGGCGGCGCTCAATGCCGGCCGTGGCGACGTCTATGTTGGCGACTACGAACTAGACCCAGGGGTCCGCTTGCACAGCGAACACCTGCTGAGCCGGGCAGAATTTCTCACCGAAGCCAATGCCGCCGCACTCACCGGTAACGCGATTGTTACACCCGACGCCGCATTGGCCGAGGCCATCCGAATTTCCACGGGCGCTTCTGAAAATAGCGTCGAACTGATTTCCTATCCGGACAGCGGCGTAATCGCCCGGCTGGGTTGGGAGCATCTTCAGCGTGGCCAGACCGTTCGTCCCGAAGATCTGGAAGCCAACTACATCCGTCATTCCGACGCTGAGATTTTTTCGAAGCCGAAGGCGTGAGACCGACAACTGTCTATGCCCGTTGCCATCCGATCCGCTGTGATGAACGATGTGCCGGCGATTCTCGCCATCGAGCGGCAGTCGCCGAGCGCCGCCCACTGGACGCGCGAGGAATACAACAAGTTGGTGGGAAGTGGTGTCGTTCTGGTGGCCGAGGAAGCAGACAAGCTTTGCGGGTTCGCTTGCGCGCAGGCGGTCGCAGGCGAGTGGGATATCGAGAACGTGGTGGTAGCCGCCGAGTTCCTTCGCCGCGGCATCGCCGATGGTTATGCGCGGGCTGATTCAGCGTGCGGAAAGGAGGCGGCAACGGCGATTCTGCTAGAAGTCCGAGAGTCGAATCTGCCCGCCCGCGGACTGTATGAAAAGCATGGTTTTCGCGAGGTCGGGCCGCCGACGGGCATATTACGAGAACCAGTAGAGGATGCGATTCTTTATGCGCTATGGTTCGACCGGCTGACCTGACACCGAATACTGTTTGTTTCTGCACCATTTTCGGTGCATATTCGGCTGTCCAGCCCGCTCGCGGAGGCGGTGGAAATCTATCCATGAAATTCGATCGAACCCCACCCGTCCCTGTGCTACTTTTTAACCGTGCAGTAACAAACAGCAGGAGGTCTAGCAAGGATGCTGACTCCAAGAGAGCAACTCCTGACCGGTCATGACGAGTTCCAGCGACTGGTTCAGGAGCACTCGCAATACTCCCAACGGCTGGAATCCCTCACCCAGAAACGCTACCTCACCGATGATGAAAAACTGGAAGAAGTGCGGCTGAAGAAACTAAAACTGCGCCTCAAAGACCAGATGCTGACGCTGGAACATCAGTTTCAACGGCAGTCTGCATAGATTCGCCGAGGTCGGATTAACGGGACGGAGTCATCGGGCCCCAACCCCAGGGAAACTGGGGTCTCGGCAGAATCATGCCGTGCTACCGGGCGCTTCTAAGCGCCTTTTTTTATTGCAGTTATGTAGAATGTCGCGGCCTCGCTCTATAATCATTTGAACTTCCATGGTGCGTGACGGCTACTTCTATGGTGCGGGATGCCTCCTGGCTGCGGGCGTGATCGCGTGGCTGGCGGCTTGGCCCTACGCTGTCCCAGTGTTGCTGCTGGCAACTTTCTTTCTGTGGTTTTTTCGCGATCCCGAGCGCCAGATTCCTGACCCTGGTGGCGCGTTCATTCCTATCGTTTCTCCAGGCGATGGCAAGGTGACCGATGTTTCGGTCGCGACTTCTGGCGGAATTTCGCGCAGCCGGATCAGCATCTTTCTCAGCGTTTTCGATGTGCACGTGAACCGCTCGCCGATTGCCGGCGTGATCCGCGAGGTGCGCTATCAGCGTGGCAGGTTCCTCAACGCCATGAGCGCACATTCGGCGGAAGAGAACGAGCAGAACATCGTCACCGTGGAAGGCGCAGCCCGTACCGTAATATTCAAGCAGATCGCCGGCTTGATCGCACGCCGTATCGTTTTCAATCTTAAAGTGGGAGACCGCGTGGCTTGTGGCCAGCGGGTGGGGCTCATCAAGTTTGGCTCGCGCGTGGATGTTCTATTTGATCGCGATGCCGCAATCCAAGTGAAGCCCGGCGATCGCGTTAAGGGAGGAGCCACGGTACTTGCTCTTTTGCCGGTCGCGCAGCCGGTTCATGCCGGCGTGGCCATGGTGCAAGGGACAGTGCAAGGGGAGGAGCGGGAGGCTCATTGAATATGGAAGCAGGAACATGGAAGAGCTAGAGCCGCAGCGTCGTGAATCGGACCGGGCGCGCGGAAAACTGCGCAAGGGCATGTATATCCTGCCCTCGCTGTTCACGTCGGCAAATATCGCGGCCGGATTCTACGCGATTCTGCAGACCGTGTACGGCGGTTCGGGTGAAGTCTGGCACCTGGACTTCGCCGCCAAGGCCATCGGCTTTGCCGTATTGTTCGACGGTCTGGACGGCCGCATCGCGCGCATGACCCATACCTCCAGCGATTTCGGCAGGGAACTCGATTCCTTGGCCGACGTGATCGCCTTCGGCGTTGCTCCGGCGTTGCTCGCCTGGATGTGGGGCTTTCATATGTTGCCCATGATCATTGCGCCCGACCTGCACCAGAAAATTACGGAACTGGGCTCGGTAGCCTGTTTCGCTTTCCTCATGGCGGGCGCGAGCCGTCTGGCGCGCTTCAACATTGCGAAAAACCCACAGCCGTCGAATCCGGGACGTCCGGGAAAGAAGTATTTCGTGGGCATGCCGATTCCGGCCGGGGCGGGAGTGATTGCCGCGATGGTCCACTACTCCGCCGGGGCACCCATAACTTCGTGGTGGACGTCGATGAGCTGGCTGCTGATGGTCGTCGTGGTCGGTTATCTGATGGTCAGCACATGGCGTTTCTACAGTTTCAAGGATATTGATTTTCGTTCGCGCCATCCCTTCCGCCTGATCATTCTGATGGCCGTGCTGATCGCGTCGATCTGGTACTTTTCCCGGCCCGCGCTTTTCGCCATCGCGATTCTATACATGGCATCTGGCGTTCTCTGGCGATTGCAGTGGATCTTCCATCGTAAAACTCCGCCCGTGCCTCCGGTGTACCCTGAGGCATCGCACACTCCATGACGCCGCTTTCGAAATCCGGCGCGCAGGTCGATTCCCGCGGCACCAACCTGTATCGCGTGGCCATCGTTGGCGCAGCGTCACTCAAGGGAAAAGAGATCGCCGAAATCCTGCGCGAGCGGAATTTTCCCGCCGTCGATATCCGGTTGCTCGACGACGACGAGTCTCTCGGCCAACTGGAAGCGGTCGGCGACGAGATAAGCTTTATCCAGAGCATCCGCTCGGAACAATTCGAGCGTGTGGACTTCACCTTCTTCGCTTCCGACCCGCGCTCCACGCGCAATAACTGGAAGGCGGCGCGCGACCAGGGCGATACCATCGTGGATTGTTCGTACGCCCTGGAAGATGAAGCGGGAGCGTCGGTCCGCTCGCCCTGGATCGAGCGCCAGACCGGCCAGCCCATTGCTCCAGAGTTGCAACCGGGCCCGGTGGTGGTCGCCCATCCAGCGGCCACAGTTCTCGCGCTGCTCGCCTTACGCAGCGAGAAGGCCGCCAAAATCGAACGCATGGTCGCGACCGTGTTTGAGCCGGCGTCGGAGAACGGCCAGAAAGGGATGGACGAACTGCACGAGCAAACCGTGAATCTGCTCTCCTTCCAGGAACTGCCCAAGAATGTGTTCGACATCCAGGTAGCCTTTAACATGGTGCCGCGCTACGGACAGAGATCGGAACTGGCGCTGGAAGCCGTGTCGCAGAGAATCCGCAAACACTACCGGCAGATCGCCCGCAGCGCAGTCGAGCCTTCGTTGCAGGTGCTGCAGGCGCCCGTCTTCCACGGACATGGTTTTTCGATTTATCTGGAGGTCGAGAAGCCAGTCGCGATGGCAGATTTTTCGCAAGCCCTGGCGGGAGAGCACGTGGCGGTGAGCGGCAGTCCGGAAGATACGCCGACCTTTGTGAGCGCGGCTGGTCAAGGCGACATCCTGGTCTCACTGACCATCGACGCGAATCACCAGAACGGCGTGTGGATCTGGGCGACCACCGATAACCTGCGGGTCGCCGCTTTGACCGCGGTCGAATGCGCCGAGACCATGACCGCATCCCGGCCGCGAGGTCAGATTCAATGATCCTCGGGCTGAACAGGCTGCGGAAAAATTGTTTCTCACGCCTGGATTCGCGTGGCGCAGCGCCTCACAACATGCACAAAAACTCGATGTGGCATTTGGTTTTGGGTGGCGCAGCGCTTCAGCGCTGCGATAACTGGATTCTTTCCATCGTCGGCTTTAGCCGCTGCGGTCGGACTGCCGCGCAGGAAGCGTTTTTTCCGCAGCGTGTGACCATAGGCCGGGCCGTCGCATCTACGCTCGCGTTGGGCCTCGCCGCGGCCTTGTCCGGTTGCGGCTACCACACCGCTGGAAATGCCATCGAACTGCCGCAGAATATCCGCACCATCGCGATTCCCGGCTTCGTGAGTCACAGCCAGACCTTTCGCATCGAGCAACTGCTGACCGACGCCGTCGTGCGCGAATTTAACGCCCGCACCCAGTACCATGTGATCCATGAAGCGAACGGCGACGCGGATGCGGTGCTGAAGGCGACAGTTCTATCGGCATCGGCGAGCCCACTGGCTTACGACTCCACCACCGGACGCGCCGTCAGCGCCCTGATCACGGTGAGCGTGCAGGTGACCCTGACCGACCGCCATGGCAAAGTGCTCTTCGAGAATCCTTCCTATCTTTTTCACGACCAGTACGAGATATCGAGCGATCTCCCCAGTTTTTTTCAAGAAGATTCTCCGGCCGTCGATCGCCTGTCGCGTGATTTCGCGCGCACCCTGGTGGCCAATATCCTGGAGGTTTACTGAGGCCGATGCGCGCCTTCACTCAGGCCGACCGTTTTCTCTCCGAACTGGAGTCGCGCAAGCTGAAGCCGGCTTATGTTCTGGTTGGCGACGAAGCGTTCTTTCGCAAGCGCTGCCGCGATGCCATTCTCGATCACCTGGTCGCGCCCGACTCGCGCGACTTCGGCTTGTTTGAGTTCGACCTGGCCGAGACTTCGCTCAACGAAGTTCTGGACCGCGCCCGCACGCCCTCGCTGATGGCGCCCTTTCAGGTTTTCTTCGTGCGCGGGGTGAAGACTTTGTTTGGCCGCGGCTCGAACGACGAAAAGATCGCAGCCATCGAAGCCTACTGCAAGAATCCCAATCCCGATGCGCTCCTGATTTTTGTCGCCGATCACATCAGCATTCCCGCCTACGCCCGCCGCATGGAGATGACGGACAAGGACCGTTACCAGAAGATCCGCGAAGACCTGGGCCGGTTCTGCGGCATCGTGGAACTGTCTCGCGTGCAGGAGGGTGAAGCCGTCCGCTGGATTGGCGAGTACTGCCTCACCCGCGAAGTCAAGATCGACGCCGACGGCGCCCGCGAGTTAGTCGACGCTCTGGGCGCCGACATGATGATGGTCTCGAACGAACTGGAGAAGCTGATCCTCTACGCCGGCGAAAAGAAAAAAATCACGCTCGCCGATGTCGAGACCATGGTGCTCGCCGCGAAGCAGCGATCCTTATATGAATTGACCGATGCGATTTCCTCTAAAGACCGCGTGCGCGCAATGCAGGTCCTCGATGCGCTGCTATCGACCGGCGACGGCGAAGAAGCTGCCATCGGCCATCTCTACATGCTGGCCAAAACTTTTCGCCAGATGCTGGTCATCCTGGAGCGGAACGTGCGCGACCAGCGCATGTTATGGGCGGCCTTGTGGCAGGGATTTCGCGTGCCGCCCTTTGCCGCCGACGATATCATCCGCCAGGCTCGGCGCTATAAATCGAAGCGGGAACTGACGCGCTCCATACGCCTGGTAGCGAAAGCCGATCTGGCGCTGCGCTCGAATCCTCCCAGCAAACGGATGGTCCTGGAAAAATTGGTTCTGGATCTCGCCGGAGAAGCGAAGCCTGAGAGCGCCGGCGGATGGATGCAGGACGAGTTGCCGGTATAGCGATTTTGCTGGGACGACTGCCGCTATGGACGTTCAAGCCTATCTGCAACGCATCCGCTTCCATGAGCCCCTGACCCTCGGTGCCGGTTGTCCCAGCATCGATCTTCTTCGGTTACTCCATCGCGCCCACCTCTTCACCGTTCCTTTCGAAAATCTCGATATAGGCCTGCGACGAGAAATCATCTGCGACGAGAGTCGCATTCTTCACAAGATCGTCAATGAACGCCGCGGCGGATTTTGCTACGAATTGAATGGAGCCTTTGCCGCCTTGCTCCGAGCGCTTGGGTTTCGTGTGACGTTGCTCTCAGGTCGAGTCGCTCGTGAAGACGGCAGCTACGGCCCCGAATTCGACCACCTCACGCTACGCATCGATCTAGAGGAGCCCTGGCTGGCCGATGTCGGTTTTGGCGATTGCTTCCTCGAACCACTACGCCTCGAATCCCGCATGGAGCAGCCGCAAAACGGGCGTGTTTATCGTTTGACATCCATCGATAGCATGTTCGGTCTGGAGGTCATGGCCGAAAACAAGTGGAAGAGAGAATACGCATTCAACCTCGAACCGCGAGAGCTCTCTGAATTTGCGGGAATGTGCCACTATCATCAGACCTCGCCCGAGTCGCATTTTACGCGCCAGCGAATATGCTCGCTGGCCACCCCGGAAGGCCGAGTCACTTTGTCGGACAATAAGCTGATTGAGACGCGCGGAGGTTCACGGCAGGAACGATTGCTCTCTGGACATCAAGAGTGTCGCGCGAAACTGTGCGAGCTGTTCGACGTGGTATTGCCGGAGTGAGCGATCCCTACCCCTTCGCCTCCGCTACCGCCCGCCGCAACTTCTCCACTTCCGGGAAATTCGGCTTGAGCTTCACCACGCGATCCAGTTGTTGCCGGGCCAGCGCGGCTTGGCCACTCTTGGCGTAAGCGAGTCCCAGGTGGTAGTTGAAAACCGCGTTGTCCGGATCTTTTTTCACCGCTTCTTTGAACAGCGTTATCGCGGACGTGTAGACGCCCTTGTGGTAGAAAGCCCAGCCCAGCGTGTCGGCCGAGTTCGGATTATCGGGAAGCTGACGCCGGGCAGTCTGCGCCATCGCGAAAGCCACGTCCAGATTACCGCCCTGCTCCAGCATCACGTACGCCAAATTGTTGGAGGCCAGCGGATTATCCGGCTGCATCGCAAGCACCTTCTGATACTGCTGCTTGGCGTGGTCCCAATCCTGCTTATTTTCATAGATGCCGCCCGCCAACAGGTTGAAAGCTACCTCCTTCGGATCGGCTTTCGATCCGTCGAGATAAGTTTGCAGCGCCTGATCGGTGTTACCGCGCGCGCTCTGCACCGAGCCGAGCTTAACCAGCGCTTCGCTGTTCTTCTGATCCAAGGCGGAGGCTTGTCTGAACTCCTGTTCCGCCCCAGCTAGGTCCTTTTTCTGCTCCATCAGAAGTTGGCCCAGCATGATGTGAAACCCGGCGTTCTTGGGATACCTGGCCAACTGCGTCTTTGCCGCGGCGATGGCCGTGTCCGGCTGCTTCTGCACCAGGTCCACGTTGAGCACGCCGCCCAGCGCATCGGTCGAATTCGGATCCTGATCCAGCGCCTGCTGGTAAGCTTTTTGCGCTTCGGCATACTGGCTCTGCGCCATCCGCAGGTTGCCCAGTTGCACATAGGCGGCGGGATCGTTCGGCTCCTTTTCCAGCGACCGATGAATATAGTCATCCGCCGTGGCGTATTGTCTGCGATCGATTTCAGCGACCGCCCGCAATAGGTATCCGTCCGGAGCCGCTGGCTGCAAAGCGATGATCTGGTCCGCTTCCTGGGCCAGTCCCGAGGCATCGCTCCGGTGGATGGCCACGCCCGCCAACGCCCGGTGCGCTTCCACGATTTCAGGACGCAGCCGAACCGCATCGCGCCACTCCGCCTCTGCCCGGCTGGTGTTGCCCAGTTGGTCGAATGCCAGGCCCTGCTGGTAATGCGCCACTGCGTTATCGGGATCGTTCTTCAACACGGCTTGCAGCGTATTGACGGCGTCGCCGGCCTTGCCGCTGCGAATCTCGATCTCGCCCTTATAAACCTGAGCATCGGCATCGTCCGGTTTCGCCTTCACGATTTCATCGTTCAACTTGCGAGCATCGTCAAGCCGGTCTCTCAGGATCAGCAGCTGAATGTAATTCTTCTTGACCACCATGTCCTTGGCATGGTCCCGATACAGCACGGCATACTCGTCCGTGGCTTTGTCGAGCTGGTTGTTGGCAAAATAGAAATCGCCGAGCATGCGGTAGCCTACGGAATTATTGGGGAAATCCTTCTTCGACTGGCGCAGGAACTCCTCGGCTGGGCCGGGCTTGTTCTCGGCTAGGTACAGGCCGGCAAGAGAGAGCCTGGGGCTCGGATCGTCCGCTGCCGTCTCGATGGCTCGCCGGAACCACTGCTCGGCCTCGGGAAATCGCCCCCGCGTCTGGTAGAAGTTCCCCAGCGAAACCAGAGCATTAGTGGACTTCGGACTGAGTTCGACCGCTTTCTTGAAACTCGCCTCCGCCCCATCCCACTGTTGCCCGCTCATCTGCAGCATAGCCAAATTCAGATAAGCGTCGGAGCGGCTGGGATCCAGTTGCAGCGCCTTCTGCATGTCCGCCAGAGCAGCGGTGGTGTTGTTGGTGCCGGAGTAGTAATTGGACCGTGCAATATAGACGTCGGGGTTGTTGGGCTGCTTTTGCACGAGCAGATCCAGATGCTCCTTCGCGTCATTGAACTGACGTCCGAGGATCAGCAGGTTGGCTATGTCAAGGTGCGCCGCATACTGGTCGGGCTGGAGCTGGATGGTGGTCGACAGTTCCTGGTAGGCGCTGGGCCACTGCTGCAGCTTCATCGCGGTCTGCGCCAGCTTGTAGTGGGCGTCGGCGAAACGCGAATCAACCTGAATCGCGTTCTCGAACTGAATCGCAGCCTCCCGGTACTGGCCCTTGTCGAAGTAGCGCTGGCCGCTCTCCAGATACTTCTGCTTGCGCACGTTTGGGTCCCGCGAGCAGCCCGTCAGCAACGCTGCCAGCACGCAAACCGCCGCTACCACATACTGAAATCTCGACCTTTTAGCATTACGCATATTTCTGAACGCCTCGCCTCCCGCAAACTTCTTCTTATCAATGACGTGCTGCACAAAGGTACCTTCTTGGGCGCAAGCCAGAAAAGTTACTGCCGTTATTATCGCAAAATCGGCTAACTGGCAGAGCCCTATCGACCTAATGGTTAAGCATACGCTCGTGTACAGGCGCTTTCGTAATCTGCCCCAAACGGCTTTAGCATGGCATAGTTCAATCGGCTATGACCCACTTCCCCCTATCCAATGTCAACCGGCGTTCACCCCGAGTAAGACTCAACGGAACGGTCTCGGCCGCAGTGATGGCCGAAGGCGGCCAGCGGGCGCGCGCAAAACTTCAATCCATTTCTATCACCGGAGGGTTGCTGCAATTGCAGCATGAGCTTTCGACCGGAGACTTTGTCGAAATCGCTTTCCACACCCGATCCGGTCCCATCTGCGGCATGGCCGAAATGCTGCATCCGACGCGCAAGTTTCAGAGCGCGTGCCTGCAGCCTTTCCGCTTCATCGCCCTGGGCGACGAAGACCACCGCAAACTGCGTATGGCGCTGGATTCTGCTCTGGACCGCAGTTTCCTGGACCCAGTCTCGGATCAGCTTAAGACTCCGCCGGGATTCTAAGGGCATCGTCACCCCACAGGCTCGCTATACTGAGTCTTCCGGGATGACGACCGAGACCACTACGCACTCCGCCGAGGAGACAATCGCATTCGGGCGGAGCCTTGCCGCCGAGCTGACGCCTCCTCTTATCGTGTTGCTGCGCGGCGACCTCGGGGCGGGAAAGACAATCCTGGTGAAAGGGATCGCGGAAGGCTTCGAAGCCGCTCGCGCCGAGGACGTGACCAGCCCGACTTTCACGCTCATCCATGAATATCGCGGACCCCGCACCACCCTGTATCACATCGACCTTTACCGCATCGATACCCCGCGCGAACTGGAAACGCTCGGCCTGGACGACCTGCTCGCCCCCAACTGCATCTTACTGATAGAGTGGGGAGAGAAGTTCCCTCGCTTGCGACGAGATCGGACCATGGAAATCACCCTGGAGCGAGTGGGGGAAACTGAGCGCAGAATCCAAGTGACCATCCGTTGAATCTCAGGGATTTGCCGAGGCGGGCCACTACAGAATTGCGGAGTCTGTTTGCCGAGAGTGGATTGCCAACATCGCCACGGCGCATCTCAATTAATTAAACTTGGAGCCATCATCAAATTGAAACTAAGCTATTCCGCACTGGCAGGCTTACTCGCCGTGTCAATATTGTCCTTGGTGACTTTTTGCGCTGGTCAGAGCGCCCCACAGACTCAAACATCAGACCCTGCAGCCCTTCCAAAGCAGGACAAGCCCGCTGACCAACCGTCTGCCCAGAGTAATTCTCAGGATCACAATAGCCCGGTCCAGGCAGATGCAGAGAAGAAGAAGAACGACCGGATGTTCTACGTGATGCCGAACTACTTGACGGTAGATGGTCAGTCGCAAGTGGCGCCGGTCTCCTGGAAAGAGAAGTTCGCCATGGCAGCGAAGGGCTCCTTCGACCCCTATGAATTCACCATCATCGGTATTGTGGCGGGCATCCGTCAGGCGGAGAATTCCGATGAGGAGTTTGGACAGGGAATGAAGGGGTATGCGAAGCGGTATGGGGCGGCTTTCGCCGATCAGGTTGATGGCAATGTCATGGTGGGCGGTGTTTTCCCCACCATCCTAAAGATGGATCCCCGCTATTTTCGATTGGGCAGGGGCAGATTTGCGCACCGCTTTGGCTATGCCGTCAGCCGTGTTCTCATCGCCCGAAAAGACTCCGGCGGCCGTATGTTCAACATTCCCGAGTTTGCGGGCAATGCAACGGCGATCGCCATTTCCAATGTCTATTATCCCGCCGACGATCGGAACGCTTCGGCGAATTTCAACAACTGGGGAGTGCAGATGGGCCTCGACGCTTTCGGGAATGAGCTGAAGGAGTTTTGGCCCGATATTCATGGCTACTTGCAGAGGAGACACGCCCGCCACCTGCAGAAAGCAACCGAATAACTTTTTCAGCCGGATTCACCCCTGCCTGAGTCCTTCGGCTCCTGAAAGATGCCGCCCCCCTATATTCCCATCTCGAAAGACGGGAAACTGGGGTGCAGGAACCGGTTGGAAATTCCAGACAAAATCAGATTGACTTGCTTCGCGTGCATCCAAATGCCGGCTCGGCCAATCCAACCTTGAAGAGTAGGAATTCTGTGAAAAGCACAGCAGGCAGGGCCCGAAAGGGAAAATACGGATGCGAGGGAGAACTTGAAAGCGATTCGAGTATTTTGTATGGCGGTAGCGTTGGCGGGGACGTTGAGAACGGCTTCCGCACAAGCTCAAGGACCAACGAGCGGGCCAGAGCAATCTCAGCAGGGAACGGCACAGTTGGCGCCGGAGGATGTTTCGCTGCGCACCTCCGACCCTCAGCAAGCGAGCACAACAACGGATGGAACCCCCTCCCTGCCCGACGCGCCCACGCCCAACGTCAGTCCAGCGGATTCCAAGAACCCAAATGAAGAGTATGGCAAACAAAACAAGAGAATTCTGTGGATCATCCCCAACTACCGCGCGGTCAGCGCCAACACGTATTTGCCTCCGCTGAGTTTCAAGAGTGAACTCTGGCTGGCGACCCAGGACACATTCGACTACTCCGATTTCATTTTCGTCGGAGCGCTCGCGGGAGTTGACATGGCCGGCAAATCGCAGCCGACCTTTGGGCAAGGCGCTGAGGGCTTCGGCAAATACTACTGGCACGTCTTTGTCGACGGCGCTATAGAGAACTACATGACGGAAGCGATCGTGCCAGCGGCGACAAGAGAAGATCCGAGATATTACACCCTGGGCAAAGGCGGATTCATTAAGCGGACCGGTTATGCGGTAAGCCGGCTGTTCATCACCAAGAGCAACGCGGGAAAGAGCACCTTCAATTTATCGGAGGTCGTGGGGGCCGGAGCGGCCGCGGGCATCGGCAATGTGTATTACCCGGCAGAATCCAACCCCTGGGTGAAAACGTACCAGCGTTGGGGAACGCAGGTGGGCTTGGACGGCGTGTTCAACGTGTTAAAAGAGTTCTGGCCGGACATCAATCAGGCGGTATTTCACGGAAAATACTAGAAGCTGTTTCATAACCGGTTCGAGGGAACACGGGCAATTCCCTCAGGGGCTAAAGCCCAATGCTTATGCGGATCGTGGCGGCACGGCTGAAGCCGTGCCCTACCCAAAACGAATTATGAAAACAGGTTTTAATCACGATGCAAGCGCTGGCTTATAGAAACTGGCTGAGCCGTGGGCGGGAAGCGACCATCAAGGGCGAATGACTCCGAGAACGGGAGCAACTATTAGGAAAGCCGCAGATCTCGACCTGGATGTGGGCCTGATTTGCGCCGATCGCGACGGCAATCGCATTCGCATCGACCGCATCGACGACCGCATCGATTCCGGCGACCACGGCCCCCGCACACTTTCCTACCATTTTCTGAACGACGAATTGCGTGTGCAGGAAGGCATTCAGGAGCGCTCCATCGAGCAATTCCTTGCAGAAGGCTGGTATCTGGCAGCGCCGGGAAAATCCCTGTAAAGGGTGCCGTGGAGGGACGGGCGTCTCGCCCGGCTCTCCACGAGTAATCTACGAAGCAAGCGATCTACGAAGCCGAAACCCAGTTGCGGCGCTCTAAAAACGTTGGCGGCTCGTAGGTGCGTCCTTTTGCCAGCCGGCGATCTTCCCGGCGTGTGGACCACAACAAGACAGGGCCGAGCGACGCGGCGGTGAAGCGGGCGACGACCGGGAACTCCTTCTCGACTTCGCGCCGCAACTTGTGGATGCGCTGGCTCACCCCTCGATTGACTTTCTTGAATTCCTTCTCCATCGCCCAGAGCGCCGCATTGTAAGCGCTGCTGAGTTTCTTCATTTCTCGCGTAAACCGCTCTCGGACGCGCGGATCGGGGTAGTCCTTGTAGCGTTGCCAGCCCAGGAGCATGGTCTGGCACATGCGATAAAGGCTCGGTCCGTTACTCTCGAAGTCGCGCCAGAACGCCCAGTCCAGAAACCGCTTGGAATCCTCGCGGGAGATGGCGGCATGCCGGAAATTAAATTTGAACTGCCCGTGAATATCGGCAGGATCGATGTCGGTCAGCAGACGCCCCTGTTCGGCCATCTCCTTATAAAGCGGCGTGCCCGGAACCGGCGTGTAGAGCATGAACTGGTGGAAGTCAGTCTGGTAGGCGACCGCCGATTCGATTTCGCCCAGGATATTGTCCGGCGTATGGTGCTCCAGTCCGATGATCGTCGATCCCTGCACTCGTATCCCGTGTTTGCGAAGCTCTCGCGTGAGTTCGCCAACTTCCTCGCCTTGCAGTTTGCTGTAACTGGCTTTCGGAGACTCCAATCCCATCCAGACCCAGGAAACGCCGAGTTCGACCAGTTCCAGCATGGTGTATTTTCGGATCGCGTTGGCGGAGGCAAAAATGGAGAGCTCCCAGCTCTTGCCCGCCTGCTTCATAAGTTCCAGCAAGCGCAAGGCGCGCGTGCGGTGAAGCAGAAAGTTCTCGTCCATCACAAAAAACGAATTTACTTTGAGTTTCGCTTCGATCCCGCACATCACCTCAAACAGCTCATCGCCGGTTTCGTAAAAGTTGACAAACTTTCCCTTGCCGCCAAAAAAAGAAGACGTGGTGCAGAAGTTGCACCCCATGGGGCAGCCCACCGATGGGATAATAGTCGCCGCCGTCCCGCCCTTGCGCTCGGGGATGCGAATTCCCATGATGCGTGTCTCGATACCGGAGACAATCGCCGGATGGCGAATCGGCGCATGCTCGTCTTCGCCCAGGTACCGGCGCATCCACGAGATTCCTTCGCCCTTCACGATGTGGTCGGCGTCGATCATTGTTTCTACATTGGGGGTGGCGGCGACGTGTCCGCCCACCACGATCGTCGAATGCGGCGACAGCTCGCGCACCATGCGGCACATCTCCCGTACCTTGCCCACATTCACGATGATCGAAGAGATTCCGACGATGTCGTAGTGATTCTTGGTCAATTCACGCGCAAAGGCTTTGCGCGTAGGAAAATCCAGCACGCTGCACGGCGCCGAAATATTTTCCTGAATCATCATGATGCCCCAGGAGCGGTGGAACATGCGCAGCGAGAAGCTGCCCTGCGCGCGCGTGACTTGGTTGTGATAGAGCTCCATTGGATTGATGGAGCGGCTGCCAAATTCGTCGTCTTGCGCATACGGCCCGAAAACCGAAGTGAGCAGGATGCGAGCGTTACTTCCTTTGGGATGAGTTTCCGTAGACCCCTGTGTGCTGGATTCCATACTTGAAGGATATTGCGCGGTAAAGGCCCTTCGCCGTGATCTTGGTTACATTACAAAACTATTACGTGCGAAGGACATGTCCTTGCGTGTGTTTCCACGCCGCACCATGAGGCGTATTCCGCACCAGCGCCAGCGTCGTTAGATCGTCTCGTTTGGGAGCTCCCGGCGAGAACTCCCGAGCCGCTTGGAGCACGTCGAGGCACAGCTCGCGCGCGCTGAGTATGATCGCATCCTCAAGGTTTTGCTTCACCCCGGCGATTCCGAACTCTGCAACCCGGCTGTCCATTTCGAGGCGATTCGTTTCGACAATCCCGCGGGACGCGGCCACCAGCGCCGCTCCCGGCGCGAGGTGACAGGCAGACGCGCTTTGTGTCGAGTGCGGGAACAAGCCCAGTGGCAGTCCGGTTGCCCCGAGCGGTGTGATTCCCGTCTGGTCGCGAAGCAGTCCCGGAGTGTGGCCCGCGTTGGCGTAGCACACCGTTCCCAGTTCCTCGTTATAACAACCGATGAATGACGGACAACTGCGCAGACCGCTGCGCAGAATGGTGCGGTTGATCTCGTGGCACAGTTCGACGATGGCCGTGGCCTCGTTGAAGTTCTCGCCCGCGAAAAGGACGGGCCCGACGGTCAGGAACTTCTTCTGCACGGCGGTCAGGATTTCACGCGTGTCCGGCCGCGGGCCGGCGGCATCCAGCAGCACGAACAGCAGGCGCGACGGCCCCACCTTCAGAAATTGATAGAAGTCGCCGGCCACGCGCGGCCCGGTGTACATGGCGGCAATCTCGGCGTGAGCCAGCACCAGCGCGTCACAGCGGCACGGCTCGGGCGGCGGCGGTGCGACTACGCGCTTTCTGAACAGCGAGCGCCACAACTGCATTGGGGAGTGCTTGAGTCTCTCGAGATTCGCCATCTGTCTCATAGCTCCGCAATCGACAGATTGGCCTCAGGTCTTTAGTGAAACCGGAGCAGAGAGTGAATTACTTCAGGGAGCGGCTCTTTGGAATCCTTCGGAACCCCCGTCTTCAGAACCCCATGATGTTGTATCCGCAATCCACGTAGATGGTCTCGCCCGTAATGCCCGAGCTGGCATCGGAGGCGAGGAACACCCCGGTGCTGCCCACCTCGCCGACTTCGACATTGCGTTGCAGGGGCGCGCGCTCAGCGTGTCCCTTCATCATGTCTCCCAGGCCGGAGATCCCGCGCGCGGCCAGGGTTTTGATCGGTCCGGCGGAAATGGCGTTGACCCGAATCTTCTTTCGGCCCAGATCGTACGCCAGGTAGCGCACGGCGCATTCGAGCGCGGCTTTGGCTACGCCCATCACGTTGTAGTTGGGGACGACCTTTTCCGCGCCGTAGTACGTCATGGTGATGACGCTGCCCCCGTCTTCCATCAGCGGCGTGGCGGCGCGGCAAACCGCGATCAGCGAATACACACTCACGTCATGCGCGATGCGAAAGCCCTCGCGCGTCGTATTCACGAAATCGCCCTTCAGTTCTTCGGGCGGCGCGAACGCCACGCTGTGCACCACTACATGCAGCTTGCCGTAACGCTCCTTGAGCTTCTCGAACAGGGCCGCAATGGCCGCGTCGTTCAAGACGTCGCACATGAATCCTTCCGCGCCCGGCAATGACAGAATCAGGTCTCGCGCTTCCTGCTCCAGCCGTTCGTTCTGATAGGTGATGGCGAGGTTAGCGCCCGCCGCGTGCAGTCCTTGCGCGATGGCCCACGCGATCGAGCGCTTGTTCGCCACTCCGAAGACGACCGCCGTCCGGCCCTTTAAATCCTCAAACATGAATCGAAGCTCCCCTGGGAGAAGAGAAAGAATAACAGGATTGCGATCCGATCATCCGACTTCAGATGAGACCCTTGCGGACTCTCAACAGGAAATCCTCAGCATCGGCACGCGCCTTCTCCATGATCCTCCAATCGTTGTCGTGCTCGATTCCCATTTCATGAAGTACAAGTTCCACCGCAACCTTCGGTGCGTATCCTCGCTTGATGAGCATCCGAGCACGGTCTGAAAATGCGGAGTCAGTGTTCGAGTTTGTTTCCTGATTCGCCGCGGGAAGGCCCGCTTCGGTCTCGCATTTGTGCTCGCGAAACTTCACATTCGCCAAGCGGTCATAAGCATCCTTCGCCTCTGCTCCGCTCAGCAGCGTGGGGACAGGGAATCTCCATCGACAATTGGAGCAGGACCAGCCGGCTGCATCGCCCTCGACCCAGACCAGGAAGCGCACCATGTCGGCAACCCCAATCGGCAACCCCAACATATTACCGCTTGCCGCAATGAACGCCGACGGAATTTGCAGAAAGGAAGTCTGGCCAAGGATGAACAGAAGATGTTTGGGAGGTGCGGGCAAAGGCCGGATTTGTTCGGGCGTTACCCGTTGCTGTGATGATCCCGACTCTAATGGAGGTGGTGAGCTAAGAGCCAAGAGCCAACAGCTAAGAGCCAAGAGCCAAGAGCCAAGAGCCCTCCTAATTCTCGCTCTCTACCGGCGCCGCCTTCGGAGCGGGCAGCGCTTTCGCCGGCTTGCCCGGTTTTGCTGGCGCGGCTGGCGGAATTGGCGGAGCCGGAGGAACCACTGCCACCGCTCCTTTGCGGATCTCTATCGATCCTTTTTCGCAATTCATCACCAGGCGCGGGCCGTTGGTACCGATGGAACCGCTCGCGCTTGATTGATTGTCCTTGTTGTCGACTTTGATTTCGTCGAAGTCGCTCTGGATTTCTCCTTCGCGGGTGCGTGCTTCAACCTTGATAGGCGTGTTCGGAGGAATCGAAACCTGCACGTCGCCCTTGCGGTTGTCGATCTGAATGTTCCCCGGCTTGTGCAGCCCGACTTCGACCGTTCCGTTTTCGTCTTCCAAGCGCAGATCGCCGGACAGGCCTTCCAGCGAGATGTCCTTCGAGCGCGTCGTCAGGTGCATTGGTCCGGTGAGCGAATCGGCGCGCAGGTCGCCAGAATCCAGATCCAGCCTGCCATCCAGACGCGAAAATTCCATCTCCGTGCGTGACGAGTGGAAACTTACCGTCTTGCTGATGCGAACCAGACGGGTGCTCTCATGGAACTCTCCATTCAGATGAACCGCGCCGTCCACATCTTCCACTGCCACTTCGTTGGCACTGCCCTGAATGGTGACGTCGCCCTTCACATGCTCCAGGTGGGCGGAACCTCTCTCCAGGGTGAGTGTGATGTTGCCGGTGTGATCGCCAATGTTGACGTCTCCGCGCTGATGGTTGACGTCGACATTGCCATTCATGCCGTTGATGGTGACATCGCCGCGGCGCGAGACGATAGCGAGTTCGCTGTTACGCGGCACATAGACATCGATGTCGGTGGTCACGCCCTTGTCCCCGGCTCCCTGCGTATTGGCGTTCAGCGTAACCACTTTGTCGGCGACGATGATCGTCGGCTTGGTCTTGGCGTTGTAGTTGTTGGCGTCCTGCTCTTTTTCCGCGCGGACTTTCTTGCGTACCGAGACCTTCATTGTCTTGCCGTCCGCCACGTTGATCGTAATCGTGCCGCGATCGTCGTTGATGTGCACGCTGCTGCCCACCGGAATTTCCTGGCTCAACTCGTCGCTGTAGTCGAATGTCGAGCCGCCAAAGATCTCGTCCAGCCCTTCATCGTCGCCAATCTGGATATGATCCCTGAGGTTCTTCCAGTCCACACGCGCGGCCTGGGTTGCAATCAATCCAGTCCCGATCAGGAACAGCATCAGGAAAACGCCCCCGACGCCAATGCCACGCGCCGGTTGGCCTAAGCGCTTGGCCTGTTCGTATTCCACCAGCTTCAGCACTCCCCACAGGATGAGCAGCGCAGGCCAGTAGCGGGCGAACAGCCATCCCAGGTGGTGTATATCCATGAACCCCATCGTCCCCAGCAAGAACAGGATTCCGATTAGGATCAGAACGACCGGTCCGGCGATGGAACGATGCGGAACACGCGGAGTCGGCGGAATGATTGGGCTAGCCATGGTTCACCTCACTGGTTGGAGGAACGGGTGGAACAGGCGGAGCGGGTGGAATCGGCGGCACCGGAGGGATCGGCCCTCCTGGCGGATTCACGCCCGCCCCCGGCGACCAAATGTGCCCTTCAGCCGATGCGGTACCCTGAAACAACTTGACGCCTCCGATAACCAGCAGAATCCCACCCGCGTAGCCGAAAAAGCCTACATTGTGAAAGCTGTCGATGATTCCGATCACACCCACGGTAACGAGAATTGCCGGCCCCATAAGGCATTGAGCGCGACAACGTTCGCAGGTGCAGCCTCTTGAGCTGCCGGCCAGCCCCCAGCGGTTCGCGAATAACCACACGCCGATTGCAATCGGAATCAGACCCCAGAAGCGATGGAGGTGCAGATCAAGACCAGCCGTGTTCAGCAGGAAAAGCACTCCCACCAAAATCAGTACGATCGCGCCCGTCGGGATTTTGCTGGTCTCAATCTTTGTCCCCCCGCTAAGAGTCGCCGCCAGGCCGAAAGGATCCGGTATCGGTTGCGACATTTGGATCGCCTTTGCCGAGCGCACCGCGTCAAAAATCTGGTAGACAATGAAGAAGGCGATGCCGAAACCGCAGATAATCCCCAGAGCTTCGCTGTGGCCGTTGTCGCCAGCGCTGGCCCCCACAATGAGCAGGGTCATAATGGCCAGATGCGCCAGTCCCTTGGCGTATTGCCCCGTGTACACGGCCCCCACGCCGAAGGGAAAAAATCCAGCGAGAATTCCAGCCACGGTCGGGTTCGGTCCACTGCCGCTTCCCGGAGGAGGAGGTGGCGGGGGAACGTACCCGGACGCTGCCGGGGAAAAGCCGCCGGAAACGAATCCAGCCGCACCCGCCGGAACGCCTTCCATCTTCGCCCCCAGGCAATCCTCGCAGTAGATCACTCCCCGCACGGGACGTGTACAGTTGGCGCACAGTGCCTTTCCGCAAGTGCGGCAATAGGCCACTGCCGACGCATCAGCATGATTGGCGCAGTTCATACAAACCTCCGATTCGTGGTCACCGCAGCAGGAGAAGCATCCCCCACCCCATCTCTCAAAACCGGCGTCTTGGGGTCCCCGGCCTGCAGCGCAGCTAGTACCGGCTGGTTGTATTCCTGGGAGTAGTTACGGTCCTGTCTCTGGTCTGGTTGCCCACTGGTGTTGTTCTTGCGATTCTCTTTCTGTTCTTGAGGCCCGGGCTCGGCGGGAGTGTTGGCCCGCTTCAGCTCACGCACCTTCGATTCGATTTCGTACACAAAGCGAATGTTGTCGTAGTACTTCACAATCCTGATTTGCGTGTCGTTGTAGGCATGGCGCAAGGCGGACGGCCGCAGATTGACCTTGGCCACATCGGACGGCCTAAAGCCAGCCGTGCTCAGTATCAGCGAGAACACAAAGAAGATCATCCCGAACGACATCGCAAACCGCGGCTGACGCACAAAGCCCGCCACCGGTCTGAAGAAAGAAGCCGAGAAGGAATCCCACCCCTCGCGCAACCGCTCGCCGAATGGAGTTGTCCTGCCGTCGCGCGCCACCTGCGGCCGCGTGCTCACGACTCCACTGGTGGCCGCCAGAATGTTGTGTACAAGATGCGCCGGAGGCTCGACTTGCTCCAACGACCGCAGCCACTGCTGCCCCGCCTGCACGTCCGCAAACAGCGGACCGCAGACCCCGCAAACGCGCCGGTGAGCCTCGAAGCTCTCCTTGCGAGCCGCACTCAACCGTCCTTCGAGGGCGTCGCTGACGAGCGCTTCGAATTCGGCGCACTCGACCCCGTGTTTTATTTCATCTGGCATTCACATCACCTGCCTATAGGTACGTTGTAGGAGGCGCGCAAGTTCCGCTCGTCCCCGGTTAATTCGTGACTTGACGGTCCCCTCTGGAACCCTCAAAGCCGTGGCAATTTCCCGATAATCCATGTCCTGCAGATCCCTCAAAATCACCGCCTCGCGCAGCTCCGGAGACAGTTTCTGCAGCGCCAAATGGACCATTTCCCGCGTTTCCCGGCTTTGCACCGCGGCATCCGGCGGAAGCGCCCGGTCCGCGATCTGCTCGCTCAAAGGCTGCGCATCTTCGCGCTCGGAGGGCGCTGAATCCAGCGAATCCGTAATCCGGTCGCCTTTCGACTTGCGGAAGTGATCCACCAGCAGATTGCGCGTAATGGTGGTTACCCAGGTCATGAACGCGCCCTTACCAGCGTCATAGGTACTCAGGGTGCGGTACATCTTAATAAAGACTTCCTGGGTGAGGTCCTGCGCGTTGTCGGAATCCCCGGCAAAGCGATAGCAGACGTTGTAGATTCGCCGGTGATAGCGCTGCACAATCTCTTCCCAGGCCGCGGCATCGCCGCCAACACAGCGGCGGACCAGCAATCCGACAACCTGGGCTTCTTCCAAAACCAGACTCCCCGAACGATCGCCTGACTGCCCGGCAGGCTTGCTGAAAAACAATGGTTCGTATCAGGGTATCGCTTTAGCGATACCGATTAGTTCGTCGAAATCAGACGCCCCTTTAGGGGCATGCCCCGACGGAACGCTGGCCCGCTTTTAACAGCACAAGAGAAATACGTTTTTGTCGGGCAGGAAGTTCCCTTGAATCACGGAGCTAGCGATTGTAGCAGGAGAAATCGCTGGTGGGCGGCTGGTTGTCTTCTTGTCCGGTCAGTCTACAAGGAACGCAAGGATCGAGGCACAACCCCGGTTAAACCGCAAATCGTCTGCTAATCTTCTCTCATGACCAACGAACCTACGACCACTGACCACGCGGCCAAAGACCGCAAAGAGCCGAGCTATCTCTTTTCCGAGAAGCAGGTTGCTGAAAAAAGTGAACTCGCCCGGCGTTTTCTGGATACGCGCACGCGTCTGCATGAAAACGTCGATAAAGCCGGCAACTTCCTCGTCAAGCGCTTCTACAACCTCGATCACAACGCCTACCTGGAAGGCGCTCTGCCCGCGAAATACAAGGAGCTGATGGGTCTGGTTGCCTCCACTTGTTTGCGTTGCGACGACTGCATCGACTACCACATGATTCAGTCTTATCGCCTCGGTGCCACTCGCGCCGAGCAGGAAGAAGCGATCACCGTCGCGCTGATCGTGGGCGGCAGCATAGTGATTCCGCACATGCGGCGAGCCTATGAGTTGCTCGCGGAACTCTACGGATGAGCGGACTGCACGTTTGTCACTTCCGCTAGAACGCGTCAATTCCCGTCACGTTAGCCCCGATAATCAGCGTATGGATATCATGCGTCCCCTCATACGTCTTTACGCTTTCGAGGTTCATCAGGTGGCGCATGATGGGATAGTCATCGGCCACGCCGTTTGCACCCAGAATATCCCGCGACAGCCGGGCGCACTCGAGCGCCATCCAAACGTTATTTCTCTTCGCCATCGAGATGTGCTGGTGCTGCACTTTTCCGGCGTCCTTCAAGCGGCCGACTTGCAGCACGAGTAACTGCGCCTTCGTGATCTCGCTGATTATCCAGGCGAGTTTCTCCTGTATCAGTTGATGCGAGGCGATGGGCTGATCGCGGAATTGTTTCCGCAATAACGAATACTGCAGCGCGCAGTCGTAACACGCCATCGCTGCGCCGACCGCGCCCCACGCGATACCATAGCGTGCCTGGTTCAGGCACATCAGCGGAGACTTCAATCCGTCCGATCCCAACAACAGATTGGACTCTGGAATCCGCACATCCTGCAGCGACAAGCCTGACGTTACCGAAGCGCGCAGCGACCACTTTCCGTGTATGTCGTCGGCCTTGAATCCGGGACGGTCGGTCTCCACGAGAAATCCGCGTATCGTTTCGCTTTTGCCATCGCCTTCATCTTCATTTTGGGAACTAACCTTGGCCCAGATCACGGCCACGTCGGCGATGGAGCCCGAGGTGATCCACATCTTTTCGCCATTCAGCACATACTCTTTGCCAACTTTGCGAGCGCGCGTTCTCATGCCGCCCGGATTCGACCCGAAGTCCGGTTCGGTCAATCCAAAACAGCCGATCTTTTCGCCTTTCTGCAGCGCGGGCAGCCAGGTGTTTTTCTGGTCATCTGACCCAAACGTGTAAATCGGATACATCACCAGCGCCGATTGCACGCTGACGAACGAGCGCACGCCGGAATCTCCGCGCTCCAGTTCCTGCGTGACCAGGCCGTATTCAACATTCGACATGCCGGCGCAGCCGTAGCCCTTCAGCGAAGCCCCAAAGAATCCGAGGTCGGCCATCGGCTTCACCAGTTCGCGCGGAAAGCGGCCGGCGCGGTTGCATTCTTCGATGATGGGGACGAGATTGTCTTCGATGAACTGGCGCGCCGTGTCGCGCACCAGACGCTCGTCGTCATTCAGCAAGGTGTCGAAATCGATGAAGTCGACACCACGAAATTTGATGGCCGGCATTACGTCTCACCCCACAAAGTCAGCAGACAGAAATTGGCAAACTTTTTAAGTTAGCAGAGCGCAGCCCTGTGGCGCTAGCCTGCTTTGGATGATCCGCTCATCCGTGCAACTGCCGCCCTCATATATCCTGGTACAAAACCGGTTCGCGGAGCACTGCGCAATAAGGCCGGAAGAGCAATTGTGCCCTCAAGCAGGCCCCCATTGATGTTCCTCAGGGATGTGAGTAACTGGTCATTTTGGTCCAGAACTTTCGACAGGACGGTCCAATCGTGTCCCTTAAGGACCTGCCAGATGGTAGATTCGTATTCCTGCAGCCGCTCTATGACATCGGAAGGGAGAAGCCCATACGCTTTTTTTAGCAGCATCGTGCTTTCTACAATGGGTGCAGACTCCTTTTGGAAGAATACATTTACACTGTAGAGAATTTGCTCTTCGGTCATCCCTTCTTGTTGCCCGCGGGAAATTTCCGTCGCAATTTTAGCTGAGAGTTGGCAGGTTTGATGGGTGATCACGGCTGTCTGTTCGCATAGGTCCCAGGACTTTTGAACGTAGGATGCAATCAATCCCTGTTCATGGGCCGATCGTGTCTGCAATAGAGCTTTCAACTTTTCGGCATCTCTCGCGAAATGGGATTTGATTCCCTCTTCTATTGATGTCTTCGCAGCCCATGTGCCGAAAGCCTGGAGAACTTGCAAAACAACGATGACGACGAGGAAAGTGTCGATGCCAACCATTTCAGCCTCCCTAGATTGTGAGCCTCTTGCCGTCAGCGGTCTGAGGCCAGTAGCCGTCGCCCCGCATGGTTGAGGGTGGCAAGCATCAGTTGGATTATCCTCCTCCTGCCGCAACGGGGCCAATGGCCGTGCGGGGGCAGACAGTTTAGCTTTTGATCCTTGGAATCCAGCGCGGCACCGACGCGCGATAGCGATCGTATTCTTCCCCGAACTGCTTGTGTAATGTCGGCTCCTCATAGAAGACGACGAACAGGTGGACGGCCAACAAGAAGCAGGCAAGATAAATCGCGGTATGTAATGAGTGGAACAACCAGGCTTGTCCTCCGATGACGAGCCCAACGCCAACGTACATTGGGTTGCGCACGAAGCGGTGCAGCCCTTTGACGACGAGAGTTTTGGTCGGCGCAATTGGCGCGGGCGTCCCGCCGCCCATCAGAGCAAAGCCCCAGAACGCCGTATAGAGATAGATCGCAATCCCGATGGTGATGACGGCAATCGCCGCCCATTCTTCAGTGCCAGTCACGGGTGCTGCCGCGTTCTGCCTTAACCGCCACGGCACATAGCCAGCCACAGTCCCGGGCACGAACGCAGTGAAAACCAGCGTTTTGGCAACTGCGGGAATGGCGGCACGCACAACGACTATCTTTGTCCGACTTTATCCCGACGTCAAACCGATCGTCCGAGCATGTCGTCGGCGCGAGGTCTCCTAATCTGTTCTTATTAGAGACACCGCTTCCCGCCAACCGCTAATATGGCGCAACTCAGCGTTGCATGTTCTCACGTGCGCCGCTGGAATCTTTCATGTCGTCCACCGGAAATTCTGTGAATCGAGCGCTGGCGCTGCTGATCGGCTTTCTGGCCGTGTCCGCCGTCTATCTTTACGCGTTCCCGCAAGCGAATGTTTTGTATGCCGGAGTCGTGTTGCTGCACGCCGTTGCCGGCGTTGTGGCTTCGGTCTGGCTGCTGGTGTGGCTGGTCCGTTGGTCGCGTCAGAGTGAGCCGCTGCTTCGTGCCGGAATGGCGTTTTTCTTCCTCGGCGCAATTCCAGGGCTGGCGCTGATTTACACCGGAGCGCTGCGTTCCGACTGGACGCTCGTCTACGTTCACCTCGCCTTGAGCTTTCTCGGCGCAGGCCTGATCGTTGCCGCGCGAATCGGATGGCCCTCTCGCTACGCCGCAGTCCGCGTGGCCGCCGTGCTAGTTGCGCTGGCAGTGATGGCGCCCGTCGCCCGCTATCTCCGCGAAACTCGCTGGAACCAGCATGGACGCATCGAAAATCCGGCCATGCCGCCCCTCACCATGAACGGCGAAGGCGACGGCCCCACCGGCCCATTTTTTCCCAGTTCCGCGCAGGTGTACGGCGGCGAAAAAATTCCCAGCAAGTTCTTCATGGAATCGGATTCCTGCAAGCGCTGCCACGAAGATATCTACAACCAGTGGAACAGCTCGGCCCACCATTTTTCTTCGTTCAACAATCAGTGGTATCGCAAGTCGATCGAGTACATGCAGGATACAATCGGCACCAAGCCTTCCAAATGGTGCGGCGGATGCCACGACCCGGCCGTTCTCTATGCCGGCAAGATGGATACGCCGATCAAACGGATCGTGCACACGCCCGAAGCTCAAGCCGGACTCGGCTGCATGATGTGCCACTCCATCGCCGACGTGAAAAGCACGATGGGCCAGGGCGATTTCTATCTTGAGTATCCCAAGCTGCATGAGCTTGCGGCCAGCAAGAATCCGCTGGTTCGCGGCCTGCACGATTTCATGATCAAGCTGAATCCGGAGCCGCATCGCCGCGTGTTCCTCAAGCCCTTCATGAAGCAGCAGACGGCGGAATTCTGCTCCTCCTGCCACAAGGTGCACCTCGACGTGCCGGTCAATCACTACCGCTGGATTCGCGGTTTCAACGAATATGACAACTGGCAGGCCAGCGGTGTCTCAGGTGAGGGGGCGCGCTCGTTCTACTATCCGGCGAAGCCGCAGCAGTGCGCGGACTGCCACATGCCGCTCGAACCTTCGAACGACATGGGCAACGTTGCCGGCAAAGTGCACTCGCACCGGTTCCCCGCTGCCAACACCGCGCTGCCCACGGCCAATGAAGATGCTGCGCAGTTGAAGGCCACCGAAGATTTCCTGACCAGCGGAGCTCTCACGGTTGATATTTTTGCCCTCTCATCCGCCAGCTCTCCACTCAAAGCGGGAGCGGCCGCCGAACACGAACTCGCAACCACCTTCGCCGTGGGTGAAGAAGCGGAAGCTAAGATCACTCCCACCACCGCTCAGGCTGCTCCCGTCACCGCGCCACTCAATCGCGTGCAAGCCGCCGTCCGTCGCGGCGATACGGTCCGCGTCGATGTCGTGGTACGCACCAAGCGTGTCGGACATTTCTTCCCCGGCGGCACCGTGGATGCCTACGACACGTGGCTCGAACTCAAGGGTGTCGACGACAAAGGCCAGACGATTTTCTGGAGCGGCATGGTCGAGGACAACGGGAAAGGCCCGGTCGAAAAGGGGGCGCACTTCTATCGCTCGCTCCAGGTCGACGCCCATGGCAATCCGATCAACAAGCGCAATGCGTGGGCCACGCGCGCCGTTGTGTATGTGCGCCTGATCCCGCCCGGCGCCGCCGACACGGTGCACTTCCGCATGAAGATTCCCGAGAAAACCGGCAGCAAAATCACCTTGACGGCGCGGCTCTGCTATCGCAAGTTCGCGTGGTGGAACACGCAGTTCGCGTTCGCGGGAGAGCGCGAAAAAGCGCGCGACAGCAGTCCATCGAAGCCTGGCGTCGCGTCAGCCTCCGTCACGCCTGACTATGACGATACAAAATTTGCGTTTACCGGCTCGCTCCACGGAGTTTCCGCGAAGTCGGAGAAAATTCCCGATCTGCCGATCGTTGCGGTTGCGGAAAACGAAGTAGCGCTAAATGTCTTGCCCGCGAAAGCTCCGGCTCCTCAGCCTAAGACCCAGCTCGCTCAAGAAGACTGGCAGCGCTGGAACGACTACGGCATCGGTCTGTTGCTGCAAGGCGATCTGAAAGCGGCGCAGGCTGCCTTCGAAAAAGTCACTGACGTCGACCCGCAGAATCCCGACGGCTGGCTGAACATCGGCCGCGCCGCGCTGCAGGAAGGCGACGTCGCTCGCGCTCGCACGGTTCTTGAAAAAGCGTTAGCGCTTAACCCGAACCTGGCGCGAACAAATTTCTTTTACGGATTGCTGTTGAAGACCGCGGGCGACTACGACCAGGCCGCTGCGCATTTCCAAATCGTGCTTGCTCAATATCCTCGCGACCGCGTGGCGCTGAACAATCTTGGGCGCGTCCTGTTTCTGCAGAGGAAGTATGCGGACGCGGTGAAAGTCCTGCAGCAGGCACTCGCCGTCGATCCCGAGGATTTGCAGGCGCACTACAATCTCATGCTCTGCTATAACGGTCTCGGTGACGAGAAGATGTCCAAAGAGCACCAGGCTCGCTACCTGCGCTTCAAGGCCGACGAAGCTTCACAGGCCATCACCGGCCCCTATCGCCAACTCAATCCCGAAGACAACAACGAACGCCAGAGCATCCACGAGCACGTGTCAGTCCCGCTGCCCATCTTGAACAACACACCAGCCCAGCGTTTAGCCGCAAGCGCTCTTACGATCCACGCATCCACCACAACTCACGTAGGGACGGACACCCTCGTCCGTCCAGCCGGGCAAAGCCCGGCAGCAGCCCGCGCCACCTCGATTCAAGGGGCCCAAAGGTGATGCACTCTTTAGCTGAGAGCCAAGAGCCAAAAGCCAAGAGCGATTTCCTCTGTGCCCCTGTGTCTCTGTGGTGGGTGTTGCCTTTTCTACTAGCCGCGGCAATCGCGGTGCCGGCACAAACCGTCACCTTCCGCGACATCACCGCCCAGGCCGGCATCCACTTCACGCACAACAACGGAGCCTTCGGAAAGAAATGGCTGCCGGAAACCATGGGCTCCGGTTGCGCGTTCATTGACTACGACAATGACGGCTTTCCCGACATCCTTTTCGTCAACGGCCAGGACTGGCCCGGCCACGCGCCCGTCCATAACGCGCCCGTCCGTAAAACGACTGGTGCGACCACGTTGAAGCTCTACCACAACAATCATGACGGCACTTTTACCGATGTGACGCGGCAGTCTGGCCTCGGCATATCGCTTTTTGGGATGGGCGTCGCTGTCGGCGACTACGACAACGATGGCTTCGACGACATCTTCATCACTGCCGTCGGCCAGAGCCATCTCTTCCACAACAACGGCAATGGCACGTTCACCGACGTGACCAAGTCCGCGGGACTGTGGGGTCCGAACGAGTTCTCTACCGGCGCCGCCTGGGTCGATTACGATCGCGACGGCAAACTCGATCTGGTTGTCGCCAACTATGTGCAGTGGTCCGAGCAAACTGACCTCTACTGCACGATCGATGGCTCGCATAAGTCCTACTGCACGCCCGAATCGTATAAGGGAACGTCGGCCCGCCTTTGGCACAATCTTGGCAACGGCAAGTTCGAAGACGCCACTCGGAAGGCCGGCTTTTATGATCCAACCTCGAAGGGCCTCGGTGTCGCGATTCTCGATTACAACAACGATGGATGGCCCGACATCCTGATCGCCAACGA
Organism: uncultured Acidobacteriaceae bacterium; assembly: GCA_963722485.1. Lineage (GTDB taxonomy): Bacteria > Acidobacteriota > Terriglobia > Terriglobales > Acidobacteriaceae > Acidiflorens. The sequence goes on from CAVRNL010000044.1 coordinate 117,943, forward strand.
CACCCAGCCCAACAAGCTCTACTTGAATAAGAAGAACGGGACTTTCGAAGAGCGCGCGGTTTCCGCCGGCATCGCGTTCAGCGAAGATGGCATTGCCCGTGCCGGCATGGGCGTTGATGCCGTCGATTACGACCGCTCGGGCAGCGCCAGCCTGGTCATTACAAATTTTTCCAACCAGATGCTTTCGCTCTACCACAACGAGGGCAACGGACTGTTCGTGGATGAAGCTCCGCGCTCGGAGGTCGGCCGCGCGAGCCTCCTCACGCTCGGCTTCGGCTGCTTCTTTTTCGACTACGATAACGACGGCTGGCAGGACATTTTCATCGCCGACGGCCACATCGAAGATCAGATCGAGACCGTGCAAAAACGTGTGAGCTACGCCGAGCCGCCGCACTTGTTCCGTAACCTCGGAAACGGCAAGTTTGAGGAAGTCACCAGCAAGGTTGGGAGCGCCTTTTTGGCTCCGAAAGTCGCGCGCGGCGCCGCTTACGCCGATATCAACAATGATGGAGCGCTCGACGTCCTCGTCGTGACCAACGGCGGCCCAGCGCATCTCTATCTCAATCAGGGCGGCACGAACCAGAGCTTGCGCGTAAAACTCATAGGGACAAAATCTAATCACGACGGTATCGGCGCCGTCGTCCGCGTCAGCGCGGGGAGCGACAAGCAGTGGCTGACCATGAAGACGGGCTCCAGCTATCTTTCGCAGAGCGAACTGGTGCTGACTTTTGGCATGGGATCGAGAACCAAAGCCGACACAATTGAAATCGATTGGCCCAGCGGGCAAGTGGACAAGCTGTCGAACATCGCGGCTGGGCAGACCATCACCGTTCAGGAAGCGAAGGGCCAGATCGCCGCGCGCGCGTACGGAAAGAAATAGTTTCTCTGAACCGAATCCCTAAGTCCCTCCGGTGGAAATCGCCTCCAGCAACGTCGAGCAGGAGTGGCCGGTATACAATTCCTTTCGACCTCGGACTTAAGGAATATTATGAGCTCAGGTTTCGGGATGTCAGGAGGAAGTGGAATGTCGCCTGAACTTGCTGAACCGCCTGCAAAGTGTGAAATCAAGGCACGTGTCCGCAACTTCGGAAGAGCGGCGGTGTTACTGGGGCTCATTGGATTTTCGATGGGCGCCCGGACCCAGGAAAAGCGCGGCGTGCCGATTGAGGACAGTCTGTTATCGATGATGAACCAGGCGCGAACGAACGCAAACTTGCCACCGCTCGTGGGCGACAAGCGACTGAATGACGCGGCTGTTATGCACCTGATCGAGTTCGTCCGGAATGAGCAGATCGCAGATCAATTCGAGGGCGAGCCGAGCCTGCCTGAACGGCTTCGACTGGCGCAGGCGCCTTTTGCTTCCGCAGGTGAGATCGTGTTGATGGTGCCGGACTTGGACCACGTGCCTGAGCAGTTGATGCGCAATGACATCAAGCAGTCGCTGTTGAATCCAAAATTTTCGATGGCGGGTTTCGCCGCAAAACAAAGCGAATCCCATCTCTTCGTTGTGGTTGATCTGGTGCGACCGCTCCAGGCACTCAATGTGGATGAGGTCGAGGCCTTGATCACAGACGCGGTGCAGCGTTCACGTACGGACAAGAAACTCGTGCCTTTCAATGTTGTTCCCATGGGGCGATTACGTGGACTGACGTGCGAAATGGCTAAGAAGGACTCGCTGAAAGTCGAGCCTGTAAATCCCTATGGGAATTACATCGGAGCCCCTTCCGCGAACGTCCGAAACTTCGTGTTTACGAGCGTTGATCCAGGGATATTGCCCGCCGGTGTGCGCACTGCGGGGGACGACCCCAAGATCAATACCATGTCGGTCGGTGCCTGTTTCGGCAGGAGCCCCACTTATCCTGCTGGAACCTATTGGATTTACCTGATGCTTTATCGGAAGCAAGAGCGGTGAGACTCGAAGCCTAGCGGGGGCGATTCAACCCGGTTGCTATGGTCTTCTGGCTGTCAAGCCGGATGCTAAAGAGTCATCTGGCTAGGCGCGCGTAACCGTAGCTTCAGGCTACCTGCAGAATTGCGGAAGGAGCAATTTGATCAGCTATACCAAGTTTAAAACGCTGCGCAAGTTTGCCATTACTCTAGCCCTCGTTCCCACTTTCTTGCTTTCCCTTATGGGCGCTGCGGATCCCGAGCGGAATCCCCAGGAAGCGGCCCGGCTCAACAACATCGGCGTCGCCTACATGAATCAGCAGCTCTTTGAAAAAGGTCTGAAGATGTTCGAAGCGGCGGCTGCCAACGATCCGGCGTTAGAGGCGGCCACCGTGAATCGCGGAGTGGCGCTGCTCAACCTGCAGCGCGGCGACGAAGCCAAGGCGCTGCTGGAGAACGAGGTCAAGAACAATCCCAAAGATGCCCACGCCTGGTACAACCTTGGCCTCTATTTCAAAAGCTCCTCCGATGTGAAAGCTGCCATCGACGCTTTCCGTCGCGTGACTGAAATCGATCCGAACGATGCCGACAGCTGGTATTTCCTCGGATCTACTTACGCGCAGATCAAGCAATATCCGGAGGCGATCGAGGCCTTCGAGCACGCCTTAAAGATCGACCCGCTGCACGCCTCCGCCCAGTTCGGATTGGCGCGCGCCTACCAGCAATCCGGACAAGCCGATCCCGCCCACGACGCGATGAAAAAATTCCAGTACATCACGCAGAATAAGCTGGGCTCGCCCATCAGCCTGTCCTATGGCGAACAGGGAAAATATTCGCGCGCGGAAGATTCGCCGATGGCGGTGGAGAAGGTGCCGGCGCAGATTCCGGTGAAGTTTGTGGATGTGACAAAAGAAGCGGGGCTAACGTCAAGACCTTCAGTTCGACCAACCAAAGACGGCGCCTCGTTCGCTGGTCCAGGTGCGTGTTTTCTGGACTACGACAATGACGGAAACGTCGATCTATTTCTACCGGATAACGGAACTCAAGGCTCGATGTCGTTGTACCACAACCTGGGAAACGGCAAGTTTGAAGATGTGACCAAGAAGGCCGGTTTGGATGGCTATGGACCGGCGATTTCCTGCACCGCAGGAGATTATGACAACGATGGGTTCACCGACCTCGCAGTAAGTCTCGATAATCGCATTCTCCTTCTCCACAATGAAAAGAATGGAACGTTTCGGGATGTGACGGGACAGGTCGGGATCAACGCGGAGAAGAGTTTGCCGACTGCTAGCCCGCTCGCGGGGACACCTGAGGTCTCCGGGCTGACATTCGTCGATTACGACCATGACGGTGATCTCGATCTCTACGTTACCCGATTGACCCCGCAAAGTGTTGGGATTTGCTTGGATAAGAAAACCTCGTCTTCAGGCAACAACACGATGTGGCGCAACAATGGAAATGGTACGTTTACCGATGTCACCGAAACCACTGGTCTTAACGGTCTGAACTCCACTGACGCAGCGATTGGCACCGACTTCAACAATGATCGAGCAGTAGACATTGTGACGACCGGAAATGCATGTGGAGTTGGCGCCGTGGGTTTGTACGACCACAAATCCCCAATTATGTTCGAAAATCCGAGAGAAGGAAAATTCCGTCAATTGTCACCAATCGAGTCAGGGTCGACCGTTGGCATTGCGCCGCTCGACTTCGATCATGATGGCTGGATGGACTTCGCCTTCACTCATTTTGGCATGCCCGGGATCAGCCTGTGGCGTAACGACCATGGCAAGACTTTCGAAGAGGTTCCGCTGCCAAAATTTGATTGGCACCGCGGCTGGGGTGTGGTCGCATTCGACTACGACAACGACGGCTGGGTTGATCTGGCTTTCGTTGGCGAGAGGGCGATACTCAAGGGCGAAGAAGAGAAGTTCGAAGTTCGCCTTTTCCGCAATCTCGGCCCCGACGGATGGAAAGATGTCACCGCCGACGTTGGACTCGACAAGATTCAGCTCAAAGAGCCGCGCGCCATCATTGTCGGAGACTACGACAACGATGGCGCCGTCGATCTTCTGATCACGCAAAATCACGGACCCGCCGTGCTGCTCCGCAACGAAGGCGGCAACAAGAACAACTCGCTGCGCCTAGCGCTCAAAGGCCTGAACGACAACAAGAGCGCCATCGGCACGAAAGTGGAAGTCTTCTCCGACGGCATTCGGCAGAAGTTTGAAGTGTACGGCTCCTCTGGATATCTCGGCCAGAACTCGCCCTACCTGACCATCGGACTCGGACAAGCGAAAGAAGCCGATGTCGTCCGCATGACGTGGCCGACCGGCGTGCTGCAGGATGAAATCGAAGTCGCTGCCAACACTCCTCAGACCTTTACTGAAATGGATCGGCGCGGCAGTTCCTGCCCAACGCTTTTTGCGTGGGATGGCCACGAATATCAGCTTGTCGGCGACATGCTCGGCGCGGGCGTGGTTGGACACTGGATGGCGGCGAATGAGGGCAAAGTCGAACGCAACATCGCTCGTCCTACCGAATCGATCAAACTCGACCGCACCGCGTTCCGCGAAAAAGATGGCCAGCTAAGTTTCCGCTTCATGGAGCCGCTGGAAGAATCGGTGTATCTCGATCAGGTGCAATTGCTCGCGGTCGATCATCCCGCCGAGGTTGACGTTTATCCCAACGAATATTTCGCGAGCAATCCTCCTTACCCGCCATTTAAGGTCGTGTTCAGCAATAATAACGATGCGCGTCCGCCCGCCGGTGCCTGGGACGAGCATGGCCACAACGTGCTCCCCGATTTGCTGGCGCATCGTTATTTCGGCGACTTCAAGGTGCTTTCATTCCAGGGATTCACCGAGCCCCACAGCCTGGAACTTGATCTCGGCGAGCCCTACCGCAGCGGTCCGCTGTGGCTGCTGCTGCATGGCGAGATTGAGTATTTTTCCGCGACCAGCATGTACGCTGCGGATCAAGCCGGCCTCCATCCCTTCGCCCCCTATGTCGAAGCGGAGGACGTCCGCTTTGGGGTGGCGCAGCGCTTCAGCGCTGCGATAAGCCCGGTTTCTAACTCTGCGGCTTTAGCCGCTGAGGGAAAGCCGGCCAATGGCAGATGGGTCCGCGTCGTCGATGACATGGGATTTCCCGCCGGCGGCGCGCGCACTATGACCGCCGATCTTACCGGCAAACTTCCGCCAGGCACGCGGCGTATTCGCATCACCACGAATCTACAGATCTACTGGGACAACATCCTGATCAGCCGGACCAGCCAGGACAATAGCCATGATCAGAGTGCCCGCCTGACGCCCGTGCCCCTCGCTCGCGCCGAGCTGAATTTTCACGGATTTCCCCTGAAGATCGAAGACCAACCACCGGGCAACGTGAAATACATCTACGAAAAGGCCAGCGCTACCGGCCCTTACACGCGTCCTGCCGGCGCGTACACGCGCTATGGCGATGTGCGGTCGCTGCTCGAATCGATCGACGATAAGTTCGTCGTCTTCGGATCGGGCGATGAAGTTGCGCTCGATTTCGATCCGGCGAAGCTGCCCGCCTTGCCGCGCGGCTGGGTGCGCGACTATTTCTTTGTCGCCAACGGATACGAAAAAGACATGGATTTCTACGCCTACCACGGCGATACGGTTGACCCTCTGCCCTTCCGCGACATGCGCGCCTATCCGTATCCCGGCCAGTTTTTCCCGTCCGATGCCGAGCACATGAATTACTTGCTCGAATACAACACGCGGTTCATGTCGGGGAATGAGGCGAGCGGATATTCGTTCCAATACCCGAAGTGATAATTTGCCGAGTGATAACGTTGCCATTGAATGTCTGGCGAAGCAGCGCATGGTGGACATCGCTACCAATACTCTGCCTGCGGCTGGGCGGGAGACCCATTCTGTTTCTGCTGTTCAGCGGCCTGCTTTCGGCTCAGACCGACACCCAAGGGCCGATGGGACCTCCGGCAAAACTCCCGCCTGCTCGCGTTGAAAAGAAATCGACGGCAGCCAAACTCACCGCGCCCGTTCCCATCTTTCGCGACATCGCAGCCCAGGCTGGACTGACGGCCTCCCACATCTCCTCGCCCGATAAACACTACGTGATCGAATCCATGAGCGGCGGCATCGGCCTGTTCGATTGCGATAACGATGGCAAGCTTGACATCGTCATGGTGAACGGCTCCACCGTGGATCGCTACCGCCAGGGTGGCGACCTGCTGGTCACGCTCTGGCACCAGGATGCCGATCTCAAGTTCACCGACATCACCGGGAAGGCCGGACTTACGCGCAGAGGTTGGGGTATGGGCGTCGCCGTCGCCGACTACGACAACGATGGCAATCTCGATCTCTTCGTCACCAGCTACGGCGGCAACGTGCTCTATCGCAACAAGGGCAATTGCACTTTCGAAGATGTGACTGACAAGGCGGGAGTGCGCGGAGGCGGCTTCTCCACGGGCGCGGCCTGGGCAGACTACGACCGCGACGGCAACGTCGATTTGTTCGTGTCACGATACGTGCACGTGGACATGGACGACCTGCCCGCGTTCGGTTCGACCAAGTTTTGTCACTTCAAAGGCGTTCCCGTGCAGTGTGGACCGTGGGGGATGGAGGGGGAGACCGATCTGCTGTACCACAACCGGGGAGATGGCACCTTTGAAGAAGTTTCGAAAAAAGCAGGCGTCGACGATCCCGAAAAATACTATGGGCTGACCGCGACTTGGGGCGACTACGACAACGACGGCTGGCCCGATCTATTTGTCGCCGATGACACCACACCCAATCATCTCTATCACAACAATCACAACGGCACGTTCAGCGACGAGGCCATGGCTGCAGGCGTGGCGATGAACGGCGAGGGGCAGGCGCTCGGATCCATGGGCGCGACCTGGGGCGACTACGATCACAGCGGACGCCTCTCCATCTTCGTCACCGAATTCGCCGACCAGCCCAACACGCTTTATCGCAACCAGGGGACGCGGGGGTTCGAAGATGTCGCCATGGCATCGCATCTCGGCCAGCCCAGCTTGCCGTTCCTCGGCTGGGGCACGACCTTCTTCGACATGGACAATAGCGGCTGGCTGGATCTGTTTGTAGCCTGCGGACATGTCTATCCGCAAATGGACACGGTGCAAGGAAGCGCTGGCTACGCCGAACCGATGCTGTTGCATCGCAATTTGCGCGATGGCACGTTCGAAGAAGTTTCAAAGGCGGCGGGGTTAGCCGACATGCCGCTGAAATCCCGGCGGGGCGCTGCTTTTGGCGACATCGCAAACAATGGCAACGTCGATATCGTCGTGCTCAACGTCGGTGAGCCGCCGGCGCTGCTGCTCAACACCAATAAAATCGCGAACCACCGTGCGCTCTTCCGTTTGCAAGGAACAAAAAGTAATCGCGCGGCGATCGGCGCCCGCGTCACCATTCATGCCGGAGGAATGACGCAGTTCGACGAAGTGCGCGGCGGGGGCAGTTACCTTTCGCAGAACGATCTGCGCCTTCATTTCGGCCTGGGATCGGCGATCAAGATCGATTCGGTGGAAGTGCGCTGGCCCACCGGCAAGACGGAAAGCTTCAAAGACGTGGCCGCGGACAAGATCTACGCCATCACCGAAGGGCAGGGAATCAAAGAGACGGCCGCTTTGCCTGCCCCGGAGTCGATTTCTTTCTAGCTGAATTCCGGCGCCTGTTTCAGTCCTGCCGCGCTTTTGCCAACTCTTTCCATGTCACCAATACGAATCCTTGCTCCTTAAGAAACTGCCGGAACTCCGCGCTCTTCACCGTATCCAAGTCGCGTTGACGCCAGGCTGCTCCCCAATCAGGATGGTCCCAGGTGGCGCCGCGCATTTCCTCGTCGTCGTAAGCCAGATGCACGATGAGCTGATATACGCCCGGCGGAAGTGGCGCAAGTTGCCTCTTGTACCAGTCGAGCCAGTCTTTTTCATTGACGCCCGGTTCCATGGTGACAATGCGCTGTACCGTGATCTCCTCCGCGGGCACAGAAATCCCCGCAGGCGTACCATGAGTTCCCGACGGCTCCAGCAGAATCGGAAGTTTGTAATCGTCCCGCAGGTTTCGGTACACGCCGAAGAGTTCCATTGACGACACCATGCCCGCCATGTGCATATCAAGGTGTGTGACCGGAATGCCCGCGTTTTTCGCGCGGTCGATCTGCGATCGCAATTCGTATTCCACGTCGGGAATCTTGGCGTTTTGGTCAACGTCGGGCGTGTCGAGCGGAAAGTATCCGTGAGCATCGACGAGGCTTGGGACTCTGCCCGCACCACTAATTGGACCCCAGCGCAGATCGGTCCACTCGCTGGTCAACGCCAGGTGGATGCCGAGATCGGCGTTCGGATGTTGTTTCGCCCAACGCGCCACCTCGGGAAACCACGGGCAGGGAACGAGGATGCTGGCCGAAGTAATCCATCCCTTATCGAGAGCCTCAAGAGTAGCGCGGTTCACGGAATGGCTCATGCCGAGATCGTCGGCGTGAATCACCAGCAGGCGTGCCGAGGCCGGATAACCCAGCCGCTCCGCGACTGTTGTTGCCTGCGCGGTCTTCTCTTGGACGGTCTGGGCGAGGCTCTGCGCCACGGTGACAAGAAGGAACAGGAGTAGAAGACGCATTCTGCGTTCCATGACCATGACTCACACTCCTTCAAAATTCTGCCGAACTCCTGAGTTCACTAAACTCGGCAAGAATCGTTTTAATACAGGTGTTTTTTCATTGACAGAATATCCTTTCCGTATAGAATTCGAGAGGAATTTTGTGGAACTGCGGCAGGGTAGCTCTAGTTGCGAACCCGCGAGCCACGAGTGACCCTTCCCCGAGCCCCGTTATCTCCGCAGGATAATGGGGTTTTATTTTGAGAGCGTGAATGAGTTCTCCTGCCAACCCGCCCGCTGACGGCCCACGCCTGAGGCGATCGCTCACGCTGTGGGATCTGATTCTGTACGGCGTCATCGTGATTCAGCCGGTCGCGCCCATGTCGGTATTCGGCGTGCTCAGCGATCGCGGTCATGGGCACGTGGTTACGACCATCCTGATCGCCATGGTGGCGATGCTATTCACGGCCATCAGCTATGGCCGTATGGCGCGCGCTTATCCGAGCGCCGGTTCGGCCTTCACCTACGTCGGCCAGGAGATCAATCCCGCTCTGGGTTATGTCACCGGATGGAGCATGGTGATGGACTACATGCTCAATCCTATTATCTGCACGATTTGGTGCAGCCAACAGGCGCACGTGTTTGCTCCCGGTGTTCCGTACTGGACTTGGGCTGTCTTCTTTGCAGGGGTGTTTACGCTCCTGAATATTCAGGGAGTCAAGACTTCGGCTCGGGTAAACTCGGCGCTGGCGGCGGGGATGGGCGTGGTGATTGCAATTTTCTTTGTGGTCGCGGCGCGCTACATCTTCGGGCATCCGCACGACGCCGCAGGCTTCTACACGCGCCCCTTCTACGACCCGAGCCTGTGGAACACAAGGGCCGTGCTCGGTGGAACATCGATCGCGGTGCTCACCTACATTGGTTTCGATGGCATCTCCACGCTCTCGGAAGAAGCGGAGAACCCGCGCCGCAATATTTTGCTGGCCACGGTGCTGACCTGCCTGGTGATCGGCATTCTGTCGGCGGTTGAGGTCTATGCCGCGCAGTTGATCTGGCCCGCATCGCAACCTTTTCCGGACGTCGACACGGCCTTCGTTCACGTCGCCGGCCGCGCCTGGCTGCCCATGTTTGGCATTATCGGATTCACCCTGCTGGTCGCCAACTTCGGATCGGGCATGGGCGCTCAAATCGGCGCTGCCCGCCTGCTCTACGGCATGGGACGAAGCAACGCGCTGCCAAAGTCGTTCTTCGGAGCGGTCGACGCGAAGCATCGTGTGCCGCGGAATAACGTGTTGTTTGTGGGTGGAATCGCGTTGATTGGCGCCTTCGTGATGAGTTACGGTCTGGGTGCCGAGATGCTCAATTTTGGCGCGCTCATCGCCTTCATGGGCGTGAACGCTGCCGCCTTCGTTCGCTATGTGATACGCGAACAGAAATGGACGCTGTCGTTTATCGCGCCCCCCGTCCTCGGCTTCGTGATCTGCTTATTGCTCTGGCTCAGCCTCAGCACTCCTGCCAAGATCGCCGGTACTATCTGGATGGCGGCGGGAATCGCATTCGGCGCCTGGAAGACGCGTGGCTTCCGCGGAGACCTGGTCAACTTCGATCTCCCCGCGGACGAATAAGACGGTTTTGTCATCCTGAGCGAAGCGAAGGATCGGCTTTCTTGTCGGTGCAAGAGACAGCAGGTCCTTCGCTTCGCTCAGGATGACAATTAATTAGAAATTCACTTCACGTTCCAACCGCTCACTTCGATCTCAGGCTTTGCCGCTCCCAGACTGCTGGCGCGATAGGTGGCTGTGATCTCCCGCTTCTCGCCGGGCAGGAGCGAGATGTAGTTGTCCTGCCAAACCACCGGCAGTATTTCCTCGCCGCCTTTGCCCTTGTCGAGCTTGAGGCGCACGAAAAACGCCAGGGTCTTGCTGGGATTTTCCACGGTGACATGAGTGACAGCATCGTCGTTACCGCCCTTGCGCTCGCTGCGACTCGATACGTTCAGCTTCACCTTCGGCAACTGAGCGAGTGCAGTGTAGTCCGCATACGACTTGGTCGGAGTCGCAAACCAGCTCCCGGCCGTCCAGTCGAGCGTTTCCGGTTTCGTGGAGAGCCAGTAGAAGTTCGATCCGGCCAGCTTGCCGCTGCCATCGGTGATGCGAATATCGAGGAAGTAAGCCGGCGACAGTCCCTCGATCTGTGGCAGCTCAAACACCTTTACCGTACTATCGGCGGCCGCATCGAGCGAAACATCCTTGGAAAATTTCTGCGTTCCATCCAGATTGAAGACCCGCGCGGTCAGCTTCAGTCCCTTGGCATCCACATATTGGCTGCTCACCAGCCATACCGAGTGATCGTCGTATCCATAGATCGGGTCGAGCGCTTGCAACGCCTTCTTCGCGCCGAAATATCCGCCGCCCGGCCGCAGATAGTAATCATAGAGATGCCAGATCATCGAAGGCCATGCGTTATTCAGCATCCACTGGATGACGCCCGTCGCAGTGTATTTATTGCGGCTGTAGGCCTCAAACATGGCCCGCACGCCCTCATAGGTCATGAGCTGAGACTTTTGGGCGAAGTCTTCCGCGCTGCCAGCCTTGCCGTAGCGCGCATTCAATGCATCGGTGAATACACGCATGGTCTTGAACGAGCCGCCGCCGGCGTGGAAACTCCAATACTCATCCAGTGAACCGTTCGCCGTCCAAACATGATCTTTAGGAACCATGCGCTCGACGCTTTCGATGGGCGGAACCGCCGGTCCCATGCTGGTTTCGGTGTTGAAACCGTAAGCGCCGCCACACCCGGCGGGACCGCAATTCTGCTGTTCCGGCGGGCGATCCGCCTCCACCGACCAGTACGAAGGCGCCACGTATTCATAAGGGCCGGTCATCTTTACACCGGTTCCGCCGGTCACCGTGGTCCTGTCACCCGTCGCTGAAGAGACCACCGGGTTCGGCCATAGCAGGTCAGCCTCAACCTTCAGATACATCTCTTCCACGTCGGGTGGGGGAGGATTGTCGCTGCCATTCAGCCACATCACCAGGCTGGGATGGCTTCTCAGGCGGTAGATCTGGTCGCGCAAAGAGGATTTTGCGATCTCGAAGTCCTCATCTTTCCAATTTCCCCAGTGCTCCCAGAAGTCGCAGCAGCACCACCCGGCCATCACCAGGATGCCCTGCTGGTCGGCGATATCAAAGAACTCCTCAGTTTCGAGTTTGCCTTCCAGTCGGACGGTGTTCAGTCCCAGGTCGCGCACGTAGCCGAGTTCATCGGCGAGCCGCTCCGGGGTTTCGCGCAGCATCATGTCGGGTGTCCAGCCGCCGCCGCGAATCAGGATGTTCTTGCCATTGACCTTGAACACGCGCTTCACTCGATTCGGCGGCTGGTCGGTGACTTCCGATGTGATCTCGCGAATGCCGAACTTCGTGCGGGACTCATCGGAAAGTTTGCCGTTTACTTCAAACGCTAGTTTTAGGTCGTACAAGTTCGGCGTCCCCATCTGGGCTGGCCACCACAGCCGCGGATGGCCCAGGTTGAGCTGAGGATATTGGTCTGGGTTGAAGACCACGTCTTTCGACTCTCCCGCCGCCAGTTCGACCGGCTGCGCGAAGTCGATGTTTTCGATGCTGCCTTTCAGCGTCCCTTTGACCGGGTGATCGCTGGCATTTTTCAGCAGCGCGGTCACGGTCAAGTGGGCGGCGTCATTTGCCTGCGAATCGACCTTCGAAAGCACGGCCGGATACCGCAGCGCGACCGGCCCGCTGGTGGACAAATACACCTCGCGCCACAGGCCCATGTTCTTGTCGGGCGGCGCGGGATTCCAGTCGACGAACGTGATCGCCAAGCTGTACTCGGTCGGCGCCCAGACCTGCACCGCGAGCGCGTTCGCGCCGGGCTTGATGGCGGAAGTAACGTTGAACTCGTAGGTCCGCCATGCTCCAGCGACATCATTCGTGTTAGCGATCTGCTTTCCATTGAGGAAAATGTTGGCGCGATAGTTGATGCCGCGGAAGTTCAGCCACACGGTCTTTCCGGCGTACGCGGCGGGCAGCGTAAACTCCTTGCGGTACCACCACGAAACCGCGTAGGGGCTGTCGGGTGGCATCGGAACATTTGAAAAATTGTTGCCGATGGGATAGCTGACGCCCGGATACTGCCGCAGATTCATGGCGAAAAAAGGATCGGGCAGCAGACCTCTCTTTACTTGCGCGGCCACTACCGTCGTCGGGACGTCGACTTGGATCCAGTCCCTGGCTTCAAATGACGCGCCGGCGATGACTTCGCCCGTCGCCGTGACTTTTGCGGAAGATTGCAGCGCCCATCCTTCGCGCAAAGGGAGGGTCGAGGCAGAGGCCGGCTGGGAGCTGGGCTGGGCGGCTGCGATCGCAAGTGAAAAGAAAGGAATCAAGAGACGGAGCATCTTCATGAAAGTGTCCTTGAAGAAAAATGTTGAAAAATGGAAAGCTGGCGGCCGATTCTGCGGGAGCCGCCCCCACGTTCATAACACTTTTATTAATTCGTTTCAATGGCGTATTTACGCGTCGTTTACCGCAGAGGCCAAAGCCCCATCTTGACCGGTTCGGGGTCGACGCCCTTCGCCTTCGCTTCAGGGCACATCGTGAAGCCGCGCCCGGTCAACATTTATGGGAGACGACACTAGTTTATAATCATAAATTCCGGCTTCCAACGTGGAGCAATCCAATGGAGTTATCTAAATTATGATTCGACAGCTTCAAAATGCAGGGCCTACCGTGAAGATCATTCTCGGCGCGCTGCTCGTCCTTATCTGTGCGTCGATGGCGATCACGCTCATTCCCGGCGGGATCGGCTCCAGCTTCGGCATCGGCGCGCCTCCGGCGGGCGTGCTGGCCACCATTGGCGATCAGCAAGTGACCGTGACCGAGGTGCAGCGTGAGGCCCGGGCCATGATCCGGCAGCAGTTTCCCCGCGGCGGGGCGCAGGCCAGCATGTTGCTGCCCTATTTTGCCAGCCAGGCTGCCGAGCAACTCATCAACGAGAAGGCGCTCGTGGCCGAGGCGCACCGCATGGGTCTGCGCGCGAGCGACGACGAACTGCGCGAGGAACTCCAGCACGGGCAGCTTGGCGCCATGCTCTTTCCCGACGGCAAGTTTGTCGGTCAGGAAGAATATGAAAACTTCGTTCAGCGCAATGACATGACGATCCCGCAGTTTGAAGCGCTGGAGAAGGACTTCATTCTTGTCCGCAAATTGCGCGCGCTGGTTTCGACCAGCGCCTTCGTGGGCGACAGCGAAGTTCGCGATGAATTCACCCGCGGCAACACCAAGGTGAAGTTCGAATATGCCGTGATCACGCAGGCCGACATCCTGAAGGGACTGCACCCGACCGACGAGGAACTCAAGGCGTTTTACGAACGCAACAAGGCTACCTACAATAACTCCATTCCCGAGAAGCGGCAGATTAAGTACGTGGTCATGGACAGCGCGAAAATCGCAGCGGCGACGGCGGTTACCGATCAGGATCTGCAGGCTTATTACGATCAGCACCGCGACGAATACCGCGTGCCCGAGCAGGTGAAGGTCAGCCACATTCTGATCAAGACTCCTCTGCCCGCGCCCGGCGCTAAGGAAGATGAGAAGGCTGTCGCTGATGCGCGTGCGAAGGCTGAAGGGGTGTTAAAGGATGTCAAAGCAGGCGGAGATTTCGCCAAGCTCGCGGAAAAATACTCCGACGATCCCGGCAGCGCCAAGAGCGGAGGCGAACTGGGCTGGATCGGACGCGGTCGCACCGTCCCTGAATTCGAGAAGGCCGCCTTTTCACTGGGCAAGGGGCAGACCAGCGATCTGGTCAAGAGCAGTTACGGTTTTCACATCATCCACGTCGAAGACAAGCAGGACGCTCATCTCAAGACGCTTGCCGAAGTGAAGGGCGAGATCGAAGAGAAAGTGAAGCAGCAGAAAACGGCGCGCGCCACCGAAGCGGCCTCGAACGCGTTGCTCAGCCAGGCGCGTGCGGACGGATTCGACGCGGCTGCCGCCGCCAAAGGCCAGACTGCGGTCACCACCGAATTCTTCGGACGAACCGACAACTTGCCTGGACTGGCGGCGAATCCGCAGTTTATGGAAGCAGTCTTCAACGAAGCCGACAAAGCGCCGCCCGATGTGGTGCAGGTTCCGCAGGGTTACGTGGTCTTCCAACTGCTCGCCATCAAGCCCCCGGCTACGCCCACGTTCGAGGAGATTCGTTCGCGAGTTGAGAGCGAGTTCAAGAACCAGCGCGCCGGTTTTCTGATGCAACAGAAGACGCAGGAACTCTCCGATCGCGCCAAGGCTGGGCACGATTTGAAAAAAGCGGCGAAAGACTTGGGTGCGGCGGTGAAGACGAGCGACCTGGTTCTGCCCGATGGCCAGGTTCCCGACATCGGTTCCATGGCCAGCGCGAGTGTTATCTTTTCACTGAAGCCCGGCGAGATTAGCGGGCCGATCACTGCCGGCGGCAATGGCGTGGTCGCGCAACTTCTGGAAAAACAGGCGCCGACAGATCAGGATTTCGCCGAAAAGAAGGACGGGATCCGCCAGTCGCTGCTCGAAGCCAAGCAAAACGATTTGTTTGGGCTCTTCGTTACGAACCTGCGCAAGGATATGGAGAATTCCCACCGGCTCAAGGTCAATCAGGAAGAGATGAAGAACCTGACTCGCCAAACTGGACAGGAAGGCGAGTAGTGGAGAACTGAGAACTGATTCTGAATGTCATTCCCCCGCGCCAGCGGAATTCTGCTTCATCCCACCTCGCTGCCCTCGCGCGGCGGGATCGGCGACTTTGGTCCGTCAGCGTATGCGTTCGCGGATTTCCTGGCCTCGGCGCGCCAGGGCCTGTGGCAGGTGTTGCCCCTCGGCCCGCTCGGTTACGGAAACTCGCCTTATTCCTCCACTTCGGCCTTTGCCGGGAACCCGCTGCTGATCAGCCTGGATCGACTCGCCGATCACGGCTGGATTGACCGCGGCCGGGTTGACGCTCTGGGCGCTCTAGCCGGTGAGATCAAGGCCGTGGATTACCCCGAGGTCTTTCACGAAAAGCTGCCCCTGCTGTTTGAAGCGGCGCGCAACTTCGTGCGCTCCGCCGCACCGAAGGCGCGTTCCCGTTTCGAGAGCTTCTGCCGGCAAAATCAATGGTGGCTCGATGACTTCGTTCTTTTCGATGGCTTGCGCGCGCGTTTCTGGCTGGAAAGCTGGAACCGCTGGCCGCGCAAACTGGCTCATCGCGATCCCGTGGCGATCGAGAAGGCGCACGCGGAAATGCGCGACGAACTCGATGTCCGCCGCGCCCTGCAGTTTTTTTTCTTTGAACAGTGGCAGGCGCTTCGAGCCTATTGCGCGCAACGTTCGATTCGCGTCGTGGGCGACATTGCCATCTTCGTAAATTTTGACAGTGTCGATGTCTGGACCCACCCCGATCTTTTTCGACTGACCCCTGAACTCCTTCCCGAAGTCGTAGCCGGCGTGCCGCCGGACTTTTTCAGCAAAGACGGCCAGCGCTGGGGCAATCCTCTTTATCGCTGGGACGTGATGAAAGAACGGGGATATGCGTGGTGGATCGACCGGATGCGCTGGGTCACGCAGAATTTTGACTACATCCGCCTCGATCATTTCCGTGGTTTTTCACAGTTCTGGGAGATTCCTGCCAGCGAGCCCACCGCGATTCATGGCCGCTGGGTCGATGGTCCCAAAGATGATTTGTTCGTGAAGCTGCGCGAGGTTCTGGGTGGGCTTCCATTTTTCGCCGAGGATCTGGGATATATCACGCCCGACGTGCATGCCCTCCGCGAACGGCTCAAGATTCCCGGCATGGCCGTGCTGCAGTTTGGGTTTGGCAATGTGGGCGCGCATACCCATCTGCCGCACACTTTTACAACCGAGAAGGTCGTGTACACCGGCACGCACGACAACGACACGCTGCTCGGCTGGTGGAAATCGGCCGCGACGGAATATGAGCACCAGCAAGTGAAAACGTACCTCGGCCAATGTGAAGACGGCCTTAACTGGGCGATGATTCGCGCCGCGTCCGCTTCCGTCGCCAGCCTCTGCGTGGTGCCGCTGCAGGATCCGCTGGGGCTGGGAAGTGAGGCGCGTATGAATGTGCCCAGCAGCGACAGTGGTAACTGGCGCTGGCGTTTTGCCGCGGAGTTGCTGCGCCCCGAGTTGGCCAAGAAACTTGCCGCGCTCGCCGAAGTCTCCGACCGGATTCCACAGCCCTTGCCCGCAACCGCCAATGAAGAGTGGGCAGCCTGAGTAGAGCGTGTTTCATAAATCGGTTCTTGGGTAGGGCACGGCTTTAGCCGTGCCGTCTGGGCGGGGAAAATGAGGGCTTTAGCCCCTGAGGGCCGGGCCTTCCAAGCCTGAAAGGCATTTATGAAACACCCTCTAGTGTATTCTCGCTGGCGAAGCAAATTGACTAGGTGTCAGGTGTCAGGTCCCAGGTGTCAGGCCTGAGGCCGGGGATCTATTAGGGTTGTTTCCTGAGACCTGACACCCGATACCTGAGACCTTGTTTCCTTCTGGAGTACGATGCCGTGACCGAGCCCATCATCCGCGCCCACGCTGTCGAAAAGTTCTACGAGCAGCCGGATGGCAATCGCATTGAGGTCATCGCGCCCGTCGATCTCGATGTAGAGCCGGGCAAAATTATCACCCTCCTCGGTCCCTCCGGCTGCGGCAAGTCCACGCTGCTGCGGATTCTGACCGGACTTAGCAAGCCTTCGTCGGGCGAAGTCCTGTGGCATGGGCAGCCGATTACGTCGGAGAACGCCGGTGTGGCCATCGTCTTCCAGAGTTTTGCTCTATTCCCCTGGCTGACCGTGCTCGACAACGTCGAAGCCCCGCTCGAAGCTCGCGGAGTGCCCGCCCTCGACCGCCACAAACGCGCATTGCGTATCCTCGACACCGTCGGACTGGATGGCTTCGAGAGCGCCTATCCGAAAGAGCTTTCCGGCGGCATGAAACAGCGCGTCGGCTTCGCGCGCGCCCTGGTGGTGGAGCCCGAAGTCCTGTTCATGGATGAGCCTTTTTCGGCGCTCGACGTGCTCACAGCCGAAAACCTGCGCAATGAATTGCTCGAGCTCTGGCTCAGCAAGAAGATGCCGACCAGCGCCATTTTCATCGTCACGCACAACATTGAAGAGGCGGTGCTGCTGGCGGATCGCGTGATCGTGCTGGCCAGAAATCCGGCATGGGTGCGCGCCGATTTTCCCATCGAACTCGCTCACCCCCGCGATCGCAAATCGCCGCGCTTTGTCGAACTGGTGGACTACATCTACAAGATCATGACGCAGCCCGAACTCGCGCTGGCTGTGCCTGACGCTGGAGCCGCCGAGCGAAAGCCCGTGCGGCAGAAATATCAGATGCTTCCGCACGCCCGCGTCGGGGGCATTGCCGGCCTGCTCGAACTGCTGCTGGACCGCGGCGGCAAGGAATATCTTCATCGTCTCGCCGAAGTCCTCATCATGGACGCGGAAGACCTGCTCCCGATCGTCGAGGCCTCGGTGCTGCTCGGATTCGCCGCATTGAAAGAAGGCGATGTCCAGATCGCCCCCGAGGGTACCGCCTTCGCGGAAGCCGACATCCTCACGCGCAAAATTCTTTTCCGGCAGGCGGCGCTCACGCACGTCATGATCCTGCAGCAGATCGACAGAATTCTGCACGCCAAGACGGATCACTCCATTTCGCAGGATTTTTTCTACGACATTCTCGATGAGCATTTCAGCCAGGACGAAGTGGAGCGGCAATTCGAAACCGCAATGAACTGGGGCCGCTACGCTGAGATTTTCGACTTCGATCGCGAATCGCATCGGCTGATTCTCGCTGAGCCCGCCGGCGAGCCGCATCCGCCAACCACCACCCCGGTGCCGTCGTGAAGCGTCCAGAACGAATCGCTTTCCGGCCATTGGTTCGCATCTGGTCCGTGATGCCGCGTCCCAGCGCGGCGAACCTTCCCGATCTCATCATGTTTTCCGGCGGGCTGGCGCTCTTCTACGGCATCCTGCAAGTGGGACGCAACTGGCTTGGCCCCTTCACGCCGCATGTCGAGATCAGCCGCCGCATCGGCGCCCTCCCGGTCTATGCTGGATACTCGCTGCTGCGCATCGCGCTCGCCTACGTGCTGAGCCTGCTCTTCGCGGTCACCTACGGATACGTCGCCGCCTATCGCCCGCGCGCGGAACGTTTCATGATTCCGCTGCTCGACGTTCTGCAATCCATTCCCGTATTGAGTTTTCTCCCAGGTGTGATGCTGGCCATGGCCGCGCTTTTTCCGGGACGTCAATTGGGCGTCGAACTGGGCGCCGTCCTGCTCATTTTTACCGGGCAAGTGTGGAACATGGCCTTCAGCTTCTATGCGTCGTTGAAAAGCATTCCGCGCGAGATGCGCGAGGCGGCAACGATCTACCGTTTCAACTGGTGGCAGCGGTTCGTTCAGATCGAGCTGCCGTTCGCAACCATCGGCCTCGTCTGGAATTCCATGATGTCCGTCGCCGGTGCCTGGTTCTTTCTGATGGCCTGCGAGCAATTTGGCGACTTCCGCCTGCCCGGCCTGGGATCTTATCTTCAAGCCGCTGCCGATAACGGCGACACAAGCTCCATTCTTCTGGGCATTCTTACCATGGTGGCCGTGATTGTGCTGATCGACCAGTTTGTCTGGCGTCCCGTGATCGCCTGGGCGGAAAAGTTCAAAATGGAGCAGGTCGAGAGTGCGACCGCCCCAACTTCCTGGGTGCTCGATTTGCTCCAGCGTTCCCGCGGCGTCGCGCTCTTCCGCAAGCGGGCAATTCGTCCCCTTCGCGAACAGATGATTCACTACTTTGCGCCCAGCCATCAGGTGCGCGCCGAATCGGCAGCTGAGAACAGAGCGGTTTTATGGCTCTGGCGAGTCGTCGGAATCGCAATCCTCGGTGCGATCGGCTACGCCGTGGTGCGTGTAGTCATGATCCTAATCGGCTTGCCCGCTTCCGATTTCCGCCAGATCGGCATCGGCCTTTTTGCAACCTGGCTGCGCGTGAATGTCACGCTGATTCTCGGCGCCCTCTGGACCATCCCCGCCGGTGTCGCCATCGGATTCAATCCGCGTCTGGCGCGCATCGCTCAGCCGCTGGCGCAGATTGCCGCCTCGGTTCCGGCCACGGCGTTGTTTCCGGTTGTGCTGTTGCTCTTGATTCGCATGGGCGGAGGTCTCGGCGTCGGCTCGATCATTCTGTTGCTGCTCGGCACGCAGTGGTACATTCTGTTCAACGTGATCGCCGGCGCCATCGCGATTCCCACCGACTTGAAGGAAGCTGCCAACGTTTTCGGCATCCGCGGCTGGGAGCGTTGGCGAAAACTGATCCTGCCCGGAATCTTTCCTTTTCTCGTTACCGGGATGATTACTGCCTCCGGCGGTGCCTGGAACGCCAGCATCGTTGCCGAATATTTCCACTTCAAAGGCCAGACCTATTCGACCGTGGGCGTCGGCGCCATGATTTCCGCGGCTACCGATGCCAGGAATTTCAATCTCCTTCTCGCCAGCACGATTGCCTTGGCCGCCGTCGTAGTCACTACTAACCGCCTAGTCTGGCGGCGTCTCTATCGTCTCGCCGAGACGCGCTTCAAACTCGAGTCGTGAGTTCTCAGTTGCCTCCACTCTTTCTGAGAACCAAGTGCCGTTACCGGGGGTTACCAAAAGAGTACTTATTCACGAACCGTTAACCGTCTCTTCATGAAGCTGCAAACAAGGCAAGGCAAGAATCAACCATGCCTGAATTGCCGGTTGTTGAGGAAGAGCGCGAAGAGCGCGGTGTACTGACCGAGCCGCCACTTCTGGCGGGCCTTCCGGGATTCGCCGGGAAATTCATTCCCATGGAACAGGCGCGCGAACTGTATCAGCGCGTGCGCTTGGCGCCGCAGGGTTTTCGATTGGAAGCGCTGCTGGCGGAAATGAAGATCAAGCTCGACGTCCAGCCCTCCGACCTTGAGCGCATTCCGGTCAAAGGCCCGCTGGTCGCCGTGGCCAACCATCCTTTTGGCGTGCTCGACGGCGCGGCTTTGGCTGTGCTCCTGTTGCGTGCGCGTCCCGACGTCAAGATCCTGACCAACTCGCTGCTGGATGGTATCCCCGATCTGCACGAGCATTGTATCTTCGTGGACCCATTTCACACGCCGTCCTCGGCGGATAAGAATGTGAAACCCTTGAAGCAGGCGATAGAGTGGCTGCGCCAGGGCGGGGCGCTTGCCGTGTTTCCTGCCGGCGAAGTTTCGCAGTGGAACGTGCGCGAGGCGCAGGTCACCGATCCCGCGTGGAACACCGTGGCCGCTCGTCTGGTGCGCAAGACTGGAGCCAGCGCGCTCCCGGTATATTTCTGCGGCCGCAACAGCGTAACCTTCCAGTTGCTCGGCTTGATCCATCCGCGGCTCCGGTCACTTTTTCTGCTGCAGGAGTTTCTGCAGCAGCGCGAGAAGGACGTGCGGGTTCGCATAGGCAACGCAATTCCGTCTGAGCTGATCGCCAACCTCGATAGCGACGACGAGGCTACCGAGTATCTTCGCCTGCGAACTTATCTGCTCTCGTATCGAGGTAAGAAGCCGATCTCGCTGCCTGCCAAAATGCGTGCCGCGCTTCCGCGCAAGGCGCAAGAGCCGATTGCTGCCGAGGTTCCATCGCGATTCGTCGTCAACGATATCGCCGCGTTACCTGCCGAACGGCTGCTCGTCGAGAACGCGGATTTCGCCGTGTACGCGGCGCGCGCTTCGGAACTGCCTCACCTGCTCGATGAGCTTGGACGCCTCCGCGAAATCACCTTCCGCGCCGCCGGCGAAGGCACCGGACGCAGCGCCGACCTCGATCATTTCGATGCCTATTACTGGCATCTGCTGCTGTGGAACAAGGAAAAACAGGAATTGGCCGGTGCCTACCGCGTCGGCAACACCGATGAGATCATTCGCAGCCACGGCATCAAGGGCCTGTACACGAACACCGTTTTCCGCTACGACGAACAGCTGTTCTTGAAGATTGGTTCCGCTCTTGAACTGGGCCGTTCGTTCGTGCGTCCCGAGTACCAGCGTCAGTACGCTCCACTGCTTCTGTTGTGGAAGGGGATCGCGCGTTTTGTGGCCGCCCGCCCCGAGACTCCGGTGCTGTTTGGAGCCGTCAGCATCAGCAACGAGTACAGCAGCATGTCGCGCGAGATGATTGTCCGCTATTTTGAGCAGCGCAGTGTTAAAGATGAAGACGGGCGTGAGC
The DNA here is from genome assembly GCA_963722485.1 of uncultured Acidobacteriaceae bacterium. Taxonomy (GTDB): domain Bacteria; phylum Acidobacteriota; class Terriglobia; order Terriglobales; family Acidobacteriaceae; genus Acidiflorens. Next base: position 139,677 of record CAVRNL010000044.1, read on the forward strand.
TTGCCGATCTCATCCACGCCCGTACTCCCTTCCGCGCGCCCAAACTCCGCCGCTGGGACTGCGGCGCCATCTGCGGTGCGCTGCGCGATCTCGACGAGCTTGCCGAGCCGATCTCCGATGTGGAAGAAGACGGCAAAGGGTTGCCCATCCTGCTCCGGCAGTACGCTAAGGTGGGAGGCAGGCTGGTGGGCTTCAATCTCGACCGCAAATTTTCCGACGTGGTCGATGGCCTGATGATCGTCGACTTGCGCCAGACCGATCCCGCGGTGCTGGAGCGCTATATGGGCAAAGAAGGCTTCTCCCGGTTTCGCCAGTTCCACCAACAAAACTAGCGTCGCTTCATTGAGTACGCCCACTTGATTGCCGGCCGCCTTTGCTAAATCTGCCCGCCTGTTGAACAATGAAGGGTTGACCATGGCCGCGGCGGACGTTTCCGATTCCGCCAGCACGGCAGAGACAACGCAAGGAGCCTTCATGCCTGCAACTGGAGAACTCATCCGCCTGATGAATTACATCGACGACATCGCTACCACACTGCGCCGTATCAGCGCCAGCATCCCGGCAATGACCAAGGAGGAATGCGCTCGCCTGGGTGAATACATCCGCAAGTCCGAACCGAGCTATGAGAGCGTGGTTCAGCACCTCGAACTGGCGGGCAAAGAGAAAGACCAGGCGGGCAAAGAGTGACTGAAGTGCGCACGATTGCCGTAATTGGCGCGGGCATCATGGGACGCGGCATCGCTCATGCTGCCGCTCTCGGCGGCTATCGCACCATTCTCGAAGACCTTCTGCCGAACGCGTTGCGCAAGGCGGAGACGGAAATCCGCGCCAATCTTGACCGAGCCGTCGAACTCGGCAAGGTCGATGCCGCCGATGCCGACGCGGCTCTTTCGCGCTTGGAGTATGCCGGTTCGATAGATCAAGCCGCGCGCGAGGCCGATCTCGTCATCGAGGCCGTTCCCGAGGAAATGGAATCGAAGATCGAGATTTTTACCATGCTCGACAAGATCTGCCGTCCCTCGACCATTCTCGCCTCAAACACTTCGTCGCTGAGTGTGACCGAGATCGCCAGCGTCACCTATCGCGCCAAAAAGTGCGTTGGCATGCACTTTTTCAATCCGGTGCACAGGACCAAGCTCCTCGAAATTGTGCGCGCGCTTGAAACCGATGACGAAACGCTGGCGGCCGCGGTCGAAGCCGGCAAGCGCATGGGCAAGGAAGTTGTGGTGATCAAAGAATCGCCCGGCTTCATCACCAGCCGCATCAATGCCATGATCGGCAATGAAGCTTTCTACATGCTGCAGGAAGGCGTTGCCAGCGCCGAGGACATCGACAAGGCTCTCAAACTCGGCCTGAATCATCCCATGGGACCGTTCGAACTCGTGGACTTGATCGGCCTGGACACTCGCCTGCACATTCTCGAACACCTCCACAAAACCCTGGGCGAAAAATTCCGCCCTTGCCCGCTGCTGGCGCAATACGTGAAAGCCGGAAGGCTCGGGCGGAAGTCGGGTCGAGGAGTATTTGAGTATCCGGAATCACCGGTAAGCTCCTAAAAGGCCCAAAAAAATCGCTGGTTTGTCCCACGTTTCCTGCTGGTAGCTAATGTAGTGCGTCAAACAGATCGACGTATATGATTCGCTGACTTCCCCCGTGATCCTCTGTGTCCCCGGTGGTTAAAGCCTTTGACTTCCTCGTCAAACACCAGACTTCGTATCGGATCGAGACGAAACATAAAAGGCGCTATCTTCAACGCACTACACTAGGAAGTTCCTGCCGCGCCGCACACGCATCGCAGATATTTCGGAAACTCCATCATCGGAAGCGTCCGTCGAGTCCGCGACTTGCAAGAAAGCGAACGCCACCGCCGAACGGTAGTGGCGTTCCTGGTCACTTCTTGTCCTTTTCGCTTGGCGGTTGCTTCTTGGGCGGAGGTGGCGCAGTCTTCGGCTTAGCCTCCGGCGCCGCCGGACGCGGTGCCTGCCTTTGAGTTTGCGGCGCAGTCGGCCTGGCTTCCGCCTTCGGGGCCGCTGGGTGCGGAGCGGGCCTAGTCTGCGGTTGCTGCGGAGCGGGCCTTGCCTGCGGTTGCTGCGGAGCGGGCCTTGCCTGCGGTTGCTGCGGAACCGGCCTTGCCTGCGGTTGCGGTGGAACAGGCCGTGTCTGAACCTCCGGTTTAGGCTGTGTCGCAGGCGTCTGCGGTTGGGAACGATTGGGCTGCGCCGATCGCGCGGCTGGAGCGGGGCGAGCCGGAATCACCGGAGCGATTGGTTTGCCTTCGGGGATAGGCTTCGTCTCTGCGAGAACCGCAGGCCGCCCTTGATTGACAGAGGCAAACTGCTGACGGTTCTGTGCTGCTGACTGCCGCCGCTGTAACTGCGTGGTCATCGGAGGAATGCGCTGCTCGTGTATTGCAGCGACTTCCGTCGGAAGAGGCCGCCGAGTGATGCCTCCCGGCCCGTTGTAGCTGGAACGGTTATTCGTAATGTTGACGGTGGTGTTGTTGACGATGACCGTATTCGTTACCGTGCGGTTATACACTTGAACATTGGTGATGTTCACATTGTTGACGGAACGGTTATAGTCGAAACGATCTCCGTTCCAGTACCCGCCCTGATAGCCGACTCCGACGTAGCCGTATCCATAGTTAATGCCGCCGTAATAGCCGATATGTCGGCCCCAATAGCCATGGCTATAGCGGTACCTGCCGCGGACAAATCCCCAATATCCGGGCGTCCACAGGAAGCCCACTTGAGGCGGCCGCGCCCAAGCGCCAGGCACCCAGTAGTAACCTTCAGGAGCATAGCTCCAATATCCGGGCGTCCACAGATAGCCATCGCCCGGACAGTCAGGCTGCGAATATTCCGGCAACGGTGGCGGGGGTTGTGTGGCCTCCATCACTGGCTGGCCGTAACTCTGATCCTCGTCTTCAGCATCGTAATCGTTATTGGAATAGTCTTGGTCTGGCGCCGGCTGCTGATAGTTCCGGCGCGGCGCCTGGTTTGCTGGCTGCTGCTGATCGTTGGTACTGCTTGCCTGCGTCGTGTCGGCAGCGGGGGCCAGGTTGGCCGCAGCTGCTGGATCCTGCGACTGGTCGGTCTGCGCCGGTTGACTCTGACTGCTCGTGTCCTGCGTGGCGTTTTTCTGGCATCCTGCAACTCCAAACATCAGTGCGATGGACACGATTCCCAGAACCACAAAAGAAGGTGCTTTGTTGATTTCGCGCACAAAGGTTTTTCTCCGCGAGATCAGGATACAGGATTTCCAGGGCGACTACCTTCCTATGGAGACGCTGCTTGCCGACTTCCCCGCGCGAGAGACTCCACGCGGAATAAGGCCGTGGAACCCCACTCTTCAAAAAACGAAGAGGGGGGCTCCCGACCGACTCTGAAAAAACTGACAACTTGGATAGGACCCTCCTGCCATCGACTAATTGATATCCTGCTTGGCCTCCAGCCGCTTCTCCAAACCATCCAAATAAGCCTTCTGGTCGCTCGGAGCCGCGGCCAAAGACAGTTTCATTTCTTTCGTGGCGTCGTCAAACTTACTCTGCGCGCTGTACATACGGGCCAGTCCGGCGTGAACGAACCACTGATCGGGATGTTTCTTCGCATTTTCAAGGAAGATGGCGTAGGCCTCTTCATTGCGCTTTTCTCCCAGCAACTGGCGGGCGTATTGATGAATCTGCAGCGGGCCAGCTACTGCCAGCGCCTTCTTCTCCGCGGCGGCGGACTCGTCCTTGCGATTGAGCGCCGTCAGCACCTTCGACTTGGTTATCTCGTTGTCGTAGCGATCTTCATTCTCGATGGATTTGTTGGCATAAACGAGCGCGCCATCCAGGGCTACCTTCTCCGTGAGCAGGTAATTGGCCGCCTCGTCCCAGCTGATCCACGTGTACTGCGAAAGACTGCGAAGCTGCTTCCTCAGGCTGGCCTCGACCACGTCGTGCACATCGACCGAGACTTTGAACGGGACCGCTACCTTCTCCCACTCCAGCTCGACCACCGCCGAATCCGGCTGCAGATTGTCGAAGTCGTAGGTCAGCGCGTTATGCATGTCCGCGGCTTTGGGCTTCACGGTCACGCGCAGCGCGTCTTCCTTTTCGTCATAGGTGAAGGCTCCCCAGGAAGTCGAGTTCTTCGAAAAGATGATTGTCCATTCGTCGGCGTTCGGGATCATGTGCAAACCGTAAGTTCCCTTGTCGAGCGGCTTCCCTTCGATCTGGACGGGATCGCTGAAGGTGATCGTCGTGTTTTCATTGGCTCCGGCGCGCCACACCTTGCCGTAGGGAACCAGAGCATCCCAAACCTTGCGGTCATTCACCAGCGGCCGGTGATAGCTGATCGTGATATCGGTGATGCCGATGCGTTGTGAAACCTGCGCCCGCTGGCTCTGCCGGGGCAGATCGAGTATCAGAGATTGCGCCGGGCTCACGCCCGACATGGCTGCCATCAGCAGGCAGAACTGGACTCCTCGCAAAACTCGTTGAAACATAGGGAACGCCTCCTTGAATTTGCATCCATCGCTACGTTTGCTTAATGGGCCACGGATTTGCGGCCCGCCCCTGGTCGGCGTCTTAGACGTGCCCCGATCCCGGCGGTTAGCAGGAGCATGGAGTTTATACCCCGGCCGCCATCGCGCTTCCTCTCGCAGCTAACCTTAAGGCTGGTCCTAGCGTCTAAATCCCAAGGGTGCATTGCGCTTTTTCGGGAACTGCGTCGCACCCGATCCCGTATAACACAACAGAGTGCCGGTGCGGCTTCGCCTCAGACATAAAGCGGCCTGCCGTGAACTGGACTTTGTAACTTAACCATGCGGATGCTGATCGAAATCGTTCGCCAGTCGCTGGCCACGCTCTGGGCCCACAAACTGCGCTCGTTTCTCACCATGTTCGGCATTGCCTGGGGCGTCGGATCGCTGCTCCTGCTGGTCGGCCTTGGCGAGGGGTTCCGCAGCGGCCAGGAGAAGCAACTGAAGAATCTGGGCCAGGACATCATGTTTACTTTCCCCGGCCGTATTCCCGCGGTCGAAGGCAGCACGCAGTCCGGCCGCACTTACCATTTCACTTATCAGGATTACCTTGCCATCCGCAGCGAGGCGCGCTCGCTCAAGTATCTTTCTCCCGTACTCAACCGCGAGGACATTCGCGCCGTCAGCGATTACGGTTCCACCAACGGCCAGGTTTTCGGCATTGCGCCCGAGTACAACCAGATCCGCAATGTGCCCGTGGGTCCGGGGCGCTGGTTCAACGATGCGGACAACGCGGAAACGCGCCGAGTGGCCGTCGTCGGCTGGGAGCTTCTGAAAAACATATTTCCTGGACGCCCGGCAGTGGGTTCGCCCATCTTGCTCAATGGCATCCGCTTCGAAATTATCGGCGTGCTCAGCAAAGTCGGGCAGGACGGCAATAACGGCACCAATGCGCGCATTTTTATTCCCATCGAGACTATGCGCAACCTGTTCCGGCTGAAAGAGGAGAACAGCGAAGACGCAATCTCGTTCCTGAATTACCGTCCGCTCACGCCCAGCGGTGACTTGGTGGCGAAACAGGAAGTCCACGACATTATTGCCCGCCACCACGGCTTCGATTCCAAGCTGGAAGAGTCATTCGAAGACTGGGATACCATCGAGGACAACAAGCGCGTCGCCAAGATCTTCGACGGCATGGACTGGTTTCTCGGCGTGGTGGGCGTGATTACCCTGGCCCTCGGCGCCATCGGCATCATCAACATCATGCTCGTCTCCGTCACCGAACGCACTCGCGAGATTGGGCTGCGCAAAGCGCTCGGCGCCACCCATCGCGCCATCCTGACTCAGTTTTTTGTGGAAGGCGCGTTCCTGACCGCGCTTAGCGGAGGCATTGGGCTGGCCATTACTACGGCGTTGGTCACGGTGCTAGCCGCCTTGCCTGCCCCTGAAGGATTCGACACGCCCCGGATTGTTCCGTCGTCCGCGGCCATCGCGATTCTGGCGCTGGCGTGTGCCGGGATAGCTGCGGGACTTTATCCGGCACGCCAGGCCGCGCTGCTGCAACCGGTGGAGGCACTGCGGCAAGAGTAGGTCCCCTCTCTAGAGACGGGGCTTGCCCCGTCTCAGGCAGCGTGATAATGCGCGAGACGCGGCAAGCCGTGTCTGTACAGGGAGAGTGATCATCTGAATGAGGATGAAATGACAAGCTCCAACAGCGAGAAATCACAGATCAGGTACGCAGGGCTCGCGGGCTTCATGTTTCTATTCGTCATTGTGGCCGATTTGTCGGGAATGTTCATTACCTCCCGTTTTGATGTTCCCGGAAATTTCGTAGAGACCGCTCATAGGATTATGGGGGCCGAGTTGCTCTATCGTATCGGACTGTCAAGCGGATTGATCGGCAGTCTGTGCACTCTGTTCCTGGCGATTGGTCTTTATGTAGTCCTAAAGCCAATCGACAACAATCTGGCACTGCTTGCTCTGCTATTCAGGTCGATAGAGGCCGCTCTGGGCGGCGTCCAGAATATTTTTAGTTTTGTTGTCTTGAAGCTATATCTTGGTGCCGATTACATCAACGCCTTTAACCCTAAGCAACTGTCGGTTCTCGTGGATGCGCACTCACTTGCGTCTTCGGCTACCAACGTCAGCGCTATATTTTTTGGCGTAGGGTCGATTCTCTTCTTTTATCTATTTCTCAATTCGGCATATATTCCAAAGGCCTTGTCGGCTTTGGGCTTATTAGCGTCCTTGCTGGTGCCGATAATTTGTTTTGCGTCCCTCATTTCGCCGCAGCATGCCAGGATATGGCAATTTGGTTGGCTGCCTATCGCCGTCGCCGAAATATCGGTCGGCTTCTGGCTTTTGTTTAAAGGCGTAAGCGTCCAGCCGCGAGAAACTGAAATGTGGATGTAGTTGCCAGAAGAAAGACTATGATTCTCGAACTCGCCCGCCAGGCCTACAGCGCGCTCAAGTACAACCGCCGTCGCAGCATCCTCACCATGCTTGGCATGGCGTGGGGCATCGCGACCGTCGTGCTGCTGCTCGCTTACGGTTCCGGCTTCGAGCGCGGCCTCTGGGTCGCTTTCCGTTCCTGGGGCACGAACCTGGTTTTCATCTTTCCCGGACGCACCTCCCTGCAAGCGGGTGGCACCAAGGCGGGCAGCGAAATCAAGCTTACGGTCAACGACCTCGATTACCTGCAGGCTGAAGTGCCTTTGCTCAAGCGCATCTCGCCTGAAGCCTTTAAGCAAAGCACCGTCGCCTATGGCACGCGCAGCGGCAGTTACGGGATCAGCGGTGTCTATCCCTACTATCAGCACATGCGCCGCATCGACGTTGAAGACGGCACTTTTTTCACCGACCTCGACGAAAACACGCACAGCCGGGTCGCCATTCTCGGCGCCGACGTCAAGAAAAAGTTGTTCTCGGGCGAGAACGCGCTGGGCGAAGAAGTGCGGCTCGACGGCATTTCGTACGAGGTCATCGGCGTGATGAAACACGTCATACAGAATGGCGACGACAACATGAACGGCAAAGTCTATATCCCGTTCAGCGCCATGAGCGATCTCACCAACACCTATTACCTCAACGCCGTGGCTATGGAATACGAAGGCGACCATGAAAAAGTCGCCGACGCGGTGCGCCGCTCCATGGCGTTTCACCATGAGTTCGATCCCAAGGATAAGCGCGCCGTCTTTGTCTTCGACGTCTTTGCCGACCTGCTCGACCTGCGGGTTATTACCACCGGCATCAAGATTCTGCTCGGGTTTATCGGCCTGCTAACGCTCGGCATCGGTGGCGTGGGACTGATGAATATCATGCTGGTCTCGGTTACACAGCGCACTCGCGAAATCGGCGTCGAAAAAGCCCTGGGCGCCCGCTGGTGGCACATCCTGGTCCAGTTCCTCGCCGAAGCCCTCGCTATCACGCTTCTCGGAGGTCTCGCCGGCGTGATTCTCGCCTACATCGTTTCCTGGTCGGTTGGATCGCTCACCCTCTGGAGTGCCTTCGTGGAGAATGGCACCGAGGGCGATATCCACCTCACCATCGATTCCACCACTCTGATCGCGTCGACCGTGATCCTCGGATTCGTCGGCGTCGTCAGCGGAATGGTGCCCGCGATCAAGGCTTCCCGCCTGGATCCCATCGAAGCCCTGCGCTACGAATGAATCGAGGTCAGAGGTGAATCCAGGTCAGAGGTTCGAGGTCAGATTGCAGAGGTGAAAACCCCTGCGGCGCCGGTCCTAACCTCTGCAATCTGACCTCTGACCTGAGCTGCCTGATCTCCGACCGTTGCACCCGCTTCTTGTGCTATATTTCCTCCATTCCAGGAGGATGTCCCATGCGCCCACTTGGTGTCACTCTGGTCGGTCTGTATCAGATACTGCGCGGCGCAATTGCGCTGCTGTTCGGAGTCTGCGTCCTGCTCTTCACCGGACTCGCCGCTAAGCTCGCTTCCGTGGCCGCGGAAGGCAACGCCATCGGACGGGTTGTGCACGGTCTCGGACACGCGACTGGCCTGGTCATCATCGGGTTTGCGATTGTGCACGTGCTCGCCGGCTACGGCGTCCTACAGATGCAGAACTGGGGACGTCTGCTCACGATTCTGTTTTCCGCGATTGGACTGGTGCTGGTTCTTCCCGGCATGGTTCACGCCAATGTTTCTTTTTTGGCCTTCGGGTTGATCAACGCGGCCTGCATTCTGTATCTCTCCATGCCTCCGATCAGGCGCGCGTTCCGCGCCGAAGGCAGCCCGCTGCGCGTGGCGGCCTGAACCAGGGATTAGGGGCGGGCTGCAGTATCGCTTTCTCGACTAAGTACAATGAACCCGTGTCCGATTCCCTGCAGAAAGTACTCGATCACTTGCGGCTTTACGAGCATCCGCTGCTTGCCTTCTCCGCGCGCGAAAACAACGGAATGATTGAAGTTCTGATCGATCTGAAGAACTCGACCGTCCCAGTTCACACCTACGTGTTCCCGATTCATCCCCGCGACCTCGATCATCCCCAGTTCGCCTGGCATCTTCAGCGCCAGCTCTATGACGCATTGCACGACTATTTCATCGAAATGTTTACCCGCACCCCGCAGGATAGCGCGGTCCCGCGCAGTCCGATGGATGGCGGAGAGGGAAACGAGGGGAGCTAGCGCATTGTCCGTCCAGTTGTCTGTCCGGGAACAAATCCAGCAGGAAATCCGGCAGCACGGCCCCATGCCGTTTTCGCGCTACATGCAGATCTGCCTCTACGATCCTTCCCATGGTTACTATGCCGCCAACGCCGAACAATTCGGCAAAGCGGGAGACTTCTATACTTCGAGCGACGTTCATGCCGTCTTCGGACGCCTGCTGGCGCGCCAGTTTGACGAGATATGGCGAGCACTCGACCGCCCCGCTGAAATCGAGATTCTCGAACTTGGCCCCGGGCGCGGATTGTTCGCCCGCGATGTGCTGGATTGGTGCGACAACAAATTCCACGACTTCTTCGCGGCGCTCACTTACACGTTGCAGGAATCGTCGCCCGCGCTGCGAACCAAACTCCAGGAAACCCTGCGCGCGCATCTTGATGCCGGGCGCGCCGCAGTTCCGGAGGAACGACCCAGCTTAGCCCACCGCTTCAGCGGTGGGTATCCAGCGAAACACGACCAAGTCCCGCAGGGACGGCCCACCGGTCTGTGCCGAACTCTGCAATCTGAAGTTCCCCGCATTGTTTTCGCTAACGAGTTCTTCGACTCTCTGCCGGTGGAGATTTTCAGAGCGCAAGGCAAACTCCACCTCGTGCTCGAAGACAATCGTTTGCGTGAAACCTGGCTTCCGCCGCTCGCCGAAGAGCTCGACTTCCTCGACCGCTATGGCGTTTATCCCGAAGAGGGTGAGCGTATCGAAGTGCCCATGCTCGCGCAGAACTGGATTCAGCAGATCGCGCAGTCCATTACCCGCGGTTTGTTGTTGATAATCGACTACGGTTACACGCGCAATGAACAACTCGCGGGCCGCCACCGCGGTACGCTCATGGCATATCGCCATCACTCTGCCAGCCCCAATCCCTACCAGGCTCCCGGCGAGCAAGACCTAACCGCCCACGTCAATTTCACCGCGCTTGCCGCTGCCTGTGAGCAAGAAGGTATGCGGTTCGAGAAGCTCCTCACGCAATCACAATTCCTGATGGGCATTGGCGAGAGAAATCAGTTTGCCGACGCCTTCGAGGAGTGCCGCATCCCGCAAGAACGCGCGAAGGTGGCACTCCAGCTCAAACACCTGGTTACGCCCGCCGGCATGGGAGAGAATTTTCAAGTGCTGATTGCCAGCCGGGCGGTAGATCCCAAGAAAATTGCCGCCCTCAGCGGCTTGAGATTTGGGAGCAGTTCTCAGTTCTCGGTTCTCAGTGACTTATAAGCGCGCTGGATTGTGGGGCGCGGGAACTCTATACTTGACCGGAAGTTCCGGAGGATTCTTATGAAGCGATTGCTCGTCATTGTGGGGTTGGCATTCGTATTTAGCTGGACTTGTATCGCTCAGACAAACGCCGCCGACACTCCCGCCACGAAAGCGGATGTTGAAAGATATTTTCAGGCCGTCAAATCTCACGACATGATGAAGAAGATGATGGCGACGATGACGCAAAGTATGCACCAGATCATGCATGAGCAATATCTGAAGCACAAGGACAGCCTACCCGCCGACTACGAGTCAAAGATGAACGCGGACATGGATAGCATGTTCGAGAGTATGCCCATGGATGAAATGATGGAGGCCATGGTGCCGGCATATCAAAAGCACCTCACCAAGGGCGACATCGACAACCTGGTTGCGTTCTATTCCACACCCACCGGTGCAAAGTTATTGCGAGAGATGCCATCGATCTTGGCAGAGTCGATGCAAGACGCGATGCCGATCATGATGAAGTACATGGATACTGTCCAGCAAACGCTGATGAAAAAGACCGATGCCATGATCGCCGAGTTCAAGAAACAGTCTGACGCCAAGGCTTCAGCAACTCACAACTAAGCGCTACGCCGTCTGGCCGCGAGTCGGCACAGGCCCCGCCCACTCTCCACACGCGTACCCAAGACTAGGTACCAAAGGTGTGCACCATTTTCGTTGCTATTTAACATTCCTGAAATATCCCTGGGGTAAACTACGATTAATGAGCGTGCCTCGGGCATCTCGTTTTGCGCTGCCTCTGCGGGTCGCTGCTGTCTGTTACCGGCGGGTGAACTCCCATGCCGAGTTTCTGCTGGTCCATACCAACGGCGGCAACAAGTGGACATTTCCCAAGGGAACCCCTGAACCTCGCCTCTCGCACAGCCAAGCCGCCGAACGCGAAGCCAAAGAAGAAGCGGGCGCCACCGGTATCATTGAGCCCCGTCATTTCCACACCTACATTCACTCCAGGGGCGTTTTCTGGCAGGCGGGTGGCGTGCAGGAATACGTGGTGAAGGCTTACTTGATGAAAGTTCGCCACACCCGCACTCCGGAAGAAGATTTCCGCGATCCCACGTGGTTCGATGCAGAAAAGGCGCGCGCGATCCTGGCCAAGGGCCGCGAAGTCAAGTATGCGCAAGAACTCCAGACTGTGATCGACCGCGCGCTGGAGCACATCGGAGTAGCGCGGGCGGCTGCGGCTCGCTAGCGCTCGTGGAGAGACGGTGCGTCTCCGCTCGTCCCCGCCGCATTCAGCCCGTATTCAGGCCGACGGCCAGCGCCAGTTTTGCCTGCCGCGCGTCGAAAGTCCAAAAATGCTCGGCTTTCAGTTCCAGGGCCGAAGCCACGTGCAGCGTGTCGAGAGTCCGAACCCCTAGCCGCGCCGCGTGTTGGTGAGCCAGTTGCGCGCAGACCTCGAACGCTTGATCGGGCAGGGGCGCTTCCCTCCACAGATTCTGGGCGCGGTGCTCCTGAAATCGCTGCAGCAGACGGACAGCCTCGCTGCGCGAAATCGCCTTGCGGAAGACGTGTTGTTCGATGGCGTGCGTCCACTCGGCCACGTGCAGGGGCGTCATCCACAAGGATGGCTGCGATTTCAGCCGGCGCTCGACCTCCGATGTATGCCGATCGGGGAGATAGAGGGAAACAAAAAAAGAAGTATCAACGTAGGTGGCCACTGCGATTGCCGGTGCGACGGTTGTCAACGGAACCTCAATAGCGGCCGCGTTCTTCAATCACCACATCGGCTCCGGGCAAAATGCGGTCGCCAAAAATCTCCTTGCGCGAGGCCGCGAAATCGGGCCAGTCGCCGCGCTGCGGAGGCGATCCCTCGGGAACAATGCGGGCGATCACCTCGTCTCGCTCGCGGAGTTCCACAGTCTTGCCGGCGCGCAGCCAAGCCTTCAGCCGCTTGGTGTCGCGAAGCTCGCGAATGTTCACGCTGGGCATGTTTCATAGTGTGTCACAATATGTGGCACATTGTCAAAGAAAGCTTTTACTGAAAGCTGACGACTGAGAGCTGACAGCCGCCCGCTCCCGTCCCGTATATTTAAATAGAGAAACTCATGATCCAACTCTCAGCTGCCGGCAAGCGCTATGGCCACAAGCTCTTGTTCGAAAACGCCGATTGGCTGATCACGCCAGAATCCCGCGTCGGTCTGGTCGGAGCGAACGGCACCGGCAAGTCCACGGTCATGAAGATTCTTGCCGGGAGCGAATCGCTCGACTACGGCGCCATCTCGCGCGCCAAAGGCATTTCCATCGGATACCTTCCGCAGGACGGCCTCACGCTCACCGGCCAAACCGTTTTCGCCGAGTGCCTGTCCGTGTTTGCCGAACTCCATGCCATCGAAAAAGAAATGGAGGCGCTCACCCGCAGCATGTCGGAACTCGACCACGAGGGCCCGGAATACTCCGCCGTCGCCGACCGTTACCAGAAACTCGAACACGAATTCGTCGCCCGCGACGGCTACACGCTCGAAGCCCAGGTCGGTCAAGTCCTCACCGGTCTTGGCTTTCATCGCGACGACTGGGCACGCCGCACCGAAGAATTCTCCGGCGGCTGGCAGATGCGCATCGCCCTCGCCAAGCTTCTTCTGCAGAAACCGAATCTGCTGCTGCTTGACGAGCCTACTAACCACCTCGATCTCGAAGCCCGCAACTGGCTTGAGGAGTACCTGACCAGTTATCCCTACGCGTTTGTGCTCATTTCGCACGATCGCTACTTTCTCGACATCACCGTCAAACGCATCGTAGAAATTTGGAACAAGCGTATGCACTTCTACTCCGGCAATTACGACCAGTACCTGGCCGGAAAAACGGCGCGCAAGGAGCAGCTCGAATCCGCTTACAAAACTCAGCACGACCGCATCGAGCAACTCGAAGTCTTCATCAACCGCTTCCGCTACACGGCGACCAAGGCCAAGCAGGTGCAGAGCCGCATCAAAGAGCTCGAAAAAATGGAGCGGATTGAAATTCCGGAAGAAGAGAAGACCGTCCACTTTTCTTTCCCGCAGCCGAAGACGAGTGGACGCATCGTCGCCGAGTTCGCGAATGTCGCCAAGAGTTACGGCGAGCGTGGGACGAACGAACACAAGGTTTTTGAGAACGTCAGCTTCATGATCGAGCGCGGCGAACGCGTCGCGCTGGTCGGAGTCAACGGAGCGGGAAAGTCCACGCTGATTAAACTGCTGGCCGGCCAGGAGCCGCTCACCGCCGGCGAATACAAGCTCGGCCACAACGTCGAACCCGACTATTTCGCGCAGGACCAATACAAGGAACTCGATCCTGAAGCCCGCATTCTTGACGACCTTGGGGAACTCTCGGGCGCTTCCACGCAAACCCAGTTGCGCAGCCTGCTCGGCTGTTTTCTTTTCTCCGGCGACGATGTGTTTAAGCGCATTGGCGTGCTCTCCGGCGGCGAGCGCAATCGCTATGCGCTGCTCAAAATGCTGCTGCACCCCGCCAACTTCCTGCTGCTCGATGAGCCCACCAACCACCTCGACCTGCGCGCGAAAGACGTCCTGCTCGAAGCCCTGATGAAGTACACGGGGACGGTAGTCTTCGTATCGCACGACCGCTATTTCATCGACAAGCTGGCCACGCGAGTCTTTGAAATCGGCGATGGCAAAGTGGAAATCTATCCGGGAAATTACGAAGACTATCTCTGGCGGAAGCAGGGGAGGGCTGCCGCTGTGGACACACCGAAGCCATCCGTGGTTCCATCGGCGCCGTCATCTGTCCCCGTGAATGGAGCGAAGTCTTCCGCCGTAGAGACGCGGCTTGCCGCGTCTTCCGCAGCCACGGCCGATGCCGCTGAACCCAAAGGGAAGCGCCTGAATCCGATCAAGCGCCAGCAGATGGAAGATCGTCTGCACGAGATCGAAGAAGAGATTGCCCGCGCCGAAGCCGCGATTACAGTGTGTGAAACGCAGCTTCAGAGCTTTGTGAGCGCGGAAGAAACCCAGCGCCAGACGCTGGAACGCTGCGATCACAAAAGCGCGCTGGAAAATCTTATGAAGGAATGGGAGCGACTTTCGCAATCGCTCGACGATTGAGAGACCGATCACGGCGGCGAGGCGTCTTGCTGTAGTAGACTCACCATCTTATGGTTGACCAACGCGTAACCCCTCAAGAACCGGCGCCCCCAGAACTGAAAACGCCTCCTATTCTCTTCGATAAAACGCAACGGCTATTAAGTCAGATTGAGTCTCGACTCGGCGAACGGCTTTTAACTTACTGGAATTCCTCCAATGGCTCCATTTGCGGTAACGATGTGATGGGCCTTTACGGTATTCTCCGCAGCATAGGAAAGGTCGACCGTCTTTCGTTCTTCATCAAGTCCGATGGGGGCTCCGGCGAAGTATCGCTGAGGATGGTCAACCTCCTACGCCAGTTTGTTGGACGGCTCACGGTCCTAGTGCCACTCGAATGCGCATCAGCCGCTACCATGCTGGCTCTAGGCGCAGACAAGATTTTGATGGGTCCCCTCGCTTACCTCTCGGCGGTGGACACCTCGCTGACGCACGATTTGTCTCCGATTGACCGGGACAATGATCGTGTCAGGGTCAGCCAGGATGAGTTGCAAAGAGTCGTCCGGCTTTGGCAGAAACAAGCCGACAAGGAGTCATCCAACCCGTTTGCGTCACTATTTCAGTATGTGCACCCACTGGTGATCGGTGCCGTCGACCGCGCCAGTGCGCTCTCCACCAAGCTTTGCGTCGAAATTCTCTCGTTTCATCTCAAGGATTCGAAGAAAGCCAGGAAAATCAGCAATACGCTGAATTCCGGGTATCCCTCACATAGCTATCCCATCATGCTGCGCGAGGCCCGCCGGATTGGCTTAAATGCCGAATCCATCGATGAGGGGACCAACCAACTCCTTTGTGAACTGCACGAAATCTATTCAGAAATGGGACAGCGGGCCTCCACCGATTTTGATGAGCGCAACTCGCACGATAACAGCATTTTGAACATCATCGAAGGCAGGGGACTGCAAATCTTTTTCCAGAATGACAAGGACTGGCATTACCGGGCGGAAGAGCGCCGGTGGGTTGCATTGAATGAAAAGAGTTCGTGGCGAAAGGCTGAACTCGTCAAGGGAAAGTTGGCGGTTTCTATCTTTCATGTGCGCTAGGGCCGGAGAGCGACGCCCCTCTTGGACGGGCGAGGGCGGCTGTCCCTCCTCGAGCACAGGCAGACGCGGCAAACCGCGTCTCTACGGGAAATCTGTCGTGGGGGCTTTTACTGAGAACTGAAAGCTGATGGCTGACAGCTCTACCCGCCCTGCTTCAACTCGGTGAGCACCTGGCGCGCGATTTCCTTGAGCGTTTCGAACACGCCTACGCCTTGGAATGCCACCGCCTCCACCACCGGCTCGTTTTTCTTGCGCAGTTCCTTGGAGAGAGCTTCGACCGACAGCACGTTGGGCAGGTCGCGCTTGTTCAGTTGCAGAACGTAGGGGATCTTGTTGAAGTCGTAGCCGTGTTCTTGCAGGTTCGACATCAGGTTGTCGAGCGCTTCGACGTTGGCGTCCTGGCGCTCCTGCTGGGAATCGGCCACGAACACTATGCCATCGACCCCGCGCAGAATCAGTTTGCGACTGGCGTCGTAAAAGACCTGTCCCGGAACCGTGTAGAGGTGGATGCGGGTCTTGAAGCCCCGTACCGTGCCCAGATCGAGCGGCAGGAAGTCGAAGAACAGGGTTCGGTCGGTCTCGGTGGCGAGCGAGATCATCTTGCCCTTCTGCTGTTCGGCTGTTTTCTGGAAGATGAACTGCAAGTTCGTCGTCTTGCCGCCTAACCCGGCGCCGTAGTAGACGATCTTGCAGTTGATCTCGCGTGCTGCGAAGTTGATGAAACTCAAAAGGCTTCCTCAGAAACTCCTGCGAAAAGACTCTCGCGAACCACTCCCTCAAGGCGCGAGCCTCCCGCTACCAATCCACCCGACTACAGTATCGGTTCCTGCTGGTTTTTATACCACACCGGAAGGTCCTGGTGCTGGTTACCCACGTTACTAGTCAGTGGGCAGTGGCCAGTGGGCAATGGTCAGCACAGCCATCGCCCTCCCCATTTTCGGCGGGGAGCGCGGCATTCGGAATCGAAACGTGTGGGATATTTGTTGGCGGCATCAAATACTGACCACTGCCCACTGCCTATCGCGGCGTCGGCAGAGGATAATATCCGTGCTTCGCGTAGACCTTCACCTCCGGCCGCCGCACCCGCACCTCGATTTCGCGGTAGCCTCCGATGGTCGACCTGGGCGAATAACCCAGAGTGTACTGATAGCGCGCGTCTCCCATCGCCTGGGCGTAAGCTCGCTCGATGTCGCCGGGCGCCAATTCGCCGTACACCGTGCCTCCTCCGGTGGCGGAGACGTATTTCGGCAGAATGTCGCTGTAACCCATCAAACCTCTGGTCTTCGGCAGGTGGATCCGCTGCAGCCTGTCATATACCGGGATGGCCGCGCCCTCCACTCCCACCGCGTACACCGTGATGTTCTGCGTCAGCAGCACTTTCAGGGTATCTTTGTAGCTTGCTGTCGAGCCCTGCTCGCGTCCGTCGCTGATGACGAAGATGATCTTGCGGTGCGTTCGGTCGCGTTTGGAAAGGTCGCGGGCAGCCAGCAGGATCGCGTCATTCATTACGTGCGCGACCTTCGGCGGCGTGGAAACAGGGGTCACAGGAGAGTCCACCGGACGGCCATTGATGATCGGTCCCTGTGGGCCGAGCGGTCCGCTGGTCACCGGCGGTCCGTTATTGGCCCCGCTATAGCTTTTGACCTGGTTCAGAACCGCCGTCAACTGCTTGCCGACGCTGGTGAAGTCCGATGTCCGGCCCACCGTGCTGCTGTAGGTGTAAATTCCAACTTCATCGAACTGGCTGAACGCTCCCTGCAACGCCGATAGCGTCTCCTGCACCTTCTTCAACCCTACGTCCGGCATTCCGGTGTCGATGATCACTGCCGCCGAGAGCGCAAATGGATCGCTGGTGAAAAACTTCAGCGTCTGCAACTGCCCATTTTCCAGGACTGAAAAATCCTTGGAAAGCAAGCCGCCGATCAACCGTCCCTCGCTGTCTTTTACCGTAACCGGGACCATCACCAGGGTTGGGTTGATGCTGATGGTGTAACCGACATCCAGCCCGGTCTCCGCGTCCCTCGGAACGCTGCCCGCAGGCACCGTCCTGACCGCAGGCATCGGTGGCGGGACCGGCTTCTGATCCGTCGAATCCGGAGCGCTCCGGGGCATCTCTTTCGATCCGGTGGTTATCCCCGCGCCGGATGCATCCTCCGGCGGTGCTTCCGGCTTGGATTCCTCCTCCGCTTCTTGCCGCGGGCTGGGCGGCGCCGGTGGCGGGATCGGCCGCGTTGCCGACGGGGCGTCCGGGATGTCCTCAGGCTTCTGCTGCGCCGCCAGAGCGCTTGCCAGCAACCCCCAGAGCGACAATGCAAGCCCCAGCCTCAGTACCGTGCTAGTTTTCGTGGCCATTCCCGGAATCCTCTATCTTTCTTGCTTTGTTCTGCGAACCATGCGGCCATGTTGGACCGCGAGTCCCTGCACCCTTTACTCTCTACTCTTTACAATTTTCAGATGCCTAACCCCGGCTCTTTGGTGCATCTAACCGTTACAGGATAGACTAGCAAAGTCTCGGGATAAAAACTCTGATGCCTATACTACATTGCAAATCGCGCCTGGCCACGGGCGTGCTCGGTGTGGCCGTATTCGTTCTGGGGACGTTCGCACTGGTGACGACCCTGTCGCTTCCCACAGCGGCGCAGAATCCCTCCGCTCCGATGCCCACTCTCGCTCCCGACGCTAACGCCCAGCCGCAAGACCAGCCCGTCGAGACGCTGAAGGTCAACGTCGAAGTCGTCCAGTTGTTCTTCAACGTCAAAGACAAGCATGGCGCGCTGATTCCCAACCTGAACAAGGAGAATTTCGACATTTTCGAAGACGGCCAGCCCCAGACCATCAAATACTTCAAGGCCGAAACCGATCTCCCTCTGACCCTCGGCATCCTCCTCGATACCAGCTATAGCCAGTACCGCGTCCTCGATATGGAAAAGGAAGTCGGAGGCTCGTTTCTCGAAAGCACGCTGCGCCCCAAGGACGAGGCTTTTGTCATAAGTTTCGGCACCGATATCGAGCTTCTACAGGATTTCACCAGCTCCGTCAGCAGGCTCAGACATGCGCTCAACGATGCAAGGATGAACGGCGGCGGGGTGAGTTGTGCAGGGGGGCCTCTTGGCCCGCAGGGTCCGGTTCCATGCGGCTCCAGCGGCCCGCGCGGCACCGCGCTCTATGACGCCGTCTATCTCGCTTCACACGATGAACTCAGCCACGAAGTCGGCCGCAAGGCGATGATCCTGCTCACTGACGGAGAAGACCAGGGCAGCAAGCTCAAGATCAAAGATGCCATCGAAGCCGCTCAGAAGGCCGATGCCATCTGCTACGTGCTGCTGATTGCCGATCGCGGTATCACCCTTGGTTTCGGCGATTCCGAGATGAAGAAGCTCACCCTGGAAACCGGCGGGCGCGTGATCGAAGTCGGCAACAAGATCGAAAAGCTCCGCCAGGCTTTCGACCAGATTTCCCAGGAACTTCGCAGCCAGTACAACATTGGTTACGTGCCCACCAACACCGCCCGCGACGGCTCTTTCCGTAAAGTCGAGATCAAGCCCAAGCAGGGGGACTACAAGATCCAGGCACGCAGCGGTTACTACGCCACCGCTCACCACGAAGACTAGGGCCGGTGTGGGGACGGGCGCCCTCGCCTGTCCGCGTAGAGACAGCCACCTTCGAGCGCCCGCGGCCGTCCCTCGGGGTTGCAGAAAACCCGCCCCAGGGTTATAGTTGCGACCAAGTCTGTTCCTCCTCCTAGAGCATCTCCAACCGTCGGCGCCAATAACTCCCCAGGAGGGAACATCCATGCGCTCTGCCCGTAGTCTAACCTTTTTGTGCCTGGCTTTGGTCGCGCTGCTTGCACTCAGCGGACAAGCTTTTTCCACTACCGTTGCCGTCGGTAGCTGCACGCCTTACGTCAACTTCGCAACCATTCAACAAGCGGTAAATGCTTCTCCCTCGGGAACCGTAATCAAGGTTTGTCCCGGCACCTACCATGAACAGGTAGCTATCAACGAATCACTTACTCTCGAAGGGGTTGCATACGCGATTGAGGATGCAGTCGTGATTGCGCCTCCCAAAGGAGGCTTGGTCGCGAACGCAGTTGATATGGATCCGGAGCCCCCGAACTCAGGCGCTCCCATCGCAGCCCAGATATTGGTGGAAAATGCAACTACTGCCATCACCGTCACGATCAGCAACCTCACCGTGGACGGCCTGGGAAACCAGGTTAGTGGCTGCTCTCCCAATGTGGTAGGCATCCTTTACTCGAATGCCTCGGGCACGGTGAATCACGTCGCCGTCCGCAACCAGGTACCAGGAGACACACTAAGTGGATGTCAAAGCGGCGAGGCTATCTACGTGCAGACTTCCACCGGTGCGTCCGTTGTGACCGTCGAAAATAGTTCAGTCCACAATTACAACAAGAACGGAATTACAGGCAATGACGCCGGCACCACCCTGAACGTTACCGGCAGTTACGTCGAGGGCTCGGGCGCGCTCGGAGATGGATATGCAGCGCAGAACGGAATCCAAATCGCCTTTGGAGCGGCGGGGAAAGTTACCACCAGCGTGGTGACGGACAATTCCTATGTCGGCCCAACCTACGGCGCATCCGATATTTTGCTTTACGACGCCGCCGAAAACAGCAGCATCGCCATCACCGGCAATATCGCAGGCAATAGCCAGATTCCCATCGGGCTGTACACCGATACCGCGGGCCTTGGCGACGGCGTTACCGTTACCAGCAATAAGATCTTTGGCGCACTGACCTTCGATGCCATCGATGTCTGCACCAACGGGAATACTCTCAAGTTAAACAACATCTTCAACAGTGCGGAATCAGGCATACACCTGGACGCTTCCTGCGGTTCCACCGGCACCGGTAACACCCTGGCCAGCAACACGATCCTCGAAAGCGCATGTGCCGGCATTCTCGACGACACGGGCGGTTCGAGCAACACGATCGTTAGTGGCACCTACTACACAGTGCCATTTCCAGTCACCGGTTCCACCGCTTCGTGCACCATCCCAGGACCCGCGGGCAGCACCGCCGATGCAAGATCCACACGCGCCAAGGCCGCGCGCAAGTTCAGCCCCGCAAGATAAGGCCGAGCAAGCTAGAACGTCAGCGTAAGAATCAACGCCGGGAATCGGATTCACGATCCCGGCGTTTTCAATGCAGCCCTGGTTCGTGCCTTCAGCTCACCGCGCCTGCGAAAAATCCTCCACCGCGAACAACTGGCCGTGCTGCTCCACCACGCCGATTCCGACCGAATCCATGTCCTTGTCCAGAATGTTCGCGCGATGGGGAGGCGACTTCATGAACTGCGCGTGGATGAACTCGGGCGACGGCCCCTGAACTACATTTTCCGAGAGCCAGGTAAAATGCACGCCCGCTTGCTTGACTCGCGCCGACAGGCTCGGCTCACCCTCGAACCCATGCTGCGCCGATCCGTGTTCCGCCATCACCTCGGCGTGACGCCGCGCCGCTGTGGCCAGCGCCTCATCCCAACGCAACTGCGGCAGTCCCTGCGCCCGCCGCGCCTGGTTTACGGAAGTGAACAGATCCCGCTCCGCCCGCAACGTCGATGTCTGGCCGTATGCTCCCCAACAAAGCATGATTCCCACCAATACCAGCGCCGACAGCCGCGTCCTGATTCGCATAGATCGTCTCTCCATCATCAATAAATGAATAGAACCCGGCTGGTTGTGTTCCGGCAAGTTACTAACGTCGCGAAGTGTTGAGTATCGAAGTCACTTCTCTCTTCGTTCATGCCGCGCGGCTGTTACTGCGCTTATTTCTTCGGCCGATTCTTGACCGGGATCACAAACTTCAATCCCGACCAGACGTCGGTGACGGCGCAGACTTTCACGTCCACCAGGCCCGCATCAAGCCCGCTCTGGCGAATCACATTTTCGGTGAGGTCGGTCGGAACGCCGGAACTTTTCTTCGGCCAGGAAATCCACAACATGCCGGCCGGCGCCAGCGCCTTTGCGGCTGGCGGCAATTCGAGTTCCAGCCCCGCGCGCGATTTGGCAAAAAGAAAAATAAAATCCAGGTCTCTGCCGGTGTTCTTGCGAATGTTCTGCATCCGGCATTTCCCGAGCGCTTCGCGAAGTTCGGTCTTCACGCCGCCCGGCACATGCAACAGAACGGTGCGGAAATCATCCTTGATGCCCAGCTTTTTTGCCAGCGGAGTTCCTGAATATCCAGGCATAGAAAATAGAGAGATGATAGCTTGGGAAGTTCCGATTAAGTCCCTGGGTTCCTCCGTGCACCCCTGTGTACGCTGTGGTTTATGCTCTCTGCTGACACTTGGTCAGAGTTTCCCTCGGGCAGCGGCCCACTCATCCGTAAGGAACGCGGATGAATGGGGCACACAGAATTAAGTCGCTACTGTTTCGGAGCGTAGTATCCCTTGCGAGTGCGCACCTTCAGGCCTTTTTCCTGCGTCAGGATTTCGATGGTGCGGTAGCGTCCATCGGCGACAAAATTCGCCGGCTTGTAAGCCAATGCGTACTGGCTGCGCAACTCCTCCTGAATGGAGACAAACGCGTCCGACATTTCGCGCATCTGGAACGGAAAGAACGCGCGGCCACCGGTCGCGTCCGCGATGCGTTCCAGCACCTTGTCGCCGCTGCCCTTCATGCCGCTGATATTGGTGCTGATGGTGTAGACGATCACTTCCGCGCGCTCCGCCATTTCGATGGCTTCTTCACGCGTGACGTGGCTCAGATTGTCGTCGCCGTCGCTCAGCAGAATAATCGCGCGGCGCACTGGTCCCGTCTGCTCCTGCTTCAAGAGCTTGTCGCGGCAGGCAAAGTAGAGCGCGTCGTACATCGCCGTGCCGCCGCCCGCCCGCAACATGCGCACGCCGGCCGAAAGATTTTCCGTACTATCGGTGAAATCCTGCGTAACCTCAGGGGTGGCGTCGAACCCGACTACGAACGCCTTGTCATAGTTTGGGCGAATGATGGAGTTCAGGAATTCGATGGCCGCATCCTGTTCGAACTTGAATCGGTCGCGCACCGAGTTGCTCGCGTCCACCAGCAACCCCACCTGCAGAGGCAGATCGGTCTCGGCGTGGAAGCTGCGCAGTTCCGCGGGCTTTTGATCGTCGATCACTTTGAAGTCGTCTTTCGTCAGATCCTTGATATAGCGGCCGTGCCGGCACGCAGGAGCAGAGGCGCAGGGAGAAGCTCGACTATTTCCGCGCCGACTCGGCCTATTGCTACCAAGACGTCATCAGGGCCTGCCTGCGGCTGGGCGTGCTTTTTACGCTTACAGCCAACGACGCCACGACCAGCTGGAAGGGGCAAATGGAAAAAGAGGGGCTCAACTGGCAGCCCTGGCAATGGTACTAAGAAGAGGAGAACAAGGCAAAGAAAGAAGGGCGTGAAATGCCGAGGATCGAGGATCGAGGGTTTTTCTGGCAGCCGTCGTGGTCGAAGGAAACGTTGCTTTTTCCGATCGTAGTCAAGCGGACGTGGAAGCCGACCCGACCTGAAAAGACTCAAGGCAACATATTTACGCCGGACACGATTTAGGTGATGGGCGAATGGGACTATTACGCGGTCGTGAAAATCTTCGATTTATCCACATGGTCGCTGCAAGCGGTGCTTGAGCATCATGCCAAGCGCGGCAACGCGGAGAATTTCCACAAGGAGGAGAAGTACAACTTTAAGCTCAACAGCTTTCCCTGCCAGAGCCTGCTTGCCAACCACGCATGGGTCCTCCTTGCCCAGGTCGCGCACAACATGATCCGCTGGATCGCCTTGATGGACGCGCCAGACAAGCCGCACTACTCAAAAAAGATCCGCAACAAATACGTCTTCGTCGCCGGCCGCGTCGTCTCGCACGCGAGATCGATCGTGCTGCGCGTGATGAAATCCACATACGAGAGGGGGTTGAAAATCCTAAGAGAGGGGTGGCGGTTCCCGGCAATAGCGCCCGCCCAGTTTGCCTCGGCCGCAAGCGGCTGAGGACAAAATGCGATCTTTGGCAATCAAACAAGGTTCGTTGAAAGACGGGGCTTGGACGAGATTGGCAAGGGTTTGAACTTACGACTTTCTACCAGAGAGCTACATCCCAGATTGGTGGATAAAAATCCGCGCCTCCGCCTGAAAGCGATGTCGCGCAACGGCCCCGCAGCGGTGAAGCGGCGCGCCGCGGGTCACCCATTGGGTGATGCCTAAAAATTGGCGTTTCGCCGCAAACAAAAACGATGTATTCGATAGTCCTTCGAAAAAAGGAGCCAGCATGACCCGCCAGATGCGCCGGAGCCAGGAGCGCCACCTCAAGAAAATCAAGGTTATCCCGACGGACATGCAGCTGACCGCGGCCTCGGGCCTGGGGACGATCCTGGAGATCTTCGACCAGTCCGGCTGCGCTGCTGAGTTCGCGGCTTGCCTGCCCGAGCGCGTCTCGCATCGCTCGGCGGGAAGCTATTTCCTGGCGCTGATGGTCATGGCGGGACATATCCACGGCGTGGACGCGCTCTCGGACCTGGCCGCGATCCAGGACGACCCTTACCTTTCCAAGCTCTTCGAGGACGACGTGGCGGCCGTTCGCACGATCGGCGACTTCCTTCGCGACTTCGAACAGGAGCATGTCGATAAGCTCAACGCGTTCCTTAACAAGATGGCGAGGTCGCTGCACGAGTCCCTCGCCAAGGCGCTTCCAGAGCCGTTTAAGCCCAAGGCGCGGATCCTCGACATGGACTCCACCTACCACGAGCACTACGGCGAGAAGATCGAGGGCGTCGCGTGGAACTACAAGGGCGAGTGGTCGATCGAGACGCAGGCGACGTTCAGCGACCTGGGCTTTAGCCACGGGCTGCAAATGCGCCCGGGCAACACGAAATCCGGAACCGACGCCGCAAGAATGATCGACATGCTGTTTTCCGACTTCCGCACGCAGGGGCAAAGGCGCAGGGAGAAGCTTGATTATTTCCGCGCCGACTCGGCCTATTGCTACCAAGAGGTCATCAGGGCCTGCCTGCGGCAGGGCGTGCTTTTTACGCTTACAGCCAACGACGCCACGACCGGCTGGAAGGGGCAAATGGAAAAAGAGGGGCTCGACTGGCAGCCTTGGCAATGGTCCCAAGAAGAGGTTAACAAGGCAAAAAAACAAGGGCGCGAGCTGCCGCGGATCGAGGTATCGAGGTTTTTCTGGCAGCCGTCGTGGGCGAAGGAAACGCTGCTTTTCCCGATCGTCGTCAAGCGGACGTGGCAGCCGACGCGCCCGGAGAAGGCGCAGGGCAACCTTTTCACGCCGGACACGATCAAGGAGATGGGCGAGTGGGACTACTACGCCGTTGTGAATAACTTCGACTTATCCACATGGTCGCTGCAAGCGGTTCTTGAGCACCACGCCAAGCGCGGCAACGCGGAGAATTTCCACAAGGAGGAGAAGTACAACTTTAAGCTCAACAGCTTCCCCTGCCAGAGCCTGCTTGCCAACCACGCATGGGTCCTCTTGGCCCAGGTCGCGCACAACATGATCCGCTGGATCGCGCTGATGGACGCGCCAGACAAGCCCCATTACTCGAAGAAAATCCGCAACAAATACGTGTTTGTCGCCGGCCGCGTCGTCTCGCACGCGAGGTCGATCGTGCTGCGCGTGATGAAATCCACATACGAGAGGGGGTTGAAAATCCTAAGAGAGGGGTGGCGGTTCCCGGAAATAGCGCCCGCCCAGTTTGCCTCGGCCGCAAGCGGCTGAGGACAAAATGCGATCTTTGGCAATCAAACAAGGTTCGTTGAAAGACGGGGCTTGGACGAGATTGGCAAGGGTTTGAACTTACGACTTTCTACCCGAGAGCTACATCTCCAAGGGACGGGTGCGCCCAAAATAAGCCCGTTGGCCCAGACGCACGGCTCGCCAACGCCAGTCCACCGCGCCGAAAGCGGGTGATCTCGAAAATCGCGAAAAAAAAGCGGGCCCGCGAAAAAATTGGCCCGCAAAAAATCTCAGAAAATGAAATTGGATCCGATTGATGCGCCTTATCCGCCAATTTGGGTTATCCGCCAATTTGGGGAGCTAATCCACCGATTTGGGAATCCACCGATTTGGGGAATTGGCTCAGGTGGAGGGACTCGAACCCCCGACCAAGCGGTTAACAGCCGCTTGCTCTACCAACTGAGCTACACCTGAACGCTCTGGAATATGTAGAAAAATAGGGAATGACGTCGTCGATGTCAAGAACGCGGGCCTTAGCCCCAGGGCCAGCGCATTTAATTCTTCTGTCCCAACAGCACTTTAATGAGGTAGGCGTCGCTCCACCCGGCCATGGCCGACTTGATTTTCCGTCCATACTCGCGAACTTTGACCTGGCTGTGAAGGTTGCCTGAGATCTTTCGCAGGAGCGCCATGTTCTCGGCTCCGTGATCCTTTCTGATGCGACACTTGTCCTCGTTCATTTGCACGTCCAGGCTCCAGTGCAACGCATTCTCGATCCCCCAATGCCCTCGTATGGCACCGGACAGGACGGTTGCGTCCGGAGCAAGGCTGCTCAAGTAATATCGATTTTCAACCGTCGTCACGCCTTTGATAGTCCGCTTGGACTCCACCATGACGACGCTTTCCAGGCTGGGCCATCGGTTGCGTTGATCGAGGCCGGTGGCTGGAGCGGCCCAACAGGAGCGCTCTTCGAGCCGTCCGTGTCCTTTGTCTGCGCTTTCGTGGAAGTCAACTTCGCTCAGCTTGCCGTCCTTTTTAAGATTGGCAAAATGGTCCACGACGGCCTCGTGTATTTCGCCCTGGTTGCCCTTCAAGGCGAGGACGTAATCGCCGCCCTTTTCTTTGATTTTTTCGGCGATGTCGACTTGGCATCCCATCGCGTCGGCGGTGACGACGCAGCCTTTGACGTCGAGCATGTCGAGCAACGCCGGCACGGCCGTAATTTCGTTGGATTTTTCGCTGACCTTTAGCTGCGCCAACGTCAGCCTGTTTTCGACCGCAAACGCGCTTACCATATGGATCGCGCTCTGGCCCGCGGCCGCGTCGAACGAGCTGCGCACCGTTTTTCCATCGATGGCGATCAATTTGCCACCCGCGGCCTGACGCAAGGACTCGACCCAGCTCAAGAAGCACGCGTGAAACGCTTTGGGCGCTATCCTTGAGAGCACGCGCCTGAACGTGTCAGCGCAAGGAATGCCGTTCGGCAGCTCAAGAAAGGTCTTCAGCCAATCATGCTTGATCTCGCCATATGCGGACATTGCGTCCCAGCCTTCGCAGCCGCAGATCACCGCGCAAATAGAAATGACCACGATGTCCAGTAGGATATGCTGCTTGCGCCTGTTGATCCGGAAATCCTCAAGACCATTGAAATGGGAAACAAGGCCTTGGCCAAAAACTTCTTCCATTAGCATCCTCCCCTTTGCCAAAGGCAAAGGGGAGGATGCTAAGCGCCGTACCGAATCAAAACACGCCGTTTCGCCGCGCATTATTTAAATGCGCCGGCCCTGGCCTTAGCCCGGCGCCAAGAAGCTGGCTCGAGCCCAGTCAGCCTGGCCAACTCGTCCAGCGCTGCGTTCAGGTTCACCGATTTAACGTTTTGGCCTTGCCAGCGCAACTCCATGGGACCCGCAGTTTCTATGGGCCTGGTGGCGCCGTCGACATATTGGAGGATCATGAACGGCCAAATGGCTCAGCCGGCGTTTTCAAGGGAGTTCCTTTGAGGAAGCGGTGGTTTCTGATCCAGCGCTCGATGCGCAGGTATCCGATCCTTTTCTTCCCCTTGCTCGGCGGCTGCGGCATTGGCCTGCAGCTTCACCGCCATCCAGGCGCCACGGTTGCCAGGCCGCTGTCGTTCCTCAATTCAAAGTCCTCCGGACCAACTTAGCCATTGCAGCGCGCGAATGCGCGGGGGACGAGATTGATCTCGAGGACAGTGCCTTCAGGCACCCAAATTACCGAGTAGCCGAGGAGCCGCGCGGAGCGCGCGGTCCTCAGCCCTCACCGAACCGTACGTGCGGATTTCCCGCATACGGCTCTTCAGAAAGCGCCAGGCAGGGTGGCCTGGATTTTACGCTGGCGGACGAGGTCCGAGACGACGCGAACTGGTTTGATGTCGCGGCAAAGGTAGCGAATCGATCCCTTGAGTTTCTTCCACGGAACGGGGCGCCGTTGCCTGCGGAATTTCAGCCGCAAGTAGCGAACGACGCGCAGTTGACCGACCGTATCTGCCGGTAGAAGACGCGATTGGCATTGGAGTAGCGGAAGTACTCGCACCACCCGTACCAGACCTCCTCAGCCTTTTTCTTAGCCTCGTCGAGGCCAAGGTTGGGCGTGAGTTTCTCCCGTAGGCGGGCGTCAGCCTTTTCCGCGCTTTCTCCGATGGCTGTCGCGCGATCCAGAAGCGCCTCGGATTGTCCTTGAATGCTCGGAGGTGGAACTTAAAGCCGAGGAAGTCGAACTTCGATCCTTGGCTGCGTTTTTTATCGCGTATTTCAACGAATCGCGTTTTCTCCGCCTTCAGCTTAAGCCCAGCCTCGCTCATCCAGGCCTTTAGCGCCCTGAGGATCGCCTTCATCTCGGCCTGCGTACGGGATGCGACGACGAAGTCGTCGGCGTACCGGACGAGGTGGGAGGACGCGGCGCCCAGCGCCTTGAAGCGCGCGTCGAGGGCGTAATGCAAATAGACGTTGGCGAGGAGCGGGGAGAGCGGGCCGCCTTGCGGGTGCCCTCCGGGCTTTCTTGCCAGCCTTTGCCTTCTTCGATCATGCCGGCCTTCAAGATGCCGCGGATCAAATTGAGGACCCTCGGGTCGACGATCTGTTCCTTCAGCATCCCTATGAGCTTGCGATGCTTGACCGAGTCAAAGAACGCCTCGATATCGGCGTCGATCACGTGCCGGTGCCGGAACGCCTTGTCCGCGACTTCGGCCGCGCAGTCGACGGCGCGCCTACCTGGCCTCAACCCGAAGGAACAGGGCAGGAAAATCAACTCGTAGATCGGCTCCAACAGCAGGGCAAAGGCCCGTTGCACCACGCGGTCTTTGACCGTCGGGATGCCGAGCGGGCGCAGCTTGCCGTCCGCTTTTGGAATGTACCTTCGCTTCACAGGGCGAGGTCGATACGCCCTGTTGCGCATTTTCTCCGCAAGCTCGGTGACGAACGCCCATTCCTTGCCTTTGATGCTTTGGCATGTGACGCCATCGATTCCGGCGGCGCCGGCGTTGGCGAGCACGAGGGCCAGGGCATCGGCCAAAAGGTAGGGGTCCATCATCCACTTGTAGAGATCCCAGTGCTTTCGTCCTTCTTTCGTTCGTTCGCGCAATCGAGTTTGAATCCGGAGCGTTTGCGGATTGAGCGACGATTTCTGCTGATTCCTGGCGGCGTAAGTTTTCAGTTTACTCATAGGCCATATCGTCCTTTGCCGACTCGATTCGCTCTCTGACCTGCATGCACGGCTTTTTGGCCGTTACCCCTTCCCCGATATCTTCCCTGAAGCGTGGCGGGCTTTCCCCGCCGCAGAGACTATGGGGTGCTCGACTGCTCCTTGTTCGCTTGCCGACTTATGGATTCGTCGTAGGGCTGGAGGCTGGACCTCTACCGATCCTCCTCCTGATCAAGGAGCTCTCTTAGGTAATCCTCGCTTATCCGCGGCGCGAGCCGCCTACGGCCAACGCAAGGGGGCGGGCCTGCGCGAAGTGAGTCGCGGTCGGGCATGCACTCCCGATCCGCCACGCCATCATTCTCCGCGTGCCTGTAGCCTTCGTCGTCACCAACCGCTTAAGGCACCTTTGCGATCCTATTGGGACTACCTTCGGATCTCCCCAGCTTCCTTTTAACTCGCGTTTGAGGCCGTTCACCTTGTTTAGGCTGCCTGCGCCTGGCTGGCCCCACTATGCCCCGTGGCGGCCCCCGTTTTCGCGGGCATTTGCTATTTCATCCCCGGCCTCGCGGCCCAAAGACGGCAAATGGCTTTATCCGGCGGTGATGGACCCTTCCGGAGCGAATCCAGGACATATGACGGATTCCAGGGGGCAAGCCTCCTCGGTCCGGCGACGGCGGGCGCGGCGGTAATTTTTCTCCGGCAGGAGTCGAACCGGCGCTTCGCGCCCCAAGGGGGGAGTCGAACCCCGATTCGCTCTGTCTGTGATTCGCAAGGATAAGTGGACATATCTAACATAA
>CAVRNL010000045.1:0-68248 GCA_963722485.1 uncultured Acidobacteriaceae bacterium
CCGTGATTATGTACAGCGGGTAGAGGGGACGATGCCCTGAAGCCTCGAGGGACGGGTTTCGTTCTCACTCTGGTTTCCGGAGAGCTGCACATAATCGGACAATCTCCCCGAAGGACTACTGTCCTGAGGAGAGATCATGCACAGTTCTAGGTCAACGGCTACACCGAATGCTGTTGATGTCCGAAGCTTGATTCGTCTTTATGTGACGACACTGGAAGCCCGCGGCTACCGTCCATCGGCTATCTGGGGTTACCGAGGTGCTTTAAAGCACTTTCTTTCTTGGGCCGTTGCTGATCGCCTGGAAATAAGCAAAGCCGCAGTCCGGCGTTTCCTTAACGGGCACCTAGCGGATTGCAAGTGCCGTGGCCGCGTCCAGCGTGGAATAGTGACGATCCGTTCGGCTCTGAACCATCTATTGACGATTCTTGGCGAAACGAGACTGGCTTCCGAGGTCACGTTTCCCGCGCATGTCGACACGGAACTGCGAGCTTACTGCGATTATGCGAGCGATATCTGTGGACTCGCGCCTGCAACGCTCATCTCGCGGCGGCAGTGGATTGGACGTTTCCTGGTTCATCAGTTTCCCAAGGGAAACATCAACGTTTTGCGACTATCACCGAAACGAATCCAGGATTTCTTCACTTCACGGTGCCAAGGCTACCGACCGGGCACAGCTCAAGTGGTTGCTTCCGCAGTGCGCAGTTATCTACGGTTCCGTAGTTTGCGACATGCGGATCGAGTGGACTCTCTGCTGGCAGCGGTTCCGTCCGCCGCATGCTGGCGTCTGGCGACTTTGCCACAGTACTTGGAGGCCGACGAACTTGCGTCGCTCATGGCCGGGTTTGACCGAAAGCTGCCTCAACGGCAGCGAGATTACGCGATCGTTCGCTGCTTGGTCGATCTGGGACTCCGTGCTTGCGAGGTTGCGGCATTAGGTCTGGACGACATCGACTGGAAGAACGGCATCCTGACGGTCCGCACGGGAAAGTCTCAAAGGTCTGATGTGTTGCCCCTGCCTTCCGCTACCGGACGGGCTATCGCTGAGTATCTGCACAAAGCGCGACCTGCCACCGAAAGCCGCGCGGTTTTTGTTCGTCACCGAGCACCACTGCACTTGCCGGTGAACGCCAGTGTTATCCGTTCTGTCGTTCGACAAGCGGCAGTGCGTAGTGGCCTCGCGCACCGTCTACACAGTCCACACCGATTGCGTCATACCGCGGCCACACGGATGCTGCATCGTGGTGCCAGCCTGAAACAGATCGCCGACATACTGCGGCATAGAAGCCTGGATACGACGGCAATCTATGCCAAGGTCGATGTGCCGCGCTTGGCAACGATTGCGCAACCTTGGCCGGGAGGTGCTGCATGAGGCGGCCCAGGATGTCGGAGCAGGTCGAACAGTATCTGGCATTTCGCCGCGCCATGGGCTTCGATTTGCGGGGCGAAGGATATCAGCTTCACGCTTTCGCGCGATTTGCAGAGGAGACCGGTCTCCATACTGGTCCGCTAACGATCGACTTGCTGCTCCAATGGGTGCAAGGTGCAAAAAAGCCCGGGCCGGTCACAGCAGCCCGCCGAGTTGAAGTGCTACGTCCATTTCTCAAGTACTCCCGGCAGTTCGATCCTACCGGTCCAGTCCTTCCATTGGGGCTTTGCGGCCCCGCTCATCGCCGGATCTCACCGCACATCTACACAGAAGCGGAAATTTCCGAACTGCTTGCTGCTGCTCACGGGCTCAAGCCCGATGGACCGCGCCCACTGACGTATGTGACGCTGTTCGGCATACTGGCGGCAACAGGGATGCGCCTCTCGGAAGCACTTCACCTGGAGCAAACCGATGTTAACTTGAAACAGTCAACCCTCACGGTACGCGAGACTAAGTTCAAGAAATCGCGGTTAGTACCCCTTCATTCCAGCACAACCGGGGCTTTGTCACGATACGTGAAAGCCTGCGCCGCAATATCTCGTCAACCCAGCGTTAAAGCATTTTTCCTTACCCTCGGCGGCCGGTCTGTTCCCTCGAGAACGGTTCACCACACCTTCGATGTTTTGCGTCGACGGTTAGGCTGGGTTGCGCGTGGCGGGCATCCGCAACCAAGAATCCATGATCTGCGGCATACGTTCATCTGTCGGGCATTGCTGCGCGGCCAGCGACAGAATCAACTCGATCATGTGGCCGATGCCATCGCGACTTATGTCGGACACGCGAAGGTTTCTGACACGTATTGGTACGTTACCGCCATCCCGGAACTGATGGGGATCGCCTGTGAGCGTTTCTCCCGTTTCTCCTCGGGAGAATGCCGATGAAGAGCACTCCCCAAACCCATTTTTCAAGTCTGATACAGGAGTTCTTTCTCGAGCGTCTGATGCGCCAGAGGAACTCCAGTCCACAAACCGTAGCGGCTTATCGCGATTGTTTCCGGCTACTGTTCGAGTTTGCCCGAGAACACCAAGACAAGCCTACAGACCGTTTGGTCCTCGCCGATCTCGATGCTTCTCTGGTACTGGCGTTTTTGGATCATCTCGAGAAAGTCCGGAAAAACTCCATCCGCAGTCGGAATGCCAGATTGGCGGCGATACGGTCCTTCTTGCGTTTTGCGGTTCTGAAGGACCCGCAATCGCTGGCCACCATCCAGCGCGTGCTCGCTATCCCGATGAAACGTCACAGCCGGCCGTTGGTTGGTTTCCTGTCGCGCGAAGAGGTGCAAGCGCTAATCATCGCACCCGATCCGTCCACACGGTCCGGACAACGCGATCAGGCTTTCTTGGCCACACTCTATAACACAGGCGCTCGCGTGTCTGAGGCCATCAACATAAAGATTGCCGATCTCGCACTGGATGCTAGTCCCAGCATTCGGCTCCACGGCAAAGGCCGCAAGGACCGCGCCGTGCCGATCTGGCCTGCAACTGCTCTTCGGCTTCGTCGCTGGCTCGCGCAGATCGAACGGGCACCGGATAAACCGTTGTTTCCCGCGTCATCGGGCGGCCCGCTAACGCGGTCGGCGGTCGCCGACCGTCTGCGACGGGCTGTGCAAACCGCTAGAGGCAAGTGCGCAAGCCTTGCCCGCAAACGTGTCTCGCCACATACCTTCCGGCACTATCTACCCTTCCTGACTATGTCTTGTAAATCTGCGAGAGCCCCAGTTCTCCCAGCAACCACTGGAGGCCGTAGAGACATATTCTGAGCTCCTTCTACTAGCCCGCAGAGTCGGGGAAGGAGTTCACTATGAAGTGCATCATCAACAACCAAGTGGTTCTGTCGCGACCGCCGGAAGGCCCGCTCGTGGCACTAATCGGTTCGTTTGCAAAGTCGGTGAGTGAGCAGGGATACAGTTTGGTATCGAGTCATCGGCGGGTTTTGCTCGCCGCATGTTTTAGCCGATGGCTTAAGCAGAATGGGGTCGGACTGCGCAGCATCTGCTCCGATCATGCGGTACGGTATCTACGATATCGTGCTCGGAACGCACGACCTTGCCGGGGGGATGCCGCTGCCCTCAAGCATCTGATTGGCTTTTTGCGCCGGGAGGGCGTAATCCCCGACGAAAAGAAATTAGCGTGCCAAACGACTCCGACTGAGTTCTGTGCCCAGGCGTTTGGGCAGTATTTGCTGGAAGTGCGCGCGCTGGCCCGCCCGACAATCATCAACTACGTTCCGTTCATCCGCAGTTTTCTCGAAGACCGTTTCGGCTCCGGACGAGTCACGCTCTCGCGGTTGTGTGCAGGCGATGTTGTGAGATTCGTACAGCGCCAAGCGCCACGACTGCACAGGAAGCGAGCGAAGCTCATGACCACCGCATTGCGCTCCTTCCTGCACTACGCGCGATATCTCGGCGAGATTACGCTGGATCTGGCCGCCGCCGTTCCGATCGTCGCCAACTGGTCGATGACGTCGATCCCCCGGGCGATTTCCGCGGAACACGTGCGTCAACTCCTGGCCAGTATCGATCGGCGGACTGCAGTCGGGCGTCGAGACTACGCCATCTTGCTCTTGCTGGCGCGATTGGGGTTGCGTTCAGGAGAAGTGGCATTTCTCGAACTCGGCGATATTGACTGGAACGCGGGACAACTGAACGTACGCGGCAAGAGTGGCCAGCGCAACGGACTGCCCTTATCCACGGAGGTCGGCAAGGCGATCGCCGCATACCTGCGGCGGGGACGACCGGATAGCACCAGTCGCCGCATCTTTTTACGCGCCAAAGCCC
The DNA here is from genome assembly GCA_963722485.1 of uncultured Acidobacteriaceae bacterium. Taxonomy (GTDB): domain Bacteria; phylum Acidobacteriota; class Terriglobia; order Terriglobales; family Acidobacteriaceae; genus Acidiflorens. The sequence continues at coordinate 4,203 of CAVRNL010000045.1, forward strand.
CGATCGGCGCCTTTCGCGGGGCGAATGGAGTTGGCTCTATCGTTCGGCACTCGCTCCAGCGCGCCGGCATCCAGGCTACTACCTCGGGGACTCACCAGTTTCGCCATGGATTGGCCACCGAGATGTTGCGCCAGGGCGCTTCGCTGAGCGAGATTGGCGAGTTGCTGGGTCATCGCCATCCCCAGACCACGAAGATCTACACCAAGGTCGACATCAAGGCATTGCGTACGCTGGCTTTGCCGTGGCCGGGAGGTGTGCGATGAACACGCTTCGACAGGCCGTTCATGAATACCTGAATCTGCGCCGCAGTTTGGGGTTCAAGCTACTGGACGCAGGCAAGGGGTTGCTTGATTTTGTCACGTTCATGGAGCACCACCACACTTCCTACATCACCACAGCATTGGCGCTCATTTGGGCTCAACAGCCGGTAGACGTCCAACCCGCGCACTGGGCGCAACGACTGAGCTTCGTACGCGGATTTGCCTGCCATCGTAGTGCCACCGATCCACGAACGCAGATTCCTCCCCAGGGCTTGCTGCCCTTTCGACCGAAGCGGGCGCGGCCGTACCTGTACTCGAACGATGAAATTCGAAAGTTACTGCGCGCTACTGTCGACATGCCCTGTCGTTGTGAACGCAGCAAACTGCGACCTTGGACTTACCATTGTCTGTTCGGACTACTGAGTGTCTCCGGCCTCCGTCTCGGCGAAGCGCGCAGTCTCGAGCTTCAGGATGTGGATCTTACGGCGGCGGTGTTGACGATCCGCAGCGGCAAGTTTGGCAAGTCTCGACTCGTGCCTTTGCACCCATCGACTTGCAAAGTACTTGCCGACTACATCGCACGACGCAAACGTCATTGGGCCGTCCGGCCGGTCTCCTCCCATCTGTTCGTTTCCAACTGGGGCAATCGTTTGGATGGCGGCGAGATTCGTCGAACTTTCTATGCCTTGTCCCGGCAGATCGGTCTGCGCGGTATTTCCGACCACCACGGACCACGTCTGCATGACATGAGACACCGATTCGCAACGAACACGCTGGTGAGGTGGTATCGGTCTAACCAAGATCCAGAATGCCTCCTGCCGATCTTGTCCGCCTACCTCGGTCACGTCCACGTCGCGGACACGCAGTGGTATTTAAGCGGCTCTCCGGAGCTGATGCGAGAAGCCATGCGCCGGCTCGAGCATCGCTGGGAGGGTCGGCCATGATCACTCCAATCAGCTTGGCTCCGCTTTTGCAACGTTTCTTTACCCAGCGCTTGATGCAGCAGCGTCAGGCGAGCCCACATACCATCAGTTCCTATCGCGACACCTTCCGTCAGTTCCTGAAGTTCATTCAGCAGCGGCTGCGCAAGCCGCCGTCACGTCTTACCTTCGAGGAGATCGATGCCCCTTTGATCGTGGCTTTCTTGGATGAACTGGAGAAGCGCCAAGGCATAAGTGTGCGCAGTCGTAATCTGCGCCTCACGGCGATTCACTCTTTCTTTCGATACGCGGCTTTCGAGGTACCCGCCCATTCTGCTCAGATTCAGCGTGTGCTCGCCATCCCCAGCAAGCGCTTCACCCGCACGTTGGTCCATTTCCTTACCCGCCCCGAAGTCGATGCCTTGCTTGCGGCTCCGGATCAGTTCAGCTGGTCTGGTCGGCGCGATCACGCCTTTCTGCTCGTTGCGGTGCAGACGGGCCTACGCTTATCGGAAATGACCGGACTCAAACGCGAGGACCTCATCCTTGGGGCGGGCGCTCACCTGCGCGTCATTGGCAAGGGCCGCAAAGAACGCTGCACACCTCTTGCCCAATCCACACTCGCCGTGTTGAAAGCCTGGCTTCGAGAACCGCAACGCGGTAACGGCGACGTGCTCTTTCCCAGCGCCATGGGTGAACGTCTCAGCGTCCACGGCGTGCAGTACCTGTTGACCAAGCATCGCATGGCGGCCTGCAAAGTCTGTCCCTCATTGAAGGAAAAGCGGGTCACCGTTCACCGCTTGAGGCACACGATGGCGATGGACCTTCTGCAAGCGGGCGTGGATCGTTCGGTTATTGCGTTGTGGCTTGGACATGAGTCGGTGGAGACCACTCAGATCTATCTCGAAGCCACACTCGCGATGAAGGAGCGAGCCCTTGCGAAAACGCTCCCCCCGCACGGCAGACCGGGGCGCTATCAACCTGGAGACCAACTGCTTGGCTTCCTCAATAGTCTTTAGAGGAGCGAAAACGGAGAAAACTATGTCGGGTGATTGATCGACTCGATTCGCGCTGCGACCTGCATTTGTTGAACGATCGCCATGACCCCTCCCTACCACTCGACATAGTCAGGAAGGGTAGATAGTGCCGGCTATGTACCCAGAGACATAGCCGGCATACGACCGCTATGCACTTGCTGCAATCCGGCGTTGATATCACGGTCGTTGCTCTCTGGCTTGGTCATGAAAGCCCAGCCACGACCCACCTCTATATAGAAGCCGACCTTAAAATGAAGGAAGCGGCGCTAAAGGCAGTCCAACCGCCGGTCACGAAGCAGGTCCGGTATCAGGCACCTGATCGCATGCTTCGTTTCTTGCAGGGACTCTAACTATTATGTGCAGTTCGCGAATGCCCCCAGCCGGTTGGTTCGCATCATGCGGCCCGCGGCCTATCCATAATCGCGGACTGCGCATAATTTCGATTATGTGCACGTGTACATAATCGAAAGAATTGGTTGCATATCGGCAGCCCACAAGCGGGACCGAAGGTCGCGGCGATTCTCTCGGTCGTGGAAAGCTGCCGTCGGCTACAAGTTCCCGTGCGCGATTACTTTTCCGGGATTCTCCCCGGGCTTGCCGATCTCCCGACCCGGCTCCTCCCAGACCTTACTCCCTCTGCGTGGCTCGTCCAGCATTCATAGCTTTGAGCATTAACTGCTTTCGTGAGAGATTGCCACAGATCAACACTGAGCAGTCAATTGCGACAAAGCGAAAATCTCTAACGGGACGGCAGGCACTGGTCTTGGACTCGGCCTTTAGAACCCTTGCCTGCCCCCGCTGGAGGCAGCACAACGCGGGCGCGATTCGGCGGCTACGGGATTGGCGATTCGCTTATTAACCGCCTGGCATCCCGTCGTTAACCGTTCGGTTGGTGAACAGCGGACCTAGCCATACAGCTGCGTTGTCCGCTGAATCTCGATCATTTATTTTCAATCGCTTCCGAGAATGGAGGCTACCCGCCGCTTCGCTGCCTGTCGGCACTCAACAGCGAAAGCAGGATGCTATGAAAACAAAGACCAACGTGAAGGCTGGCACGCTACGGATGAATTAATAGTGGGCCACATGGCGTCGCACGTCGATCTGTGGGAGCGCCAAACATAAGACAAACCCCAAAGCCGCCCTCGAAAGGCGGCTTTTCTTTTCCCACATTAGATGGCTTCTTGCAGCTTCGCGTACTCAGCTTTGGCTTGCTTCAGGATGGGGATGTCGGGATCGGCGTCTTTCCAGAGGGTGAGGAAGTCTTTTGGGGAAGTCTTTGTAGGCTGATTTCGCTTTCTCGGTGTCGCCCTGCATGGCATATGCACGGCCGATTTGAAGATGGGCCAGAGATCCCGTCACAAAGTTAACGACGATGCCCCGGTGATCCAGCAACTTCTGGAACTCGATGGCCGCCGCAGTGCCGTTGTGCGCCAACAGGTACGCTTGCCCGCGCACATTCGCTGGATGCAGGTAGTTGATGAACGTTCCGGCATCGCCCAGTTCGTAAGGCGTGGCGGGTTCCAAATTCATAATTGCCTGCGATGAATTGCCCTTCCCGATTTCGATGGCAGCGTTGATGGTCGACAACCTGGGTATTACGACCTAATCGAGTGCGATCGCGGCCCAACAAGGGATAACTCGAGGCGGACCCGTTCGTGGTCTTAGCGGCAATGCACTCTGGCGTGGCATGCCGTGCATAGCGTAATCAAGTTCTCCTCGGAATCCCGCCCCGAATGGCTCCGAAACTCCCTGTGGTGCACCTCAAGATTGGACAGCGCACCACAGGACTGACACCTCCAGTTGTCACGACACAAGATCTGCTGGCGCAGTCGTTCGTGGGACACAGGGCCCAGCCGCAACGGGGTGACTTTGGGACCAATCGTGCTCATGATGCCTTCTCCCGCAGGGTTTCGAGGAAGGCCTGCCGTTGTTCGCCGGGCAAGGTCAGCTTTCAAAAGTCGAGAGGGGAAAAGTCGCTCCGACTCTTGAGATCCTTCTGGGCCTTGCGACGAAGTTCGGGAAAAGTCTGGATTGGATCGTTAAAGGCGACGGCAGCTAGTGGGCCGATCGAAGCCGATCGAGGACGGTCGTTGACGTTCGCCTTTCATTCGCCTATTATGGAATGCGTGCGCAAACGCCTGCCATGCCTCGATTTGTATTCGGCTTGCCCGGGCCTGGCTGGCCACCGAATGCAGCCATCATCGCCGGCATTGGCCCTTGATCGGAGCAGGGTGCTGAGGTCCATGTTTGGGCAACCCGGTTGCAACTTTGTGCACCCCGGGTGCACAGGGACGACAAGCTGAATCTCGCTCCAGCCTTGGTCGCCGGATCGGATGAATCAGAGATTGGCATTACCGAGGGCGCGCGTTCCAACGGTGGTATGTGGAAATAAGAACCGTTGCATTCGGAACAGACTAGTTGATAAACTAGCTCTGACGGGAGGCACGGATGACAACGGTTGGAGCTTTTGACGCTAAGACGCACCTCAACGCCTTGCTGAGGAGGGTGTCCAAGGGGGAGGTGATCCGAATCACGCTACGCGGTGTGCCGATTGCTAAGTTGGTTCCCGCTGGATCCGGGGAGCGGGAAGACCCTCGGGAAGTTGTGCGCGTGATTCGGGATGTTCGAAAAGGTGCAACACTCGGAAAAATCTCGATACGAGAGCTGATTAATGAAGGCCGCCGCTAAGCAGTTCGTGATAGATGCCTCCGTGACAGTTGCTTGGTGTTTTGACGACGAATCCACAACGTTTACGGAAGGGATCTTAGATCTCCTTTCGGCGGGAGCGGAAGGGGTTGCGCCGGGCATTTGGCCAATGGAGGTCGCGAATGCCTTGTTGGTTGCCGAGCGCCGCAAGCGTATTTCGGTGGCGCAGGTGACGGCATTGCTTGGTCGCATTGTACAGCTCCCTGTCTCCGTTGAAACCATTGCGCCGGATCGCGCGTTTAGTCAGGTCCTATCGGTCGCGCGCCAGCACCAGCTAACGGAATATGATGCGGCTTACGTGGAGCTTGCCCTGCGAAAAGGCCTTCCCTTCGCCACCCTGGACGACAAGCTACGGCAAGCTGCTCGGACGGCCGGTATCAAGTTAGTGTCCGTCTGACTAACCGCCGATCAGAAATTACATCTTCACACCATGCCAGTGCCGCTGCGAACTGCAGCGCGTCGGCTGCTCGCAACATAACGATCCAAGAAACGGCCGTGCTGAACAGTTTTGACGCCGGACAAAATACAGCTGTGGAGAGCCGGGTATGAATCGCATTGTGGCCTGCGGATCGCAAACCCTCCGCGATCAAAGGTGACAAAGCGTTGTCAACCAGGAAGCTCAGGAACTACCCACGACGGGAAGTTCCCGTTTGCGGACGGCCTTAGCTGCGTAGCGCAGTGCTTCGCGAACATACTCGACCTCAAGGTCGGGATAAGCATTTAGGATTTCTGCTCCCGCGATGCCTTCGCCTACCATACCGACAACGGCGGCTTGCTCATGCAATTCCTGGTCAAGCTTAAAGGCGAAGCGTTTAGATGGGCAGTCGGTCCCGATACGAAGTGTCAATGGACATCCGTGCGGCCAGGCGGTCCAGCAGCAAGGAATCGATTGATGAAACATCAGCGACCTAATCGAGTTCGATCGCGGCCCGGCAGGGGATAACTCGAGGCGGACCCGTTCGTGGTCTTAGCAGCAATGCGCTCTAGCGTGGCAGGTCGCGCACAGCGTAATCAAGTTCTCCTCGGAATCTCGCCCCGAATGGCTGCGGAATTCCTTGTGATGCACCTCAAGATTGGACATCGTACCGCAGGATTGACACCTCCAGTTGTCACGACACAAGATCTGCTGGCGCAGTCGTTCGTAGGACACAGGGTCCAGCCGCAACGGGGTGACTTTGGGACCAATCGTGCTCATGATGCCTTCTCCCGCAGGGTTTCGAGGAAGGCCTGCCGCTGTTCGCCGGGCAAGAACTTGTAGTAGCGTGAGATCGAGTCGAGCAGGATCTCCGGGTTGCCGTCGTCCAGGTGCGCCCCCGCGAGGAAGTCGGCGCAGATCATCTCCAGGCAATAACCGCGAGATTTGTCCGTGCCTAACATTCGCGCTACCGTCTCGATTGCCTGCTCGATCACCGGGATCTGGCTCTTGTAGACCTTGAAGTAGATTAGCTCCGACGGCTCCGTTTCCTTTCCTGTCAGTTCCTTCTCCACCTCCCGCCTGAAATCTTCCCTGGGCATGGAGCGGGCCTTGTGCACCCAGGGTGCACAATCGAAGTCCTGACCATCCCGGCGCGCCACTTTCGCCAACTCCCTCCCTTTCGTCCAGCCGATTTCCTTCAGATCCTTCCTCGCCTGCGGCGGCAGGTGCTCGTGGATGGACATGAGGTAGTAAGCCTTCCTTCTCGATTCCGGGAACCGCCGCGCCAGGAACTCGTCAAACGACCCCAGTTTCTCCAGCCTCCAGTACTGTCCCGCCCGCACCTCGCACAGATACCTGCCGAGTTCGACGAAGCGGGTGTCGCGCTCTGCCTCCTTCTGCGTTTCCCACGCCAGGATCTCGTCGATCTTGGTGAGGACAAACAACGCGCGCTTGCGATTGAGCTTCGGCGGCATCGGCATCGTCCTAAAACGAAAGTTCGTCAAACAGACCAAGATCAACTCCGGGTTTGCGCACAAGAGCGGCTTCGACCAAGTCGCGTTTGTCGAGACAGAGCCCAACGAAGGGGCAGGTTGTGCACGGATTTTGAGGAAAGCGGATGCCACTGTGTGGCAGGAACAGTCCGGACTCGATCCGTCGGACCGTATCTTCGACCAGGGTTACGAACTCCTGGCGCTGTTCCTCGGTAATCGTGGCGCGGAGGTATTGAACTTCGACCAGCCGCTTGCGCACGAAAACAACTTGAGCAACTTCGTCGATTCCCGTCATCCACGAATAGCAGACAAGTTGCGGATCCAGTGCGGAAATGCCGGCGGGTTCTTCCGGATATCGTGCAGAAGTAGTCTTCCATTCTAGAAGGCATGGTGTGCCCTCGAGTTCACCAATAGCATCGACGTAGGCGACGAAATTGTTGCCAGAACCGAGTGTCCGATTGAACTGAATCTGCTGGGTGGAACGAGGCCGCCGAATGCGAACACGCCCGTCCTGAGCGAAGCGCTCAAGCAACTGGATGCCTTGTTGCAGCATGCGGTCCCAGGTGTCGTTGCCCGAGTAGGTCAGGCCCGTGTCCTTGCACAGGCCCCACTGCTTGAACAGCACAGCGGCCGGGTCTTCGCGGCGAAACAGAGCGGCGACAGCCTGTTCGAAGGCCCGGCCGAAGAGCATGGTTGCACGCGTGTCTTTTTCCTGCCAACCGTCGAGATAGCGGTGCCGGTAACGGCGCGGGCAACTCAGGTACTGGCTGATCTGGGTATAGCTGTAGGTCATCAAGCCACCTGTGAACCGTCCAGATTTGCGGGCGAAAGTTCTTCCCAGCGGGCGGCAGGAGCAAAGCCGTCGAGCCGGAGCAGGGAAGCGCCGTTAAAAACGATGTGGCTGATCTTGACCACGCCCTTCAGACCCACGAGCTGAGTTTCGTCCACCTCATCCCGTCCGAGCATTTCGGTGTCGTAGCCGAAATCGCGGAGGAACCAGTTCAGCTTCCACAAGGCTTTGGGGTTGCAATAGAGGCGGCTGCAAATGACATGGCCGGCAAAACGGCTGGGCTCAAGGATGGCCAGACTAAGCGTGTAGTAGGGCTTTTGCGCTTGCCGACGAAAATGGACTTGTTGCACCCGAACGAGGAAGACTCCGTCGGGGATTTGGTCGGCGGCACAGCGATCCGCGGCGTGCAAGCCGGCGATTTGACGTTTCATGCGGCACCTTCTTTCTGGCCCAGATAGCTGTTGAGCTGGCAGAGCAGGGCATTGCGGTCCTTCTCGGCCCACTCGGCCAGTTGCTGGACGAAGTTCTCGACCTGCTCGCGGGTCGCATCTCGGAGCGTCTTGGTGCCGCAGAAGTCGACGGCGTAGGCCTTGACCAGTTCGGGGTCGAGTTTGTGAGAAGAGGATCTAGAAAAAGGACGGGTCCAAGTTCATGCAGCGCCTGGTTGCCAAGCAGAAGGCCAGGGTTAAAGACTCCTAAACGGTCAACATTCAGGAGACTCGTGTGTCATAGGGCGGGGACGATGTCTGTCTTTTTGAAGTCATCCCCTTTGAAAAGGAGAGGCTCGCCAGTGAGTTTGGCGAGCGCATAGGCGAAGCAGTCACCGAAATTCAGCCCTGCCACGTGGCGGCCCTTGCCGAAGTCGTGAAAGGCCTGGCGCGCGAGATGCGCCTGCTCGACAGTCACGGGTTCGATCACAATGCCAATGCGGCGAAACAGTGCGTCGCATTGCTGAGCGACCTCTATTCCGAATTGACTCTCGATGACAATCGAGAGTTCGATGAAATTCCCGGCGGATATACGGCAGCGCGGGGCGAGGCTGATGGCTTGGATATAGAGTTCGGCATCCGGTTCCTCCGCTAGGATGGCGACGAGCGGCGAAGAGTCGAGGATCATTTGGGAAGGCCGTGTTCGTCGTACAGGAGCTCAGCATGATCAAGATACGGACCTTTGATGTGGGCGGCTGCGCGCTTGGCAATCGCCCGGATGTCGGTGGCGAGCGTTTCGGGATTGCGCCTCTGGAGACGTTCATAGCGCTCCCGCAGAGCTTCTGTGACGGCGCGGGTCATCGTTTCGCCGGTGGCTTGGGCGATCGCCTGTGCGAGACGGTGGGCTTCCGGGTCCTTGACGTTGAGGCTCATGGTGTTTCTACCTATCTGTACCAATCTTCTACCTTTCTATCATAGCCGATCTCCCGACTCACCGCAAGGGCCGGACCACTTCAATCCGCGGCGTGAAGAAGATAGTTAGTTCGCTATTTGTTCGCTATAATGGGAGTATGTGCAACCGGTGAACACACTCCCTATGTATTTGGCTTTTGCCTGCGCCTGGCTGCAACATCGTTGGCATTGGCTCTTGAGTGGAGCGGGATACCGAGCCATAAGTGTTGTGCACCCCGGTTGCTCAGTGACGCCAACCGAATCCCAAGCGGGCCGGGACGCCCATTTTAAAGTGAGCAACTTCTGAGAGAAAGGCTACGTCGCCTAGGGACCAGGCACTCCCGAAGTTTCCTTGTCTCCACGTGAAATAAGTGCTACACGTATTCTACGTGAAACTGGGAGGCAACCATGACGACTTCACGGAATGACGGGAAGCAGAACGTCACGATAAGTCTGAGTCGGCAACTGCTCAAGAAGGCCAAGATTCTCGCTGCCCGACATGAAACTTCGATCAGTGGCCTCCTTGCCAAGGAGATCGAGTTCCTCGTTGGCGACGAAGAAGCGTACAACCGCGCCGAACGGCAGGCTAGGGCGATTCTCGACAAAGGATTTCACATGGGCGGAATAATCCGAGCGGGCCGGGACGAATTGCATGAGCGATAGGACATTTGTCGATACGAATGTGTTGATTTACGCTCACGACGTCGATGCCGAAGCAAAGCATGAAGCCGCGAAGATGGTTCTCCATGAGCTTTGGAGCGAACGGACTGGCGTTCTCAGCATGCAGGTGCTGCAGGAATTCTACGTGAATGTCACGCGAAAGATTCCGCATCCGATATCGAAAGAATCGGCCCGCCTTGTTGTGAGCAGCTACGCAATCTGGTGCGTCGACACCACACCTGCTGAAATCTCAACTGCATTTAGAATCGAGGATGAATCCCAGATCGGATTCTGGGATGCTCTCATTGTCGCGTCTGCTCTCAAAAGTGGTGCCAATCGGATCCTCTCGGAAGACCTGAACGCGGGACAGACGATCGCAGGTATGCGTATCGAAAACCCCTTCGCAGCTCCCACTGATTTGTGAGAGCCTGCCCCTTTCCCGATTCAGCTGGATCACGCCCGCCACCGTAGCGTTGAGATAACCCCGCGAGGACTTGGGACCCGCCCGGAGGATTCCGAATGGATGGTGCTGGGTTCGGTCGAGAGCCTGGGCTTGGTCACCAGGTCTCTTGCCAACCATCGAGGTAGCGGTGCCGGTAACGGCGCGGGCAGCTGCAGTACCGACCGGCGTGGGTGTGCCGCATCAGAGAACGCAGACTTTCCAATCGCGCCCCTGCGCTGTCCAATCCCCGCCGCCGTGATTTATCCTTACCTTTCCCCGAGGATCAACTGTGATCAAGCGACTCTTGTGGATTCCGCTCACCGCGCTCTGCATCTTACCTGGAAAGAAATGTATTCCCGCGGTTGCTCGACCAAGGAATGTATGCGCAGGAGCAGCATGGGATGTTCATTGACATAGGCATTCCGGCGGACTATGCGCGCGCTCAACTTTTGCGATTCTCTTGACGAGGCCGTGATTAGGGGCAGCCTTTCGGCTCCTTCGGGCACGGAGTCGTTAGATCGTTCCAACCGCAGCTTACGTGGGGGAAAGTGAATGACAAGTACTAATAATTTCGAACATCGCGTGAGCCGATCGATCCAAGCTTCAATCGCTGTCAAGGAGCTTCTGCTCAGAAGCCCGGAGGTAGTGTCTGTTGTGGCCAAGGTAAGCGAACTCTTGGTCGACGCGTTCCGAGAAGGGAACAAGGTACTTCTGTTTGGCAATGGCGGAAGCGCGGCGGACGCACAGCATATCGCTGCGGAGTTTGTGGGACGCTTCGCCTTTGATCGGCCCGCCCTATCAGCGTTGGCTCTGTCTGTAAACACTTCATGTGTGACGGCGATCGGCAATGACTACGGTTTTGATCGAGTCTTCTCACGACAGATTGAAGCTTTGGCACGTCCTGGGGATGTCGCGATCGGCATCTCGACCAGCGGCAACTCCCTCAACGTAGTTCGCGCTGTGTCGGTCGCCAAGAACATGGGGGTACACACGGTTGCTTTGACCGGCCGCACGGGAGGGGAACTTAAGAACGCGGTGGATCACTGCATCTGTGTCCCATCAACAGAAACCCCGCGCATTCAGGAGTGCCACATCCTGATTGGCCACATCATTTCAGAGTTGGTGGAGCAGACGATTTTCGATGATGAGAGCGGCGCTCCTCGATCGTGATGGTGTAATCAAGTATCAACGTAGAGGTGTGTGGCTGGGGTCTTCCCATCATTCGCAATCTTCATGGGGAATGTGACTTCCGTGAAACCACCAAGACAGGATAGCGACTCTATGAGCCAACAGACGCCAATCCGCAAGCCTCCAGATTCTAATGTCGCCGCATATTTCATCCCCGCACGCTGATCTACTTTCATGGACTAGTCCGCGGCATAGGCGATGACGCTGTCCAAGACCCCGGCAAAACGCACCTGTCCGACATCGACCTCGCGTTCTCCTGGTTTGTTTGCAATAATGTGGCGTGAACCCATGAATGTCGAGTTGCGCCGAAACGCACTTGCCGCGCGGAGGTTCTCTATGCAATCCGGACAAAGACGGCTTCTCTTGCTCCTCATGGGCATCATTGGCCTAGCCATAATCTGTGAGTCTCAAACCACTCCGACTCCCGCGCAGAGCACTGGCTGGAAGCTGGTCTGGAGCGATGAATTCAACGGCCCCAACGGATCCGCCGTTGACAGTTCCAAGTGGGTTCTCGAAACCGGGGGCGAGGGCTGGGGCAACGAGGAGCTTGAATACTATACCGATCGCACCGCCAACGTCTCGGTTCACGACGGCAACCTGGTCATCAAAGCGGTCGCGGAAAAATACACGGGCCCTGACGGCGTCACTAGAAATTACACTTCGGCGCGCCTCAAGACCCTCGGCAAATTCTCGCAAACTTACGGCCGTTTCGAAGCTCGCATCAAAGTTCCCCATGGGCAAGGCATGTGGCCTGCTTTCTGGATGCTCGGTGACGACATCGACAAAGTCGGCTGGCCCGCGTGTGGCGAGATTGACATTATGGAAAACATCGGCAAGGAGCCTGACATCATCCACGGCTCCATTCACGGTCCGGGATACGTCGGCGGCACCGGCATTGAAGCGCCCTATTCTCTCCCAGGCAAGCAGCGTTTCGCTGACGACTTTCACGTCTTCGCCATCGAATGGGACCCCAATTCTGTCCGCTTCCTTGTCGACCAGGATCTTTACGTCCGCCGCACCCGCGCCGATCTTAAGCCGGGATGGAAATGGGTTTTTGACAAACCGTTCTTTCTAATCCTGAACTTGGCGGTGGGCGGCGATTGGCCTGGGAATCCGGACTCTAGCACCGTGTTTCCGCAGAGCATGTTGGTGGATTACGTTCGCGTCTATCAGAAAACCGAATCCCCAAAATAAGAAGTCTACCCAGCCTTGAAGACTTCCAGTACGGGCTGACTCCCCACTCTATTGCCTGGGATATGGTCCTCCGCCGAATGAAACCGAGAGCCTTAGATCTTAGTCGGCGAAGATGCAACCAAAATCTGTTAATCTCTGTCTTCTTATGCTTCCTTCGCACACCGGGAGCAGTTTGCCATGAAGGACCGGCTGTCAACCCGACCCTGTGCACACGGGCACTGCGGACCCCTCCCGCATTTCCAATTTATTGACAAGGTTTTGTTGCTGGTGGCGTTCGCCGGAGTGGCTTGGGCCCAACCTGCAACCCGGCCGCTTCCGGTACTGACTAACGCGGAACAAGTGCGACGCCTCAGTCCTGAAGAAGCTGCTCTGGGCTACCCAGTTCGGATTCGAGGGGTCGTCACGGACGACGTACCCACCCCTGACTTCTTCGTGCAGGATACGACCGCTGGCATTTACGTCGAGGGTAGCTTGGCTCCCAAGTTCGCCCACCACTGGGGTGATCAGGTGGAGTTGGAAGGGATCACAGGTCCGGGAAAGTTCGCGCCCGTCGTTCGCGAACTAAAGACACGGGCGGTTGGCAAGGGGACCTTGCCGAGCACGCGGACATACCGTTTCAGCGAACTTTCCAGCGGTCAGCAGGACAGCCAATGGACACAGGTTCGCGGCATCGTCCGCTCCGTCTCGATCGACCGTACTTCCTGGCCCGAAACCGTCCTGGCGATGAACATCGCCTCCGGCGGTGGTTCCTTCAATGTGCGAACTCCCATCGCGCCCGAACAGGACTTTTCCTCATGGGTCGACAGCGAGGTATTGATCGAGGGCGTCTGCGGCAGCCTGTTCAATACTCAGAGGCAATTGATCGGGGTACTGTTTTACGTTCCGGACTTGCGGTTCATCAAAGTTGAAATACAGGCGAAGGAAGTGCCGTTCTCGGCGCTCATGCGGTTCTCCCCGGGTGAGGGCTCGCAGCACCGCGTCCGGGTCCAGGGAGTGGTTACCTATCAGCAGCCCGGTCAGGCGCTGTTCTTGCAGAATGGCGGACAGGGATTGCGTGTCCTGACGCAACAGGGCGGACTGCTGGCGATTGGCGATGTGGCGGAGGTACTCGGCTTCCCGGCCATGGGAGAATCGGCGCCGGTGCTGGAGGACGCTGCCTTTCACCGCGTCAGCCACGCGCCGCCTCCTCAGCCGGTCAAACTCGATCTGGCCGTCCCTTGGGAACAATACGACGGTGCCCTGATTACGACGAATGCAAAGCTGCTGCATTTGGAACCGCAACCGAATGGCTTGCGCCTGCTTCTGCAGCAGGGTGACGGGGTCTTTGAGGCCATGATGGAACCACGAGAACTTGCGGCAGGCTTGGCATCGCTGCGGGTGAACAGTGAGCTCCGCATCACCGGCATCTGCCTGGTGCGCAACGGAGGGCTGTGGTCGATCCCGCAGTCATTTCGCGTGTTGCTGCGGACACCGCAAGACGTGACCGTGCTGAAGGCGGCATCGCGGTGGAACCCGCTCTGGCTGCTCGGAGTCATGGCCGTGGCCTTGCTCGTGGTGTTGGCCGTCATGGTGGCGCTGGGCCGGCGGCTGCGCGAACAGATGGCCATCATCCGGCAAAAGCGGCAGCACGGAGCCGTGCTGGAAGAGCGCAACCGTATTGCGCGGGAACTGCACGACACGCTGGAACAGGAGTTGGCCGCCATCACCATGCAGCTGGATCTCGCCGTGGATCGTTTCCGCCAGGCGCCCCAGGTTGCGTTTCGTGCGCTCGACGCGGCGCGCAGCATGAGCCGCCACAGCATGATTGAGGCACGCCGCTCGGTCTGGGATCTGCGCTGCGACTTGCTGGAAAAGGGCGACCTGCCTTCAGCGCTGTACGGGATCGTGCGCTCGCTGGCGACAGAAGGCAAAGCGGAAATCCACGTCGACGTGAGTGGGACGCCGCTGCGCCTGCCCGGCCGGATCGAAATGAATCTGCTGCGCATCGGGCAGGAAGCGGTGGCCAACGCCGTTAAACACGGACAAGCCACGCGCATCCAGATTGAGCTGCAGTACGGCCCGGAAAGCGTCATACTGACAGTGGACGACGATGGTCGCGGCTTCAATCCCGGCCAGGCGAGCGCGGTCGGGCATTTTGGCATGTTGGATTTGCGGGAGCGCGCGGAATCACTGGGCTCACAGTTGCAGATCGACAGCGCACCCGGCCGGGGGACACACATTGCGATAGAGGTCCACTTCGAACGCCCGTCAACTTCCGATGCAGAGATCAAAGCCCATACATATTCTGGTCGTGGATGACCACTTCATGGTCCGCATGGGACTCTCCGCCTCCTTGAACGTCGAGTCGGATATGGAGGTCGTGGCGGAGGCGGCCAATAGCGAAACCGCTCTGGCGGCCTATCGCCAGCACCGCCCCAACTTGGTCCTCATGGATGTTCGCCTCCCCGGCACGAGCGGCAACGAGACCGCCGCGGCCATCATCCAGGAGTTTCCCGAGGCTCGGATCCTGATGCTTTCCACGCACTCCGGGGAAGAGGAAATCTTCCGTTCCTTGCAAGCCGGCGCTCGCGGCTACATTCTGAAAAGCGCGATCCGCGAGGAACTGCTGCGCGCCATCCGCGAGGTGTACGCAGACCGCCGATATCTCGATCCCGCGGTGGCCCCACTGCTGGCGGCGCGCATCTCGCATCGCTCGCTCACCAGTCGCGAACTGGAAGTTCTCCGCATGGTCGTGAAGGGACTGGGTAACAAGGAAATCGCCGCCGCTTTGAACATCGCCGAGGTCACAGTCAAACTGCACGTGAGCCACGTGCTCGAGAAGCTCAACGTCAAGGACCGCACCGAGGCCGCAACCGTCGCCTTGCAGCGCGGCATTATCTCTTTGGAATAGCCCCCGATTACCTATACGAAAGTAGTATGGGGACCCCCATCCAACTGCATAGCAGACATTTAATCCTTGTGTCCCTAGAATGGTCCGTCGCTCCGGAAGCATCCCTGAAGCTGCCAGATCTGTGTACGCGCAGATGGATGGTTCTCGCGACGCCAGTGTCATCCGCTGCGGAGTTACAGATCGCAGGCAGGAAGTAGCAAGCGCCAAGTCGCGCCCCAGGTCCAAGGAGACCATGTCATGAACCGCCCGTCCCGAAGCAAGACTGTTCTATTGCTCAGCAGCACGTTGCTCTTTGCCGTCATGCTCATCGCAGCCACTGCGCTTGCCCAGGTCACTTCTGGCACTATCTCCGGCACCGTGACAGATCCAACGGGCGCCGTGATCAGCGGCGCAACCGTTACCATTTCCAATCCGTCCAACGGGCTTACTCGGACCGTGACCTCGTCAGATAGCGGTGAGTTCTCCGCGCCCGGACTGTACCCCGGAACCTACACCATCAAAGTTGAGTCTCCCGGTTTCAAGAAGCTGGAGTCTTCGGGATTTGTGCTCAGTGCCGCCGCCAAGCTGGACGCCGGCGACCTGGTACTGGCCGTTGGAGCAGCAGCCGATTCCGTCAGCGTCACTGCGGACGTTGGCCAAGTGCAATTGCAGTCCGATTCGGGCGAGCGTTCCGATGTGATCACTGGGAAGCAGATCAATGCAATCGCTCTCAACGGCCGCAACGTGCTCGACTATATGAAGCTCATCCCTGGAATGTCGGGGACGCTCGATGCACACCAGTCCGCCACGGGCGGGCTGGATGCCTACAACATCAATGGCACGCGCGCCAACCAGCACGAATTCACCATTGACGGCGCGTCGAACGTGGACACGGGCAACAACGGCGGAACCCATGTCACCATCAACTTGGATGCGATCGAGGAAGTGAAGGTCCTGACCTCGAATTACCAGGCGGAGTTCGGCAAGGCGGCCGGCGGACAAATTGCCTTGGTCACCAAGGGCGGCACCAACCAGTGGCATGGCGACGGCCGCTTCTTCCACCGCAATGATGGCCTGAATGCCAACGAATATTTCAATAAGCAAAGTGAATTGTCGAACAACCAGCCGAACGAGCCCGAAATCTACCGCTACAATTACTTCGGCTACCAGGCTGGTGGCCCGATCAAGAAGGACAAGCTCTTCGTTTTCTGGAGCCAGGAATTCTACCGCCAACTGATTCCCCTCGCCCTCGCGCAGTTCTACACCCCAACTTCCCTGGAGCGTCAGGGTGACTTCTCGCAGAGCGTTGATGGTAATGGGCAAGCGATTGTCATCGCGGGGCCGGGGATCACCAATAACAAGATCGATTCGACGCAACTGCCGGCGGCGCAGCTAGCGGTGTTCCAGCAGATGGAGACAATGTTGGACCTTTTCCCGCTGCCCAACGTTCCCGGCTTCGGTTCAACTAATGTGGACTACAACTATTCACAGTCGCTCTCCGGCGAAGCTCCCCGTCGCGAGGACATCCTTCGCGTGGACTACCAGCTCAACAGCAAGAACCGGCTGTATGGGCGGTGGATTCACAACAGCGAGAATGATACGGCGCCGTTCACTCCGTTCCCTGGCCCCTTTGGCATCTTTGCTTGTGCGTCGGGGACCACCTTCAAAGGCGGCTGCACGCAAAAGCACCCCGGCTGGAACTTTTCCGCGAACTTGGTCAGCACGATCACGCCGACCGTGCTCAACGAGTTTTCGGTCGGACCCAGCCACACGCTGTCTCTGGCGCAGGGCACGGGCGGGAACATTTCGCGTGCTGCGAACGGCATCACCCTACCGCTGCTTTTCCCGGTGAGTCAGAGCGATGCCATACCGGATTTGAGTTTTGGAGGTCTGAATAACGTCAACTTCCAGGGTCCGTACCTGGGCGCCACGCCCTGGAAACAGGCTAATACTACGATCAACGTGAATGACAACCTGTCCTGGGTACACCGCAACCATACCTTCAAGACTGGCCTTTTCTACCAGCGCAGCCGCAAGGACCAGATTGCCTGGGGGAACGTCAATGGCCAGTTCAGTTTCAACGACGGTCCCACCAGCGGAGGCACTTGCCCGGTAACGAATCCGGTAACGCCGTGCCAGCTCGGCGATCCGTTAGCCAGCGCTCTGTTGGGAGATTTCCAGAGCTTTGACCAGTCCACCGCCCGTCCGACCGGCTACTTCCGCTACAACCAACTAGAGTTCTATGTCCAGGACACTTGGAAAGTAACGCCCCGCCTGACGGTTGACTACGGCATGAGGTTCGCGTGGATTCCGCCGCAGGTCGATGCCCGCGACCAGGTCGCGTTGTTCGTTCCGTCAGCTTATAACGCGGCGAACGCCGTAACCATCGATCCTTCGAGCGGCAACATTATCAATGCCGATGGCGGGAACCCGCTGAACGGCGAGCAGTACGTGAAAGGTGGTCAGATTCCGGACGGCGGCTGGAATAGCCGCGGAATCATGCCGGAGCCGCGCTTAGGCTTTGCTTTCGACATGCTTGGCGACCACAAGACAATTCTGCGTGGTGGTGTCGGAATGATGCACGATCGGACCCAAGGCAACCTGATCTTCAACACTGTTTTCAATAACCCCGCAATTGTGCAGACACCGTCCGTGGCCGCCGGCAACATCGTCAACCTTCCAAGCGAGTCGACATCTTCGGCCGAAAGCCCGGTGCAAGGCGATGGCAACATCATTGGCGCCGCCCGGGACGGCAAAGTGCCAACGGTCTACAGCTTCAGCCTGGGCATCCAGCAGGAAATTGCCCACGGCACCACGCTGGACATCGCCTACGTTGGCACCATGTCCCGTCACCTGGTGACGTCGCGCAACGTCAACGCCGTGCCGTATGGCGCAGCCTTCCAAAGGGCCAACCAGGATCCAAACTGTTCGTTGTGGGCAGGTGGAGGCGTGCCCGCCGTCCAGCCGAACCTGCAGCCGCAATATGCGGCAGAGGGCCTCGACTTCAACGGATGGTGCGCTTATGGATGGGCTGCCTACACGAACGCCTATCTGGTCCCTTACAAGGGCTATGGACAGATCCCCTACCTTCGTTGGGATGGCACCTCCGATTACAACTCGCTGCAAGTATCTTTGCAGCGCCGCTTTGGCAAAGGGCTGACCTTCGGCGCGGTTTACACGTGGTCGAAGTCGATGGTTACGGCGAGTTCAGACCAGGACGAGCAGAATCCTGTGAATGCCTTGCTCGACTATCGTGCGGCGTCGTGGGACCGGCCTCACGTCTTTGCCGCCAACTATGTCTACGAACTGCCCGGCATCGCCAAGCACTTCGGCGGGCCGGAATGGCTTTCCTACCTCACCGACCACTACCAGTTGAGCGGCGTAACCCAGCTTATGAGCGGTACGCCGGTGGATTTGAACAACAATTACTCATTCCCGTCCGGCAGCCTGGATGGTTCCAACATGTGGGGGAACATCCCGTTCTATTTCTCGGCGGATCGGAGCGGGAATCCGATTCTTCCCGCAGTCGGCTTTCCGGCGCGGGGAACGCGTGACACTCTCCGTTATGGCGGAATGCAGAACTGGGATATGTCGTTAATGAAGAGCATTCCTCTCGGAAGCAATGAAGCGCGCTATCTCGAGCTCCGCTTGGAGGCATTCAACACCTTCAACCATCCAAACTTCACCAACCAAAACTACGGCTACAGTGTGAACGGACCTTGGGAGTATAACGATCCTTCCACTCCTCTATCCATCGTGAAAAACAGCAACTTTGGAACGAATGCAGGCACTCCCAACACGGGCCCGGGAGGTTTTCGTGTGGTGCAACTCGGCGCGAAGATCTACTTCTAGATTGTTCCCGTTTCTTGACGCCCGCGGCTTCGGCCGCGGGCCTTTCCCCAGCATGAACTCATAATTCCTGTCGAGGTCTGTCATGACACGCAAGCTGAGATTTGTTGTCCTTATTCTTCTAGTTTCTTTCCTTGCCTGGGCGCAGGCGCCTTCCGCCTCCACTCCCGCCATTGAAGCCCGCGCCGACGCTCTGCTGAAGCAGCTTTCGCTCGAAGAGAAAATCGATCTTATCGGCGGCGTCGACGATTTCTACATTCGCGGGATCAAGCACATTGGCTTGCCCGCGCTGAAGATGGCTGACGGCCCCTTTGGCGTCCGTAATTACGGGCCTTCGACCACCCTCGGCGGCATCGGTCTCGCCGCCACTTGGGACCAGGAACTCGCCGAGCGCGTGGGCGCAGTCATCGGCCAAGACGCGCGCGCCCGCGGCGTCCATTTCATGCTCGGCCCCGGCGTCAATATTTCGCGTGCGCCCTTGTGCGGACGAAATTTCGAATACTTTGGCGAGGATCCATTTCTCGCCTCCCGCACAGCCGTCGCTTACATCGAAGGCATGCAGAGCCAGGGCGTGAGCGCGACCATCAAGCATTACATGGGCAACAACCAGGAATTTCTGCGTCACGACGCGGATTCCATCATCGACGAACGCACCATGCGCGAGATCTATCTGCCCACCTTCGAAGCGGCCGTGAAGGAAGCGCACGTCGGCGCCATCATGGATTCCTACAACCTGATCAACGGCCAGCACGCTACCCAGAACGGAGTTATCAATAATGATGTCGCCAAGAAGGAGTGGGGTTTTGAAGGCATCATCATGTCCGATTGGGATGCGACTTACGACGGAGTTGCCGCGGCCAATGGCGGGCTCGATCTCGAAATGCCGTCTGGCAAATTCATGAATCGTGCGACGCTGTTACCGGCGGTGAAGTCGGGCAAGGTCAGCGAAGCCACGATTGACGACAAAGTGCGCCGCATTCTGCGCACCGCCATTCGCTTCGGTTGGCTCGATCGCGAGCAGACGGATTTGTCCGTGCCGCTCTATAACGCTAAGGGCGGAGAAGTCGCGCTCGAAGCCGCCCGCTCCGGCATGGTTTTGCTCAAGAACGACGCCAACCTTCTTCCGCTCGACAAAACGAAAATCAAATCGATCGCTGTAATCGGACCGGATGCGTATCCCGCGCCAGTGGTTGGCGGAGGCAGCGCGGGCGTGCGTCCGTTCGGCGCGGTGAGCTATCTGGAGGGCCTTGCCGGCTATCTCGGAAGCGGCGCAACGGTCTACTACGATCGCGGCATCCCGTCTCTTGGTGAACTGGCCGATGGCACAACCTTCTCGATCGACGCTGCCGGCAAAGAACCGGGCCTCGATCTGGAGGCATTCAACAACGCCAATCTAAGTGGCAAGCCCGCAGTCCATCGCACGGATCAGCACATCAACGCCGATCGTTCGCTGGGCGATGGCGTCAATCAAAACGATGTGTCGTCCCGCTGGTCGGGATATTTCATACCCAGCGATCCCGGTGAGCACCTCTTCTTTGTGCAAGGCCCCGGCGAAGGCGGCGGCTACCGCCTCTACGTTGACGACAAGCTCGTCATCGATACCTGGGAACTCTCGCGCGCACAGGTGAGCGAGCTACGCCTGCCACTAGTCGCGGGTCCGCACAAGATTCGTTTCGAGTACTACGTGCACGGGAGCTGGGGTGGTCCGAGCGTTAGACTCGGCATCGTGCGTCCAGAAGCGATTGTGAGCGCTTCGGCGAAAGCGCTAGCCGCGAAGGCGGACGCCGTAGTGCTGGCAGTGGGCTTCGATCCCGATAGCGAAAGCGAGGGCGCTGACCGCACTTTCCAACTCCCCCCGGCGCAGGACGAACTCATCAATCAGGTTGCTGCCGCGAATAGGAACACCATCGTGGTTGTGACTTCCGGCGGCGCGGTTGACATGAATGCCTGGCTCGGTCACGTTCCCGCGCTTTTCGAATCCTGGTACGCGGGCCAGGAGCAAGGCACGGCGCTGGCACAGCTACTGTTTGGCGAATACAGTCCGTCGGGCAAGCTGCCCGTCACGTTTGAGCGCCGCTGGGAAGACAATCCCTCGCACGACAATTACTATCCCAGAACAGGCGATAAGAAGACCGAATATAAAGAAGGTGTGTTCATCGGATATCGCCATTTCGACAAGGCGGCGGTCAAGCCGCAGTTCCCCTTTGGCTACGGACTTTCCTACACAACGTTTGCCTACAAAAATCTTTCAGTAACTCCCGCCGGCGCCTCTGGAGATCGACGCATCACCGTCAGTTTCGACGTGACCAATACCGGCCATCGTGCCGGCTCTGAAGTTGCCGAAGTGTACGTGGGCGAGCCACAGCCGAGCGTCCCGCGGCCCGTGAAGGAACTGAAAGGATTCGCGAAGGTACAACTGAATGCGGGTGAGACCCGGCACGTCTCGCTCACGCTCGACCGCAGGGCCTTCGCTTACTACAACCTCAAGAATCATGAGTGGACGGTGGACGCTCGGGACTTCAACGTCTATGTCGGAAGCTCTTCCGCGCAAATTGAGCTTAGCGGCAAGATGACCTGGCCAACTCCATGAGACTCTTGCTAATCGCGATCTTATCAGCAGTCCGTGAAGCAGATGTTCAAGCACGACCCAGAGGTACAGGTGGTTACTGCAACTGCACGGAGCGTGCGGAGACGTCCGCGTCAGCTGCGGCATTCACAGATACCGAACCGGCTGCCGGATCAAGTCTGGCCAGCATCTCTCTTGCGGGGGCGTAGCCTCGATCGGCTGCCTTCTGTAGCCACGCTCGAGCAGTCGCAAGATCTTTCGAAACACCGTAGCCGTGGTAATACATCATGCCAAGATCCCATTGCGCAACCGGTAGACCCTCTCCAGCCGCTTTTCGAAACCACGTCGCTGCTTCCGTGAAATTGCGTATCACTCCTTTACCGTCAAAATAAAGTCGACCGATCATCCAATCTGCCACCGCCGATCCCCCGTCAGCCGCTTTACGGTACCAATACATGGCTTCGCCGTAATTTTGAGGCGTGCCTTGCCCGTCGCGATACATCGAACCCAGATTCACTTGAGCTTGCCGGTTTCCATGTTCAGCTGCGTCTTTCATCCGGTACATCGCGTCATCGTAGTCCAGCGGCACGCCTTTCGATTGCAGGTATGCATTTGCCAGATAAACGTCCGCCGCCAACCATCCCGCTCGTGCGCCGGCGGACGCCATATCTACACCCCGCTGATACCACCTCTCCGCTTCGCTCGTGTCCTTGGGCACGCCGTTGCCGTCGGCATACATGTCACCAATTCGAAAATTTACGGCGGTTATGGCCCCGGCCTCCGACCGAAGATCGCTCCACTGATCCGGCAAATCCGGACCCTGCATGGATGCAACTTTCATGTACCAGCGCAACGCTTCACTGGGATTCTTGTACACACCGATGCCACGTTCGTGCATTCTCGCAACGTTGTATGTTCCCCACGCCGAGCCCATTTCCGAAGCCTTCAGGTAATGCATATAGGCTTCGCTCGTGCTCGGATCACCGGTCAAACCACTCTCTGCTGATTGACCCAGATTGTCCTCAGCATACCCATCGCCCAGACGCGCGGCAGCCTCAAGGTATCGCAACCCGTTCGCGCGATCTTGCGCGATATCCAAACCATTAGTCAGCATTACGCCAAGGTCGCACTCGGCCCGAGCGTTGCCCTGGCGCGCTGCCTTCTCCAGCCACGCCCGTGACCCAGCGGGATCGCGGGCGACGCCGCGTCCATCGAACAGGGCCTCGGCAAATCTGGTCTGCGCCTCCGCGTTACCCATGTCGGCCGCCCTGAGATACAACTCGGCAGCTTTGCCTTCGTCCCGGACCACACCGGAACCGACTCGGTACTTGTCAGCCTGGGAGAGGAATTCCTTTGCGGACGTTTCAGCGTGCGCGCGCGTCGTGTTTGCGGGCGCGTGTGCGCGATCCGCGTGTGCGTGATCAGCGACCGCATGTCCAGCCGGCCTTACGGGTTTGCCCGCCACGCGGGATTTCGAATGGCGGATCTGGAGAATAAGATCGTCGCTCGCTCCCGCACTTCGAAGTTCGTTCTCGACCGTATGGGTCAAGTCGAAATCAACTCCGTATTGTTTTACCAGCGCAGCCATGCGTGCGTTCGGTACTGCGGATTTGAGACCGTGTTCGACGTCGGCGGCCGAAAGGGGCCGGGGAGCATGTTGGGTCGGTGTCGCCCAGCCCTCGGTACTGCCCACCATGAACAGCAATATGCTGGCGACTAGCAGTGTCGTAACGCGCATTGTTTATCTCCGACTAGCTATGATGTCGTTTTCCGCTTGCATCGCTCGGCGGGCGCGTCCCAAGCGAGCTTTCGCAGCGCTGCTGTTGCCGTCGACTTGCAACGCCCGTTTATAGTTGGCAATTGCCGCCGTGTAATTGCCCTTGTCCATCTGTCGGTCCGCCGAATCGATGTAACTCTGTGCGGCATGTGCCGCAACTCCACGAGATCCCGCTGCCAGTGTCGTTATGCGGTGTGTCGAAGTCGCCGCCCGAACCCTCGGCGTCACCGCAGTATGTGAGTTCCCGCCCGGCCTCGACGCCGCACGTGTCTTAGCACCACGGTTCGCAGGCGCCGGTGTCGTCATTCCGCGCGTCGATTTCGACATCCCCGGAGACGATGCGGCGTGCAAGCCTACCTCCGTCTGAGATCTGGATCTGTGCTCACTCTGCGCATCCTTCGCCGGCGCGACGGTTCTTTCAATTCCGTTCTCTAGGCTTATGGGTTGCGCCGTGTCGGTCGAATCCAGGTGCGTGACCTCCGCGACCGGAACCAACTGGCCAGTCCCCTCGATGCTCTCCTCTACCTGCGCCGCCTCCTTATCGAACGACTGCGCCGCCGCTGCCGGTTGCCTCTTCGTGAAGTACCGCTCCTGCCGTTCGCCGCTCAACATCGACGACGCGTTTGCCGGACGATTCGTCGCCGTAAGCATTTCTCTGGTTGGAACGATGGGCAGATTGCCGGTGATGATGCGCGCGTCACGAAAAGCCCGCCGGCCCACAGTTTTCGGCGCGGAACGTCCAGTGCCGAAGCGATCCGCCGGAAGCGCCGAGATCGCCTTGCGAATCCGCCCATCGACTGCCGCCAGACTCACATTGGAGAACTCGTTGTCGTAGCGCAGTGGGGCGACGACGCGAGTGAGTCTTGTGATGTTGATCGCGTCGGTGACACTGACCCCTTTCAATTGCGATCCATTCTGTCCGTACCACGGATAGAATGAATCGCCTGGGCCAAGTGGCAGCCATCCCACCGATCCGAACCCGCGGGAAACTCCGGGGTGGCCGCCGAATCCTAAGAACGACACGTAGGCCGGAGCCCACTCCGGGCGGTAGTTTCCTTCGCTGTCAACCGGCCCCGGCCACCACATCCAGGATTTTCCATAGAGGAACCAGCGGCCGTAGTGATAGGGCGCCCAGCCCCAGGGTTCACTCGAAACCCACGTCCAGCCCCAGTACGGCTCCCAGACCCAGCGGCCGGCGCGGTAAGGAGACCAGTCCCCGCCCGCCGTCGGCGACCACACCCGCCCGTAGTCCGGTACGTTGACCCAGTGTCCGTAGACATCGAGATCTTCGCTCCCCACGTAGTAGCGATTCGTGTAGTTCCACGATTGAGCGTTGCGGATCACTCCATCGCGGTCAATGTTCCAGGAATCCCAGCTGTCCATCGCAGGCGCGCCACCGAGCACGTTTCCTGCTTCGTAGGTTGTGCCGCGTACAGTCGCCCCCTGTCCCACCTCCACGCGAGCGCTGCCTTGGGGCGTGGCCATGTCGACCGCTCCCGCGCGCACGATCACTTGCGTCTCAAAGCCGGTCACCTCGACGCGGTAAACTCCGTCTTTGGACGTCGGCCGGATGGCCGCATTCGGCGTGTCGATCTCGACTTCGGCCTCGGAATCCTTGAAGACCGTATAGCAGGCAAGCCCCTGCCAGATCTGAACCTGAATCTGAACCCGCTGGTTCTGCGCCCGCTCCACGGTTGCGATCTTTGCCTGCGAATTGTTGCCGAGACGAAGGATGTTCGCGTGGTCAAGTTGCAGCTCGGCCCTGGAATTGTCTCCAGTCGAGATCCTGTCGCCGCCGACCAAGGGCTGATTCAGCGCCGCTGCTGCCCAGTCCCCCGTGTCGCCGCGCTGCGTCGCAACCTCGCCCTCGATCAGGCTAATGCGCGCCACTCCAGGCGGAATGTCGACCTGCGCGCTGCAAAGAACAGCCAAGAATCCTAGTGAGACGACCAGCACCAGAAAGTCGCGTTTCATGCCTACCTAACCGGGAAAGCAGCGTTGTCGATGGAGTCTTGAATACATAGCATTGCAGGTTCCTTGCCAGACTTGCAGCCCGGTAAGCCGCGCAACTTCTTTGCTTGCATGACCCGCACTATGCCGATGTTGTGTTCCCGGAGGATGGACTGGCCGACTTCAGCCATGAGTGGTGGTTTTCGGCCACCGGGCGCGCTATGCAAGGTTCAACAAATACAGGGTGCTCTTGCTGTCCGGGCTGCGGCGGACCTAGTTGTACCAGGGAAGTTCGGTCCAAAGTACATTGCGGTTCTGACAAACGGGCAGTCTGGCGCTTGTACGCTCGAACATTTTGAAAGCGCACTCCTGAGAGATGTCACATCCACTACCTCGCGGTACTTTAATGCAGAGGCTCGAAGGGCTGTCTGCTGTGCAAGCCTCTCCAAGCAGAGGATCACTATGCCCGCTTCCAACGGCCACACGGTACGGCGCAGTTCGAGAGTACCGCTCCAAGTTCCGATCCGCGTCACCAGCATGGAGCCCGATGCCCAGTTCTCCGAGATCGGTGAGACGCTGGTGGTCAGCGCGCATGGTTGTGCGCTCCGCTTCCCCCTGAAGTTGAACGCCGGGAGTGTCCTGCGCCTGCACAGCCGGGGAGGCCGGCAAGCGACAGCGTACGTAGTTTTCTGCCAGTCAATGGGGCCCGACGGACAAGGCTTCCGACTGGGCGCACAGCTCGACCGGCCGGAAAACTTTTGGGGATTGGAATCCTGTCCCGATGATTGGCGGGTAGTCGAAATGCCCACGCCCGCCGCTCAACAACCTCCCCAAAAACTGTCGGCCAAGTCCGCTGTTCTGCACCAGCCGCAAACTCCTTCCCGGGCCTCGCAAGACGTTCTCGACAAGCTCGAGGAACAACTCTCCGAGGACCGTTTGCGAGGCATACTTGCCAAACTGGTTCGGCCCTTGCAGGCGGAAGTCACCGAACTCCGCGAGAAGCTGGCCGTGAATGCCAAGCGCAACCGCTTCGAGGTGTCCCTTGGGTATATTCCGCCTGAGTTGGAGGAGAAGCTATGGGAGCGCCTGCGGCAAGACCTTGGGACGCGCGTCCTGCAGCAGACGCGAGAACAGTCCGCAGAGATTCTCGGATCGGCGAAAACGGCCATCGAGCAAAAGATCAGTGCAGCCCTGACCGATTTTCGGCACCGCCTTGCCGGTGAACTGCACGGCGTCGAACAACGCGCGCAGGTATTGGCAAAGGAACTCACCACCACGGCGCAGCAGCAGATCCGCATCGGAATCGAGAAATTGCAACGGCAGGCTTTGGAGTCGGGAGCAAATCTCGACGCACAAGGCGAAAAACTCTTGTGTTCTTTGCAGCAGCAACTTACAAACTCACACGAGGTTCACCGCCGTGAGATCGAGCGGATCCAGGCCGATGCCGCTGCGAAAGCGTCCCAACTTCAGTCGGAAGCGTCGGATCTTGGCCGGAGGATATCAGCGCTGAACGAGTCCGTGCGCCGGCTTGAGTCGGATCTTGACGCGCACTTGGAGCGCGTCGCAGCCGAAATCGTTTCCGGGGCGGAAGCTCAAATCGAGAGCGCTGTGGCCCTGTCACTCAAGAACCTGCAAGCGCGCGGCTCGAATGAAGTGGAAACCAGGCTCAACGAGATGTGCGGCCACCTGAGGACCATCCAGAACCGTATTGAAGACTCCTTTTCTGCCTCGGTGACAGCCCAGGGCGAGGAAACAGTCCAGTCGATCGCGCAACAATTCGAGGAACTCGCACAGCAATCCACGGAAAAGTGGCGGCTTGCACTCGCCAAGGACTTGAATTCGGTGGCGAACACTCTGGGCCAACAACTTCGTCAGGAACTCGAACTCGAGGTCGGCCAAAGTTAGAGCGGGAGTTCGCCCCAGCCGACCGCACTGGACTCCTGTCCATGCGAGAGATCTTCGTCACTGACGACCTGCGATCGTACGCCTACACGGCCTACTACCAGGTGTCGAGCCTGTTCGTATCGGAGGGCGGGCAATGACATGAGGACTGAGCATCCGCGCCATTTGAATTCGAGACACCATGCGATAACTTCCAATTGGTCGGCAACCCTTGCCCTTCCGAGAACGAAGCCGGGCCTCGACGCCTAACGGCGGGTTTCTCAAGTTAAGGATCCATGCGAATCACGCAACAGTAACTACAACTTTCCCTACCTGCGCGTTCGACTCGAGATACTTGTAGGCATCCACTGCTTGCGCGAACGGGAATGTCTTCGCGATCTTCGGGTGGAACCGTCCATCCGCCAACCGGTCGTACACATACCGCTTTGCAACCGCGAGCTTTTCCGGATTGCTCGTGATCTCCATTAACGTGTAGCCGCGAATGCTGAGTCCTTTGCCAAGCGCGACAAACAGCGGGAATGGTGTGGGTTGCATGGAGAGCGCACCATACTGAAAGATGATCCCACCAGGCGCAGCCGCCTCCGCCAGTTTTTCCAGAAATGGCCCGGCAACCGGGTCGAAGATCACTCGCGCACCCTTGCCACCGGTAATCTCCTTCACCCTTGCCACGAAGTCTTCTTCCTCGGTGGCAATCACGTGGTCAGCACCCAAGGAAAGCAACTCTGCTTTCTTGTTGCTCTTGCGCGTGGTTGCAATTGAAACCGCACCCTCAGCTTTCGCGATCTCCGTTGCAGCAATGCCAACGCTGCTCGACGCGGCCGGAATTACCACGAAATCGCCCTTTGCGAGATGCGCAATCGCGATCAGCGCGCCATAAGCCGTCAGATACTGCATCCAAACTGCCGCGCCTTCTACGGATGACAGGTTGGCGGGATACTCACCCAGAGCCGCGACCGGAGCGATCACCTCTTCTCCCAACATCGGGTATTCGTTCATGGAGAAGGCCGGAATCGTCGCAACCGATTTGCCGACCCAGTTTCTGTCCACATCCGGACCGACCGCTTCCACCACGCCCGCTGCCTCATAGCCGAGGCCAGCCGGAAACTTCGGCTGTTCGAGGTATTGGCCTCGGAGGAACATAGCTTCCGCCCGATTCAACCCTACGGCGTGCACTCGTAGCCGCGCCTCTCCCTTGCCAGGCTGCTTTGATGCCTGCTCCTCAATCTTCAAAACCTCTGGACCGCCCAGCTCATAAAAACGAACAACCCTTGGCATATATGTCTCTCCCTCGCCCATTGGATTGCCGATCAGTCATGGAAGATTCGGACCACATGTCTAAGTGCCGTAAGCTGCCGGCTTTAGCATCCTCAGCGTCGCGCACTTTTGTGGACGCCGCAAATGCGTCATCCCAACCAAAGGAATGAAAAGTGTCACTCATCTACTGGACGAGTACAGATATTTGACAGGAGCGCCATTTGTCGCTATCATAGGCGACATAATGGTAAATGAACTGCGAGCTGTGGTGGAGGAATTAGGAGGAGAGCAAACTCTGGGTCGCGCTCTTTCCAGCGACCGTGATATGCGCGAGGCGATTCGGGACGGTTTTCCTCCCGCCGTGGTGAAAGAGTTGATGCGGACCTCGGGTTTCACTCTGAAAGAACTCGCCGGCGCACTTGACCTTTCGCCTCGAAGCTTGCAGCGCCGTCGTCGCAGCGGAAGGCTGGCGCGTTATGAGTCCGACAGGCTTTACCGATTGGCCCGCATTGTAGCGATTGCTAACGAATATCTTGGTGACAACGACCGTGCCATGCGCTGGCTCAAGCATCCCAACCGTGCCCTCGGCGGCCTCGCGCCCATCGCTGCCATCGACACAGAGCTAGGAGCGCGCCAAGTGGAGAGCATCTTGGGCCGCATCGCCTATGGCGGAATTAGTTGAGCCGGTTCTATCGAGTCTTACGCAAGACGTTTGCCCGTGCTCCCTTTGACGGCGAAGGCGCCTACCGCTACGGTGGACGTTGGTCGAGCCCCGGAACCCGCCTCAGTTACACCTCCGAACATCAATCTCTCGCGATGCTGGAGTATTTCGTCCATCTTGATGTGGACGATCCTCCAGGTGATCTGGTTCTAGCGGTTGCGGAAGTCCCGGACGATATGGCCCGGGAGCGGGTTGAAGCCGGCGCTCTGCCGCCAAACTGGCGCGAATCTGCGGCTCCTGCCGAACTCGCTCGGCTGGGTGATGAATTCGCGCAACGAGGTGAGAATTGTTTGCTCCTGGTGCCCTCCGTACTCGCGCCCAGCGAAAATAACTGCCTGGTCAATCCCGCGCATCCCGATTACAAGACGATCGTCGTGCGAGATGTAGAGCCGCTCACCTATGATCCCCGTATGTTCCGCAAACAACGCCGCCGCCGACACTAATAATGATGTTCTGGCGACAAAGTTCCACACGATCCAGAATTCGGCGCGGGGTCATGGGGACAAGGGGCCTGCTCCTGAAAAGCCGCTTAGACACAGGGTAAGCCCCCTTCTGCGACGTGCTGCAATTGTCTGCACACGTGCTGTATTTTTTTTTGTTAACACCTGTAGAATCAACAGCTACAATTGGGATTAGAGTTGCGCATTACAAGTTCACTCCCCTGTCGGCCAAAGTGTAATTGCGACGTTCTTTGCGTGGCGCGCTCCCCCAACCGCGAGTCCATCGGCCCGGAATGTCTGAGGCCCTGGGCCGCCAATTGGAGACATGAACTTCTTAGGGATCAGTGGGCTGGAAGCTTCTGTTCCATGGAAGCAGAAGCAGTGGCCGGGATTGGACCCGAGGGAATACCGCATCTCCCAGGGGCACGATTCCGCCGCCGCGCTGGTGGTGGATGGAGAAGTCGTCGCCGCCGCCGAACAGGAACGCTTCAGCCGCAAGAAACACACCGGCGATTTTCCCGTTGACGCAATCCAGTTTTGTCTTCGCGAGGCTGGTATTGCGCTCGACGACGTGGACGAGA
This sequence comes from uncultured Acidobacteriaceae bacterium, assembly GCA_963722485.1. Taxonomy (GTDB): domain Bacteria; phylum Acidobacteriota; class Terriglobia; order Terriglobales; family Acidobacteriaceae; genus Acidiflorens. The sequence goes on from CAVRNL010000045.1 coordinate 34,596, forward strand.
TCGCGCACGGCTTTGACTATGCGCCCTTCCGCCCGCTCTACTCGCTCGATCCAGAGTCGGCAAGACTGTACCAGGACGTGTTCTCGAAAGAAGCGCTCGTCGGGCAACTGCGCCGGTACTTTCCCGATTTTCCAGACGAAAAAATCCAGCCGGTCAATCATCATCTCGCGCACGCCGCCAGCGCCGCCTTCACCTCCGGATGGGACGAGTGCCTCACCGTCGTGAACGACGCCATGGGCGAGGTCCAGAGCCTCACCGTGTTTCAGTTTCGCGACGGCGATTTCGAAAAGCTGCGCGAGATCCCCGCCAACGATTCCATCGGCATTCTCTACTCCCTGGTGACGCTGCACCTGGGTTTTGATTTCAACTCCGATGAATACAAGATCATGGGGCTTGCCCCCTATGGCGATCCCGAGCGTTTCCGCGCTTTCTTCGAGAAGACAGTCGAGCTGCGTCCCGATGGCTCGATTCGAATTCCGATTCTGCGGCTCAACCGCTCGCGCGAAGAACGCGAGAACTATCTGGCGACCCGCGCCTACCTCGACGAGCACCTGGTGACGCGGCGAGCGCCCGATGCGGAGATCACCCAGGAACACAAAGATGTAGCCGCAGCGCTGCAGGAGTGTCTCGATCGCGCCGTTTTGCACGTCTGCGGACATTTCGGGAAACAAACGGGCATGCGGCGCATTGCTCTGGCAGGCGGCGTTGCTTTGAATTGCACTGCCAATGGCAAGCTCATTGACTCCGGCATATTCGACGAAGTCTACATCCAGCCCGCGGCCGGAGACGATGGCACTGCCCTGGGTGCTGCCCTGTACCGCGCATCGCTCTTCGAGAAAATTCACAATGAGCGCATGAGGGTTCCTCTGCTGGGACCGGCCTACGCGCTGCCGTGCATTGAAAAGGCGATTGAGAAGTACGCCAGCCGGGTTACGGTGACGCGCTTCGATTCTCTCGACCGGACTTGCGCGGAAGCGGCCAAGCTGATCGCCGAAGGACGAGTGGTTGCCTGGTATCGCGGCCGCCTGGAGTTTGGTCCGCGGGCGTTGGGGAACCGCAGCATTCTTGCGGACCCTGGGCATCCGGCCATGCGCGACCGTATTAACGCGATGGTCAAAATGCGCGAAGCGTTTCGTCCGTTTGCTCCGGCGTGTTCGGTAGAGGAAGCGCATCGTTGGTTCAACGTCGCGCCCGGCACGCACATGCCCTACATGATTACGGTGGTGGACGTGCGTCCCGAACACCGCGGGTTGCTTCCGGCCATTACTCACGTGAACGGTTCAGCGCGCCTGCAAACCGTGTCGGAAAAAGACAATCCCGATTTCCATCGGCTGCTCGCCGCCGTCGGCAAAACCACCGGACGAGAAATGGTGCTCAACACCAGTTTCAACGTAAAAGGCCAGCCCATTGTCAATACGCCCGAAGAGGCCATCGAGACCTTTCTCGGCACTGGCATTGAATTCCTTTTCCTGGAGAACAGCCTACTTGCTCGCAGAAACGGTTGATGGCAAGAAAACCGAGACCGGCGCTCTGTGCGAGGGCACAATGGCGCAGTTGTTTGAGCGCCAGGTTGCGCGCACGCCGTACGCCATCGCGGTAATTTCCGCGGGGCGCAGCCTGACCTATTGCGAACTCGATCGCCGCTCCAATCAACTGGCGCAGCATCTCCGCGCACTCGGCGTCCAGACAGAAACTCTGGTCGGAATCGCCGTCGAACGTTCCCTGGAAATGATGGTCGGGTTGATCGCGATCCTCAAGGCGGGTGGGGCCTACGTTCCGATTGATCCCAGCTATCCCATGCCGCGCATCGAGCTGATGATCGAAGACTCGCAAGCTCCGGTCATCCTCGCCACCGAGCGCACGAAATCGCGTCTGCCCCATACGGCGAAGCCCATCGTCTCCATCGATGGCGACGCGGAAACCATTGCCGCGCACTCCGACGCTCCGATCCCTTGCACTGCCAACGGGAAAAATCTCGCCTATGCGATCTACACTTCAGGATCGACGGGGAAACCCAAGGGTGTGATGATCGAGCACCGCAACGTGGTCAACTTCTTCACCGGTATGGATCAAGCGATCGGCTCCGATCCCGGTATCTGGCTGGCGGTGACCAGCATCTCTTTTGATATCTCGGTGCTCGAACTGTTCTGGACGCTGACCCGCGGATTTCAGGTAATCATTCACGGAGACGAGGGTGTACAGACGATTCCAGACGAGATCCGGAAGTACGGCGTCACGCACATCCAGTCGACTCCTACTCTGGCGAGAATGATCGCGGTCGATCCCGATGGATTGGCTTCGCTGGGACGATTGAAGAAACTTTTTCTCGGCGGCGAAGCGCTGCCGCCATCGCTGGTTCGTCAGTTGCGGCAGGTCGTCTCCGGCGAGATGTACAACATGTATGGGCCGACCGAAACCACGATCTGGTCCACAACGTTCCGTATCGGTGAAGAGTCGGATGTTATCCCGATTGGAAAGCCGATCGTCAACACCCAGGTCTACGTGCTGGATGCGGAACTAAGGCCGGTTGCTGCCGGCGAGACCGGCGATCTGTGGATCGGTGGCGAGGGCGTGGTGCGCGGGTACTGGCAGAGACCGGAGTTGACCGCAGAAAAATTTCGAGCCGATCCATTTCGTCCGGGAAACCGCATGTACCGCACCGGGGATATTGCGCGTTTTCTGCCCGACGGAAATCTGGAGTTTCTAGGGAGAGCGGATTTCCAGTTGAAGCTGCGCGGCTTCCGCATCGAAATTGGGGAAATCGAAGCCGCCCTCGAACAGCAAGCAGGAGTGAGTCAGGCTGTGGTCGTTGCTCGCGACTTCAAATCAGAAGACAAACGCCTGGTCGCCTATGTTGTCGCCAAGCCGGGAGCAAGTCTGAAGCTCGCATCTCTCCGTGCGGCGCTGGCGTTAACGCTGCCCGAGCACATGGTGCCGTCCATGTTCGTGCCGCTCGATTCCTTGCCGCTGACGGCGAATGGCAAGATCGATCGCAACGCGCTGCCCCACCCCTCGACGTTGGAACAGAAATCCGATGCGCCGCCCGAGCCGCCGCGGAACGAACTGGAGAGCGCGATCGCTGAGGCGTGGAAAGATGCGCTGGGAGTGGAACAGATCGAATTGGACACCAATTTTCTCGATCTCGGCGCCCACTCTCTGATGGTGGCCGAAGTGCACATGCAACTGCAGCAGTCGCTTGGCCGCGAGATCTCTTTGGTCGACATGTTTCAGTTTCCCACCGTTCGCGCCCTGGCAAACCATCTCAACGGACAAGACGCCGCGGCGCCAGTTCTGAACCGGGCGGAGCGCAGACTGGCCGCGCGCCAACAGAGGAAGCAATGACGATGAAAAGCGCAGCGATTGCGATCGTCGGCATGGCTGGCCGCTTTCCCGGCGCGCGCAACACGGAAGAGTTTTGGCGAAATCTGAGAGACGGCGTGGAAGCAATCCGCCCCTTCAGCGACGCCGAACTCCTGGCCGCTGGAGTTTCCGCCGACGAGCTCGCCCAGCCGGAATATGTGAAATCCGGAGTGGTGCTCGAGGATCTAGACATGTTCGACGCTGCCTTTTTCGGTTTCAGCCCGAAAGACGCGTCGATCATGGACCCGCAACACCGCGTCTTCCTCGAGTGCGCATGGGAGGCGCTGGAAGATGCCGGCCACGCGCCGGAGAGTTTTGCCGGATCCATCGGAGTTTATGCCGGCTCGGGCATGAACTCTTACATGATCTACAACCTGCTGACCAACCAGGCGCTGGTGGAAAGCGCCGGAATGTTCCTGATCCGCCAGACGGGCAATGACAAGGATGTGCTGGCGACGCGGGTGTCCTACGAGCTGAACCTCCATGGGCCAAGCATCAACGTGCAAACGGCCTGCTCCACGTCGCTGGTCGCCGTCCATCTCGCCTGCCAGAGCCTGCTGAATCAGGAATGCGACATGGCGCTGGCGGGCGGAGTGACGATTGAATTTCCTCACCAACGCGGCTACCTGTATCGCGAAGGCGAGATTCTGTCGCGCGACGGCCACTGCCGCGCCTTCGACGCCGATTCCAGTGGCACCGTGTTTTCGAGCGGCGCAGGTATCGTGGTGCTCCGAAGGCTCGAAGACGCCTTGGCCGATCATGACACCATTCACGCCGTCATTCTTGGCTCCGCCATCAACAACGACGGCTCGCGAAAAGCTGGCTATCTCGCGCCTAGCGTCGACGGACAAGCCGAGGTTGTGGCCGAAGCTCTGGGCGTGGCCGGCGTCAAAGCGAGCGAGATTTCCTACGTCGAAACCCACGGCACCGCAACCAAGGTCGGAGATCCGATTGAGATCAAAGCCCTGACGCAGGCGTTCCGCCAGACCAGCCAAGGGACGGATTATTGCGCCATCGGATCGCTAAAGACCAACATTGGCCACCTGGACGCGGCCGCAGGCGTCGCGGGTCTGATCAAGACGGCGCAAGCGTTGAAGCATCGGCAGATTCCGCCGAGCCTGCACTTCCGCAAGCCGAATCCGCTGATTGATTTCGAACACAGCCCGTTCCACGTCAACACTGGCCTGACAGAATGGAAAACGGGCCGCGGGCCGCGGCGCGCCGGAGTCACGTCGCTGGGCATAGGCGGCACCAACGCCCACGTCGTTTTGGAAGAAGCGCCGCCGTTGGAAGAACGAGCCCCGGCGAAGAAGCCCTATCAGTTGCTGGCGCTTTCCGCGAAAACGGCCTCCGCCTTGGAGCGGGCCAGCCAGAATCTCAGATCCCACCTGCAAGAAAACCCGGGCTTGCGCCTGCAAGATGTGGCCTACACGCTGCAAGCGGGACGAAAGCGTTTCGCGCACCGGCGCGCTTTTGCGGCGGCCAACACCGAAGAGGCTTGCCGCCTGCTGAGCGGAGCGGAAGCCAACCGTGTCTTCACCGGCCAGTCGCCCGCATCCGCTTCTGCTTCTGGCGTGGTCTTCATGTTCTCCGGCCAGGGCTCGCAATACGTGAACATGGGCCGCGAACTGTACGAAACGGAGCCGATATTCCGCGCGCAGCTCGACGCTTGTGCGGAACGCCTAACGCCCGATCTCGGCCTCGATCTGCGAACCTTGCTGTACCCGCCCGAGCAGGAAGCAGCCGCGGCGGACCAGAGATTGTCGCGCACGCGCTTCACGCAGCCCGCACTGTTCAGCATCGAGTACGCGCTGGCGCAATGGTGGATGGCACACGGCATCGCGCCGGCTGCCATGGTCGGCCACAGCATTGGAGAGTACGTTGCCGCGTGTCTGGCAGGCGTCTTCTCGTTGGAGGATGGTCTGCACTTGAGCGCCATCCGCGGCCGTCTGATGGACGAGATGCCGTCTGGGTCCATGCTTGCGGTTTCCGCGGCTGCGGCGACGCTCTCGATTCCCCAGGAACTGGCGGTCGCCGCCATCAACGGACCCGAACAGTGCGTGCTCTCCGGCCCTACCGATGCCATTCGGAATTTCGCGCGAGAGCTTGAAAAACGAAAAATCGTTTGCCGCCTGCTGCACACCTCGCACGCCTTTCATTCCGCAATGATGGATCCGATGCTCGAAGCCTTCCACGACCATCTTGCCAAGGTAACTCTGCGCGCCCCCACGATTCCCTATCTGTCGAACGTTAGCGGCACTTGGATCACGGCTGCCGAAGCCACTGATCCCTTCTATTGGACGCGCCATCTGCGAAATACCGTGCGCTTCTCGGCCAATCTCGCGGAACTGTTCTCGGATCCAGCGCGTGTGTTGCTGGAAGTTGGACCGAGCCAGGCACTCACGTCGTTGGCTCGCCAGCACCCCGGCAGGCCGAAAAGCTCCAAGGTCCTGCCCTCGATGCGGCACCCGCAGGAGCAAGTCTCCGACGCCATGTTCCTGCTCAACACCGCTGGACAACTTTGGATCGCCGGCCAATCGATCGATTGGACTGTTCTGCATTCAGGAGAGTCCGCGCAGCGCATTCCACTTCCCACCTACCCGTTCGAGCGACAGCGTTACTGGATTGAACCGGGTGGCAACCTCCTTGCCGGGAAGGGAAGCGTCGCCGCTCCTAGCGCGGATGTGCCCACGACCGAGCCGTGGTTCCATCAACGAGTATGGAAGAAAGTTCCGGCTGCCAGGACATCCCCTCCAGACCATGCCTGCTGGCTGGTGTTTGCCGACGAAACAGGTCTCGGCGTCGAGGTTTCGAAACAACTCAAGGCTGCCGGACATGAGGTGCTGCAAGTCGCCGCGGGCGCCAAGTACAAGCGCAGCGGAACCGGTTCCTACGCAATTCGTCCCGGTGTGCGTGAGGATTACGACCATCTATTCGCGGATATCGCCCAGCATGAGCATGTGCCAACAAAGATTCTGCACCTGTGGCCGGTGATTGGCTCGGCCGCGGACCGCTCGCTGGATAGGAGTCTGCATCGGACTCTGGACTTGAGCTTCTACAGCCTCCTGTTTCTGGCGCAAGCCCTGGGGGATCAGGACCTCGGCGCGGTCGAAATTCTATGCGTCTCCAACGGATTGCAGTCAGTCTCTGGCGAAGCCGTCGCTGAACCCGCGCGCGCCACGTTGTTGGGGCCGGTCCGCGTAATCCCAAAGGAATTTCCCGGCACCTTCTGCCGCCATATCGATTTAGACCTGGAGATCGAGTATCTGGGAAACGCCGCGAGCGCGATTATTCTGGAGTGCTCTTTACGCGATGAAACTTCTTGCGTGGCGTACCGGAAGACGCAACGCTGTGTGGAAAGCTTCGAGCCCACGAGTCTTAGCGTCCAGCCCTCGGGAACACGTCTGAAAGAAAAAGGTGTGTATCTGATTACCGGCGGTCTCGGAGGGATTGGCCTGTTGGTCGCGGAACACCTGGCGCGATCCGTTCACGCGAGGCTGGTGCTGGTAGGGCGCACGCCGCTTCCACTTGCATCCGAGGTTCCGAACGGGACGAGCGGCAGCCTGCGGAAGATCGAAAAAGTACGCGAGTTGGAAGCTGCCGGAGCCGAGGTTCTCACGATTGCCGCGGACGTGGCCGACCGCAAGCAGATGGAACAAGCCGTCGAAACGGCCCTTCAGCGCTTTGGCGGTATTGACGGCGTAGTTCATGCCGCTGGCTTGATCGAAGATGGCCCGTTGCAAATCAAGAGTCGCGACAGCGCCGCTCGCGTGCTGGCCCCCAAGATTCAAGGCACGCTGGTGCTGCAGGAGGTTTTGCAGCAGGCGCTCGTCGGCCGCAAGCTCGATTTCTGGCTCCTCTTTTCGTCCATCAGTTCTCTCGTGCCGCCTCCCGGGCAAGTCGATTACGCCGCCGCGAACGCTTTCTTGGATGCGTTTGCCCTCAGCCAGACTGGCCAACCCGTCACCGCCGTGAATTGGGGAATGTGGGCCGGTGTCGGCATGGCGGGGCGGGATCCAGTGGGCAAAAACAGTTCTTCGATCCTGGAACGCCGCCTGGTCCAGTCTGAGACGGAGACGGTGGACTCAGTCCGGCTGAGCTGCGAGAAAAACTGGTTGCTGGACGAACACCGTCTCAAGAACGGCTCCGCTCTTCTTCCCGGCACGGGATATCTGCAACTGGCCGCCGCCGCGCTGATCGATACCGCGCGTACGGATGCCGCACGGATCGATGCTGAGCAGGTCCGTGACCGCTTCGGGAGAGGGATTGAATTCGAAGATGTCTTCTTCCTGGCGCCTCTGTCCGTCGCTCCGGAGGAATCGAAAGAGGTGCGCATACGCCTGCGCCGCCAGCGTTCCGGGTTCCGTTTTTCAATCCTAGCTGAAAGCAAGGATTGGATTGAATACGCATCGGGGCAGATTGCGCGCAACCAGAAGCCGGCTCCCGCGGATCGGAATGTCGCGGAGATTCGAGCGCGCTGTGGTTCGCGCCGCATCGATTTCGATGATCAGCACCGGACGCGGCAGGAGCGCTACTTCGATTTCGGCTCCCGCTGGCGAAACCTGCAGACTCTGCACATCGGAGAGCGGGAAGCGCTCGCGGACCTGCAACTGGCGCAAGATTCTCTGGCCGATTTGCCAGCTTGGTTTCTGCATCCGGCTCTTTTCGACTTGGCCACCGGCTCGGCCCTCTATCTCATTCCCGGATACGACGAGTCCGAGGCGCTTTATCTGCCTCTGTCGTACAAGCGGATCAGGTTCTATCGTCCAATGCCCGCGCGCGTCTACAGCCACATCCGTTACCGGCAGGAGAACACGGCGCAACGCGAGATCGCGACCTTTGATTTCACGCTGCTCGATGCCGATGGGCGTGTAGTTGCCGAAATCGAAGAGTTTTCTTTGCGGCGAATGGCAGCCGCGTTTGACGGCTCCGCGCCCGTTTCAAGCTCGCGAGCAACCACAACCCTAAGCGAACCGGCTGACGTGATTGCGGTCCAGGGTATTTCAGCGGCGGACGGGATCGGCGCATTCGATCAGATTCTGCGCTCCGCTATGCCGCCCGAGATTATCGTGGTTCGCGGAGAATTTGCGCCCAAGCCTGCGGCGCCCACAGCACCCGATTCTCCAGCAAGAAGTGCGGTGAAGCTCGAAAGCGGAGTTGAAAATGTGCTGGCGGAATGGTGGCAGGAACTGCTGGGAGTGAAGACGGTTGGTCTGGACGACGATTTCTTCGACTTAGGCGGCCATTCGCTGATTGCCGTGCGCCTGTTCAGCAAGATCAAGAAGACCTATCAGCAGGACTTCGGTCTCTCCACCCTATTTGAGGCGCGCACTATCCGCCAATTAGCCGCACTGATCCGGAAGGCGGAAACCTCCAGCGTTCCGGAAGTGGCGCCGTCGTCCGCGGTAGTTGCCATTCGCCGCCAGGGGTCGCGCTTGCCGCTCTTTGTGGTTTCCGGCGTCAACGGACATATCATCAACTTCAACGCGCTGGCTCGTTGCCTGGGAGAAAATCAGCCGGTGTTCGCTCTTCAGCCGCAGGGTTTGGATGGCCGCCTGCCTATGCTCACGCGGGTGGAGGATATGGCGGCCTACTATATCCGCGCCCTACACGAGGTGCAGCCCCACGGGCCATACTGTTTGGCTGGATACTCCTTTGGCGGCATCGTGATGTTCGAAGTGGCACAGCAACTTCATGCCGCCGGAGAAACCGTAGCGCTGCTCGGATTGCTGGATACGATTGAATGGCAGTATATGGAGCGCTACCAGGAGACTGCCGATCTCCGCCGGCGCCTTGCCATGTACAAGATCCGGTTCCAGCGCAACCTCCGTTCGGGCAAGGGACTACGGCACGCAACCAAACGGACGGTTTCCTTCCTCACCAGGAAGGTGAACGGCCTGATGTACAAGCTTCGCCTTTCATCTCCTCCGTCCGTTGCTGACATGAAAACCACGAATCGGATCGCTGGGGCGATGTATCGCCCCGCGGTCTATCCGGGCCGCATCACCATCTTTCGGTCAGTCAGCCGAACCGCTTTCGATGGAGACGACGAACTACTGGGCTGGGGAGGACTGGCGGCCGGAGGAATCGAAGTTCAGGATATCGCCGGTACTCATCTGAATATGCTGAATGAGCCCAACGTGCAAATGCTGGCGGAGAAACTCCAGGCCTGCCTCGATCATGTGCAGGAGGCGCGTCCTCAGAAGCCGATCTCCGAAGCCGTGGCCACAGTGCCGGAGCCCACGCACATTTCCGGGTGAGTGGGATAGTCGCGTTCTCTAGTGTAGTGTGCCAAACAGATCGACGTTTACGATTCGCTGACTTCCCCCGTGATCCGCTAGCGAGTGCAGGCGTAACTATAGGTTTCCAGGCGAGCGAAAACGCCCTCCACGGCCACCGTCGCGCGGAAGCCATCGACGGCACTGAGGTCTGCCAGAGACCACTGTTTGCCAGCTTCGCTATTTCCTCGGATTTCCTCAAGCTCAGGATTGAGATCGGGGTGCGTAGTGACGGAAAAATCCGCCAGCGGAAACGAAAGCCCGTCACCGGTAGCCTTCAGAAAAAGCTTCCTTCCGCGTCCAGCAGGCAAAAAAGCCCGGCACGCGTAAGTGGTCCGGCAGCGCCCGAAGTCCGTCGCGCTCGCGAAGCGAGAAGAATCGCTCGGCCAGTGAGTTCGTGTCGACGTCGACGCGGATTTGTTCGATGTCGACGCCGAGCCGGTGCTCACTGCCAAACGCGATCAGTGCCATGTTTGCCGAGTGGGATACGTTGAACTGCAGCGCGCGTGGATTCTGTTCGGCTGCGAGCTGGGGCTTGCCGCTGCTCAGATACTCGAAACCAATCTCGGCCGCAGGAATTGCAAGGTATCCGGCCAGCAGCTTCCGAAGTGCAGAACGACATCGGGTAAAGTGAATCCGGTCTCTCTCGAAGTGAAATCGGTTGGCGCGCGCGATCTCATCCGTAGACAGAACGCCGGCCTCGGAGCCTGCTTTCGCCGGTTCGTCCAGACCCACTCTCCAGACGTCAACGCGGCTGGTTGGAAACGTCGGCGTGGCGGAGGCTTGCAACCACCAACCGTCGTGGCCTTGCTTCGGGCCGCCGAGCGCACCGACTTCCTTCATCTTGCCTGGTCCTGGTCATTCGTCGCAGTCATGATGGTGGTCCATGGCGCTCGCATTTCCGAGATTGCGCTTGAATATTGTAAACCGCGCTGTGTTACCCCCCTCAGGAATCGTTCCCAACGTCCGCAATGACATAACCAGCGTCCGCGCCTCGATTTCGCTTTGTCTGCACCCGCAAGCCAGACGGGTGTAGTATGGTCTGTTCCGAAGGCAAAAACGAATTTCCGGGTTAGACACAATAATTGGGTTTAACCCGTCGCTCCCATCCTCGGTGCCTCGCTCCGGTCGATGGCGGGTGAGGGAAGCAAGAATGAAGTTCTGGGCCCGAAGGACTAGCTGGCTGATCTGTGGCTTGCTGGCAGCAGGATTGTTTCCGCCACAGGGTTCGGCATCCGGCGGCGGCGCTCCCCGCACGCAAGCATCCGATATTGACCAAAAGCATCTTCTGACTTTTGTCGCCGCGCCTCTTCCCGGGCATTTCATCGCGCAAGGCACTCCCTCCTTTTACGGCCCGGATCAGCTCTATCAATTCATGGACGGCGGGGCCGATGTTTATCTGCTCTACGATTTCCAGGTCCTGCTGCACCAGGACTTCAAGAGCGGACAAGCCGAACTAAGCACGGACATTTTTGACATGGGCAGCGCCGAAGACGCATTCGGAATTTACGCGGCCGAACGCTCGCCCAGCTATCGCTTTCTGGACATTGGCATCGAGGCTTACCGGAGCGAAGGAATTCTGAATTTTCTGCAGGATCGCTACTACATCAAACTTTCTGGGTCCGGCCCCGGAGCGAACGATCTGCTGCAGCAGTTGGCGCGCGTGCTTTCACAGCGGATTGCCGGGACACGATCATGGCCTCCTCTGCTGAAGAAGATTCCGCAAGAACATCGCGTGAAGTATTCGGAACAGTTCACGCGGAAGGATCCGCTTGGTCACTCCTTCCTGAGCCCGGCGTACATCGTGAGCTACAAACAGGGTGCGGCGGAGAGCAAGCTGCTGATTTCCGTGGCCAAGGATCCGGCGGAGGCAAAGATCAGGCTGGAAGCGTTGGCGAAGTATTTTCGCGGAAGCGGCAAGTGTGAAGCTGCCCCCGATTTGGGCAGCGGCGCAATTCGGGCCAGCAATACATTCGAGGGACACGTGATTGCCGTTGCGCAGAGCCGTTACCTGATTCTGGTAGTAAATCCGGCGGGCAACTCGCCGGCGTTGCTGAAGCAGACGGCACAGAACTTGAAGTGAGAAGAAGTGAATTGATTTTCATAAAGTTGCAGAATTACTACAGCGTTTCATAAATCGGCTTTGGGTAGGGCACGGCTTCACAGTTTGCGGAAAGACTAGATTTTGCACTTGTTTTTGGGTGGCGCAGCGGTTTACCGCTGCGATACATGCATTGTTTTGAATGCGGCTTTAGCCGCTGAGGGCCGCGCTTTCCGACTTGTAAGATATTTATGAAACACGCTCTAAGGAGATCTTATGAAAGACCGCAGAAGTTTCCTGAAAACGCTAGCTCTCGGAGGCGCGGCGCTCAAACTCGGCCCGTTTGCTTGGGATGCGTTCGCAGCGACGTCCGGCCTGCCGGTTGAAACCGCCCTGTCCGCCCCGATCTTGCAGCGTACGCTCGGCAAGACCGGCTTGACGCTTCCGATTGTGAGCATGGGCGTGATGAACGCCGATGTCCCGGGACTGCTCCGGCGCGCGTACGAATTGGGAGTACGTTTCTATGACACCGCCGCTGGGTATCAGCAGGGTCGCAATGAAGAAATGGTTGGACAGGTCATCAAGGAAATGGGTATTCGCGATAAGGTGACCGTCGCCACCAAGGAAGCTGTCCCCGACCACGATCGAAAGCTCAGCCCCGCGGACGGCAAGGCGCGCTTCATCGAACAGGCGGAGAAGAGCCTGCGCCGGCTGCAGATGGATCACGTGGATATTTTGTATTACCACGCCGTGGATTCCGCGGAGTACGCGCATGCGGAGGGTCCGCTGGAAGCTCTGCAGACGCTGAAAAAAGCGGGCAAGACGCGCTTCATCGGCATCTCGACGCATAAGACCGTGGACGTGATCGGTGAGGCGATTCGACTGGATACGTTCGATGTGGCGCTAGTCATGCTGAATTACACCATGGCGCACGACAACGCGATTCTGAGTACGATCGAGCGCGCCTCCAAGAGCGGCATTGGCATCGTCGCCATGAAAACGCAAGCCGGTGGCAGCGTTCGCCCCGACACTCACCTGCCGAAGCCGCTTCCGCCGGTCAGCCAGACCGCGCTGCTGAAGTGGGTGCTCGCTCATGACTTCGTGACCACGGCGATTCCCGGCGTCAGCACCTACGAGCATCTGGAGCAGGATTTCTCCGTTGCCCGCAATCTCGCTTACACCGAAGATGAAAAAAAATTCCTCGCTGACAAGAGCTTCACGGCACAAGCCGAATTTTGTCAGCAGTGCGGCGAGTGTAGCGCAACTTGCCCCAAGCAGGCGGAAGTCCCGGCCTTGATGCGTTCGCACATGTACGCCGTGCAATATCGCAACAGTGACATGGCGCGGACCTTGCTCGCCGGAATTCCCGCGGGCCAGGGATTGGAAGCTTGCAGGAGTTGCGATGCCTGCAGCGTGTCGTGCCCGAACTCCGTGCAAGTTGCGCGGAAAATTGCCGAACTCAAGGAGTTGACGAGCGGAACTACACTTTACGCCTGAGCCCCTCTAGGGCTGCGAGTAGAGAGACCGCTTGAGGAACTCTCCCGCGCCCGCGCGTCCCAGGAAATTATCTCTTTCCACGACCACGCGCCCGCGTGACAGCACGGCGTCGGGCATTCCCGTCACTTGAATTCCCTCGAACATCGAATAATCGACGCGCATGTGGTGCGTCTTCGCGCTGATGGTGTGCTTGCGATCGGGATCGAAGATCACCAGGTCCGCGTCGCTGCCCACCGCGATCGTACCCTTGCGCGGATACAGGCCAAAAAGCTTCGCGGGCGTCGTCGAAACCAGTTCCACAAAACGATTCACGCTGAATCGTCCCTGGGCAACGCCGCCAGAATAGATAAGGCTCATGCGGTGCTCAATGCCCGGACCGCCGTTCGGGATCTTGGTGAAATCGTCGCGGCCCAGTTCTTTTTGCTCCTTGAAACAGAACGGGCAGTGATCGGTCGAAACTACCTGCAGATGATCGGTCTTCAATCCGTTCCACAATTTTTCCTGATGCCACTTCTCGCGCAGCGGAGGTGTGAAAACATATTTCGCTCCTTCGAATCCGGGCGCGTCGAAGTTATCCAGCGAGAGATACAGATACTGCGGACACGTCTCGGCATAAACGGGAAGTCCGCGATCCCGCGCCTCGCGCACCTTTTCGAGCGCCTCATTGCAACTCAAATGGACGATATAAAGCGGCGCTCCCGCCATTTCGGCAAGTGCAATCGCTCGCGAAACCGCTTCCGCTTCCGCCGTCGTGGGACGAGTCAAGGCGTGATACTTCGGCGCTTTCTTTCCTTCCGCCAGCGCCTGTTGCACGATCACGTCAATCGCGCCGCCGTTTTCGGCATGCATGCAGACCAGGCCGCCGTTCTTCGCAGTCGCGCGCAGAGCTTTAAAGATGCTCCCATCGTCGAGCATGAACACGCCGGGATAGGCCATGAACAACTTGAAGCTGGTGACCCCTTCGCGCACCAGCGCGTTCATCTCGTCGAGCTGCGCGTCCGCCAGATCGGTGATGATGCAATGAAACGCATAATCGCAAACCGCTTTGCCCGACGCTTTCTGCATCCAGGTATCGAACGCGGTGCGCAGCGTCTGCCCTTTGTACTGGATCGCGAAATCAATTAAAGTAGTCGTCCCGCCGAAAGCCGCGGCGCGCGTGCCGGTCTCGAAATCATCCGCGCTAGTGGTTCCTCCGAACGGCATGTCGAGGTGGGTATGCACGTCGATTCCGCCAGGAAACACATACTTACCCGCCGCATCGATAATCTTTCCCGCATTTTCTCGCGGAAGGCTTTGTCCGACGGCGGAGATTTTCCCGCCACTGATCGCGACGTCGCTCGAGTAAGTGTCGGTTGCCGTGGCGACGCGACCGTTAACGATAATGGTGTCAAAGCCCATAACTGTGCCTTCTCCTCAGCGGCGAAGTACAGATTTTATGCTAAACTCCCGAAACTACGAGCGTCGATTTTGATTGTGGAGCGCCGGGCCTCCTCGCCCGGCCACCGCTGTGCTGGACGGGCGAGACGCCCGTCGCTCTATCGTCGAGACCAGAGGAGTAACCATGCAGTTCGGCATCACCATCAAGCCCGACATGACGGTGGAGCGTATCGTCGCACTCACCCGCCAGGCGGAAGCGGCCGGATTTGACTACGGATGGATTTTCGATTCGCACGTTCTCTGGCTCGAACCTTATCCCATGCTCACGCTCATGGCGACCAACACGAAGAAGATGCGGCTCGGCACCTGCGTTACGAATCCGGCGACGCGCGACATCACGGTGACGTCGAGCCTGTTTGCGACGCTGAATCTGATCTCGGGCGGACGCATGCAACTCGGCATCGGACGCGGCGACAGTTCGCGCCGCGTGCTAGGCAAGAAGCCGGTCACGGTGGCGCAGTTGGAAGAAGCGGTCAAAGCTTTCCGCAATCTCACTGGCGGGAAGGAGATCGAATACGAGGGCGGAAAAGCGCGGCTAACGTGGGCAAACGGAGGCGTTCCGCCGGTCTGGGTTGCGGGATACGGACCCAAAGTGCTCGACCTCGCCGGCCGAATTGCTGACGGCGTTATCCTGCAATTCGCCGATCCCGACTTAATCGAGTGGTGCGTCGGCTTCGTCAAGAAGGGCGCCGAGGCTGCGGGAAGAGATCCGCGAAAGTTCGAGATCATGGCAGCCGCGCCAGTTTGGGTTTCTGACGATGTGAAGGTTGGCCGCGAACGCGTGCGCTGGTTTCCCGCGCTGGTGTCGAATCACGTTGTGGATCTGGTTTCGCGTTACAAGCCCGAGGAACTCCCGCCAGCGTTGACCTCTTATATACGCGACAAGGGGCATTACGATTACCTGCATCATTGCGAAGTCGACAGCAGCAACGCGCACTTCGTGTCCGATGAAGTGACCGACCGCTTCTGCCTGCTCGGTCCCGCCGAGGCCCACATTGAAAAACTTCGAACGCTCGCTCGCGCCGGCGTCACCCAGTTCAACATTTATCTGATGTGCGGGGATGAAGAAGACACGCTGGAGAAATACAAGAAGGAAGTGTTGCCGGCATTTGGGTGAGCCTACGAGGACGATGAAAAACTTTCAGCGCGACGGGGCAACATCCAACACACAGGTCGGGCGCGATTTTGAAGAAGTCGCCCGGGCTTACTTCTTGCGAGCCGAGGGAATAAACCTTCAAGGCAATTTTTCAGTGGAAATTGGGGCTGCTAGTACCACGAAGAAGTCCCGACGCTTCGATCTCGGTTCCGAAGAACCTGCGACTCTGGTTGAGTGCAAGTCGCATCGATGGACCGAGACTGGGAACATGCCAAGCGCCAAGGTGACGGTTTGGAACGAATCAATGTTCTACTTCTATCTCGCGCCCAACCATTACCGCAAAGTGCTGTTCGTTATCCGGGACGTACACCCGCGAAGGACAGAGAGCTTGGCGGAATACTACATAAGAAACTACTCCCATCTTATTCCGGCGGGCGTATCAATCGTTGAATTCGATGAGGTCTCTGGCACGGCCAAAGTGTTCAACCAGCTCTAGCGACGGGCTCTTTCTTAAATATCATGCAGGCATAGTAAGCAGCAAACGAAACCGCAAATCCCACAAACCAAGAATAAGCATACAAGATGCGTAGCGTTGGCACGACCAATCCCACCAGCGCCGTGCCCGCTCCTAACGCCAGTGCGAATACTGCCATCCAGTTGAAGCCGCGCAAATATTCGTAGACGCCACCGCGCAAATAGAGATCGTCAACTACCAGCACCCGCCGTCGGATCACGAAGTAGTCGCAGATCATGATGCCCGCCACCGGCCCCAGAAACGCGGCATACCCGCCGAGCCATCCGAAGATGAACGTGCTGTAACTGGAGAGCAGTTTCCACGGCATCAGCCCGATTCCCATGAAGCAGGTGATTATGCCGCCCGTCCGGAAGCTGATTTTTCGCGGCCACAGGTTCGAAAAATCGTTGGCCGGTGAGACGACGTTGGCGCCAATGTTCACGTTCAGCGTTGCCAGCAGAATCGCCAGCAGCGAAATCACTACGGCCACAGGCGAATGAAAGCGGCTCAGTAATTGCACCGGGTCCCAGATCGCGGTGCCATAAATCACCACCGTCGCCGAAGTCACCAGGATTCCAATCAGCGAATAGAGTGTCATGGTGGTCGGCAGGCCGAGCGCTTGCCCAATCGCCTGTTGCCGCTGGCTCTTCGCAAACCGCGTGAAGTCTGGGATGTTCAACGACACGGTGGCCCAGAAACCGACCGTACCATTCAGGGCGGGGATGAGAAACTTCAGAAAATCCGAGAAGCTCACAAAGCGCGACGGCGCCGACAGCATGGGGCCAAATCCGCCCGCCGACTTGTAAGCCCACGCCAGCAGCAGGAGGCCCACGGCCAGCAGAATCGGCGCGCTGATTCCCTGCAGAAATCGAATGTACTCAATGCCCTTGAGAATGACGGCCAGATTGATAAGCCAGAACGCCAGGAAGCAAATCGCAACGCCGTAGGCGACTCGTCCCCAGCCTGGCGCAAGTGTTGCGATCATGGTGTTGATCGCTTCACCGCCAATCCACGTCTGGATGCCAAACCATCCGCAGGCAACGAGCGCGCGCAAGACCGCGGCAACATTCGCGCCCAGAACTCCGAATGAAGCGCGCGCCAGCACCGGAAACGGAACTCCGTAACGCGCTCCCGGATGCGAATTCAACAGCATCGGGACGAGAACGATCGTGTTGCCGAGAAACACGGTGGCCACCGCCTGTTTCCAGTTCATTCCTCCCTGGATCAGGCTGGCGGCCAGCATGTAAGTCAGAATATTGACCGACATCGATACCCACAGCGCCGCGAAGTTGTAGGTGCCCCAGGTGCGCCGATCGCTAGTCGTGGGCGCGAGGTCTTGGTTGTACAGCGGACTGGATTCGATCCGTGAAGATGGGGGCATGTGAGTGGCGGTTATCAGTTATCAGTAAAAACCCATTGGCACTAACTGAAAACTGAAAACTGACAACTGACAACTGAGGACTGCTTTATCCCGTCTGCGTCGTCAACGCCCCATACGTTTCCGGACGCCGGTCGCGATAAAACTGCCACACCCTTCTCACTTCCTGGATCATGTCGAGATCCAGATCGGCGACCAGCACTTCATCTTTGTCGCGGCTGGCCTGCGCGAAGATCTTGCCGCGCGGATCGCAGAAGTAACTCTTGCCGTAAAACTCACCGATGTTCCACGGCTTTTCCCGTCCCACGCGGTTGATCGCCCCCACGAAGTAGCCGTTGGCCGCGGCGTGCGCGGGTTGTTCGAGTTCCCACAAATATTCCGAGAGTCCAGCAACCGTGGCTGAAGGATTAAAAACAATTTCCGCGCCGTTCAGTCCCAGCACACGCGCGCCTTCGGGAAAATGACGGTCGTAGCATATGTACACTCCGACCCGCGCATACTTCGTCTTGAAGACTGGATAACCGAGATCTCCCGGCGTGAAATAAAATTTCTCCCAGAATCCCGGATGCACATGGGGGATATGGTGCTTGCGGTACTTGCCCAGATACTTGCCGTCGGCATCGATGACGGCGGCGGTATTGAAGTACAAGCCCGCCATCTGCTCTTCATACACCGGAACCACGATCACCATGCTGTGCTGGGCCGCGATCTCCTGCATGAGCTTGACGGTCGGCCCCTCGGGAACGCGCTCGGTGAGGTCGTACCAGCGGATGTCCTGCTCGGCGCAGAAATAAGGGCCGTAAAAGAGTTCCTGGAGACAGAGTATCTGCACTTTCTTTTTCGCCGCCTGCTCGATCAGCTTCAGGTGCTTGTCGATCATGGCTTTCTTGATCTCTGGCAACGGGCGATTACTGCCGATCGCGGTACTCGCCTGAATCAGGCCGCAGCGCACATTCCTGGACATGGGACACACCTCCGAGACTGGAAATATATCAGACCTCGCCATCGATGCGTTCCTGTGAACCCGGCGCGGTCGCGGGACGCCACGGACATCCGCATCGTGTCCTGCTGCGGGTTTCTTGCCTTCCGAGGTGCCGAGTCTGTGGCCTTCCTAAGCCAGCGGCGAGAGCGTTGAAAAACAAGTTAACTGTTGTACTATCTTATAGTTAGCTATGGTAAGCGACAAGTCACCCTGGGCTGTGACAAGCGGTACTGCCACCGCCTACAGCCATCGGAGAAGATATGATGTTGACCATTGCTGTTGGAGGAATATCTATGAAGAGACTCTTGATTCTGGGCGCCGCAGGCAGGGACTTCCATAACTTTAATGTTTTATTCCGCAATAATCCCGACTACCAGGTAGTCGCTTTCACCGCCACTCAAATTCCCGATATTGCCGGCCGCCGCTATCCTCCCGAACTTGCCGGACGTTTATATCCGCAAGGCATTCCTATTTTCGAAGAGAAAGACATGGAAAGCCTGGTTGCCGAACACAAGATTGACGCGGTCGTGTTCTCCTATAGCGATGTTTCCCACCAGACCCTAATGCATCTTGCCTCCCGTGCCGTGGCGGCCGACGTCGATTTCTGGCTTCTGGGGACTGCGCACACCCAGATCAAGTCGACGGTTCCCGTCGTTTCCGTGTGCGCGGTGCGTACTGGATGCGGCAAGAGTCCGGTCTCGCGCCTGGTCGCCGGAGAGTTGCGCCGCCAGGGTCGAAAGCCGGTGGTCATTCGACACCCCATGCCGTACGGAGATCTTGCGGCGCAAGCTGTCCAGCGCTTCGCCACCCTGGAGGATCTCGACCTGCAGCAATGCACCATCGAGGAACGCGAAGAGTATGAACCGCACATCGTCAAAGGGACCGTGGTCTATGCGGGCGTCGACTACGAGAAGATTCTGCGCCAGGCGGAGAAGGAAGCCGATGTCATTCTCTGGGACGGCGGCAACAACGACACTCCCTTCTATGTCTCCGACCTGGAAATCGTGGTCGTAGACCCGCATCGTCCGGGGCACGAACTGTCGTACTTCCCCGGTGAAGTCAATCTGCGCCGCGCGGATGTGATCGTGATCAATAAGGTGGACACCGCCGAGCCGCACAACATTGAGACGGTTCGCCAAAGCATTAAGCTCAACAACCCCAAGGCGGTTGTTTTTGAGATGGCCTGCCGCGTCTCCATTCCCGATCCGACTCTGGTGAAGGGAAAGCGCGTGCTGGTGGTCGAGGACGGTCCCACCCTCACTCACGGAGAGATGCCCTACGGCGCCGGTGTGGTCGCAGCGCGGCAATATGGGGCCGCAGAGTTAGTGGACCCGCGGCCGTATGCCATGGGATCGATCCACGGCACCTACGAGCGTTATCGGCACCTGACCAACCTCTTGCCCGCGATGGGCTATAGCGCGATCCAGAGACACGAACTGGAGGAGACCATCCGCCGCACGCCGTGCGATCTCGTCCTGGTCGCCACTCCCATCGACCTTGCGCGGGTGATCAAACTCGATAAACCCAATCTGCGCGTAACCTACGAAGTCGAAGAACTCACCAAGCCCGGCTTGGCCGAAACGCTTGCCAAGTTTGCGCACGACCACGAGCCAGTCCCGACAGGAGCCGGAAAATGAATAGCAATAGCAACCACAAAGACTTTCTCTCGATTCGGGATTTCTCTCCCTCGGAAATCCAGTATCTGCTCACTCTAGGCCGTCTAATCAAGGCTCACCCGGCCGCTTACAGCGGGACACTCCGGCGGCAGACGCTGGCCATGATCTTCGAGAAACCGTCTTTACGCACGAGGGTTACTTTCGATGTCGGCATCCAGCAACTGGGCGGCTTCTCGCTTTACCTCTCACCTGCCGAGATCAATCTGGGCAAACGCGAATCGGTATACGACGTCGCCAAGAACCTGGAACGTATGGTGCAGGGCATCATGATTCGCACCTTCTCCCACGAAATCGTCGAGCAGATGGCCCAGTACTCCAGCATTCCTATCATCAATGGCCTCACCGATTACAGTCATCCCTGCCAGGCGATGGCCGACTACCTCACCATGTGGGAGGCGAAAGGCCATCTGGAGAAGCTGAAGGTCGCATTCATAGGCGATGGCAATAACGTTGCGCGCTCCCTGGCATTTGCCGGAGCCCAGCTCGGCGCGCACGTTTGGCTGGCTACGCCCCCGAAATACGAACTCGACGCGAAGTCGCTGGAGTGGGCTCGCCAGCGTGGCAGCGAAACCGGTGGCACTTGCACCGTCACCAATGACCCTAAAGAAGCGGCCTCCGGCGCCGACGTGATCTACACCGATATCTGGGCCAGCATGGGGCAAGAGTCGGAAGCGGAGAAGCGCAAGGAAATCTTCGTTCCGTACCGGGTTGATGCGGCTCTGTTCGGCCGGGCCAAGCCAGACGCCATCTTTCTGCATTGCCTGCCCGCTCACCGCGGCGATGAAGTCACCAACGACGTGATCGACTCGCCACGGTCGCTGGTCTTCCAGCAGGCGGAGAACCGCCTGCACGCTCAAAAAGCGATCATGCTCGACTTGATGAAAGGCGAGTTCGTAAAATTGCCCACCCTGGTCGAGTTGCAAGAACTGGCGCACGTATAGTAGCTAGTCGCTGGGGCCTGGGAGAATCAGGTGACAGGTGTGGTGAACACGCGTGGGCATCGAGGTCTTGTCGCCTGGCAGAAGGCCATGGAGCTGGTCACCGAGATCTATCGAATTACCCGGGACTTTCCAAGGGATGAGTTGTACGGATTAGTAAGTCAACTTAGGCGGGCAGCTGTTTCGGTCCCGAGCAATCTTGCGGAAGGGTATGGGCGGAATTCACGAAAGGAACTCCATCAATTCGTGGGTGTGGCGCGCGGTTCGTTGGCAGAGATTGAAACGCAAATCGAGATCGCAAAGAATTTGCGTTATACAACCGAGGAATCTTGCGCCGAATTGCTGTCAAGAGTAGACGAAGTCGGGCGCCTGCTGACCGGCCTACGGGCATGGTCGGCCAAGACCGAAGAGCAGTAGCTAGGAGCTGGTAGCTAGGGGCTAGCAAAAACAATCCCGGCTCCTAGCTACTAGCCCCTAGCTACTAGCTACATCTTATGAACACCATGCTCCTAGCCATCGGCGGAAACTCCCTGATTCGCGCGGGAGAAACGGGAACCATCGCCGAGCAACGGGCCAACGCCCAGCGCACCGCAGCCCAGATCGTCGGCCTGATCCGCGCCGGCTACCGGATCGTGCTCACGCACGGCAACGGTCCGCAAGTTGGAGCAGCGCTCCTGCGGTCCGAACGAGGAGCAAGCCAGGTTCCCGGCCACCCGCTGGACGTTTGCGGTGCCTCGACTCAGGGTGAGATCGGATATCTCCTGCAGCAGTCGCTAGAAACCGAGCTGCAACTGGCCGATCTGCGCGTGCCGGTTGCAACCGTCGTTACTCAGAGCGTGGTGTCGTCAGACGATCCCTCGATGACCCACCCCACCAAACCGATCGGCCCTTTTTATTCGCACGCCGACGCCGAGGAACGCAAACGCCTTTTCGGATGGGAGATCGTGGAAGATGCGGCCCGCGGTTATCGCCGCGTGGTTCCGTCGCCCGAGCCGATTGACATTATTGAACTGGAAGTCATTCGAAGTCTGGTCGATCAAGGCGTGCTGGTCATCGCCTGCGGAGGCGGAGGAATTCCGGTGGTCCGCAGAAATGGCAGATTGGAAGGCGTCGAGGCGGTCATCGACAAGGATCGCGCCTCGGCGTGGCTGGCTGCACGCCTCGGCGTGGATTTATTCGTTATTTCTACCGATACCGACCGCGTCTATCTCGATTACAAGAAGCCCACGCAGCGATCGCTGGAGCGCCTCGCAGCGGCGGAGTTGGAAGAGTACGCCAAAGCCGGCCATTTCCCGCCCGGAAACATGGGCCCGAAAATCGAATCCGTGTTGCGCTTTCTGCGCCAGGGCGGAAAGGAAGCTATCATTACCTCTTGCGAGAATCTATGCCAGGCGGTCGTTGGATCGTCGGATGTTGGATCGTCCGAAGCTGGATCGTCCGAAGTTCGATCGTCCGGCACACACATTTTCCCCGATCACGACCGTGCCATAATCGAGCGCGACACTGAACATAAGAACGAGGATCCTAGAAACAAGGATCTCGAAAACAAAGTGCTCGAATTCCCCGTGGGAGGACACTAGAACTAATGTCAGAGCCGACCATCACCGCTGTCCACCCCGCCCAGCCTCCCGCTTCGGACTCGTTGCTGCGAGGGAAGCCGCTGAGACATGTCGTCGAGTCGCAGCAATTCACCGTCCCCCTGCTCATGGAATTATTCGAGCGCTCGCGGGGCATGGAGCACGTGGTCGCCCGCGGAGGCACCCTCGACTATCAGAACCGCATCATGACCGCGCTCTTTTATGCGCCTTCCACCCGCACCCGACTCTCGTTCGAGGCCGCCATGCATCGCCTGGGCGGCCGTGTCTTGTCCACCGAACACGCGGGTGTGTTCTCTTCGGAGATCGCAGGTGAGCAGGTGGAAGACTCCATACGAATCATCAGCGGCTATTCGGATGTGATTGTAGTCCGTCACTCCGAAGCGGACGGCGCGCGCCGGGCCGCCGAAGTCTCGCTGGTGCCGGTGATCAATGCCGGAGATGGCAACGGCGGCCAGCATCCCACCCAAGCCTTGCTCGACCTGTACACGATTTACCGGCAGCGTCCGCTCGATGGCCTTAGTGTTGCCATCATCGGCGAGTTGGACAAGGGTCGCACTGCGCGATCGCTGGCGTATCTGCTGGCCAAGTTCGACCGTGTAAAGATGTTCTTCGTCAGTCCGCCGCAACTCCAGATGAAGCAGGATATCCTGGACTATCTCGACGAGCATGGCGTCCGCTACGAACTGGAGTCCGACATCGACCGCGTGATTGGCGAAGTGGATGTGGTCTACCAGACCCGAATCCGTCCCGAGCGAATGCGGGACACGGTTGGCCGAGGAAACGACGGCCAGGAAACGACCGGCCTCGGCCGTTATGCCATCGATTCGAAAGTAGTGCAGCGCATGAAGCCCGACGCTCTAATCCTTCATCCCTTGCCCCGCACGGTCGAGTTAGATAAGTCAGTAGATGCCGATCCCAGAGCCATGTATTTCCGCCAGGCCATGAACGGCCTCTATGTGCGGATGGCACTGTTGACCATGCTGTTGGAGAAAGAGCCAGCGGCGGGGAGTGCTTGGTGGTAACGCTGGTTTTCAAATAAGTGGTCTTGTGGAAGGGCACGGCTTCAGCCGTGCCGCTCGAAGCAGAAATAACGTGGGCTTTAGTGTGTGCATGAGAACTCATTTTCGGGCACCTTGGTGGAAACTGATGTTCGAGAATCCAGCCCCAGAGGGGCGACCTAGCTTAGCCCAGCGCTTCAGCGCTGGGAAAAGTGGAATAAACGACTCAAGTCCCGGAGGGACGACCCAGTTCTCACGCACACTCTTTAGCACTGAGGGAACTGCCCGACCGAACTTGAAATGGTTGTGAAAGAAGCTCCGGGAACTCGGCGGTAGGGAAATTTTGAACATGAAGATTGCGATTGCCGGACTGGCCTTTCTGTTGGTCGCTGCCGGAAGCTTGGCGGGACAAACGCCGAAATCTCACGAGAAATGCATCAAGCGTGTGCCCGGCGATTGGGGGCCAAATTTTGGCGAGCAGTGGCATCACAATGAAGCCTTGTATTGGGGATGTCGACTAGGGGTTTCCTCCGAAACCGTCGCGACGTGGCAGAAGGCCGCGAATGAAATGGGGATGGCGCAGCAGATATCTACCTCGAAAGTCGATGGGCAGGATCTAGCGATGATCGAAGAAATGGATGGCTCTGCGCATTGCTTCGATGTGAAAGTGTTGGTTCATCTCGACGGCAACTGGAAAATCGCGTGGCGACTGCCGAGAGCGCGGAACTCGATGGACTACTGCACGGGAGCATGTCCGGCTCTCAAAGCGGACATGTCTGGTCGGGTGCTCACGATCGAGTCACCTGCGTCCGCCGATCCGAAGGAGGACACGACTTTCAATTGCAGGCACGTAACGTGGCACAAAGAAGTTTTCCATTGGACAGGGACAACATTCGAACCAGAACCTCGATAGTTCGGAATGCGGACGCCGCAATTTACACGCCAAACATTGTCGACGTGCTACTGAACAATCAATGAGCGAGCTTCTGAGACTTAGCAAAAAGGACCTTATGACCACCGAACTAATAGAAAAATCCAAGCGCACCGATTACTTCGTAGAACTCGAAAACCTATACGGAGCTCATAACTATCATCCGCTCGACGTGGTGATCGAGCGCGCGGATGGCGTTTGGGTGTATGACGTCGAAGGCAAACGTTACCTAGATTGCCTGGCCGCGTATTCCGCCGTAAACCAAGGACACTGTCATCCCAAAATTCTGCAAACTCTCATCGAGCAGGCCCGCAAAGTCACCCTGACCTCGCGCGCCTTCCGTAACGAGCAACTCCCGCTGCTCTACAAAGAACTCCACGACCTGACCGCCTTCGATCAGGTCCTCCCCATGAACTCCGGCGCCGAGGCCGTCGAAACCGCGATCAAGACGGCGCGCAAGTGGGGCTACAAGATCAAGGGCATCCCGCAGAACGAAGACAAAGCCGAGATCATCGTCTGCGCCAATAATTTTCACGGCCGCACCGTCACCATCGTCAGCTTCTCCACCGACGAACAGTATCGCGATGGCTTCGGCCCCTTCACTCCAGGATTCAAAGTCATTCCCTTCGGCGACGCGCGCGCCCTCCGCGAGGCCATCACTCCCAACACCTGCGCCTTTCTGGTAGAGCCGATTCAAGGCGAAGCCGGAATCGTCATTCCGCCCAAGGGATTTCTAAAGGAAGCGGCCGAAATCTGCCGCCAGAATCGCGTCCTGCTGATGGCCGACGAAATTCAATCCGGCCTCGGACGAACCGGCAAACTCTTCGCCTACATGCACGAAGGCATCACGCCCGACGTATTGATCGTGGGCAAGGCGCTGGCCGGCGGATTCTACCCCGTCTCCGCCATCCTCGCCTCAAAAGAAATTCTCGGAGTCTATAAACCCGGCGACCACGGCAGCACCTTCGGCGGCAATCCCATGGGCTGCGCCATCGCTCGCACCGCGCTGCGCGTCCTGATCGAAGAGAAAATGGTGGAGCGTTCCGCCGAGTTAGGCACTTACTTCCTGACCCTGCTGCAAACCCTGCGCAGCCCCGATTTGAAAGAGGTGCGTGGCCGAGGCTTGTGGATCGGCATCGAACTCAACAGCCTCGCCCGTCCCTACTGCGAAGCGCTGAAGGAAGAAGGAATTCTCTGCAAGGAGACGCATGACCGGGTGATTCGCATCGCGCCTCCGCTCATCATCACTCGTGAGCAGGTTGACTGGGCCTTTGAGCGAATCGCCAAAGTGATTCAGAAGCATTGAAGTCCTGATCACATTGCGGTTGATGGTAGTAAACTTGTCTGGCAGCACGGTCGATGGGTCAGAGAGACCGGTCAGCCAAGCCGAGCGTTGCGAAACGCCGGTGCATTGCGGACATGCGCGGGTGAAGTAGGCGATGGACCCGACCAGGGTTACAGCGGCGGTGCCGACTCCGTCCCACCCGCTCCAAACTCTCGGACGTAGCGATCAAAAAACAGCGTCCGGGTTGGCCAGCCAACCGCGAAGTCAAATCGCGTACTCAAAGTGGGACCAAAGCAGGCAGGCAAAAAGCAAGGCCTGCCTCGCGACCAAACATGTCCGCAAGGTAGGCCACTCTTGTTGAGTCCGAATCTACGATTGCGAAGGCTTTGCCGTCCTCGACCGAAGAAACATAGCCCCGACACATGTGAGCCCAGCTCCGAGAAGGTAGAGTGCAGTAGAGCCACCCTCCGGAACCTGAACCTGCTGACATCTTTCCCGCGAACGCGGTTCGCATCCGCGATGATTCTGTTGATTGAAACTGGCAAATGCCGCGGGAGACACACAACACAACGCGACAACTGCCAGCCACCACTTTCCGTTACGGTTGATCATTAAGTAACTCCCTTTACATCGAACAAATTGACGGGCCGCATGGGAAGGGGAGTAGGCGGGGAGTGCTTCCCAAGCGATTCCTATATAACCTTCTACATTTAACGGTCTAGGACAACTTGCTGTCAAGATGATAGTTTTTGCGACAGTTGCACAGAAATGCAACCATCCGTAACCTGACAGCCCGTTTCTAAATAAGGGTCGTATCCTGCCCAACCGGGCCATCTACGGCTATAGTCGATAGACGACAAACGACGAACAATCGCGAGATAGGCGAACTAATGAGAACCAACCCATTTCGGCTTTTGTTGGCAGTAGTTGCTCTGCTTTGCATCGTCCTCGCGTGCTGTCACAAGACCCAGCCTCACAGTGTCACGCTCAGGTGGGACGCGCCGCAGCCTGTCCCAGGAGTCTCGATCGTCGCCTATAACGTCTATCGGAGTACTACGTCCGGCGGGCAGTTCGTGAAGCTCGCTTCACGAGTCCAAGGGCCTCCGTATGAGGATCGATTGGTGATGAGTGGCCGCACTTACTTTTACGTTGTGACTGCGATCGATCAATCTGGCCACGAGAGCGGGTACTCCACCGAAGTACGCGCCATTATTCCCTGAGGTGGCGCGTTGTAAGCCAGTCAAGTTAGCCGGTTCACGCTGATCACGCGGTTTACGGATTCGGAATGACCGCTTCCGCTACATTCGAGTATCCGCTCTCCTCCGAACTGGCGTTCACGGCTGTCGTTACGTAGTAGTAGGTCTGGCCAGAGACGACCGTGCTGTCGGTGTACGCGGTCGTATCGTCGGGTGAAGTGTTGATCATCGCGTATCCGCTACCGGATGTGGTGCTGCGGTAGATGTTGTAGCTGACTGCGTTCGTCGAAGCGTTCCACGTAAGGCTCACGGTGTGCTGAGTAGCCGCCGTTCCCGTGCCAGTCAGCGATTGCACGGCGGGCGTGTTCGATGCAGTACTCGCGAACGACAAAGACGCCGAAGCCGCTCCGCTCGCCCCCGGTGTGAACGTGACCGTGAAACTAGCGGTTTGACCGGCGCTCAGCGTTACCGGCAGCGTAATTCCAGAGAGCGCAAACTCACTGCCGTTGGTGCCGCTAATACTTGCCGATGAGACCGTGACCGACGCGCCGGTCGCCGTCAGGAGGCTGTTGGTGATCGACGAACTCGATCCGTCGGCCACGCTGCCAAAGTTGAGACTGGTGGGAGAGACCGCCAACGTGCCCGCAGCCGTTCCCGTTCCGGAGAGCGCGATACCGAGCGTCGAGTTCGATGCGTTCGACACCACCGACAGGCTTCCGCTCGCCGCCGCGGCACTGGTCGGAGCAAAGGTCACAGTAAATGTCACGCTTTGATTTGCCGTCAGAGTGAGGGGCAAAGTCAACCCGCTGACCGAGAAAGCTGCCCCGGTCAAGTTCGCCTGCGAAATAGTGACCGACGATCCACCCGTGTTGGTCAGCACTTCCGACAGGTTCTTGCTGTTGCCCACCTGCACGCTGCCGAACGCCAAACTCGTGGGATTCGCCGTCAGCGCCCCTGGCGTCACGCCGGTTCCTGAAAGTGGAATGCTCAAGTTGGAATCGGAACCGCTGGATGTGATGCTCACGCTGCCGCTGGCGGCGCCGCTCGCAGTCGGAGAAAACGTTACGGTGAACGATGTGCTCTCGCCGGAACTCAACGTCAAAGGCAACGACAGCCCGCTCAGACTGAATCCGGTGCCACTCGCGGAAGCGGCCGTGATCGTGAGGCTCGATCCGCCGGAATTGGTTAGCTTGTCAGACAAGCTCGAGCTGTTGCCAGTCTGCACGCTGCCGAACGCCAGGCTAGTGGGATTCGCCGTCAAGGCCCCTTGTGTCACGCCTGTGCCCGAGAGTGGAATGCTGAGCGGCGAACCGGACGCGCTCGAGACGATGCTCAGCGCTCCGCTCGCAGCGCCTGCGCTGGACGGAGCAAAGGTCGCAGTGAAAGTGACGCTCTGGTTGGCGCCGACAGTCGCCGGCAGACTCACTCCGCTGACGGAGAATCCGGCCCCGCTTGCCGTCGCCTGTGTGATCGTAACGGTGCTTGCGCCTGTGTTGGTCAAGGTTTCGGACTTACTGTCGCTGCTGCCCACCTGGATGCTTCCAAATGCCAGGCTGGTGGGATTGGCAGTCAGGGTTCCGGGAGTAACTCCCACGCCCGAGAAGCTAAGCACAACGTTGCTGTCCGTCTGGCCTGCAGCGGTAGCAAACGTGACGCTCCCGCTGAAATTGCCGGTTCCGGTGGGCGCAAAAGTGATCGTCACCGCAGCCGCTTTTCCGGCCTGCAGCGTGAGTGGCAAGGCGAGGTTGCTCATGGCAAATCCCGCGCCGCTCATCGTTGCCTGCGAGATGATGAGGTCGCTTCCACCGCTGTTCGTAAGGGTCACAGTGCTGGTCTGGTTCGATCCGACGTTGGTGTTTCCAAAGACAACCGGCGATGGACTCGGAGAAAGCTTTCCGATCGTGACCGCATCGCCCGAGACAGACACCGAAACATAGGCCTGCCCATTCTGTCCGTCAAAGGAAATTGTGTTGGTCGGAGTGCCGGCCGACGTCGGTTGAAACTCAACGCCGAATGGCACACTCTGTCCCGCCGCCAACACCAGTGGCGCGGTGATGCCAGTGACCGAAAAGCCGGAGCCCAATCCTTGAATCGAGCTGATCGTAATCGAGGACGAAGTGTTGTTCGAAAGCGTGTCTGCCACCGTCTTGCTGCTGCCGATCGGGACCGTTCCGAAGGACAAGTTGCCGCTTCCGACACCGACCGTGCCTCCGCCGTTTGCTCCGGATAAGCCCTGGCACCCGCTGAGCAGCAACACGCTGCCAGCAACCACGATGACGACTACGATAACGAGAAGAGTGGCGAAGCGACGATGCAATCGATGACCGTTCAAAGCGACCTCTGTGTGCCGTCTCCGCATACAACGGCGGGGGATTTCGGGCCACTGGAGCCCCGAAAATTCGAGCTCCAGCAAGGCCAGTGTCGCTCGGGGCTGCCGACAGCCACAGATTGCGAAAGACCAGCCGGGCGCGGCATCTGGCCAATTTGTGCCTGCCCGAATCTCGTTTCCGGGCATGAACTGCGGTGCGAAGGGAAGACCCGGCCGCTATAACCTATAAGTTGCTGCTAATAAATGGATAAGGGGTTGCTTGCGTCGAGATTGAAGTCCCCTGTGTTACCTTTGGGCAGTTCTAACTGGGCAGGCGCCGTTGAACTCGACGGTACTCTGTATGACCAACGTGCACGAAACTGTGCAGGGCTTTACACCTTGCCACATCCAGTTCGTCATTGTCAGCGTTGCTGCGGAGCCTCGGTTTCCGGCTAACCCATTAGCCTTCTTTCTGTTCTCGCGAGTGCTTTCTGCTCGCCGCGGGTTTAACATAGGAGGGCCGTAAGCGCCGGATGGCAAGGTGCGTGCATCTAAGCATGGGTGGATCGAAGTTCCGGAGCAGCGGATTACCGGGCAGGGGATTAAAAAGATGAGATTTTCGTTGGCGGTTGCGGTCGTACTGGCAGGCATCAGCGTGAGTGGCCTGGCGCAGCAGAACAACACCATCAAGGTCAAGCCTGCAGCACCCGAAAAGCCGCCCAGAAGTACCGTACCCGTCGGCAAGACAACGGGCGCCGCCTCGTCGTCCTCGGCCAACTCCAAAGATTTGCAAACCCTGGAGCGTCAGACCGCCAGATCGGCTGGCCCGTCTCGTACTGCGGGACAGAAGAAGGCGCCCGCACTGAAGCCGGTAAAGGATAAGCCCAACCCACCGATCAACTTTGCCGGAACGGGCGGTGCCAAGACTACAGGAACCACCAGTCAGGGTGCGAACCCCTACCGCGGCCGGCTGAAGCAGAAACACGCTCACCAATAAGAAGCAAGCAAAGACCGGGTGACGCGACCGTCATCGTGAAACGGCCGGGCGATCCGGAGTCGGCACTGCTTGTGCAACCCTCTTTGCCGTGGGCTCTTTAAGAGAGTACTTCAACAGGCAATACAAGGCTCGCACGCCGTCTTTCCATCCAATCTTCTTGCCCTCCTCGTAGGTGCGGCCCCAGTAACTGATTCCCACCTCATAGATGCGCAAATGTCGCCGCGCCACTTTCACCGTGATCTCGGGCTCGAAACCGAAACGATTCTCCTCGATCGGAATCGACTGAATTACTTCGCGCCGGAACACCTTGTAGCAGGTTTCCATGTCGGAAAGATTGATGTTGGTGAGGCAATTGGAAAGTAAGGTAAGAGCCTGGTTGCCGACCGAATGCCAGAAGTACAGCACGCGATGCGGCGCGCTACCGAGGAAGCGCGAGCCAAAAACCACGTCCGCCTTGCCTTGCATCAAGGGCTCGAGCATCACCGGATACTCTCCCGGATCGTATTCCAGATCGGCGTCCTGAATAATGATGAAGTCGCCGGTGGCCTCCTGAATGCCACGCCGCAGAGCTGCTCCTTTGCCCATGTTATGCGGCTGAAGAACCACGCGGATTTGCGGATGCTCCGACTGCAATTCGGCCAGGATCTCGCGCGAGCCATCCTGCGAGCCATCGTCCACGCAGATCAACTCGATCTCCAGCGGAACCGCAAGAACCTTCAGCACCACCTCCCGAAGAGTGGCGCGTTCGTTATATACCGGCATCACGACCGATAGCTTCATGCATCGAGATCATAACAACGCCTACTCAACGGCGCAATTACCGATCGGCACTCCACTCCACGACGCCCAGAGCTATACTCACCTGTCGCGCCGGAAACTCGATCGCCGATCTCGCCCGGAAACCGAACGCCGGAACGTTGAAATCTCGGAACGTTGAAATCCCGGAACCGCGAAATCTCGGCACCTCGAAACGATGGCGCGATAACGGTGCAACGATAGCGATAACGATGAGGACTTTCCGCAATCTCAAGTTCCTGGCTGCCGCGCTGGCCTTCGTGGTCGGCCTCGGCACGCTGGGCTTTCACTACATCGAAGGATGGCCCTGGTTCGATGGTTTCTACATGGTCGTCATCACGCTGACTACCATCGGGTATCAGGAAGTCCATCCCCTGTCGCACGCCGGGCGCGTGTTCAACGTTTTCATCATCCTGAGCGGAGTCTCGCTGGTGTTCCTGGCCATCGGCTCTCTCACCCAGGCTTTGCTAGAATTCGAACTGCAGAGCTTCTTTGGAAGGCGCCGCATGGAGCGCGATATAGGCCGTCTCACCGGTCACTACATCATCTGCGGCGCTGGACGCGTGGGCCGCAGCGCCGCCCGCGAGCTGGCGCGCCGTCCCGCTGAGTTCGTGATCATAGAAAACAACGAAGCGAAGGCGCAGAAATTTGCCAGCGAGAACTGGCTCATGGTGATCGGCGACGCTACCCAGGAGCAGACTTTGCGCGAGGCCCAGATCGACCGGGCGAGCGGCCTGGTCGCCGCTACCACCACCGACGCCACGAATCTCTATATCGTGCTCACCGCCCGCAGTCTGAATCCAAGCCTCCGCATCATCGCCCGTGCCAGCGAAGAGATGGCCGAGAAGCACCTGCGCAGCGCGGGCGCCGATTCGGTTGTCTCTCCCTATGTTTTTGCCGGACAGCGCATCGCCCAGTCCTTCCTGCGTCCGCACGTGGTCAGCTTCCTCGACACCGCCACCACCCATCTCGGCATGGATCTCGAGATCGGCCAGGTACCGATCACCCCGCGCAGTCCGTTTGCCGGCAAGACCATCGAGACGTCGCGCATCCGGCAGGATCGCGGCGTCATCATCCTCGCCATCAAGCGCGAGGCGGGCATGCGCTTCAACCCCGCCCCCGACGATCGCATCGAAGCCGGCGATTTTCTGATCGCCATGGGCGAGCCGCAACAGCTTCGCGAACTCGAACAGACGGCTGGGGCCGCCGCATCCGAGTCGAAACCATGAAAATCGTAACCGCGGCGGAAATGCGCGACATCGATCGCATCACCTCGGAGCGCTTCGGCGTTCCTTCTCTGACGCTGATGGAGAACGCCGGCTCGGCCGTCGCCCGTTTCATCCTCTCCGATTACCCCCACGCCGAGCGCGTCGGCATTCTCTGCGGCAAGGGCAACAACGGTGGCGACGGATTCGTCGTCGCCCGCAAGCTCGTCGAAGCGGGCCGCGCCGTCCGCGTTCTGCTGTTGTCGGATCCAGCGGAGCTTCGCGGAGACGCGGCGGCCATGTTTCAGAGCATGATGCAATCGCTCCATTCGTCGAATGTCACACCCCTGATCGTGCGCGAGGCGAGTTGGCTCGACTCATTGGCCGCGGCGGAGATCTTCACCGCGGACGTGATCATAGACGCCATTCTCGGCACCGGTTTTCGTCCGCCGGTCAGCCCGCTCTATGCGGCCGCGATCGCGAAGATGAATGCAGCCTCCGCTCCAATCGTTGCCGTCGACATTCCCTCCGGCGCCGATGCCGATGCCATGCGGCCAAGCGCCGACCCAACTAATCAAGCCCGCGCCGACGCCATCGTGACCTTTACCGCTCCGCCGCCGCGCCGGCTACCGCATGACGCGGCGCAAGCGGATCAAGTTCTTCTTCTACGACTCCTTCGTCTTCGAGGCGGTCCGGAGCGCGTGACGGAGGCCCCCCTCCCGAATCAGACGCTCCTCGCTCCCCGGCTCTACCGCACCGACATCGGCCTGCTCAACGCGCTGTCGATCGATTGGTGTCGCGAGGAATTCGAGGAATTGCGCCGCGACTTCGAGCTCGACTACAACAAGGCGCACTTCCGCTGGGGCCCCGACGCCCTCGGGCTCGACTACCAGCCGGTGTCGGAAGAGTTCTACGAGTTCCTGCACCGCAGCTCGTTCGGCGAGTTCTCCGGCTTCCTGCTCTACGCGGACGTCCAGAAGAAGCTGAACGATCCGACGCTGCGTGCGATCTACCGCTGCATGTCGCGCGACGAGGGGCGGCACTCCTCGTTCCTCAACTGGGTGATGCGCCAGATGGGGCGGCCCTTCGATCTCGCCAATCTGCCGAAGCTTCAGCGGATGCAGTACATGCATCCCAAGTGGA
>CAVRNL010000046.1:0-9008 GCA_963722485.1 uncultured Acidobacteriaceae bacterium
CGTCCAGCCCACGTTTTCGCGCAGCTCACCACTGGGCCCACCGTGATTGCGCCCATCGGCTCGCCGCCCGAAGCCATTGTCTCGAAGCTCGGACTTCATCTCAGCACTCCCAACGATTTCGCTCCGCTGCTCGCGCCCCGAGCGCGTGACGCCAACAAGGGCAGCTACGGACACGTGCTGGTAATCGGCGGATCGCTCGGCAAATCGGGAGCGGCGGCCATGGCGGGATTCGCGGCGCTCCGGGCAGGCGCGGGTCTTTCGACCGTAGCCACACCAAAATCCGTGCTCGCGACCGTAGCCGCCTTTCATCCCGAACTAATGACCGAGCCGCTGGCGGAAACTGAGCAGGGCACAATTTCATTGCAAGCGGTCGGGCTAGGCCTCGATGCGCTTCTCGACCGTAAGACCGTCGCCATTGGCCCAGGAATTTCGCGTAACTCCGAGACCGCCGCATTCGTACGCACCATCGTAACCCGCGGCGACAAATCGATAGTGGTCGATGCCGATGCGCTGAATGCCTTCGAAGCATCAGCCGACAAGCTGAATGGCCGCGGGCGAACCGTCGTCATCACTCCTCACCCGGGAGAAATGTCACGCTTGACTGGCTTGACGATTGCCGAAATTCAAGCGAATCGCCTGGAAGTGGCGCGCAACTTCGCTCGCGACCACGAACTGATTGTCGTGCTCAAGGGACATCGCACATTGATTGCCGGACCAACGACCGCCGCGCCCGATGGCGCCGTATGGGTGAATCCCACCGGCAATCCTGGCATGGCCACCGGAGGCACCGGAGACATCCTCACCGGAATCGTAGCCGCCCTGATCGCGCAACATCCGCAGCACGCGCTCGAAGCAACCGCTCTAGCTGCTTATCTGCATGGCTTGGCGGGCGACTTGGCCAGCGCATCCGTCGGCGAGAATTCTCTGGTGGCAACCGATCTGGTGCGCTTCCTGCCCCAAGCATTCGCGCAGATGCGAAATCGGAAATCTGAGGACGTTCGCCTGCACGCCTAGTGTTGTGCGTCAAACAGATTGACGTTTATGATTCGCTGACTTCCCCCGTGATCCTCTGTGCCCCCCGTGGTTCAGGCCTTTGACTTCCTCGTCAAACACCCAACTTCCTATCGGATCAAGATCAAACATAACCGTCGCTATCTTCAACGCACTACACTAGCTTCGATCCAAATTACCGCGGAATGTAACTGTCCAGCAGCGGAAGCAACTGCGACCCAAACTTCATCACGCGCGCCTGGGCAGCCTCGGGAGACTCGCCATCAAGCATTGGGGTCATCAAGCGCACCATCCCGCCGTCACTGCGATTCATATGAATTGAATCGGAGATCAGATAATACTTGGCCGACCACTCGCTGGCCACCACGCGGCCATGCGCCTGAAACCAGTACAGCACCAGTTGCCGCTCTCCCATCTTTGAAACCACGTAGCGGTTGACGGGGATTGAAGATCCATCCAAACGCGTTAGCTGAATCACCTCCCGCGAAAGCGGGAACCATCCCGCACCCAACAAGCAGTGCTCCGGCGAATGGATAGTATCGCCAGCCTTCTGCGAAGGAAAGAATGGGATGAATAGATTGATGGAAGGTTCCGGCCGGCTCGAGTTTTCGTACTCGCGTTGGAGATACTCGCCCGGTCCGAGGATGTCCAGTTCCTCCTGGCTGATGGGGATATCGGTTCCCGTCCAATTACCAATCTGCGAGGGTAGGGGGCCCACATCCGGAGCCTTTCCGATCAAACGGGCCTGCAGACCGATCGCCGTAGCCAACATGAGCACAGCCACAATCCCAAAGCGAAAAGACCCGGGCTTCATGCGAATCTCCGCGACGGGCGGTTGTTCCACCGGAGCGGCGTTCCGCGGTGCAGCCGGATTGCTCTTCCAGATAATCGAGATCACGCGGTGCACAGCGAACAACATGACCAACGCCACCGCGAAGACCAGCAATGCCGCGAGGGCATGGGGAACCCCTTCCGCTTCATCCTTATGCCCAAACTCCATCAGCAGTCCTGTGCCAAAAACTCGGAAGCTGTTGGCCGCCACTGCGATTGGTACCGCCGAAAGTGCCAGCACCACCCGCACCCATTTCCGAGTATCCATCAGGTAGCCGTAGATGATGGCCAACGTGATCAGGGTTAGAAGCGACCGGATTCCGCTACACGCTTCCGCGACGTCCAGCGGCCCGGAAGCAAGCCAGATTACATTCCCCTCCCGGTGAACCACGACCACCAGTTCCAGCAGTGCAGTGGCCAGCCTTGCGGCGAGCAACTGTAGTGGAAAAGTAACCCGGTTAGTGATCAGCGCCGGGATTGGGATCATCAAAATCAGAAACGCCCAAGGAAAGAGCACGGCACGAAAGAACCTCCATCCCTGAAACAGAATGATCAGGCCCGCCAGCAGGATCAGCAGCGAAACCCGCGGCAAAAAAACGTCCGCGCCCAGGACTCCCAGAACCAGCACAAGCAGGCTTAACAACACCAGCGGAAGACCGGCCCACGATGGGGACGGCGAAATCGCAAGCAGTTTCTTCCGGTCCTGCCAGAGAATAAACAAAGCAAAGAGGGGCACGAAGATTCCGTGCTCGAAGTTCGCATCGTGGTGAGGTCCGACCCACTGCAGGAAAAGCCGGGCGAGAATCGAGGCGTAAAGCCAGACGATCAGCAGCAGCAGCGCCCCCACTTGCCAGCGGGGCAGGTTGAATGAAAAGCGATCCTCCCTCGTCGAAACGAGCGGAACTCCTTCTGCTAAGTTACTCATAGGGCGCGCTTGCACCTGAGAATATGCGAAAGCAAGCCTTCACGCAAAGTGAAACCGGTATCGCACTCAGATTTCGAAGTTTCGAGGGTTGGTAGCCGCGAGTTGCCGAAATCGTGATTCTCTTGCAGTTTCAAACCTTGAAACCCTGAAACTCTGAAACCTCGACCGTTCCTAGGACTTTGTCCCCAAGGCAGGGTAAAGTAATCCCCACAGATTGCTTGGGATGTGGGCAATAAATTTCCCATTTATCCGCAATGTGATGACGTATAATCCGTGTTGCGCTCCAGGGCCTGGTGGCAAGTCGTTGAATCATAGCCATATATCGTCCCAGTGAGACGCAGCCATTTCTAACCGGAATGGCAGCACGTGTGCTCTAGACGGTGTGAGCCCTTTGTCCAAGACGTTTCCCCCCCGCTGTCTTGGCCGCGCATGAGTGAAGCGGATCAGCATGGACCTCGATAAAACCGAAATCCTGGCAAATGCCGGAGCGCCACACAATGGCGGCGTTCGCGTCTGGCTGGAGAGCGTCAGTGCCGGCATGCGCACCGTCGAAGCCGTCATCCGCGAGTTGTCGCAAAATGACGTTCCCGTGCTGGTCGTGGCCGAGCACGGTTCCGGCAAGGCAGCGGCGGCGGCGCGCATTCATGTTCTTTCCAGCCGCGCCGCGGAGCCCTTTCAGGTCTATCAGGCGCGTGAAACCGGCGAAGCAATTCTGGCAGCTTGCGACGCTCAAGCTGGAACCATTTATCTGCAGGAAGTCGGAGATCTCACCTCGGCGGCCCAGAAAGAACTGGTTCGCCAGATCGCTTTGCATGGCAATGGCAATGGCGACGCACAGCGCCGTGTGCCGCGCTTCATTTGCGGAACTTCGCGCGAGTTGGAGCCCGAAGTCAAAGCCGGCAAGTTCCGCGAAGACCTTTATTATGGAATTAGCGGAGTTTGTTTGCGGCTGCCCCCGTTGCGTCAGCGGAAAGAGGACATTCCCGCTCTGCGCGACTGGTTTCTCTCCGCCGCCGCCCGCGATTTCTCCCGTGCCGTGCCGCCGCTCAGTCCCGAGACTCAACACTTCTTCCAGGAGTACAGCTGGCCAGGAAATATTCGCGAACTGAAAGACGCGGCGCGAGCTATTGTCGCGCTTGGCGACGAAGCCCTCGCCATGGGAGGATTGCGCTCTCTCTTGCGGCGCGTCGATCGCGGCGGCAGCGGGGAGAAGGTTTCTCTCAAAGACGCCGCGCGCGCCGCCTCCCGCGAAGCCGAGAGGGAGCTCATCTTGCAGGTCTTGACGCGCACCCGCTGGAACCGGCGCCGAGCCGCGCAGGAGTTGCAGATTAGCTACAAAGCGCTTCTCTACAAGCTGAAGCAGATCGGGTACGAAGAGTACGGAGCATGAAGCGAGGTTTCAAAGTTTCAAGGTTACAAAGTTTCAAGGGAAAAAAGGAGAACAAGATCGCTACGGCGGAGAATCGCGGCGACATCGACCTTGAAACCTTGAAACTTTGAAACCTCGAAACCTGAGAGTGAGAGGAATCGATATGAAATCAATATGGACAGCGCTTGCGGCACTCATCCTGATCGGCAGCATTGCCTTGGCGCAGGACGCGCCTGCCGCCGCCCCCGCTTCCGACAAGACCATAGCCGCCAGCAGCCAAACCGGACCTGAGTATGTCATCGGCCCCGAGGATGTGCTCCACGTCGCCGTGTGGAAAGAAGCCGACCTCACCGCCACTTTGCCGGTGCGCCCCGACGGCAAGATCTCTCTTCCCTTGCTCAACGATGTGCAGGCCGCAGGCCTGACTCCTCAGCAATTGGCGGCTTCGCTCACCGAGAAGCTGAAAAAATACGTCGCCGACCCGCACGTTACCGTGGTGGTAAGTCAAATCAACAGCAAGCGGATCTACCTGACCGGCGAGGTGCTACACGCCGGGGTCATGCCCATGTTGCCCAACATGACCGTTCTGCAAGCCTTGTCCAGCGCCGGATTAAGCCAGTTTGCCAACACGAAGCGCATTTACGTCCTGCGCAACGAAAACGGCAAACAGCAAAAACTGCCCGTGAATTATCGCAAGCTGGTCAAAGGGGAACAGATCGAACAGAACTATCTCTTGCAACCGGGGGATACAATTGTCGTCCCGTAAAGGATACGCGGTCCAGTAAAAGGATCTGCCCGTGAAAAGCATGGCAAAAACGCAAACAATCCGGTTGGCGCTCCTGGTGTTCGGCATGAGCCTGTGCGCTGCCGCCCAGACCAGTCCCTCGGCTCAGCCAGACACTACGCCGGCTCCTGCCTTCGGCCAGAACGCGCCGGTCCTGAACCCGGAGAACCCGCCGGTCACTGGCCTCGACGAGCCTGGGCTCAGTCTCCATGCGGCCACCCGCAGCTTTGTCTCGCCCGCATTGCAGGTCAGCGAAGCGGCGGACACGAACGGGGGCAACGAGTTCGGCAGCACCGGCCTGGAATCGATCACCCGCGTTTTCGGAGCTCTCGATCTCCAGCAATTCTGGCCCAAGAGCGATCTCTTTCTCGAGTATCTCGGCGGCGGAGCGTTCTACAGCAGCCCTTATGACGCCAAGCAAATGCATGCCGCCGGCTTGGAGGCGGTGACCCGCTGGCGAACTGGCCAAGTCACGCTGCGCGACGGCTTCAGTTACTTGCCCGACGGTTCGTTCCAAGTCGGCACCTTTGGCGGCGCGCCAGGGTTGGGTATTGCCACCGGCGGCCTGGGCCTCGGAGTCCTCGGTGGTGGTTTGCCCGGTATGGGCAACATCTCCGGTCAATTAGGTTCGATCGGAGACATTCCCCGGCTTGCCAACACCGCAATTCTCGATGCCATTCAAGCGATCAATCCGGTCTCCGCCATCACCGTGGCGGGCGGATTCAGCAACGCCCATTTCTACGATCCCACCAATACTCTGATCAACAGCGACGAACTCACCATCGAGGCCGGATACAGCCATCTGCTTTCCCGCCACGATCAGCTCGGCCTGGTCTACGCTTTTCAGTTGATTCAATTTCCCCAGGTTACCGGCGGCCAGATTTATAACGACGTCGTCAATCTGCGCTGGAGCCACACTCTCAGCGGCAGGATGAGCTTGATTGCCGGAGCCGGTCCGCAGTACACCGACCTGGAAGTGGGTGGCGACTACCGGCATTGGTCGGTGAGCGCGCGAGTTCAGTTGCGCTACAAGCTAGGCCACGGCGCGTTGGTTGCGGCCTACGAGAAATTCACTTCCCCAGGATCGGGCTTCTACGCCGGTGCCAGTACTCAGGCGGTGAGGGCGGGGTATACACGCCCGCTCGGGCGCACCTGGGATTTCTATAGCGATGTCGGCTACTCCCATAACCACGAACTTCAGAGCGTGGCGGATTTTGGCGTAAGTGCGTCCAGCTACAACGAAGTTTCTGCCGGAGCCGTCTTACGCAAACACCTGGGACGTTCCTACGATTTCTTTTCCGTGTATCGCTTCGGCGAACTGGCCTTTAGTTCTCCAGTTTCGATAGGCGGCATCTCCGGCAGGACGACACAGCGGCAAAGCGGCGCCATTGGGGTGGAATGGCATCCCAGGCCGACTCGCATCGAATAATTTTTTGGCCGCCTCGGGTGGCCGGATTGGTGAACAGTATGAGTGAAAATCGCGAACTGACGATGGAAGATTATCTGGCGATGCTGCGGCGCCGCCTTAAAGTCATTTTGATCCCGGCTCTGCTTGCCCCGATCGCGGGCTTCATGGTCTCGTATGCCTTTTCGCCGAAATATACCTCCCAGTCCACGGTTCTGGTGGAAGGCCAGAAGGTGCCCGACAACTACGTCGCGCCGGTCATCACTTCCGATTTCACCCAGCGCGTTCAGACCCTCAGCCAGGAGGTCGTCAGCCCCAGCCGCCTGCGCCCCGTGATTCAGAGCCTCGCGCTCGTCAAGCCCGAGGACGAGGATAAGCTCATCGCCGAAATCCAGCAGAATATGACGGTCGAGCCCGTGATCACCTCGATGAGCGCTGCCGCCACCGGAGCCGGACTTTCTGGCGCTAAGAAAAGAAAGGCCTCGTCACCGACGAGCCCGTGCCCGGTTTCACCGTCAACTACACCGACAGCAAGGCCGACCGCGCCCAAAAAATCTGCAACGCCATGACCGATCCTCATCGTGAACGAAAACCTGCGTTCCCGTTCCGAGGTCGCCAGGAGCACTACCGACTTTCTGGCCGCCAACTCGAAGACGCCAAGCGCGCCCTGGACGACCAGGATGCCAAGCTCGCCGCCTTCAAGAAGCAATACTTCGGCCAGTTGCCCGGCGACGTCGACAACAACATGCGTATGCTGATGTCGCTGAACTCCCAACTCGATGCCACCACCCAGACCCTGAGCCGCGCCCAGCAGGATAGGGCCTACACCGAAAGCATGCTGGCGCAGCAAATTGCCGCCTGGAAGAGTTCACTGTCCAGCACCAATCCCCAGACCCTGGAACAGGAGTTGACGCAGCTACAGGCGCAATTGTTGCAACTGCAGGCGCGCTATACCGACGATTACCCCGACGTGATCAAGACCAAGGCGGACATCGCCGAGGTCGAGAAGAAGCTGAAAGAAGTGAACGCCGCCGCCAGATTCCACCGACACCAGCGAAAAGGCCAGCGCCTCCGAGCCGCCTGAAATTCGCCAGCTCCGTTTGCAGATTCACCAATACCAGAGCGTGATCGAGCAGGCCACCGCCGACCAGAAGCGGCTGCAAAGCCAGATTAACGTTTACCAGAGCCGCACCGCCATGAGCCCCGGCATCGAGGAGCAATACAAGCTCCTCACCCGCGACAACGATAACGCCCAGGCCTTCTACAAAGATCTGCTGGCCAAGAAAAGCTCCGCCGAGGTGGGCAGCAGCATGGAGAACCAGCAGGAAGGCGAGCAGATGAACATTATTGCCTCGGCTGGCTTGCCGGAATCTCCCAGTTTCCCGAACCGCCCGCTTTTGGCCGCTGGCGGCCTGGCTGGTGGCCTGGGGATCGGTCTGCTCCTGGCCATCTTTCTGGAGTTCAGTGACAAGTCCATCCGCACCGAAAAAGATGCTGCCGCCGTGATGGATCTGCCCCTCCTGATTTCTGTGCCCTGGCTGGGTGAGGACGAGGACGACACGGCCGCCAACGGCAATGGCCACGCCCGCCGCCGTTTCTGGGGCCGCAGTGATCCCGGGTCGCCGCAAGAGCACGAGAACGTCGAGGTCTAACGCAAGACTATGTATAAAGAATTTTTTGGACTTCGTGCCAACCCGTTTAACGTCAATCCGGATCCGCGTTACCTGTTTCTCACGCGGCACACCGAAGAGGCATTGGCCTGCCTGACCTATGGCATCCAGAGCCGCAAGGGCTTCGTGCTCCTGACTGGCGAGGTCGGTACCGGCAAAACCACGTTGATTAATAAGTTGATGGAGTGGTTGCGCCTGCAACAGGTCGCTACCGCCTTCATCTTCAACTCGCGCATGGATGTGCCTCAGTTCCTCGATTTCATGATGGCCGACTTCGGTATTCCCTGCGATACCAAGTCGAAAAGTCAGATCCTGCAGCGCCTCTACAACTGGCTGCTCGATCGCTATCGCGCCGGTGAGACCGCGGTCCTGGTCATTGACGAGGCCCAGAATCTCTCCGACGAAGTGCTCGAAGAGATCCGCATGCTCACCAATCTCGAGACCTTCACCGAGAAGCTTCTGCAAATCGTTCTGGTCGGGCAGCCGGAACTCGAACAGCGTCTCAAGCAGCCCCAGTTGCGCCAGTTGCGCCAGCGCCTTACACTGCGCGCCAAGACTCATCCGTTCAATCTTGAGGAAACCAAGTCCTATATTACCCAGCGCCTCCGCATCGCGGGTTCGAACGGCGAACCGATTTTCGATTCCGATGCCACCGTCGCCATTTTCCGTTACTCGCTGGGCATTCCTCGCATCATCAATCTGCTCTGTGAGCATTGCCTGGTCAGCGCCTTCGTCGATCAGAAAAAGACGGTCGCCGCCGAAGTCGTCGATTCGGTCGCCCGCGATTTCGATCTGACCGATGGCAACGCCTCCGCGGCCATGACGGCGCCGGTCCACCATCCGAAAAATTTGATCTGGTCGAAGCCTTGCGCACTTTGGCCACACTGGCCGACCGGTTGCGCCAATCGGAACAACAGGATCTCCCCAAGGAAAGGAAACTATGAGCCGCATCCATGACGCTTTAAAACGCGCCGAGCAGGAACGAGCAACCTCCATGGGGACGCACGTCGAGT
>CAVRNL010000047.1:0-72048 GCA_963722485.1 uncultured Acidobacteriaceae bacterium
TCCGCGAGTACTCCGATCCCGAGGACCGCGCCGCCTGGTTGCACGATGTGCGGACCGCGTTCGAGCGCAACGGAATCGGCTGGGCGATGTGGGACTACTCGGGATCGTTCGGCGTGGTCACGAAGAAAGACGGGAAAGCGGTGGCGGATGACGCAGTGCTGCGGGCACTGGGGATGAAGTGAGCCACCACTGAACTTTGCGCTGAAAATTATTGCGCGGCTTCGAGCAGGCCCTTCTCGGCTTTTTCCTGGCACTCGATGCAATGCCGGGTCCAAGGCACGGCTTCGAGGCGCTTGGCGTTGATCTCTTTTCCGCAGGAAACGCATTCTCCGAAGCTGCCTTCGCGGATGCGGGCGAGAGCGCCATCGACCATATTCAGCAACTGGCGGTCGTTGTTGCTCTGGCTGAAGAGGAATTCCTTGTTGTAGGAACTGGCGGCGCGATCGGCAACGTCCTGCGTGGCCTCATCGTCGGCGGTGCGGCCGTCCTGCTGATTGCGGACCACCATGTGGCGCAGCTCGTTGCGCCGGGTTTCCAGTCTTTTTCTGAACGTCTCTAGTTTCTTCTTATCCATGATTACTGCCTACGATGATTGCTGCCTACGATTGCTGCCCGCCGACAAGCAGAAGTCGCGCCTTACAGGGCGCCTATCCCGCCTGAAGTCAAACAAGTATCCTAAGCGCGGAACAGATAAGGCGTCAACTGCAGGAAAGCGCAGGAGAGTGCTGTGTCATCCCACAATTAGAGACCCCCTCCGCCTGCCACGCCCGTGTGCTTTTGGTCACATCGCCGCCCTTGTCCCACGCGATATAAGGGACGACGGAGGGCAATACCATGCACGGTAACGAAAAGGTGATCGCGGAGTTGAACTCGGCTCTTAGCTCGGAACTAACCGCGATTGTGCAGTACATGACGCAGTCGGAGATGTGCCAGAACTGGGGTTACAAGCGCCTGGGCGCGCGCACAAAGGAGCGGGCCATCGAGGAGATGCGGCACGCGGAAGGTCTCATTGAACGCATAATTTTTCTCGACGCGATACCCACCGTTGAAGTTGGACTCAAGCCCCAACTCGGCAGCAACGTGCAGCAGCAAATGGAAATCAATTTCAAGGACGAGGAAGATGCGGTGCGCCAA
The DNA here is from genome assembly GCA_963722485.1 of uncultured Acidobacteriaceae bacterium. GTDB lineage: Bacteria > Acidobacteriota > Terriglobia > Terriglobales > Acidobacteriaceae > Acidiflorens. The sequence goes on from CAVRNL010000047.1 coordinate 1,135, forward strand.
TACAACCAGGCTGCGAAGGTCTGCATTGAGGCCAGCGACGATGGCTCCAAGGCTCTATTCGAGCACATGATTCAGGACGAAGAGCGCCACGCCGACTACCTGGAGGCTCAGCTTCATTCCATCCACGAAATGGGGATTGCCAACTATTTGGCGCAGCAGTTATAGGCCAGCGGATCGCCGGCCATCGCCCCGGTTGCATCGAAGTGTCGGTTGCATCGAAGTGCCGGTTGCATCGAAGTGATAGATTTGTTCATCCCTTCCTCGCAAGGAGGTTTCCATGGCGATTCCGCTTTCCAACGAAATCCGAGCGTTGCTGGATGGCCCCAACTTTGCCCATCTCGCGACTCTCATGCCCGACGGCTCACCGCACAGCGTACCGGTCTGGGTGGGCCGTGAAGGCGACCGCGTCCTGATCTGCACCGGGGAAAGCTCGCTCAAAGCGAAGAACACCCGGCGCGATCCGCGGATTGCGCTCTCCATCGTCGATTTCCACGACCCCTATAAAGAGGCGCAGCTTCGTGGCCGCGTCGTCGAGCGCCGTCCCGATGGCGACTTCAAGTACGGCGACCCCAACTCGATCAAGTACACGGGGAAGCCCTTTCCCTTTCGCAATCCCGAGGGAAGGGTCGCGCTGGTGATCGAGATCGACAAGGCCCGATTCACCAAGCTCCCGTTTGAACATACGCCGCCCGCGTGAGATTCTTCACCGCGGCCAGCGATAAAAACGTTGCGACTACGGGGCATCGCCGACCGTCAAACTGTTTATGGAATTTCGACAACTAGGCAGAAGTGGATTGAAGGTTCCGGTGCTTTGTTTTGGCACCGCGACCTTTGGCGGCGGGAACGAATTTTTCCGCGCTTGGGGTGAGACGGATGTAGCGGAAGCAACTCGGCTCATCGATCTCTGTATAGAAGCGGGCGTCAGTTTTTTCGACACCGCCGACGTTTACTCCGACGGGCTTTCCGAGGAGATTCTGGGCGAGGCGATCAAGCACCTGCCGCGCGAAAGCATCCTGATCTCGACCAAGGCCACGTTTCCCTTCGGTAACGGGCCGAACAACGCCGGATCGTCGCGCGCTCATCTGACGCGGCAAATCCATGGCAGCTTGAAGCGGCTGAAGACGGATTACATCGACGTCTATCACATGCACGGCTTCGACGCTTTGACGCCTGTGGAAGAGACGTTGAGCACGCTCGATCAGTTTGTGCGCGACGGCAAAGTGCGCTATATCGCGGCGTCGAACTTCTCCGGATGGCATCTGCAGAAATCCATTGACATCAGCGAACATTTTGGATGGGCGCGATACGTTGCGCACCAGGTTTACTACTCGCTCATCGGACGCGATTACGAGTGGGAACTGATGCCGCAGGCTTACGCGGAAGGCTTGGGCGCTCTCATCTGGAGCCCGTTGGGATGGGGCCGTCTGACCGGCAAGATTCGCCGTGGCCAGCCGCTGCCGAACGTAAGCCGGTTGCATAAGACTGGAGGAGTCGGTCCGCAAGTCGCGGCCGAATACCTCTACAAAGTGGTCGACGCGCTGGAAGCGGTCGCGGCTGAAACGGGCAAGACCGTGCCCCAGGTGGCTCTGAACTGGCTGTTGCGAAAACCGACTGTCGCCAGCGTGATCGTCGGCGCGCGCAATGAGCAGCAACTGCGCGACAATCTGGCCGCGGCCAGCTTTACGCTGTCGAGCGCGCAGGTCGCAAAACTCGACGAAGCCAGCGCGCCGCAAGTCGCCTATCCCTACTGGCACCAGCGGGTATTCCAGGAACGCAACCCGCTGCCGCCTTCTTATCGATGACGCCGGGCTGGCCCACTCATCGTAAAGTACGCGGCGAGTGGGTCACCCCGTTTCCCTTTACCCAACACCTGAGAGCAACGTTGTTACAATCGACCAAGCCGTATTCCCTTCATTATTGTGGGTTCTGAGCACGCGCACATGCGGACGTTTGACGAACATTTCGAGCTAGTGGTGGTGGGCGCCGGTCATGCCGGATGCGAAGCCGCCATGGCTGCCGCGCGCATGGGGCTGAAGACCGCTCTCTACACGTTGAACGTCGATCTGATCGCGCAGATGTCGTGTAACCCAGCCATTGGCGGCATCGCCAAGGGCCACCTGGTGCGCGAAGTGGATGCCCTGGGCGGCATCATGGGCGAAATTACGGACGCCGTCGGAATCCAATTTCGCCTGCTCAACACCTCGCGCGGACCCGCCGTCTGGTCGCCGAGGGCGCAGTGCGACAAGCAAGCCTACCGTCTGAAGATGCGCGAAGTCCTCGAGTCGCAGTCAAATCTGACGATCAAGCAGGCGGAAGTGGTGGATGTGATCGTGGAGCAGCCGTCAGCCGTCAGCCATCAGCCGTCAGTAGAACCTGACGCCACTGGCAACTGGCAACCGGCAACTGGCAACTGTATCCGAGGCATCCTGCTCCGCGACGGCCGCCGCGTCTCCGCCGATGCCGTCATCATCACCACTGGAACTTTTCTTAACGGCCTGATTCACTGCGGCGAGCAGCAGTATCCCGCGGGACGTTCGGGAGAACCCGCTGCCGTTCTCCTAGGCGAAGCGCTCAAGAAACTCGGCCTGCGCGGATGCCGGCTCAAGACCGGCACGCCTCCGCGTCTCGACGGCCGCACCATCGACTGGTCGCGCTTCGAGCGCCAGCCCGGCGATCTCGATCCGACTCCGTTCAGCTTTCGCACCCGGCGCGTTCAGCACCACGACTCGCAGGTGCCGTGCTACATCGCGTTTACCACCGAAGAGACGCATCGCATCATTCGCGAGAACGTGCATCGCTCGCCGATGTACAGCGGGCAGATTCAATCGACCGGGCCGCGGTATTGTCCCTCGATTGAAGACAAGATCGTCAAGTTTCCCGACAAACTGACGCACCAGCTTTTTTTGGAGCCCGAGGGCCTGAACACGCACGAAATCTACGTCAACGGCATGAGCACTTCGCTGCCGATCGATGTGCAACTGGCGATTCTAAAGTCGATTCCGGGACTCGAAGCCGCGGAGATGATGCGGCCCGGCTACGCGATTGAGTACGATTCCATCGATCCCACGGAACTCAAGCGCACGCTGGAAACAAGAAAGATTGCGGGACTATTTCTCGCCGGTCAGATCAACGGAACGTCCGGGTACGAAGAAGCAGCGTGCCAGGGAATTATGGCGGGAATTAACGCCGCGCTGAAGGCGAAGAAAGAGTCTCCGCTGGTGCTCGACCGCACGGAAGCCTACACCGCCATTCTGATCGACGACCTGATTTCGAAAGGGACCAACGAGCCTTACCGGATGTTTACTTCGCGGGCCGAGTTTCGTTTGCATCTGCGGATCGATAATGCCGACCGGAGGCTGACTCCGCACGGCCGCCGCGTGGGCCTGATCTCGGATGAAGCATGGAAGGACTTCGAGGCGAAACAACAACGCCTGGAGAAAGTAAAGCATCAGCTGGAGACGACGAAGTTGACGCCAGCGATGGCGGAGCAAATCAAACAGCAATTGCCGGTGGAGGGACGGACCCAAGCTTGCGTAGAGCCAGGTGCCCTCACCTGCCCAGTCGAGCGCAGCTCGACCGCTTTAGCTGACAGCGGAATCAACTCGAAGGATCTATATTCCGCCGTCGGCCAGCCGCTAGCGCAACTGCTGAAGCGCCCCGAAATTACCATTGAACAACTGGCACCGCTCCTCAACAACCTCGCGCCCCGGTTTTTCGAAAGAGATTCCTCGGCGCACTCGGCGTCCTCTGCGGTTAATGTTTCTTCACTGCATCTTTCGTCCGAAATCCGCAACGAACTCAAGTCCGTCGAAACTGAAATCAAGTATGCCGGATATCTCGACCAGCAGCAGCGCGCCATCGATCGCCTGAAGAAGGCCGAGCAGCGCCGCATTCCCGACTGGTTCGACTACCGCGCCGTCAGCGGCTTGTCGCGCGAAATGCAGGAGAAGCTGGGAAAAGTCGTCCCACAGACGCTGGGCCAAGCCTCGCGCATTCCCGGCGTAACGCCAGCCGCCGTTTCGCTGATCAATGTCTATATCGAGATTCAGGCCCGCCGCCGCGAACAAGCCGCGGCACTGTAGCAACTACAGATTTCTCGCTAGCAGGCTTGCGGAAAAACTCGGCGTTGCACTTGATTTTGGGTGGCGCAGCGGTTCACCGCTGCGATAACTGCGTCGTCTTGAATGCGGCTTCAGCCGCTGAGGTTACAGTTCCTGTTCGGGAACGACTTTCTCCGCAGTCTGCTAGGCAGCCCGTGACGACAATCGGTGACCAGTACACGACCGGCACTTTTTATGAATTGTCATCCCGAGCGACCGGGGCCCCCCGCGCGCCCCGCTTTTGGCGCGATGGGTGGGGGAGCGAGGGATCTGCATTTTGCGACGAAATGCCGATCCCTCACTTCGCGGGAGGATAAGATCCCGTCCCTTAGGTTATTTGAGCTTGGTGGCCGTGACCTCGAGCTGATACTGACGGTTGGAGTCGGGATCGTCCGCGCTGCCGATCACGATCAGCTTGCCCACTCCGACTACTGTGCTGGCACTAATCCTCACCTGGCGAAGGAGAGGGATGCTGCTGGTTTTCGCCCGCTCGGGATCTGCGAAGTGACTGGTATCGCAATTTATTTCCAGCAGCAGCCCGTTCTCCCGTTCTTCTACCTTTCCCCGGATGGACGTTCCAACGTCGACATACTGAAAGACGTCTTTTCCCGCCCCCGCTTCGACTGGAACCCGTGTGCCAATTTTGATTTCATTGTAGTCATTGGCCTTCAGATACATAGAGTACTGCCGGGTGTTGATCTTCTTGCCATCTTCCAACTCGTTCAGGGAAAAGTCGAGGCGGTAAGCACTAACCGGCTTTTTTAGTTGTTCTTCCGGCTTCTTTGCTGACTCCTGCTCCTGCGCACCGCTGAACGGAACGCACCAGAAAAAGACTGCGATCAACAGCAGTTTGCCAAGCCTTGCAACCATCTGTCGGTTCATTTTTGTTCTCCTTTATGGATTCTGCTCCTGTGAATTCTGTGGAACTTCTCTGTCTAAAGGCGCTTCCCTCTGCATCTCTTCCTCTTCCTGCGCCAACAGTCTGGTCTGCGCCCGAGCGATCATCGCGGCCTCGCGCGGAAATTGCTCAACGAATCGAGCCAGCATGATTTCCTGTTCGCTCAAAGGCCGTGGCGACGGGAACTGCTCCAGGTGGGGCGCTTGCGAAAGCTCGCGAGCGACGGACGGGCGAGAGCCAGCCCTGACCTTGCCGGAGGGACGCCCATCACTCCACGCGTGCGGACTGGCCTTCGCCAAGTCTTGCGAGGCCTTCCCTGAGACTTTCTCTGGGCTCTGGCGCGGCGCGGAGACCGCGGGGGCCTGGCTCTTGGCAGCCCATGTATCCGCGCGATGGTTCCACCCCAGAAACGCGACCGCGACGCTCAACAGCAACACGGCGCAAGCGACGACGGCCGGCCACCAACTCCAGTTTCGCGGTGTCACCTGTCTGCCCTCAGTCCGAGCTTCAGCTTGAACTGCGGCCAGAACCCGGTCTTCTAACCCCGCCCGCGGCTCGACCGCCCCATACTGCTTGAGGGCGTTGTCGAGCAGATCGTCGATGTGCAAGTCAGCGATGAGTCGTTCCCGCTTTTCAGATTCCATATCTTCAACGCCCTTCCAGAAATCTTCCTTCCAGAACTTTGGAAAGTTTTTCCCGCAAAATCTGCCGTGCCCGGAACAGCCGCGACCGCACCGCCGCTTGGTTGATGCCCAGCACCTCCGCGACCTCGGCAGGCGACATTTCTTCGAGCGCCGAAAGACTCAGCGGATCGCGCAGCTTGGCGGGTAAAGCCGCGATCAGCTTTTCCACCTGCCCGCTCATTTCCGCTCCGAGCAGCGCTTCGTCGGCCGGTCGTGCCTGAGAACGGACTTGCGGCGCTGTGCCCTCCAGATCCTGCAAACTGACCTTGCTCGCCTTGCCTTTCCGTTCCAGGGCGGCTCGAAACGCGATGCGAGCCAGCCAGGTGCGAGGATTGCGTACCCCCGCCAACTTTCTGCGATAACGCAGCACGCGCACGAATGTCTCTTGCGTGACATCCTCCGCGTCGTGATGATTCCGCAAAACCGAATACGCCACTCGATAAACAAGTCTCGCGTGCTCCCGGACGGCGCATTCGAGGTCGCTGTCGTTCTCAGCTACGCTTGTCGCTACGTCTGCCGGCACGTCTCTCGCTTCTCCGATCGCCTGTCCGGTCGCCACTCGCCGCCCCTCATACATCCAGATCGAACGGTCCGCCGATTTGTTCGGAAATCTTTTCAGGAACGGTCAGGATGGGTATACCATGCGCGGTCGGCGGGAAACTGGAACGAAGAGTGAACTCTTATTCTGCCAATCCATATTCTGTCAATCCTACTGAAACAAGCCTCCTGCCAAAAGGCGATCAGCCTTATTTTTCAGCTCGATACAAGAGAAATGGAGGGCTGAGACCGGAAATCTCGCGGGCGGTATCAGGGACCGGGCGCCTCCCCGATCCCAGGCTGGTTACCTCTGTAAGCACAGAATCTTCTAGCCATTTACCTTCGGATATGTACAATTTAGCTGCGTTTGATCTTTGCGGTTGTCAGCAGTACCCCGCTCTACAGCGTGACCTGCCTGCACTATCCTGCGAGTTCCAGCGCATACTTCAACCAAAGGAACACGGGCAACATCATGGAAACAGGAACAGTAAAGTGGTTTAACGACGCCAAGGGCTATGGTTTTATCAGCCGCCAGAATGGTGAGGACGTTTTCGTGCACTTCTCCGCCATCCAGGCAAACGGCTTTCGCAGCTTGCAGGAAGGTCAACAGGTTCAGTTCGACGTAGTCAAGGGCCCCAAGGGCTGGCAGGCGGAGAACGTCAAAGGCGTCTAAGCCACCACCAAAATTCGGAAAAAGAGAGCGGCCCGCGCAGGCCGCTTTTCTTTTTTAGCCTGAAATTCTGGTTCTTGGCTAATGAAGGTCAAGTTGTCTAGTGTAGTGCGTCAAACAGTTCGACGTTTATGATTCGCTGACTTCCCCCGTGATCCTCTGTGCCCCCGTGGTTAAAGCCTTTGACTTCCTCGTCAAACACCAAGCTTCGTATCGGATCGAGACGGAACATAACCGTCGCTATCTTCAACGCACTACACTAGTTCCGAAGGGACATTAGCCCTTTCGAAGAACTGCTGTGTTTCCGACGAGAAACCTGCGAAAATGACCTTCGTGGCCGACAAAGACCCGCTAACATTCCTGAAGGCCCCCTGGTGGGAGCGTGAAGAGATTGTCGATTCCGAGACAGACGACTCCGAGGACATGCCACCTGACGACGTCCTAGACAATGAATTCCAAGAGAAAGTGAAAGCGGCTTACGAAACACTGCCGCCAAAGATACGGGCGCTGCCCGACTTTCCTCCGATCGAAATTCTGGACGAACCAATGCATCCGGCGCCAGGACGAGAAGTCCTGGGGCGTTTCCTAGGCATATCACGCCCCAAGAAGCTGACCTTCACAATCCCGTGTGGGCCTACTGTGATCCATATCTATCGAGGTCCCGTAAAGAGGCATACAAGCAGGTGCGGCAAGGAGATCGATGCCGTCCTCAAAACCGTCGTTTGGCATGAAGTGGCGCACTGGCTAGGTTTCCACACTGAACAAGAAGTAGCCGAATTGGGATTGAATTTGCCGTAGAAGCTTCTGCTTGTTGGAAGATGACAGCTTTAGGACGCCGCCTCTTCCGCCTCGGCGACCGTTTCGTAGAAACGGAAGAAGCTTTCCACCCGCGTAATCTCCAGAGCCTGGTGGATGCGCTGATTCACGCCCACCAACCCCAGGCTGCGGCCACCATGTTGCCGCGTGACATAGGCGCCGACCAGCGCCCCAATCCCCGCCGAATCCGCCAGCGGAACATCCGTGAAATCCAGAATCAGCGCGCGCGAATTGTCGGCGCGCACCTTGGATTGAAAGCCGAATAGATTGGGAAGCGTCAGCGGTCCCGCCAGACGCAGAATGTGGATTCCCTCCCGCGACCCGGAAAGGTCTTCGATGTGCAATGGCTGCTCAGGCATGGGGAAAATGTTAACGGCGAATGAAGTTGTAAATGTTAAAAACAGGTTAATTCCAGAACTGAGGCCGCTGCGCTCCGCCTCTAGACGGGCAAGGCGCCCGGATTGCAGAGGTCACATCGCAGAGGTGAGAACCCCAGTTCGAAGATTCTTACCTCCGCAATCTGACCTCTAACCTCTGACCTTAGCACCTACTCTCCGCCGACCGTAAGCCCGTCAATCCGAATCGTAGGCGAGGCCACACTGCCGCGGAATTCCAGGTCGCTCGCGATCTCGGAGATATTGCAGAACATATCTTTCAGGTTGCCGGCAACCGTGATTTCTTCGACAGGATAGGCCAGCTCGCCATTGACGATCCACATGCCCGAAGCTCCGCGGGAGTAATCGCCAGTTACTAAGTTGGCGCCGTGACCGAGAAACTCAGTGACATAGAGACCGTCTTTAATCTCCGCGATAATCTGCTGTGGCGTTTTCGGCCCCGGCTCCAGAAAGTAATTTCCCGGCCCGATCCCCGGCGTCCCGGCGAGCCCGCGAGATGCGTTGGCGGTCGTCTCCAGGCCCAGCTTTTTCGCCGTGTAAGTATTCAGCAAATACGACTTCAGAATTCCGTTCTCAATCACCACCGTGCGCCGCGTAGGAATGCCTTCGCCATCGAAGGGCGTGGTACCGAAGCCTCCAGGCATGGTGCCGTCGTCGATCACGTTGACGTTAGCTGCGGCAATCTTCTCGCCGAGTTTGCCCGCGAGGAAGGAGGCTCCACGATAGACCGAGTCGCCATTCACGCCCTCGAAAATGTGTTCGAGTATGGAGCTAGCGACCATGGGATCAAGCACCACCGGCACATGCGCGGTCTTCACTTTGCGCGCGCCCAGCCGGCGCAGCGTGCGCCGCGCCGCTTCTCTTCCCACCTGCTCCGCCGAGTCGAGTTTCGCCAGGCTGCGCGCCACCGAATACCAGTAATCGCGCTGCATAAGGCCCTTCTCGTCCTGCGCAATGGGCACCACCGCGACCGAACAGTAGGACCGCCGGTATTCGCCGACAAAGCCATGAGAGTTCGCCAGCACTCTTCTGCCGGTCGCGGCGTCGAACGATCCGCCGTCGGAATTCTTGATGCGCGGATCGGCGTCGAGCGCGGCCTTTTCGGCACGGCGCGCGTATTCAATGCGCTCGGAGCCGGGCAACGAGTAAACGTCCTCGTGATAAAGATGGAGGTCGCCGGCAAGCGATCCCAGTTGGCCGGCTTCGGGAATTCCAGCGTACGGATCTTCGGAAGTGATCTTCGCCAATTCGAGCGCCGACTTCAACATGCGCTCGATGCCGGCTGCGGAAAAATCGCTCGAATAGGTCGAGGCCGCGCGCTGTCCGAAAAAGACGCGCACACCGATGGCGCGCGAGCCCGATTCCTTGAGCGTTTCGACCTGCCCCAGCCGCACCACGGTAGAAAATTCATCGCCTTCGCGCACCACGCACTCGGCCGCCGTAGCGCCGCCTTCCATCGCGCGGTGGACAACGTCGGTGACAAGGGAGGTTAGGTCGCCTTCGAGCTTGCCTGTGCAGGGTTCCAGAGTTGTTGTCATTTTAAAAGTATTGCAGAGGTCAGAGGTCAGATTGCAGAGGTAGAACCGTGGATTTTCACCTCTGCAATCTGACCTCTGACCTCTGCAATCCCCTCACTGCATGAACCCGCCCGGTTCCCGCCGCGCCGTCCCCCCGACGGTCAGCCGATCGATCTTAATGGTCGGGATGCCGACGCCGACCGGAACGGATTGTCCATCCTTGCCGCATGTCCCGACGCCTTCATCCAGTTTCAAATCGTTGCCCACCATCGAAACCCGCGTCAACACATCGGGTCCGTTGCCGATCAGCGTTGCGCCTTTGATCGGAGCCGTAATCTGTCCGTTTTCGATCAGATACGCTTCCGACGCCGAGAAAACAAATTTTCCGTTCGTGATATCAACCTGCCCGCCCCCGAAATTCACCGCGTACACGCCATTTTTCACCGAACGAATAATGTCCCCGGGATCGTCCTGCCCCGCCAGCATATAAGTGTTGGTCATGCGCGGCATGGGAATATGCTCGTAACTCTCGCGCCGCCCATTGCCCGTATCGGCCAGGCCCATCAGCTTCGACGAAAGTTTGTCGCTGAGATATCCCTTCAGAATTCCGTTCTCGATCAGCACGGTCTCCTGCGTAGGCTGTCCTTCGTCATCCACATTCAACGACCCGCGCCTCCAAGGCATAGTGCCGTTGTCCACCACCGTGCACTTTTCGCTGGCCACGCGTTTGCCGATCAGCCCCGCAAATGCCGACGTCTTCTTGCGATTGAAATCGGCTTCCAACCCGTGGCCCACAGCCTCGTGCAGCAAAACGCCGGGCCATCCCGGACCAAGCACGACTTCCATATCTCCCGCCGGAGCTTCACGCGCGTCGAGCTGCAGAATCGCCTGTCGCGCCGCTTCTTTGGCGAAGAACTCAGGAGTCTTGTCACCAAAAAAGAAATCAAGCGCAACTCGTCCGCCGCCGCCCGAACTGCCGCGCCCAGAACTCGCGTCCGTCTTTGCGATGCACGAAACATTCACCCGCGCCAGCGGCTGCGAGTCTTCCGCAAACGTGCCATCGGACCCCACCACCAGAATGTGCCGCAATTCGTCGGCATAGCTGGCGCGTACTTCCTTAATTCGCGGATCGTATCCGCGAGCCGTGCGATCGGCGCGCATCAGCAGTTCAACCTTGGCGGTAATATCCGCGTCCACCGAAGGCAACGCCACGGGATACAAGCTGCGCCCCGGCTTCTGCTGGAATCCCGCCACTGTCGTTTTGGAAGGCGCGCTAGCGATCAAAGCCGCAGTACGCGCAGCATGAAGAATGCGCTGCGAAGAAAGATCGTCGGTGTAGGCATACCCAGTGCGCTCGCCGGACACAACGCGCACGCCGCACCCCGCCGAAATCCCCTGCGAGGCGGACTTCACCAGCGACTCATCCACCATCAGAGAGGTCGAGGTCAGGTATTCGAAATAGAGGTCGGCATAGTCGCCGCCGGCCGAAAGCGCGGCGGTCAGATAAGTCTCAAGATCGTGATTCGTAAGTCCGTAGTGCTCGAAGAAAAAGCGTTCCTGATTGGCAATCACCATATTTGGATGCGTAGGGCTTTGCAAACGACTCGCGCGGCTATTGCATTATCCCACGTCAGCGTCAGGAACAAGGCTATTGCATTGAGTCGGTTTCCAATGGCCTGCGGACGGGCCGGAATCCGAACCCAGCCTATCCCGGGCGTGAGCCCCTATCTGGTTACGCCAGGAATCCCATCCAAACTTGTTGCGAACTTAACTCTCGTCCAAGGCGCATTAATTTCGAGAGAAAAGCGATGTGAATTTTCACTTGACAATGTACTAGTATTCTAGTACATTGACCGTGTGATGGATTCCCGTCGGCCTCTCTACCGTTTTCGGCTTGACCTTCAGAGCGGGGTACCAGTTTATCGCCAGATCATAGACCAGGTGCGTGGCGGTATTGCTTCTGGGTCGCTTACCGTCGGCGACCAACTGCCCACCGTGCGCCAACTCGCCGTCGACTTATCCGTCAATCCCAACACCGTGGTTCGCGCCTATCGTGAACTCGAACTGGGCGGGTTGTTGGAGACCCATCAGGGAACGGGAACGTTTATCGGCGCGCACAAGCTGCGAGGCGGGGCAGCTGAACGCGAGCGGCAGTTGGCGCAGATCGTAGGAGATTGTGTGGCTCGCGCGGGGGCGGCTGGCTTTACAGTCGAGGATTTGATTGAACAGTTGCACGGATTGGTTCCAGAGCTAACTCGCAGGAGATGAAGTCATGACCAAAATCGATTTCGCACAGATCAATGGCGTAGCAATCACAGCATTCGTAATCTGCCTCGTCGGCGGGGTCTTGCTCGGCCTAACCATGCACCAGCCTGCTCCGATAATCGTGGGCGCATTGCTAGGTCTGTACCTCCTGTTCGCAATCAAAGTGATACGGCAATGGGAGAAGGTTGCGCTCCTGCGCCTGGGCCGTTACGTCGGTCTTCGTGGGCCAGGCATCTTTCACATTATTCCTGTCGTGGAGACTCTCAGCCCCTTCGTGGACCAACGCGTTCGCGTGGCCAGTGTGACAGCCGAATCCACGCTGACTCGCGACACGGTTCCAGTGAACGTCGATGCCATTGTTTTCTGGCTGGTGTGGAATGCGGAAAAGGCGATCCTCGAAGTGGAGAATTTTCTCGACGCCATCAATTTGAGCGCCCAGACCGCGCTCCGAGAGTCCATTGGCCGTCATGAATTAGCGCAGATGATCACGGAACGCGAGACGCTGGGACGCGAACTGCAACGCATTCTCGACGAGAAGACAAATCCCTGGGGAATCACGGTTCAGTCGGTGGAAGTTAGGGACGTAAGAATTCCGCAGGGTCTCGAGGACGCCATGTCTCGCCAAGCCCAGGCGGAACGTGAGCGACAGGCGCGAATCATTCTGGGTCAGGCAGAAACGGAAATTTCCAACAGCTTTGTGCAGGCCGCAGCCGCCTATGCCGAAAACCCGGTAGCGCTGCATCTGCGCGCCATGAACATGCTCTACGAAGCAATCAAGGAAAAAGGTGCGATGGTGATCGTGCCATCGTCGGCGGTGGAGACGATGGGGCTCGGTGGGACCCTGGCAACCGCGTCACTCGGCGGAGCAAAACCTTAACAATTTCACCTGAATAGGTCGAAAGGAGCAACACGTATGAAACGCTTACTTGAAGTGTGTCTTGTCGCATTAACCCTAGCTGGCGGTATGCTTTTGGTTGCCGCGCAGACTGCGGACGTTCCGATGCAAAGGGGAATTGCCGTTAATCAACCAGTTATGCACAATGCAGTGGCGATACCCCAGGCTGACAAAGAAGATGCAGTCGTGGTGACTCTCACTCAAGGCGGCAGCATATACCTCGGGATTGATCGAACGAGTATCGCTGCCCTTTCCGAGAAAATCAGAAGTGTTCTCTCCAATCGGAACGCCCGGATTGTTTACATTAAGGCCGACGCACATGTCCCCTATTCCAGCGTTGTCAGTATCATGGACGCACTGCGTGCAGCCGATATCCGAACGTTCGGCCTACTGACAGCAAAAGACTCAGATAAACCTGGCGCTTTGGTCACTCCAAAGGGCTTGGAAATGCTGATTGTCTCCCCGCGCTAAGCGGCGCAGAGTCGCGGGTGGCCCGTCCTATCGCGAAGCGAAGGGCGGGTCCTTCAACTTTTTTCATCACAAACGCCCGGTGTGCACCATCACAGACATCGAACCGCCCCTCGGCCGACAATAGAAATCGACCTGTGTGTCAGGGCCGAGGTGCGCCCGTCATCAGACGCTCCTCGAAGCGGTCCACAGCCCCACTAGTCGGCGCTCTTTGACAACACGAAGTCGAGGCACTCAGCTGTCAAGCCCCCACCGAACTCCTGCGAGAGAGCCAAACAAGCTAAGTCCTTATTCCGGAATATTATACGAATAAATCCTTTAAACTCAAAGATTTGCAAGGAATTTCCCGCCACGTCTATGATTCTAAAGGAAGTGATTGCAAATTTTCTGTGACGCCGGAGTACTGAAGCCGCACCCAAAAGTGCGGACAGCAGAGCTAAGTCCCTATTCCAGAATACTTTGACAATAAGTCTTTTGCAATCAAATCTTTAGCGGTAGCCGTCCCTAACCCAATGATTCCAAAGACTATGTGGAGGGTGTGGGGGGGTAGGGGGGTGGGGGGTGGGGGGTGGGGGGTGGGGGGTGGGGGGAACCAAAGCGAAACGTAGCAACCGTCAATCAGTTCCATAGGAACCAATTAAGGAGAAGTCCAACATCGTCACCAGGCCCAACAATCACTGGACTTCTTCACTTGCGGGACGAATGACCGACTCCATGACTCCAGACTCGCTCAGCCAGATGCTTTCCGACTTTCTCAACGGCGCACGCGCCGCCGTGGTGGTGGAAGACGGCGCCATCGCGTTCGATCTGGCTGAGTCGAAATATTCGATTTCCGGCGAGTACCACAAATGCCTGCTGCATCTGTGGTCGAGCGAGCGGAACTTCGTGCGCCGCGTGCTCGATGCGGAAGTGAAGGCCACCACGCTGCGCTTGCAAGTGCAGCGCATGGGCCAGAATCGCCCCACCCGGCTCGACTTCTGCCGCGACCGCGATCAGCGCTCGCCCGCCGCACGCCGAGCAGCCCGCCAAGCCTACGAGCCTCGCCTGCGCCGCGCGCTCGAAAGAAATTTTCCCGGCTGGACCGTGGTCCGCCTTACAACGAGCGTCGATCTCGAACACTCCTTCGGTCCCGCCTACCTGCGCGGCTGGCTGCGCCAGGGACAGCGCGCCCTGGCCGTGGTTGGGGTAAACGATGAAGAGACGCAATCGACCGTCGACGGCGCGCTGACCGTCGGAATTCTCTGGCTCGAAGCCTGCCGTCTGGCGCAGCACGAACGCCGCGTCGTCGAAGGCCTGGCGATGATTGTGCCGAAAGGCACCGTGGCTCTGACCCGCCAGCGTATGGCGCATCTGCATCCAACGGCGGCGAAATGGCATTTGTACGAATTCGATCAACGCGACGATGCGCTCGTTCCAGTCGATTCCGGCGACTGCGGCAACCTGGAAACCCGCTTGGTGCATGCCTTCGATGAAGGCCTGGTGCGCGCGCGTTTTGCGGAGTCGATCGCGCGCATTCGCGGTATTCTGCCGCAAGCCGAAGTCGTCGCGCTCTCGCCCGCATCGATTTCATTCCGGAGGCATGGCCTCGAATTCGCCCAGGCGCGGATTGCGCATGACCCGCGAAACTTCCAAAGCACCGAAGAAATTGTTTTCGGAGTGGGCCCGGAAGAGCGCGTTCTCGATGCCAAGAACGAACCGCAGTTTGCCGATCTGGTGCGGCTGGCAGCGGCCGTTCGTCACAAGGACGGTCCCAAGAACCATGCCCTGTGGCGCATGACTCCCGAGCGCTGGCTGGAATCGCTGGTCTTCGCGAACGTCGCGGCGCTCGACAGCCGGCTGCTTCCAGAAGCGGTGTATGCGCAGGTGCCCGCGTTCGCGGCAGCCGATCGAGCGATGATCGACATTCTGGCCGCAACTCGCGAAGGCCGCCTCGCCGTCGTCGAACTCAAGGCCGACGAAGACATCCACCTTCCGCTGCAAGGCGTCGATTACTGGTCGCGCGTCGCCTGGCACCAGAGCCGCGGAGAGTTTTCGAAATTCGGTTATTTTCCCGGACGCGAGATCTCGCAGCAGAAGCCTCTGCTCCTGCTGGTCGCGCCCGCTCTGCACGTCCATCCCACCACCGACACGATCCTGCGTTATCTGTCGCCGGAGATCGACTGGGAAGTACTGGGAATCGACGAGCGCTGGCGGGAAGAAATACGCGTCGTGTTCCGGAAGAGGCCGATGCACGCGCCGGTTCGGGCGGCCTAGAGTTTGTTACCGCCGAGACGCCGAGAGCGCCGAGAAACGAGAGTGGGCTCATGCAGACTTCACCACAGAGACACAGGGTCACGGAGAAACCCGGATCATAGTTTTCTCTGTGTCTCCGTGTCTCCGTGGTGAATTTTGATCTTGAAATGACGACAACAGCTAAGAATCTTCTCGGCGCTCTCTGCGTCTCGGCGGTGAATCAGACTTAGCTCAGATTCCGATGCTCTTCCGCAGCATCACCAGTTGTCCAAGATGATAGGCATTGTGGTCGGCCACCAGCAGCGCCTCGCGCAAAACCGTTTGCCCATCGCCCCAGGGAATCCGCGCGTAGAGATCCACTTTCGGGTCGGAGACAAGCCGCGCCATCGTCCGCAGATCCTTCTTGAACGCAGCCATGCTCGCGCTCCATGCCTTCTCGTTCGGGGGAGCTTCCGAGGCCGGCCAATATCCTTCGGGCCATGCCGGAGAAACATGCGTCGACTTGCGGCTGAACTCCAGGATGTCCCACTGCGCAAGGCGCATGTGTTCGAGCAGCATCCACGCAGTGTGAGGAAAGTTCGCGACTTTCGCTCCGGCGAGTTGCACGGGCCAGTCGCCCATGGCGGCATCGAAGGTGGCATGCGCTCCGCCGCCTTTCAGCAGGTAGAGCAGGTGGTCGCGCAGGGATTTGTCCCGCAGATCGGATCGTTTGACTGTCTTGAAAGCACGCTTTTTGCTGGAGCTCTTCTTCTTGTTCATGGTTCCCCTTGCCGCTTAGATTGGACTAGAGTCACGGGCGTTGCAACCGGTGAAGTTTCCGGCGCCTCACCTTTATAAACGCGCCCGATTCCCCGCACCAATCGTCGCATCGGCAGTTCCCCCCTCGCGTCGGCAAAAAAGATTTCGCCCGCCCGGTTTCCGCGATAGCACCAGCGCTTCAGAACAGCCAGATGCTCCATGCGCTCGATTGCGCTGGCTGGTTTGAACGCGGGAAATGCCGTCACTGCGGCCTGGATGCGAGCTTCCATAGATTGTGACTTGGAGTGTTCTGCATCGGAGATGGGAAACTCAAGCGGCCCGGCGAGCGCGCCTCCGTCGACACGGAACAATGCGACTCCCTCCGGATGCCGCGACTTTTGCACGATTACCGCGTGCGACTGGTCGATCCGGCGGACAAATTCAGGCAACTGCTGCAGCACGGGCGCGAGTTTGTCGAGCCGCGCATGAATCGCCGCGGCCGTTTCGAATTCCATTTTCGCCGAAGCGGCATCGCGCTCCACAGCCATCTGCCGCTTCAGCGATTCGCCGCGCGAGTCCAGAAAATCTTCGACCCGCACGACTTCGGCGCGGTACTCGTCATCTGTGCAGCCGCGAAAGCAGGGCGCCAAACACATCTTCATCTCGGAATAAACGCAGCCCGGAAATTTCGGATCGGGATACAGGTCTTCCACGCAGCGCCGCATCTTGAAAAAGTCGAGCGCGTCGTTCATGAATTTTTCTGCCGCCACCCGCGACGCGAACGGCCCGTAATAAACGTTCTTTCTCGAAATGCGCCCCAGCCGAGTCGTGATCGAAGCGCGGGGAAATTCGTTTTCCAGATGTAGCTTGACGAGAGGTGCGAAGCGCAGCCGCAAGCGATTCGAGTAGGTCTTCGGGAAGGCAACGCGCAAGACTTGATAGAGCACGAATCCCGATTCGAAGTCGGAGCCAGTCAGCGTGTATTCGACCCAGCGCACGCGATCCCGCAGGTTGAGCCGCTTCGTCCGTTCTTCCGGCACGGAAAGCAGCCGCTGTAGACGCCGCCGCAGGTTGGCCGTCTTGCTGACGTAGGGCTCGGAGTTCGCATCCTCGCCGCGCAGGAGAAACACGGCAGGCGCAGCGGCAACGGCGGAGAACACTTCGGCGTCAGCTTCCGGTCGGAACTCAATGCGTTCGCTCAGCACACGCCGATTGTAGATGAGGTCGGAGGTGAGAGGTCAGGTTGCAGAGGTCAAATCTCTTCACTTCTGCAATCTGACCTCTCACCTCTGACCTCATCCAAAGCTGGCGCTCTTGAACTTCTGCCGGAAGTCCGGCCCGTCCATCCTCACGACGCGGCACATCTCTTGCAGCCGGGAGCGCATGCGCTCGCCGATGCGGTCGCCAAGTGTTTCTTCCCGAGACGCCGCCCGCGCTGACGACACTGACGATGATCGAGTCACACTCGCAGCCGGCTCGTCGGCGAAATTCGTAGTGATGATCGTGGTTCGATTGTCGTTATATCGCGTGTTGAGGATCAGGCTGACCGTGTCCCACACCCACTCGCTCGGTTTCACGGCGCCCAGCTCATCCAGCAACAGCACATCGGCTTCAAACACGGGCCGCAGCACCTGCAGTTCGGTCACCTGGACGGAATCGTTGTAGGAGTTCTGAATCTGTTTCAGCAGTTCGCGATAGTCACAAAAAAGGCAGGCGCTTCCTCTGGAGGCAATCAGCTCCTTAAGAATGCCCACCGCCAGATGCGTCTTGCCGGTGCCAATTCCGCCGACCAGCAGCAGCCCAGCGCCGTCTCGCGGGTCGAACTCCCGCACAAAGCGCGCCGCGCTGATCTGGGCCAGCGCAATCGACGGATCGGCTCCAGGAAAATCGGTTGTGAAGTTCGATAGCTCACAATGCTCATATCTCTTCGGAATGCGCGCCGCTGCGATCATCGCCCCGCCGCGCGCCTGCAACTGGCAATCGCAGCGCGTGACGCCTCCGTCCGGCACTCCCGGAACCGGCTTCCATCCCGAGCCCGCGCACAGGGGACAAATTTCAGCTGCTGTTTTCATAATCCTGCATTTAGACTCTGCACCCGAACCCGCCCCCGCCGCAACTCGAAACCGTTCCCTCTCTGTGCACATCCTGTGGAGACAGGCGGCGGGCTGTGGAGAAGCGAGGAAAACTGCCATGCCGAGTCTACCGGCCAGGATCGCAGACGCCGATCGCGGACAAAAGGATCAAGGAACGCGGCGCTTTCGGCTCATTTCCCCATTTCGGCAAACACAGGCCCGCGTTTTAGGTGTCAAAACCAGCAACTGGCACGTGTTTCCCATTGACAATCCTGTAGCATGGGCGACAATGGCCATCGCCGGTGCTCGCGCTTCGAGCTATCCTCCCCGGCTGACGCGCGGGAACCGAAACGATTAGTGTTAGGAGAGAGCATGAATAAAGCTGATCTGGTTGACCGGATCGCCGGAGCCTGCAGTATTTCCAAGGCCCAGGCGACGACCGCGATCGACACCACCGTGGACAGTGTTACCACTGCCCTTAGAAAAGGCGACCGGGTAGCTTTGATTGGGTTCGGCACGTTTTCCGTCTCGCAGCGCAAGGCCCGCAATGGCCGAAATCCGCAGACTGGTGCCACCATCAAAATAGCTGCCCGTAGAGTCGCCAAATTCACTCCCGGGAACGAACTCAAGAAGGCAGTCAACAAGAAGTAAGGAACCCCAGGGTTTTTATTTATGAGCGAGACGGCAGGGGGTCGGCCCTGCCGTTTTGCTTTGTAGCTCTCAGCCATCAGCCGTCAGCTCTCAGGGAACCCCCCCCAGGGCTAGCGTCTGAAAGCTGATGGCTGACGGCTGGGTTGCTGAATCCTTCCTAACTCCGGTAGAATCAAATGTCTGAATCGAGGGTTTAGGAACTGACATGAAAGCAGCCATTCACCCGCACTACAGTGAGATCCGCGTGCATTGCGCTTGCGGGAATACTTTTATCACCCGCTCCACCCACAAGGGCGACATCGGCGTCGAAATCTGCGCTGCCTGCCATCCCTTTTTCACCGGCAAGCAGAAGCTCATGGACACCGCCGGCCGCGTGGAACGCTTCCGCCGCAAGTACGCCAAGAGCGACGCCGCCAAAGCCGAAGCGGCAAAAACCGACGCGGCAAAGAAGTAAGCTTGTTTCCGGACCAACGCGAGTTTCTCGAATATCACGCCCTCGCCCCGGCGAGGGCTTTTCGTTGCCTGCTAAGCTCGCCGTCGCGCGCGCACGATGTAGTTTCCAGCCAGCAGCCCCGCCACCAGCAGAACAAGCCCGGGGAGCGCGGTCGAACCGACCAAGGCGAGCGAATACGGAGCTTCATACAAGACCACTACATTCCGCCAGCCGCGGACAAGTAGAAAGTTGATCAGACGGGCAGACACAGTCTCCAGAGGCATGGACGCCGCTTGAATCAGCAATTCAATTCCCCTGGCGACAATAAGAGCGGCCGCTATTGAGACGACGTACGATGCCTTCGAGTTGGCGCGGATCGCGGGCATGGGCGAGCCAGACATTCAATCAACTCTGGATTTCGGGCTTTTCGGCGTCTGTAGTGGCCAGCGTTTTTTCCTCTGTTTGATAGAGCCACGCGAACAGCAAGTAGGAAACGACCACGTAGAGCGCGACGGTAATTACCGGCGGCAGCAACTGGGACCAGGGAAACAGCGGCAAAACAGATTGCATAATCGATCGAGATTCCCGAGCTTGCGTGTACCAGATAAGAGGCTGCATCAGTAGGGAAATAACGCCGGCGATGGCTTGCACCACCAGCATGCCGATAACGATCGCCCCGATGTACTGAGTCAGAAAGATTTCTCGGATTCGCCTCATAGCCGCGAATTCTACATCGCGGTCGGGGACTTGGAAAGGACGTAGAATACAGCTGTGCAGAAGTTCTGGGACAACTCGGATGCGCCGGAGGATCGGACGAACGATCGGACGGGCGAGTCGCCCCTCCCCACACGGTCTGTCCTTCCACCGACGGGGGTGTTCCCTGCGTCCCTGAAGATCGGCAACGTTGAGATTGCTCCCGCCACCGTGCTCGCCCCCATGTCCGGCGTCACCGACACCGTCTTTCGCCGCTTCATCAAGCACCTCGGCGGATGTGGCCTGATCATGACCGAGTTCACCTCGGCCGACGGCGTGCTGCGCGACCAGCGCGTCCGCGGACGCTACCTGCACTTCTACGAAGACGAGCACCCAGTCTCGGCCCAGCTTTTCGGAAGCAGTCCCAGCGTGCTGGCCGATGCCGCCCGCCTGGTGGAAGACCTCGGCTTCGATCTCGTCGATCTCAACCTCGGCTGCCCCGCCAAGAAAGTAGTGAAGTGCAACGGCGGCTCCGGACTGCTGCGCGATCTGCCGCTGATCCGCCAGATTTTCGAAGCGGTGCGAGCCGCTGTAAAAATTCCCTTTACCGTGAAATTCCGAGCCGGGTGGAACGACGACGAAATCGTCTGCGTAGAACTGGCGCGCCTAGCCGAAAGCTGTGGCCTAGGCGCGGTTGCGCTCCACGCCCGCACCCGCGAGCAAGGCTACAGCGGAAACGCGCGCTGGGAATGGATCGCCTCCGTCAAGCAAGCCGTCAAGATTCCCGTGATCGGCAATGGCGACATCCGCTCGCCCGAAGACGCCTGCGCGGTAGTAGCCCAAACCGGCTGCGATGCGGTGATGATAGGCCGCATGGCCCCCGCGAATCCGTGGATCTTCCGCCAGATCGAGCAGTACGTAAACCGTACGGCTGGTGTGGGGACGGGCGACCCCGCCCGTCCAGTTCACGTAGGGGCGGACGCATTCGTCCGCCCAGCGGAGCAAAGCTCCGCAAACAGACTGTATGACGAGCCGACCGAAGCAGACCGCTACCAGATGATCCGCACCTACTTCCAGATGCTGCTCGAAGAGGGAATGCCCGGAGCCGAAGGCAAGATGAAACAGTTCGCATCCTGGTTCACCCACGGCATCCCCGGAGGCGCGGCGCTCAGGAAGGCGATCTACGAAGCAAAGAGCGGCGCGGAAATTTTGGGGCGAGTGGAAGAATTCTTCGAAGCCAAGATATTGGGTCAGACGACGCTTATTTGAAAATAATGTGACTCACTTCGGCGACAAAGATCGTCTCAGGACAGTTCGTATGTGTTGCTCCTGACCCTTGAGGCGCAAGATCCACCCACGCCATAGGCATGGACTTCCCGTTAAACATTTTGCGAAATAGCTCGGCGAAGAACGTTGTGAAATCATTGCCCTTGCGTTTCAGGGTCATGACGAGGTTCGCTTGCCCATATCCCGTCCGCGTGCTGGCGGCGATATAACTCTGGCTATCGTTTTCCGATGCCACGATCACGATCAGCGCCCGCGATTTCCGAATAATGTCGCGCAATCCGTCGGCACATCCGTCAACTCGACCGTCCCTTTCAAAGCGAGCGTAAATCATCAAAACGTTACAAGTTGGCGGTGTCGTTTCGCTTTCCTGTGAAGAGGCGAACATTGGTCCCAACGCGACTTTGTCCGCTTCGAGAATCGACCGGCCAACCGATCCGAGAAGATTGAAGAATCCAATTTGTGGAGACACAATGACCAACGAATTGTGGAAAGTTACACGCCGATGCGAAGCTGTTTCAATGTGGGAGTTGGTCGTTTGTGACGCGCCGAAAAGTCGCTTCAGCCATCCCATGGGGAGGACTTCCTGTGTTGCCTCGTTAGTATATAAAACGTATGCCTCGCTGCGCCCGGTCTTATGTGAGCGTCTTCAACGCCAATCGTCCCCGCTCCCCGCGCTCCACATATCCCCACGGCGTAGCGTCGTCATGTGTAAACACGGTCAGCCATCTCTCCGGGATCGCCCACGCATAATATTTCTTGCGGCTCTCGATGGTCTGCAGCGGAAACAGATCGAACGCCATCACCCACGTCACGTCGAGATGCGCTGAAGTCGGAATCAGATCGGAAATGTAGCACGCCTTCTTGCTTCCGCTTTCGATCATCACCGCCTGCATATTCGCCGTGTGCCCCGGAAAAACCTTCACCGAGATGCCGGGCACAATCTCCTGATCGCCGTTCAGCAGCACCATCTGCCCGCTCTCCAGCAGCGGATCGTAATTCGGGCTCATGTAGCTGATCGCGTCGCGCTCCAGTTGCAGGCGGCCATGCTCCCACTCTTGCTCTTGCACGTAATATGTGGCGTTCGGAAATGTCGCGACGATCTGATCTCCGCGCCGCACCGTATTCCAGCCGCAGTGGTCAAAATGCAGATGCGTATTGATGACGATATCGATGTCTTCCGGCGCGACTCCGATCGCGTGCAGATTGTCGAGCAGTTCGGCCGGTTGTTTGTAGATCTGCACCATCCGGTCGGGCAGCTTGTTGCCAATGCCGGTCTCGATCAGGATATTTTTCTTGCCGGTGCGCACGAGCAGCGAATTCATTCCCGCGTCGAGCCGGTTCTGCGCGTCCGGCGTGACCTTCTTCGACCACATGGCCTTGGGAACGACACCAAAAAAGGCTCCGGCGTCGAGGAAGTAGGTTCCATCGGAGACGACGGTGAGTTCGAAATCGCCAAGAGTTGTGCGATGCATAGGAACAACTTTCAGCCATCAGCCGTCAGCCATCAGTTAAATCTCACGTCCGCCGAAAGCCGAAAAACTGATAGCTGATGGCTGATGGCCGATGGCTGAGAGCTATTTCAATTCCTTATTCCAGAAATCTTCCATCATGTGAAACAACTGCGTGCGCGTGCCCGTGCCCGAAATCCCATGCGTCTTGTTCGGATACACCATCAGCCGGAACTGCTTCTGCGCCCGGATCAACGCGTCGGTCATCTGGATTGTATTCTGCAAGTGCACGTTGTCGTCGCTGGTCCCGTGCACCAGCAGCAATGAGCCGCGCAGATTGCCGGCGGCGCTGACGATCGAATCGTCGTAGCCGCTGGCGTTGTCCTTCGGCAGACCCAGCCAACGCTCGGTGTAAATCGAATCGTAGTCGCGCCAGTTGGTCACCGGCGCCACCGCGATTCCCGCTTTGAAGCGGTCGGAATGCGTCAGCGCGTAGAGCGTCATCGAACCGCCGTTTGACCATCCCCATATCCCCGTGCGTGTCCGGTCGAGTTGCGGAAACTGCGCATACAACTGGTCGAGCGCCGTAAGCTGGTCCTTGAGTTCGATCCCGCCAAACTGCTGGCGGGTCGCAGCCACAAATTTCTTTCCGCGATTTGGAGTCCCGCGATTATCCACCGAGAGAATTGCGAAGCCTTCGTTCGCGAGAATCTGGTGGAACAGCGTATTCGTTCCACCCCAGGCATCCTGCACCGTCTGCGCGCCTGCACCACCGTAGATGTGTACGATCAACGGTATCTTCTGGCCTGCATCCACGTTGCGCGGCAGAATCAGATCGCCATACAACACCGTACCGTCTTCGGCTTTGAATTCGAGCGGCTTCGGCGCAATCAGTCCGTAATCCGCCACGCTGCGCCCTTCCCAGATCCTCTGACACGCGCCGCCCGGCACGCACACCAGAATCCGCGGCGGCTTCAGCGCCGCAGAATACGTTTCCACGAAATGCTTTCCGTCCTCGGCGAAACTCGCGGAATAGCTGCCTTCTTCCGGTGAAATGCCGTGCATCTCCGAGCCGTCCAGCTTCACGGAGAAAATCTTCTCCTCTCGCGGATCTCCCTTGTTGGCGGTGAAGAAAACCGTGCCCGACGCTTCATCCACTCCGCTAACCGCGAGTACCTCGTAGTCTCCGCTTTCGAGTTGGCGTTCGAGTTTGGCTTCGGACGCCAGCGGATCTTGCGCGTTGAAACTGTAGAGATAAATGTGAGTGTAGCCGTCGCGCCAACTGGTCCAGAGAAAGCGGCCGCCAGATTTCAGGATGCGAAAATCGTCGTTTACGTTCACCCACGCATCCGGCGCCGATTCGGTCAGCACTTTGCGCGACCTCCCTGACTTCGCGTCAATAAAATAGAGGTCCAGCACATCCTGCTTGCGATTCAGAACCTCCGCCCAAGCCCACCCCTCGCGAATCCAGCCAAACCGCGGCACATAGGTGTCATCGTCGTCGGTAAGTTTGATCCAGCGCACCTTGCCGCCGTTGTTGCCCACCACTCCCAATCGCACCGTGGGATTCGGATCTCCCGCCTTTGGATATTTTTCCCGTTCGACCCGGGGATGCGTGGGCAGCCAGTCGGTGATCGGATAAGTCGGCACCCGCGTCTCATCCATCTGCAGAAAAATGATCTCCTTTCCTTCCGGCGACCAGAAATAGTTGCTGCGCACGTCCAGTTCTTCGGCGTAAACCCAGTCCACTTCGCCGTTCAGGATGTTGTCCTCTTTTTCCCTGTCCCCGTCCTTGTCTCTGTCTTTCTCTTTTTCATCGCGCGTCAGCGGATGTTCGCCTTCCTCGCCAGCGACGGGATGAACATAAAGATTGTGCTTGCGCACATAGGCGAGCCGCTTGCCGTCCGGCGAAAACTTCGGGTCTTCGCTAGCGTCCGGAGACGACGTAAGCTGCACCGCCGTTCCCGTCTCCAGGCTGTAATACCAAAGCTGTCCCTGCGCATCGAAGAGCAGATGTTGGGAATCGGGCGACCACGTATAAGCGGCGACGTGATACCGCGTCACGCGCTCTTTCTCGCGCTCGTTCTGGATGTGGCTGGTGGGCGGCGCCAGTTGCGATAACTTCCCTTCGCTCACCAGCACTTGCTTCTCGCCCTTGGCCGTGTCCACATACCAAAGCTCGCCGTGCTCGCCCGCGTCATCGCGCTGTACGAAAGAGACTTTGCTGCCGTCCGGACTCCACTTGATCGTCTCCGGAGCGCGTCCCGTGACTCCACCGTCGGCGAAGATCTGTTCAATCGTGAGTTGCTTCGCTGCAGCGGCCGGTGTAACGGTCTGGGCGCTCGCCGCAGAAAGCAAAATCGACAGGTTGATGGTAAAGACGAAAAGAAATTTCTTCACGCACGCACTCCGATTCAGCATGAGGTGTGACCCGCCCATTTTGCCATCTGGCAATCGGGCAATTTTGTAATTTCGAGCGGCTGTCGTTTCCGTTCCCTATATCACAAAAGATTACAAAATTACCCGATTACGAAATTACAAAATCGTGGCAATCGCCTTCATCTCCGGGCGCACCGGATGCTTAGCCTCGTACGCGGCGATCTCAGGTTCATGTTGCAGGGTCAGTCCGATATCGTCCAGTCCGTTCAGCAGGCAATGACGCGAGAATTCGTCCATCGCGAACGTCGCCGCGAATCCCCGTCCGTCTTCCACTCGCGAGGTTTCGAGATCGACTGTTAGCTGGTAGCCTTCAATCTCTTTCGAACGCCGCATGATCTCCGCGCCCTGCTCTTCGTTGAGCCGCACCGTCAGCAGGCCGTTCTTGAGACTGTTGTTGGCAAAGATATCGGCGAATGACGGCGCGATCACCACGCGGAATCCGAAATCCGCCAGCGCCCAGACGGCATGTTCGCGCGAAGATCCGCAGCCGAAGTTTTTCCCCGCCACCAGGATCGAGGCCTGAGCGTAGCGAGGCTTGTCGAGCACAAAATCGCCGGTCTTTTTCGCGATCTCTTTTCCGTCTCCCGCAAAACGCCAGTCATAGAACAGGAACTGGCCGAATCCGGTGCGCTCGATGCGTTTCAGAAACTGCTTGGGAATGATCTGATCGGTGTCCACGTTCACCTTGTCAAGCGGGACAACGACGCCGGTGTGCTTGCGAAATGGTTGCATAGTTTCTACTCACCTTAACGTGTTGTCATCCTGAGCGAAGCGAAGGACCTATGGATTGGAGCGGATCAAATGCATAGGTCCTCACCTTCCTTCAGGATGACAGCGGGATTTGTGCCGCGAACTCGTGCCACGAGCTGTTACTGAAATCGCCACTTCCGGACATCCGTGAAATGTCCCGCAATCGCCGCTGCTGCCGCCATCGCCGGGCTGACCAGATGCGTGCGCCCTCCACGCCCTTGCCGTCCTTCGAAATTGCGGTTGCTGGTCGAAGCGCAGCGCTCTCCCGGTTGCAGAATGTCTGGATTCATGCCCAAACACATCGAGCATCCCGACTCGCGCCACTCAAATCCGGCATCCAGAAAAATGCGATCCAACCCTTCCTGTTCGGCGGCGTGCTTGATCGCCTGCGAGCCCGGCACGACCATCGCTCGGACCTTTGGATTGACGTGCTGCCCCTTTGCGACTCGCGCCGCCGCTCGCAAGTCTTCGATGCGCGAGTTGGTGCACGATCCGATGAACACGCGGTCGACGGCAATAGCCTCGATCGGCGTCCCGGGATCAAGCCCCATGTAGACGAGTGCTTGTTCCGCCGCCCGCCGGTCGACGTCCTGCACGAAGCTCTGCAACTCGGGGACGCGCGCGTTCACCGCCACCACCATTCCCGGATTCGTTCCCCAGGTCACGAAGGGCGCGAGCGCGGCGGCGTCAATCTCAATCACCCGATCGTATTCGGCTCCGGGATCGCTCCCGAGCGTTCGCCAATGCGCAACCGCCGGTTCCCAGTCCTTTCCTTTCGGCGCAAAGCGGCGGCCGCTGACATAGGCAAACGTCGTGTCATCGGGCGCGATCAGCCCCGCTCTCGCTCCCGCCTCGATGCTCATATTGCACAGCGTCATCCGGCCCTCCATCGACAATGCACGCACCGCATCGCCGGCGTACTCGATCACGTATCCGGTGGCGCCATCGGTGCCGATGCGTCCAATAATCCCGAGCGCCAGATCCTTCGCCGTCACGCCCTCGGCCAGTTTTCCGCTGACGTAGATCTGCATCGTCTTTGGTTTTTTCTGCGGCAGACATTGCGTCGCCAGCACGTGTTCCACCTCCGACGTGCCAATGCCAAAGGCCAGCGCTCCAAACGCGCCGTGAGTCGATGTGTGGCTGTCACCGCAGACGATCGTCATCCCCGGCAAGGTGATGCCCAGCTCCGGGCCGATAACGTGGACGATGCCTTGCTCCGCCGAGTCCATATCAAACAATGGAACGCCAAACTCGCGGCAATTCTTCTGCAGAGCTTCGATCTGCTTGGCCGCAATCGGGTCGGTGATGGGAAGGCCTCGCGGAGTAGTCGGGATGTTGTGATCGACCGTGGCGACGGTGCGCAGAGGCTGCCGCACCGTTCTTCCCGAAGCCCGCAAACCGTCGAAGGCCTGCGGCGAAGTCACTTCATGCACCAGGTGCAAATCGATGTAGAGCAGCGCCGACTCGCCTTCAGGCGCTGCGACCACATGCGAATCCCAGATTTTTTCAAACAGAGTACGAGGAGGCATATTGCCAGTTTCGCCCATAGTTCGCCGATAGTTCAAGCCGCCAAGGCTTGCTCGCCAAGTCCTGAAGCGACCCCGATAGTCTACCAACGTCGCCGCCGTAAATTCTTCTCCCTGCGCAGACTGCCGTACAATACCTGCGATGATTGCGCATCTTCGAGGAACGCTGCTCTCCAAACGGCCGAATCAGGCGATCGTGGAAACTCATGGGGTGGGATACGACGTTGCGATCAGCGTGCCGACCTTTACAGAAATGCCGGCGGCGGGCGCTGAAGTTGCGCTCCACATCCACACCCATGTTCGCGAGGACGCGCTCAGCCTGTACGGATTCTTGCGTCTTGCCGAGAAACAACTTTTTGAAAAGCTGCTGACGGTGAGCGGGATTGGTCCGAAGCTCGCGATCACGATCCTGAGCGGGATGCCGGCGGACGAGATGGTGGGAGCGATTCGCGGCGGCGATCTGGCGCGGCTCACGCGCATCCCGGGAATCGGCAAGAAGACAGCGGAGCGCATGGTGCTGGAGCTGCGCGACAAGCTGCCGGCGCCGGCTGGAGCGTCCGAAATGAGCGGGCCGCCGGCGAGCCCGATTGAAGAAGACGTTATTTCCGCGCTGGTGAATCTGGGCTATCAGCGAGCGGCGGCGGATAAGGCGCTGCTGGCGGCGCGGGGCGGCAAAGGCCCTCAGAGTTTTGACGTGCTGTTTCGCGAGGCGCTGGGGGCGCTGTCGAAGTGATCTCCCCGATTAAGCCGTGGGACGCCTTCTAGTTGCCCACAAACCGCAGATACAGGTCGCGGTCATCGCGGCAGGTTTCAGCCATTTGCTTCACCTTTTCCCAGGCTTCCAACTGAGAGTCATCGCGCACGCGATCTTTTGCCCGATCCCATTCCTTGAGAAAAGCTTCCATCTGCAGATGATTGAATACGGTCTTGCCGTACGGATCGATGCCGCTGAGCAGCAGGAAATCGGCATGACTGGCGGCCGGAATCACGCCGTGCAGCATAACCCACTCGCTGCGTTCGCCGAGATCGTCTTCGAGTTTCACCACCAGGGACATGGCCAGCCTCAATAGGTGACGCAATGGTGCTGGCCGCAATGTAACAGTCCCGGAAGGCGTTGTCCAAGCGGAGCCGGGTGCCGAAGGTAACCGCGCATCGATCACCGGAGGCCTTCGGTCTCAGAAGGGATAGAAATCCCGCCGACACAAGTGTCCATGTTACGCCCTTACGCTTCGGCGACGTGCGTGCCGTGCTGGAAGTGGTATTGCAGAATCTTGGCGGCCAGGGCGGGGCTTACACCCTCTCCTTGGCTTTCGATGGAGCGTACCACTTCTCCGCGACAGATGACTTCGGTGGCCGCGAGCCCGGCAATTTCCGCGGGCAGCACCAGGCTAATCTCCAGTTGTGCGCTCGGATGCAGTGATTCCTGCGCCTGGAACAGCATTCCCGAACGGCTGATGTTTTCCGTGGTGCCGGGGCGCCAGCTCTTTTCTCCCAGCGGACGATAACGCAGCGGAAGATGGAGATTGAAACGGCGAGCTCGGAACGGTGGAATCTTCTTCTCAAGAACGCCTGCGCTGCGCGATTGCATTGCGACCTCCGGGGGGATGGGCTCGGAATCCAGCACCTCGCGGACGCGGTCTTTCAGCGCGGGAAGGCTGAATGGTTTTTGCAGCAGGCTAATGCCGGCATCGAGCGTGCCGTCATGACCAACGGCATTCTCGGTATACCCGGACATGTAGAGGACGCGCACGTCCGGCAACAGCTCGGTGACCCGCGCGGCCAATTCGCGGCCATTCATGCCGGGCATGATGACATCGGTGAACAACAAATCGATGGTGCCCTTGTATCCGTCGACGATTTGCAGCGCCGCCGCGCCGTCTGCCGCTTCGAGGATTTTGTAGCCCTGCGTTTCCAAATACTGCCGGGCAAGACGGCGGAGATTAGTTTCATCTTCGACGATGAGGATGGTCTCCTGCCCACGTTCGGCGCGGGGAAGGCTGAAGGAGTCCTGCGCGGCGGCGGCGTCTTCGCGCCCATCGACTCGCGGGAAATAGGCGCGGAACGACGTGCCGCGCTGCGGCTGGCTGTCGACGAAGATAAAGCCGCCGCTCTGCTTCACAATGCCATACACCATTGACAGGCCGAGGCCGGTGCCCTTGGAACCCTTGGTGGTGAAGAAAGGCTCGAAGATGCGCGCCTGAGTTTCATTGTCCATCCCGACGCCGGTGTCGCTGATGGCGAGCATGACGTAGTCGCCCGGGATGAGCGGCGCGTGCGTGCGCGTGAAGTTCTCGTCGAGGGTAACGTTGGCGGTCTCGATGGTCAGCTTGCCGCCTTGCGGCATGGCGTCGCGAGCATTCACCGCAATGTTCATGATGACCTGGTCGATCTGGCCGGGATCGGCGCGCACCGAGCCCAGCGTGGGCCCAGGAACCATGACCAGATCGATATCCTCCCCGATCATGCGGGTAAGCATTTTCAGGTTCTCCGCGACCACTTCATTCAGGTCGAGCACCTTGGGGGCAAGCATCTGTTTGCGGCTGAACGCCAGCAATTGCCGCGTCAGCGAAGTGGCGCGCTGCGTGGCATTGGAGATTTCCTGCGCCGGCCCCCGCAGCCGGGGATCGGGTCCAAGGCGCTCCAGCAGAAACTCGGAATAGCCCGAGATCACCATCAGCAGGTTGTTGAAGTCGTGCGCGATGCCGCCGGCGAGGCGCCCGATCGCTTCCATCTTCTGGGCCTGGCGGAGTTGCAGTTCCAGCGTGCGCGTCTCCGTAACGTCTTCTATAAAAATCTCGAACATGCCTCCGTCTTTGCCGTTCGGAATCGCCCGCCCCGAAATACGCGCCACGATGCCCGTGCCATCCTTGCGCACACACTCGGTAGTCAGGTTGTTGAATTCCTTCCGCGCATGAAAATAATCGGCGGTTCGAAACCATTGCTGGGCATCGGCGTACAAGCTCCCTAAATGCCGCCCCGTAAGCTCGGCGGCGCTGCCATAACCAAACATCGCCACCAGCGCGTGGTTTGCATCCTGAAGCATCCCCAGGGCGTCGCAGCGGCAGATGCCGTAAGGCGCGTTCATCACCAGCGAGCGAAAGTTGCTCTCCGACCGGCGCAGGCTCTCCTGAGTGGCGCGGAGCGCGGCGTTGAACCAGCAGATCAGCAGAGCCACGGCAAAGAACAACGCGAGGTGCGCGATCGCTTTGTGATACTCGCGGGGCGTCTGTTCTCCGGTGAGCGAATAGTAGGCGCTGACGGTGAGAGCGAAAGAGGTGGCCGCCAGTCCGGGCTTCCACCCTCCGTACCAGGCGCTGACCATCACGGCGACCGCGAACATCACGAGGCGGCTCTCCGCGATATCGGAGAAAAACAAGGTTGGAATCAGCGCCAGGACGGCGCTGAGGAGAGCGACTCCATAGCGCAGGATGGGAGTGCGCGCTGGAGCTACGGCCAAGCTGCGGATGAGGGGGATTTTCATTCGCATGAGTCTCATGCTATGCGCCGACCATGCGCACAGCGAGTTACACTAGTCCACCGCAGTTTCCTGGCGGCACAGTGGCCAGAGGTACACCTGCCGGGACAATGTAGACAGAAAACGGAAACGCCTTGTCCACAGCCTAGTCTCAGATGTCGTTTTGCGCAAAACTCTCTTGTACAAAAAACGGGCGGGGAACATAGTCGTACAACAGGGCTTGCAACCGTGACCGGCAACGACGAAACTAGCGGAGCATCGCGAGGAACAGCGGGCAGGGAATTCCAGAATGAATATCGGCCTTTTCGGCGGCAGCTTCGATCCCATCCATCGCGGACACCTGGCCCTGGCTCAGGCCGCCGCCAGCCGCTACTCTCTGCGGCAGGTGCTGTTTGTGCCGGCGAACGTTCCTCCCCACAAACAGAAACAGCCGCTCACAGCGTTCATCCATCGTTATGCCATGGTGACGTTAGCCACCCAGGACGAACGCGGATTCGTGCCCTCTCTGCTGGAAGCGCCGGAATTTGCGAAAACACACGTAGGGACGGCCGCCCACGGAGCCTGCCCTGAGCGAAGTCGAAGGGTCCCTGCGGAGCGCAGCTCCGCAGCCGTGAATTATTCGATCGATACCGTCCGCCGCCTGAAAAAGTCCCTCAAGAAATCCGACCGCCTTTTCTTCCTGGTCGGAGTTGACGCCTTCCGCGACGTCGCCCACTGGCACGAGGCGCGCGCGCTTCTGGCGGAATGCGATTTCATCGTCGCCAGCCGTCCCGGATACTCGTTGCGCGACGTGGCCGAGTCTTTGCCGGAAGGTTTGCGGCCTTCCGCGGCGGTGACGCGCCCGTTCCATAAGCTGCCGGCAAAAGGCGATCTGGTTCTTCCGGGGCTCGCACTGCACTTGCTGGAAGGAGTGAACCAAAGCGTCTCCGCGACCGCGATTCGCACCGCGGCAGCGCAAGGCAAGCCGCTGACCCGATGGCTGGACCCCCGAGTGGCGGATTACGTGCGAAAGCTCGGACTGTACCGTGGAAATCACACGTAGGGACGGACGCCCTCGTCCGTCCAGCCGAGCGAAGCTCGGCAGCGCCTGCCGCCGGGTTACAATCAGTAAGCCCGTATGAAGAAGAAGGACGACCTCAAGAGCCAGGTAACTGAAGCCATTCTTGCCTGCCAGGACAAACAAGCTGAAGACGTAACGGTCCTCGAACTGGAAAAAGATTCGGGCGCGTTCACCGACTACTTTGTGATGTGCAGCGGGACAAACCCCCGCCAGATCCAGGCCATTGCCGACGCCGTGGACGAACGCCTGGAGGCGCTGGGCCTCCGCGTTACTCACGCCGAGGGATACAAACAGGCGGAGTGGGTGCTGCTCGACTACGTGGACTTCGTCGTCCACATTTTCTCCGAGAAAGCGCGCCAGTTTTATGACTTGGAACGCCTGTGGAAGTCGGCCAAGCGGCTGGAGCCAGCGGAATTGTTGGCGAAACCGAAGCCCCGCCGCACCGCGACCGACAAATCCGCGACCGGCAAAACCGCCTCCGCGGCGCCCAAGAAGGCCCGTAAAAAGAAGGCCTGAAGTGTCCGCGTAGAATTCAGCCCCGGAGGGGCGACCAAGTTTAGCCCAGCGCTTCAGCGCTGGGGAAAGTGGAAGAAGTGATTTAAGTCCCGGAGGGACGACCCAGTTCTCGCGCACTGTCGCACCCCCCGAATCCCCATGAAGATCAAAGTGGCATGGATCGGAAAGACCAAAGAGCCGGCCATCCAGGCGCTGACCGGCGAGTATTTGAAACGCATCTCGCGCTATGCCGACGTTGCGGGTCTGCCCTTGAGAGACGAAGCCGCAATCCTGTCGCTGGCCAGTGGTGAGCAAAAAAAGAATAATAATAAAGAGCGGCACAAGCTGGTTCTTCTCGATTCGCGCGGGAAACAGCTTTCGTCCGAAGAGCTGGCCAGGTTTTTGGAGCGCGAGCAGGTGAACGCGATTCCGATCATGTTCGCGATTGGCGGCAGCGACGGTTTCAGTGAAGAAGCGCGCCGCCACGCCGCCTTTACGCTATCGCTGGGAAAGATGACGCTGCCCCACGAACTAGCGCGCGTGGTGCTGATCGAGCAGCTTTACCGCGCTTTCAGCATTCTTGCGCATCATCCCTACCATTTAGGACATTAACTTTATGGTAACGGGGCAGCGGCCAGTCAGCCCATTCTCGCGAAAGTCGATTCCCCGCCCCGATGCACCTCTGGCAGCTTCACTCGGGCGCGAAATTAGCTTACTGTATTTGTTGACAGGCGAAACAAGTCTGAATTTGCTGTCGAGGCCCTCCCCCAATGAAAAACCTGTACGACGTACTACGAATGAAAGAGCAGGAGTTGCTGCGGGTCCGCAAAGAGATGGACGCTCTGCGGATCGCAGCGCGCTTGCTGGGCGCCGAGGATCCGGGCGCAGCCAACGGCGAAGGTCAGCCCAAGCTGCAACGGGTCGTCGAAATGCCGTAGAGGATTAATTTCCCCGTTTGACGCGAGGCGGACGGAAGCCAAAACCGTCCGCCTTCTTGTTGGCCCATGTGGCACGGTCATTCCCCTCCGCGTACAATTGGAAATTCGGCCCTTATGTCGGATCTCCGCCGTGGTCTCATCATCGTGAATACCGGTCCCGGCAAAGGAAAGACCACCGCGGCCATGGGGACGGCGCTGCGGGCTGTCGGCCAGGGGATGCGCGTCCTGATGCTGCAATTTCTGAAGGGCTCGTGGCATTACGGCGAACTCGACGCGGTCCAGGCTTTTGGCGACAAGTTCATCATCAAGCAGATGGGGCGTGGCTTCGTAAAAGTCGGCGCCGAGAAGCCCGACCCTGAAGATGTGCGGATGGTGGAAGAGGCCTGGGCCGAAGCCGAGAAGGCGATTCAATCCGGCGAATGGGACCTGGTGGTGCTCGATGAAATCAATTACGCCATCAGCTACGGTATGCTGGATCCGGCGAAAGTGGTGGAGTTTCTGAAACAAAAGCCGGAGATGGTGCACGTCATCTTGACCGGAAGGAACGCAAATCCGGCAATCGTAGAGCTAGCCGACACCGTGACGGAAATGCGCCAGGTAAAGCACGCCTACGAAAAAGGCGTAATGGCGCAGAGAGGAATCGAATACTAGTTGCCAGTAGCCAGCTACGTCAGTTGCCAGTAAGAGCAGGTTCTACTGGTAACCGGCAACTGGTAGCTGGCAACTGCTTCTTATGACTTGGTTCAAGCGACAACCGGGCGAGTTGGACACTTCGGGCGAGAAGAAGATCCGCACCGAGGGGCTCTGGGTGAAGTGTGACAGCTGCCGCCAGATCATCTGGAAAAAGGACCTCGAGGAGAATCTCAACGTCTGCCCGAAGTGCGGCAAGCACTTCCGCATCGATGCCCGCACCCGCCTGGCGCAGCTTCTCGACGACAATCAATACGAAGATTTTCGACAGCAATCTCGTCTCCACCGATCCGCTGAATTTCGTCGACCTGAAAGCCTACTCCTCGCGCCTGAAACAGGCGCAAGACCGATACCGGCCTGAAAGACGCCATCATCAATGCCCAGGGCAAACTGAACGGGCGTCCGGTGATCGTGAGCTGCGATGGAGTATTCGTTCATCGGCGGCAGCATGGGCGCGGTGGTCGGCGAGGCCATCACGCGCGCCATTGAGAAGGCGATTGAAACGCGGCAAGCCGATCGTCATCGTTTCGGCATCGGGCGGCGCGCGCATGATGGAAGGCGCGATCAGCCTGATGCAGTTGGCGAAGATCTCCGCCGCGCTGGCGCGGCTGGAACGGCGCGGGTTCCCTACATTTCGCGTTTTGACCGATCCCACCACCGGCGGCGTAACCGCGTCATTCGCCATGCTGGGCGACCTCAACATAGGCGAACCCGGCGCGCTGATCGGCTTCGCCGGTCCGCGAGTGATTGAGCAGACCATCCGCCAGAAGCTGCCGCCAGGTTTCCAGCGCTCCGAGTTTCTCCTGGAGCACGGAATGCTAGACGCCGTGGTCCCGCGCAAGGATTTGAAAGCGTACATCGCGCGGGCGCTGGATTTCATGGTCCAGGCAGCGTAGAGCAGTCGCCGAGGAACCACGCCGTTCGTCGTTCGCTATTCGCCATTCGCGCAAGCTCATCCTTCCCTCTCGGAGCGCGTGAGAAGCGCTTTGATGTCAGTCCTCTGCCGTCCAATGAGAGAAAGTCGAAAATAGCGGCGGACTTGCTACCCTAAATGGGCCCGTCGTAGCGGGCGAACGACGAACAGCCAAGACGAAAATCCGACAAGCTAGTTCGCGAGCGGCTGAACGACCAGCGACTAACGACCGATGTCCTACGAAACCGCAGTCGCGCAGATGTACGCGCTGGGCCACGAACTGTCCCAGACGCCGTCGCACAAGTTCGATCTGGCGCACATGCGCGTGCTGCTGGCCGCGCTAGGGCATCCGGAAAAAAACGTTCCCGCCGTGCTCGTCGCCGGCACCAACGGCAAGGGTTCCACGTCCGCGACGCTGGCATCCGATCCTGCAGGCCTCCGGACTGAAGACCGGCCTCTATACTTCGCCGCATCTGGTTCGGATCAATGAGCGCATTCGCCTCGACGGCAAAGCCATCGCCGACGACGATTTCGCCGCTGCTCCACGACGTAGTCGACCGCACCGCCGAGCGCCTGGTCAGCGAAGGCGATCTGCCCTGGCATCCCAGCTTCTTTGAAATGCTCACCGCCATGGCCTTCGAATATTTCGCCCGCAGCCGTCCCGACATGGTTGTGCTCGAAGTCGGCATGGGCGGCCGTTTGGATGCGACCAACGTAGTCGAGCCGCGCCTCAGCATCATCACCGACATCGCGCTCGATCATCAGAAATACCTTGGCGAAACCATCGCTCGAGATTGCGCGCGAAAAAGCGGGCATCATCCGCCCGCGTGGCGTCGTGGTGACCCTGCCGCAATTGCCCGAAGCCAACGACGTGATCGGAAACACAATTTTGGATATGGGCGCGCGAGCCGTGAACGCCGTGCCCTACGTGCCGCCGGTGTCGCCGGGAAGCAGTGGATACTTCAGTGGCCAGCGGCAACGTTATCCGCTGGAAGTAATGGGCACGCGGATTATGGTGGAGTCGCCGCTGGTGGGCCGCCACCAGCTCCGCAACCTCGCGCTCGCAATCGCCGGGGCAGCGGAACTGCACGACCAGGGAGCAGTCCAAGTCACGCCGCAGACCATCGCCCAAGGCATCCGCGAGACCCGTTGGCCGGGGCGCTTCCAGGTGGTGCCCGCCGCGGGAGACGATCCCGAGTATGTGCTCGACGTCGCGCATAATCCCGCTGGAGCCTGGGCGTTGCGTTCAACGCTTTCGTCCGCTTACCCCGACGCAGGAAACGCCCGCGACATCACGCTGGTGTTTGGCGTGATGCGCGACAAAGCCGTGCAGGAGATTACTGAGATTCTATTTCCGCTCGCCCGGCACGTGATCGTGACCCACGCCAACAACCCGCGCTCGGCGACCCCGGATGAGATTCGGCGAGCGGCGGCGCGTGTGGCGCCGGGCATTGATCTGGATGGAGCCGAGGGTGTAGCGTCAGCCCTGGACCGAGCGCGGAAAATTGCCGGCCGAACTGGCCTGATCGTGGTAACCGGGTCGATTTACATTGTAGGAGAAGCGATGCGAACGCTCGGCGTTAGCATCTAAGGATCTAAGGATTAAAGAGTAAATGTGGCGCGGGCGCCCCCGCCCGCGAAGACTGTCTGTGGTCTCAAAACTGTGCACAAGATTGCCACAACCGCCGAGCCGGAAAGCATGGAAGCCGAGCCACGCTCGCCAGAGCAACCGGCAACGGTCTCAACCTGGCCTGAGACGCAGCCCGTAGCGCCCAAGCCGCGCCACGGCTGGCCCAGCCGCCTCCGATCGTATTTCATTCTCGACCCGCTGATCTGGGCCTATACCCTGATTCTGGGCACAATTTCTCTGCTCTGCTCGCTCTTCGACCGCAGCGGCCGCATCCAGCACAATTGCGCCCGCCTCTGGTCGTGGCTCATCATGAAGACGATCCTCTCGCCGGTGAAAGTAACCGGTATGGATAGGGACAAGATCGACAACTCCAACCCCCGCGTCTATGCGGTCACCCACGCATCGGCGTTCGACATTCCGATCCTCTACGTAAACCTGCCCTTTCAATTCCGCATCATTTTCAAGAGCGAATTGCTGGCCTACCCGTTCATCGGCTGGCATCTCAAACGCTCCGGACAAGTCTGCATCAACCAGCAGAACCCGGCGGCTTCGATCGGCTCCATCAAGTCCGCGCTGCGGAGCTTGCGCAGCGGCATGCCGCTGGTAATCTTTCCCGAAGGCGGCCGCACCCGCGATGGCAATGTACAACCTTTTCTTCCGGGCGCATTTTTTCTGGCGATTAAAGCGCAGGCCGACATCGTGCCCATCGCGCTCATCGGCACTTTCGACCTGCTGCCGATGAACACCTATCACATCAAATGCCAGCCCCTAGAGATGCGCGTCGGCGAAATAATTCCCACCGCCGGCTTGACCGTGCAAGATACCGAAGAGGTCACGGCCAAGGTGAAAGCGTCCATCGAAAAACTCCATCTTGCACCACGAACCACGTAGGGGCGGACGCATTCGTCCGCCCCAGGCGAGCGCAGCTCGCCAGCCGCCAGCCAGCCCCACGCTGACAATATCCTCCCTTATCGGTCATAATCCTCTGTCCGCACCGGAGGTGTCATGAAGTCCCTACTTCTCGTATTCTTATTTCTCACCATGAACTTTCTTGCCATGACCGCCAACGCTCAAACCACCGCCCCCACCGCCGCCGAAGCCCAGGAGTTCATGAACAAGGCCGAGGCTCAGCTCTCCGATCTAAGCGTCAAGGTGAACCGCGCCTCCTGGGTGCAGGAGAATTTCATCACCGACGACACCCAGGCCATGGCGGCCGACGCGATCGATGAAGTCACCGCCGTCACCACTCAGTTGGTGGAGCAGGCCAAGCGCTTTGACAGTCTCAAACTTTCGCCTGACCTAGCGCGAAAGTTCATGTTGCTGAAGCTCTCGCTCACCGCGCCTGCGCCGAAAGATGCCAAGCTGCGCCGAGAGATGACCGAGATCGGCGTATCGCTCGATGGCGACTACGGCAAGGGCAAGTACTGCCGCAAGAACGGCGAGTGTCTGGACATCACCGCCATCGAGAAGCTGATGTCCACCAGCCGCGATCCGGAAGAGCTCAAGGAAGTCTGGGTGGGATGGCACGCCATTGCGCCGCCCATGCGCCAGCGCTACGCCCGCTTCGTCGATCTCTCCAATCAGGGAGCAAGAGAAATTGGATTCAAAGATACCGGAGCCCTGTGGCGCGCCGGCTATGACATGACGCCCGAAGAATTCTCCGCCGACCTGGAGCGCCTGTGGAACCAGGTAAGACCGCTCTATCTGTCGCTGCACACGTATGTGCGTTGGAAGCTCGCGGAAAAATACGGCCCCAACGCAGTTCCGCCCGACGGACCAATCCCCGCGCATCTGCTAGGCAATCCATGGGCCCAGGAGTGGGGCAACATCTATGACCTGCTAGGCGTGCAAGAGGACAAAGGCGGTGTCAACGTCACCGAACTGCTGAAGAAGAAAAATCTCGACCCGAAGGGCATGGTGAAATACGGCGAAGGCTTCTTCACCTCGATGGGCTTCGCGCCGCTGCCGCCAACTTTCTGGGAGCGGTCGCTCTTCACCAAGCCCGCCGACCGCGATGTCGTCTGCCACGCCAGCGCCTGGGATGTCGACAACTTCGACGATCTCCGCGTGAAGATGTGCATCCAGGTGCGCGGCACCGATTTCGTCACCATACACCACGAACTAGGACACAACTTCTACCAGCGCGCCTACAAAGATCAGCCCTTCATGTTCAAAAACGGCGCCAACGACGGCTTCCACGAAGCCATCGGCGACGCCATAGCGCTAGCGATAACGCCCGAATACCTGCACAAAGTCGGCCTGCTGGAAAACGTGCCGCAGGACAGCAACGATATCCCCGAACTGCTGAAGCAGGCGCTGGATCGCGTAGCCTTCCTCCCCTTTGGCCTGATGATCGACCAGTGGCGCTGGAAAGTATTCTCCGGCGAGATCGCGCCCGCGGATTACAACAAGTCATGGTGGGCTCTGCGCCTGAAATATCAAGGCGTAGCGCCTCCGACCACGCGCAGCGAAGCCGATTTCGATCCCGGAGCGAAATACCACGTAGCCGCCAACGTGCCCTACACCAGATATTTCCTGGCCCACATTCTGGAGTTCCAGTTCTACCGCGCTCTCTGCCGCGAGTCCGGCTACAAAGGTCCGCTCAACCGCTGCACCTTCTACGGCTCAAAAGAAGCCGGAGCGAAGTTCAACAAGATGCTAGCCATGGGCCAAAGCAACCCCTGGCCCGATGCCCTGGAAGTCCTAACCGGCGGCCGCCAGGTAGATGCCAGCGCGATCCTGGAATACTTCGCCCCCTTGCAAAAATGGCTGGACGAGCAGAACAAAGGGAAAAAAGTAGGCTGGTAGGATGGGATCTGACACCATTGACACAATATGTCGTTGTGTGTCATTATGTGTCGCATGAGAACCCTAACGATTCTGCTTCCGGATCAGGTAGACGAACTTGTCATCGACGAAGCCACGCGGCAAAACGTCGACGCTGCCTCTCTTTGTGCCAGCGTCATCGCCGAACACTTCCTAGAGACGAGGAAGTCTCCCGCTGTCTCCTCGCCTGAACGACATGCCAGGATTTCCGAGTTGCCACGTCACTCGGAACCGGTCGACATATCCGACGCCAAGAGAGATATAAAAAAACACTTCCCCGGCTACCCGGCCCGTTCAATCGAACTTGCCGAGCAGTTTGTCGGCGATGCGTTGAAGGTGTCCGGCACTAGGGCGTTCAAGGCGTTCTCGGGGAGAGGAATCGGCATCGAGCCCAACTTCGTCTTCGTAGAATATCTACAGAAAAGCCATCCTGGCGGAATCGGGGTGAGCTTTTACGGCAGGCCGCAAGACCACCTTCATGCCAGTCTTCTACGCCCGGGTCGAAATCCAAACTACAGCAGGTCGATAGTTTGCACTCACGAAGGCCTCAAACCCCTCTTAGAGGAGATTCGGCGTTCGCATGAATTGAAGTTCGGTCGCGCGCGTTAGTGAGTAACCAGTTGGTTGAGTGTGTCTATCCCCCTAGCCAGCAAATGATAAACTTAAGCAATTCAGCGGAATACAAGGCGAATCCATGTCTGACAGCATTCATATCAAGCTCCCCGATGGCAGCACCAAGGAAGTCCCGAAAGGCACCACTGCGCTTGACGTTGCCAAGTCCATCAGCCCGCGTCTAGCGGACGCCGCTCTAGCCGCCAAAACCAATGGCAATCTGATCGACCTGACTCGCCCGCTCGAGAGCGACACCGATCTGCGCATTCTCACCGACCGCGACCCCGAAGCGCTCGAAGTCTATCGGCATTCCTCCGCGCACCTGCTGGCCGCCGCCGTGCTCGAGCTTTTCCCCGAGACCAAGCTCGGCCACGGTCCCGCGACCGAGAACGGATTTTTCTACGACTTTTATCGCCCCACAGCGTTCACTCCCGAAGACCTCGAGAAGATCGAAAAGAAAATGCAGGAGCTAGTCCAGCAGAACCTGCCCTACGCCCGCGAGTTCCTGCCGCGCCAAGAAGGCCTGGAAAAGTTCAAGAGCGAAGGCGACTTCATGAAGTGCCATTTCATCGAGCAATTCACCAAGCCCGATGAAAAGATTTCGGTCTACAAAACCGGTAAGTTCCAGGATTTCTGCCGCGGTCCGCACCTGCCTTCAACCGGAAAAATCAAAGCCTTCAAGCTGCTCAACATCGCCGGCGCCTACTGGCTCGGAGACGAAAAGAACCAGCAACTGCAGCGCATCTACGGCACGTCGTTTTTCTCAAAGAAGGATCTCGACGCCTATCTGAATAGCCTGGAAGAAGCGAAGAAGCGCGACCATCGCGTGCTAGGAAAACAACTCGACCTGTTCTCCATCCAAGAGCTGGCCGGACCGGGCCTGATCTTCTGGCATCCCAAGGGCGGCATCATCCGCAAGGAGATGGAAGACTGGATGCGCGAAGAGTACCTGCGCCGCGGCTACTCGCTAGTCTGCACGCCGCATGTGGCGCGCCGCCAGCTCTTCCACACCTCCGGCCACGAGGGCTATTACTCGCAGAACATGTTCGACGCCATGGAGCTAGACGACGCCGAGTATCGCCTAAAGCCCATGAACTGCCCCGGCCACATCCTGATCTACAAGGACTCGCTGAAATCGTACCGCGATTTACCCGTGCGCTTGGGTGAGCTAGGCACCGTCTATCGCTACGAGCGTTCGGGAGTAATGCACGGCCTGCTGCGCGTCCGCGGCTTCACTCAGGACGACGCCCACATCTTCTGCACTCCCGAGCAGATTGAAAACGAAATCGTCGGCTGCCTGGAGTTCGCGCTCGCCGTGCTGAAGGCCTTCGGCTTCGACGAATACCAGACCGAGCTTTCCACCTGGGATCCGAACGACAAGAAGAGCTTTCTGGGCACGGAAGACCAGTGGAACCTGGCCAACCATTCGCTCGAAAGCGCGCTGAAGAAGTTGAACATCGAATACAAAACCATCCCCGGCGAAGCCGCCTTCTACGGCCCGAAGATCGACATCAAACTAGTCGATGCCATAGGACGCCTCTGGCAGCTTTCGACCGTCCAGTTCGACTTCAACCTGCCGCAGCGCTTCCAGCTTGAATACGTAGCCGAAGACGGCACCCGCAAGCAGCCGCTGATGGTTCACCGCGCCCTCTACGGATCGGTAGAGCGCTTCTTCGGCGTCCTAATCGAACACTACGCCGGAGCCTTCCCAGTGTGGCTCTCACCGGTGCAGGTAGCGATGATCCCGATAGCCGAGCGCCACGTCGAGTACGCGGAAAAAGTAGCGGCGCAACTGCGCGCGGCCGGAGTGCGCGTGGAAGTAGATTCCCGCAACGAAAAGATGAACGCAAAAATCCGCGAACACGCCATGCAGAAAGTCCCCTTCCTCCTAGTGGTAGGAGACAAAGAGGCCGAGTCCAACAAAGTCAACGTCCGCACCCGCGGCAAAGAGAAGACCGAAGACATGGGCACGGCAGAATTTGTGGAGAAGATCAAGAAGCTGATCCAGGAGAAGAGCGCGACGTTGTAGTTACTCTATTCAACCTTTGGCTGTGCTCGCAGGGGCAAGAAGGCGGCTATTACTTCTTTCTTTGCACGATAGCCTGAGGCTTCCTTAACCAACAGGTTCGACGCTAAAAGCGCGTTGACGTCTCTGAGAACAGTCGTCCTCGTGCGTTTGGCGTAAGCGCTGGCAAGCCGAGGGCTAATTTCGGGGATCTTGGCCAGGGGAACGGGCCTACCCAGTTGAGACAAATCAAGCGCGAGATGTCGCCGGCGATTCTGAGTAACGCCCATCTTGTCCCGAAACATTTCATGTACGTAGTTTCGCCACGTTACATCAAGCTGCATACTCCGGATTTCTTCTAGCTGAGTCCTGAGTTGATCGACGAAGCCTTTGACGGCGTACATGATAAACGGCAGAACGTCTCCACCCGATTTGCTCGCGGAATCCAGTTGCCGATAGTATTCCGACCGTGTCTGGTTGTAGTGATTGCTCAGTAGATGCGCTGCCGGAGCGGGAACTCCGGATGAGATCAGGATTTGAAATTCCACTAATCTGGCCGTGCGGCCATTGCCGTCGCCAAACGGGTGTATCCAGGCAAGATATAGGTGAGCTAGGATCGCCTTCAGAATGGCGTAAGGGATTTCGATCCCGGCTCTTGCCTGAAAGTCTTTGCTGGCAAGCCATTCACACAGTCGCTCCAGCAAGTATCGGCAGTCTTCAGCCGGTGCTCCGCGATACCTACCGACAGTTACATTATGTCTTCTGATTTCGCCGGGCGTCACACCCTCTTCCAGCGTGAGCTTATCCAGTACTGATCGGTTCAACTCAACAATGCGGTCAGCTGTAAGCGAAGGAGTCTTGTGCAGTCCCAATTCTGAATATATCGAATTGCACCCGGCCACTATGTTATCGATTTCTTGGGCTAGGTACTCACGTGAGGGAGAGAGCTGTAGCTTTCCGTCGAGATGCTGTCTGACCTCTTGCTCCGTCAGCGTGTTGCCTTCAATCGCCGTGGTCGCGAGAGCACCCTTAGCCAAGTAGATTTTGTAGAGTTCAGCGGCAAGCGCTGGCCTGAGAGGAACGCCAGCGATGTGGTCACATTTAGAGGCACATTCGCCCAACATCATCCATAGCATCGGAGAAGCTTGATTTTGAAAATTCGCGCGGAAAGTTAGCCACGGATGTGTCTTCAAATATGAACGAATATTTGATAGTGGTAAGTATTGTTCCATCAATGATATAGAACCATTATGCACATCAAAATGCAACATGAAAAGAGTATATCATAGTGAGGGAAATTGGTCGCCTGGAGGCTACGCTAGAACCCCCGATGGCCTTTTCCGTCTAAACGCCTGAGGTAGTGGAGATTGCAAATCCCCTGTGTTAGCATCAGAAGTTTCGCAGGCGTTGTTGGGCTGGCCTGTACCCTGTACTCATCCTCATCCCGGGCCGTATCGACCCTTCCCGTAAGCCTGCGGAAGGAGACAACCCGTGAAAGTGTACCAAGCAGCCAATCTCCGCAACCTTGCCCTCATCGGACACGGGCATGCCGGCAAAACCACGCTCGTGTCCGCCATGCTTTACACCGCCGGCGCCACGCCGCGCCTCACTCGCGTCGACGACGGCTCCGCCACCACCGACTACGACGAAGAAGAAGTCGCCCGCCAGATGTCCATTTCCACCGGCCTTGCTTTTGTCGAGTGGGGCAAGCCCGATGCCAAGGTCAAGATCAATCTGCTCGACACTCCCGGCTTCAACATGTTCGTCCACGAAGCCAAGATGGTGCTGC
The DNA here is from genome assembly GCA_963722485.1 of uncultured Acidobacteriaceae bacterium. Lineage (GTDB taxonomy): Bacteria > Acidobacteriota > Terriglobia > Terriglobales > Acidobacteriaceae > Acidiflorens. Next base: position 45,081 of record CAVRNL010000047.1, read on the forward strand.
CCGTGGTCGACGCCGCGCTGGTCGTGGTCGATGGCGTAGCCGGCGTCGAGGTCGTCACTCAGCGCGTCTGGAACTACTGCAATGACGTTGACCTGCCGCGCATGATCGTCGTCAACCGCATGGACCGCGACCGCGCCGACGCCAACCGCGTCCTCGAATCGCTCACCAACGCGTTCGGCCGCGCCGTCACTCCGCTGCAGCTCCCCATCGGCAGCGAGAAAAGTCTCACCGGCATCGTCGATCTCGTCCGCATGAAGGCCTACACCTACGAGATGGGCGGAAACGGCAAGGGCAAGGAAGGCCCCATCCCTGCTGACATGGCCGTCGCCGCCAAGGAAGCTCATGAAAAATTAGTGGAACTCATCGCCGAAGGCAAAGACGCCTTGATGGAGGAGTTCTTCGAGAAGGGCACCATCCCCGAGGAGCATCTGGTCCCCGCGCTGCACGAAGCGATTCGCGAAGACAAGATTTTCCCCGTGCTCTTCACCTCCGGCCTCGGCAACATTGGCGTTGACGAGCTCATGGATTTCATCGTCGACTACACGCCCGCCGCCAGCGAGCATCACGCCCTCACCGGCTGGACGGTCGAAGGCAGCACAGAGCCAGCCGTGCGCAAAGGCACCGACAACGAGCCCGCCTCCGTCTACGTCTTCAAGACCATGTCCGACGCGTTCGCCGGCCGCATCTCCTACTTCAAGGTTTTCTCCGGCGTGCTGAAGGACGACGCCTCGCTGCAGAACTACAATCGCAATATTCAAGAGAAGTTCGCTCACATTTCCCTGATCCAGGGCAAGCAAGCGGTTCCGATCCCCGAGTTGCACGCCGGTGACATCGGCTCGGTCGCGAAGCTGAGAGAGACTCTCACCGGCGACACCCTGGGCGACAAGTCATCGCCGATCCGCTATCCGGCGGTGCAACTGCCTGAGCCCGCCATCACCTTCGCCATCGAGCCCAAAAGCCGCGCCGACGAAGACAAGCTCGGCGTCGGCCTCCACAAGCTCATGGAGGAAGACGCCATGCTCCGCTTCTTCCGCGACCCGCAGACCAAGGAATTCCTGATCGCCGGCACTGGACAGCAGCACATCGAAGTCGTGGTCTCGAAGATGAAGAAGCGTTACCACGCGGAAGTAGTACTGAAAGCGCCCAAGGTGCCCTATCGCGAGACGATTCGCGGCAAGGCCGATGTCCAGGGACGCCACAAAAAGCAGACCGGCGGCCACGGCCAGTACGGCGACTGCAAAATCAAGATGGAGCCGCTGCCGCGCAATTCCGAAGTTGAATTCGAATTCGTCAACGACATTTTCGGCGGCGCCATCCCGCGCAACTTCATCCCCGCCGTAGAAAAAGGAATCAAAGATGCCGCCGCTCGAGGCTTCCTCGCCGGCTATCCCGTGGTGAACTTCCGCGCCATCCTCTACGACGGCTCCTATCACGACGTGGATTCGAACGACCTCTCGTTCCAGATGGCCGGCCGCATAGCCTTCCGCAAGGCCATGGAAGCCGCCAAACCCACCCTGCTCGAGCCGATCATGACGGTGGAGATCACCATCCCCGACGAATTCGCCGGCACCATCATGGGCGACCTCAACAGCCGCCGCGGACGCATCCAAGGCATGGACAACAAAGCCGGTAACACCATCGTAAAAGCCGAAGTCCCCATGGCCGAGATGCTAACCTACGGCGCCGATCTAACTTCCATGACGCAAGGCCGCGGCAGCTTCTCCATGGAAATGCACCACTACGACACCGTCCCGCAACAACTACAGGACAAGATTATCGAGAAAGCAAAAGCCGAGCGTGGCGAGATAAAAGAAGAAGAGGAATAAGAGAAAAAGAGTCCGGTGGAGAGACGGGCGTCCTCGCCCGTCCACCGCGGACCGCTGCCAACCTCCGAAAAACAAATTCACCAGCAGCCCGGTTTCTGGCGTACCATTCCTTGTTCTTCTTCCTAAGGAGGCACGCATGTCCAGGCGGACTTCTCTTACCTGCTCCCGCTTGTTCTTCGCGACGCTCGTTCTCTTACTAGTCTCTCGTCCCGCAATGGCCCAGGAAAACAGCATCGGTTCGCTCGAGATCGATCACGTGTCGATCTGCGGATCCAATCTCGACGCGCTGCGCCAAGCCTTCACCGACATCGGCATGACTCCCGACTTCGGCGGTCCTCACGGCAACGGCATTACCCAGATGGCGATCCTCGGCTTCGACGATGCGTCGTACATCGAATTGATTGCGCCAATAAAGCCAGGTGTGACCGCAGGCTCCGACTGGGCCAAATTTATGGCCGACGATGCCGTCACCTGCGCCTGGGCGGTAGGGACAAATGTTTTGCTGCAGGAAGTCGATCGCTTGAAGAAGGCCGGAATCCCCGTAAAACCTCCCGAGCATGGCAGCCGCAAGCGCCCCGACGGCATGTCGATCGAGTGGACGACCGCCGACGTAGGCTCCGGAACCCCAGGCTCCACGCTGCCCTTCATCATCGAAGACACGACACCGCGCGCTTGGCGCGTTCAGACTTCCGCTAGCGTGCAAGGAGCGCCCGTTGGCGGCATCGAGAACGTAGTGCTGGGCGTCAACAACCTGGACGCGGCGATTGCGTTGTTCCGCAAAGCGTACGGTTGGGCCGAGCCGCTCACCGAAACTCAGAAAGACTTCGGCCGCCTCGCCTACTTCCCCGGCGAGCCCGTGATTCTGGCAGCTCCTGCGGGCGGAGGCTGGCTCTCGGAGCGGCTCAGCAAGTACGGCGAGACCCCGGTTGCCTATTTGCTAACCACGCGCGACTTCACCGCCGCCGCCAAGAAGTACAAACTCTCCGGCAATAAAACCTGGTTCGGCCAAAGGGTAGGATGGTTCGACCAAGGCAAACTGAAAGGCGTCCGCCTAGGTGTAATTGGGCAGTAGCAAGAACCACGTAGGGACGGCCGCCCTCGGCCGTCCAAGCGGAGCGAAGCTCCGCAGGCTTTCGGTCGCCATCGCCGCGCATCACGGGCGAACTGAGTGACCACGCTTGGAACCCCGAACCCAGAACTGCTACCATCCCTTTCAGTGTCCGCCGCCAAAGACAATGCCGCGCTCAAAGACCGCCTAGTCTCCGCCGCCCCGGTCGAGGACGATTCCTCTTTCGAGCTCAAGCTCCGCCCGCAGCGCCTGCAAGAGTTCATCGGCCAAAACAAAGTCAAAGAGAATCTCGACATCGCCATCCAGGCCGCCAAGTCCCGAGGCGAAGCGCTCGACCACGTCCTGCTCTACGGCCCCCCCGGCCTTGGCAAGACGACGCTGGCCAACATCATCGCCAACGAGCTAGGAGCCGCCTTCCAGCAAACCTCCGGCCCCACGCTGCAGATCAAAGGCGACCTGACCGCGATCCTAACCAATCTTCGCGACCGCCAGGTGCTCTTCATCGACGAAGTCCATCGCCTGCAGCCCGCGCTCGAAGAAATCCTCTACTCCGCGCTCGAAGACTACAAGCTCGACATCATGATCGGCCAGGGCCCGTCCGCGCGCACTCACACCATGGACGTGAAGCCCTTCACCTTCATCGGCGCCACCACGCGCGCCGGATTGCTCTCCGCGCCCCTGCGCTCCCGTTTCGGCCTGCTGTTGCGCCTGGAGTTCTACACGCACGACGACCTCCGCGTAATCGTAGAGCGCTCCGCCGAAATTCTAGGCGTAAGCATCGATCGCCCCGGAGCCGTCGAAATCGCCAGCCGTTCTCGTGGCACGCCGCGTATCGCCAACCGCTTGCTGCGCCGCGTGCGCGACTATGCCCAGGTGCGCGCCGCCGGTGCCATCGATCTGCCCACCGCCCAGTCCGCGCTCAGCATGTTGGAGGTTGACCGCTACGGCTTCGACGAAGTCGACCGCAAACTGCTGCTGACCATCATCGAAAAATACCAGGGTGGCCCTGTAGGCCTGAACACGCTAGGCGCAGCGCTAGCCGAAGAGCCCGACGCCATCGAAGAAATCTACGAACCTTTCCTGATCCAGATCGGCTTTCTAAACCGCACTCCTCGCGGCCGTGTAGCCACTCAACTAGCCTACGAACATTTCGGAATCACCCCCAACCGCCGCCAAAGCTCATTGTTCTAAACAGCTCACGTAGGGACGGCCGCCCTCGGCCGTCCGTCCGAGCAAAGCTCGGCAGCCGCTGGCAGCGGCAACCCCATATCCCCCATGCCCAGCGCATCCCTCCGTTTGACTTCCACCGCCGCAATCTGCGTTAATCACTCTTCATCCTCATCCCCGCAGAACGCACTACGCAGGAGGAATCATGCGCGAAATCATCGCCACCGATCAGGCCCCAAAAGCCATCGGCCCCTACTCGCAAGCCATTCGAGCCAACGGCCTGATCTTCACCTCAGGACAGATCCCCATCGATCCCGCCAACTCGCAAATCGTCGCCGGCGATGTTAGTGCGCAGACCGACCGCGTGCTCAAGAACCTCGCTGCCGTCTTGCAAGCGTCGGGCAGCAGCCTGGAAAAAGTTCTGCGCTGCACCGTCTTCCTCAAAAACATGGAAGAGTTCGCCGCCATGAACGAAGTCTACGGCCGCTACTTCAAGCAAGAGCCGCCAGCCCGCTCCACTGTCGAAGTAGCCCGCCTGCCAAAAGACGTTCTGGTAGAAATTGATGTGATCGCGCTCGCTTGAAACAGTCTGACGCGAAGAAACAGAATTGAAAAGCTTTTGCAGACCTAAGAAAGGGGAATCCATGAAAACCGTCATCGTCATCCTTGCCACAGCACTGCTCGCACTAACCTCCCTGGCCGTAGCCCAGACCGCTCCAACTCACAAGCCAGCCGCCAGCGGCCCCACCAAAGTCACCGGCGAGCCCACCAAGACCGCCAGCGGCCTCGAATACTGGGACATCAAAGTCGGCACCGGCCCGGTCGCGCAAACTGGACAGCAGGTAAAAGTCGATTACACCGGATGGCTCACCAATGGCAAGAAGTTCGACAGCTCGGTTGGCACCGGCCGTCCGTTCGACTTCAAGCTCGGCGCTGGCAACGTCATCAAGGGATGGGACGAAGGTATCGTCGGCATGAAAGTCGGCGGCAAGCGCCAACTCCGCATTCCACCAGACTTGGCATACGGAGAAAAGGGCTATCCCGGGGCTATCCCGGCCAACTCGACCCTGATCTTCGACGTGCAACTGGTGGATGTGAAGTAGCAAGTGTGGCGCGGGCGCCCTCGCCCGCGAAAGCTAGTGGGCAAAAAAAGCCCGCAGGATTTCCGTATCTCTGCGGGCTCTGACCTCTTACGCCTTAACCACTTTGCCGCTGCGCAGACAGGAAGTGCAGACGCGCATGTGCTTGGTAGCCGCTCCCACCTTGGCGTGAACCGGGCGCAGATTGACGTTCCAGCGCCGCTTGCTGACATTGTGGGCGTGGCTGATGGTATTTCCGAACTGCGGCCCCTTGCCGCAGATATCACAAACTCGAGCCATAACTCTGAATCCTTCCAGGCCTATTGCCGAAACCACAATTTTACAGGAATCCGGCGGATTTCGCCAAACCATGCGGAGGGACAACAGTCGATTAGTTTTGCAACCGCGGGCTCTCGCAATCGGTTCACCGCTTGTTCTTCGGCTTTGGCATCTCGGTGACCTTGTTTTGCACGCGCTCGTCTACTGAAACGGCCGGCACCATGGCCCGAATCTGACCTTTGGTCTTGCCCTCAGTCTTCTCCAGGAAATACCAGAGCGCGTCGACAAGAATGTCGTTACTGGTAGTTCGCTTGTCTTTCTTGGCCCGACGGATCTCACTGACCCATCGTATGGCTGCGCGGTCTTCGGCTGTGAGGCAAACCGAGGTCCGGTGAGCATCGTCCGGGATGTGCTTCTCTCTCGGGCTCATGGTTCAGATTCCTATTGACTGCATTCTTGCATTGCTACATTATTACGTTATAGTGCAATAACGCATTAACGCAAATTGGGCCTAACAATCAAAGGTAATTGCGTAATAAGATTTGGAGGGATTTACATGGCGCCTACTGGGCTTTTCTCGGCGGAGCTCCAGGTGTTTGAACAGCACCGTAACGAGTGGTCGCATTCGCACCCGGGCCAGTATGTTGCGATCCAAGATGACACCATCGCGGAAGGATTCTTCGGCAGCTACGCAGAGGCCTTCAAGGCTGGTCTGCAGAAGTTTGGAGTTCGTCGAGGGTTTCTTATAAAGCAGGTGTGGAATACTGAGCCAGTATATTTCGTCTCATAATGGCCCGCGCAGAGCTCAGGTGGGACCCTTTCGACCAGACTGACCCAGGCCCGTGCATTGACGTCACGGTAATGAATTCACGCGACGTTATTGAGGCTGGGCGTTCGATTGGCCTGGAATATCCTGGACCTCACCCAATGAGAGCGCTCCTAGATAGCGGTGCATCTGTCACCGTAATCAGCAGGGTCTTTGCCAACTACTGCAAGCTCTTTCAGACTAGCGAGGGCAGCGAGATAACAGCAATCGGTGCCACCCACCGCTGTGCGGAACACGCCGGAGCCATCAGTTTTCCCGGTACCGGCCTGCGACCATTGGACGCCATTCGCATCGTTTCGGCCGTTTTCGCGAAAGAGCGGCACTACGCATGTTTGATTGGCAGAGACATTTTGCGAAACTGGGTAATCACATTCGATGGGCGTTCCAAGCGGGTCACGATTATAGACTGATCGTTGCCGCCGGCGTTCTCGGTCGTCTAGCCGCCGCCTATGCCGCCTTGCCCGCCACCGGCTGCGCGCAATGGCTGCAGCGCCGCGCGTCGATCGGAATCTCGCTCAGGCACTCCGGACACTTCCTGGTAGTCGGATCGGCCGGTGCCGGGTCCTTGTGCATCCGCGCCACCAGCGCATTCACTGGCGCCACCACAAAGAAATAAATGGCCCCCGCAATCAGCACAAACGACACCCCGGCATTGATGAAATGCCCCAGCGGAAACAGCGCCCCGTGAATCGTGAAATGGATGGCTGAGAAATCCGGCTTGCCCACGACCGCTGCGATGAGCGGCGTTAACAGATCCGTGGTCAGCGCCGTGACCACGCCGCCAAAGGCCGCGCCAATCACCACGCCCACCGCCATATCCACCACATTGCCACGCAAAATAAATTGCTTGAAACCGGATAGCATGACGTTTCCCTCCGCCTACTGGAATGGCACAATCTAAATGCTGAACATCTTTTGGTCAAGGTGCGTGCGCCCAGCCGGTCTTGAAAAAAGTGCGGGACTTGCATCTCCCAGGGTCAGCGAAGAGTCGATCATTCGAAGATGTCGTTGATTACGAAATCGTCGGCGATGCCAGCCTTCAGGGCGTTCCATTGCTGGCTTCCCGATCGATTCAGCTTATACATCGCCTCCAGGGTGCGCAGCACGTTAACGTGCGTCACGCCCTTTCCTTCGCCGTATTCACCGTGCTTTATGTGCGCCCCCGCAAGGATCGTGGCGATCCGATTACGTTTCTTCGGATCCTTGTCTCCAGGATCGGTCACCCCTCCTGTCATCGTGGCGTGATTGTTCTCGTCGAAAGTGAGGATCAGCAAACTATTGTGCTGCTTCGCCCACTTGTAGTAACTGTCGATGTTCTGCCGCAGCCACTTGTCCCCAGCTATGATGGCTGGCCGAGTCGAACCGTTGTGCATGTCATGAACCATATTCGGGATCACAAACGAAACCGTAGGCAGCGCATTGTAATCGGACGGAAAGTCTTCGGGGAAGCGCAGGTTCGACGAATCTGCCACCGTCTTGCCCTGAGGCAGATTGGAGAAGCTGACCCATGGCACGTGTTTCCGCGCATAAAGACCCTGCTCCGTGACCAGCGACCCGATCTCCGGCAAACCTTCGGAATATCCTCTGAAAGAACGGCCAGCGCGGATCAACTCCGCTCCCAGATTGCTTGTTGAAAAATCGCGGCCCGGAACGCTGTCTATAAATCCAACATGCTGATTGCTGCCCGAAAACAGCCAGAAATAGTTCCCTTCGCTGTGGTGCTCTTCGGCATTAAAATTGGTCAGGATCGCTCCCTCTTTACCCAGAACTTCATTGATATACGTGGCGCCCTTATTGCCGATTATTTCCTCGTAATCCTTGTTCTCCTCCACCACGATCACAATGTGGTCGTACACCGGGAGTCCCGCAGCCCAAGGAAGCGGCAGGGGAATGCTCTCCTGCCAGGCAACCACCGGCCTCGCGGAAAGAACACTGATGCTGGGTAATAACAGGGCCAGAACAAGCGCCTGGATTTTCACGGTGAAACTCCTCGGTTTGGTCTCGATTCGTGCCATTTGATATGCCCGTCAGGCACCAGAGTAGGACGCGTTTCATCAATGGGCTTTGGGTAGGGCATGGCTTTAGCCATGCCGTTTAGGATCTCGAAAAGTGCGGGCTTTAGCCCCTGAGAAACGCGCCTTCCGACCTGAAAGGCATTAATGAAACACACTCTCGATTCTGGACTGTTACAGCAGATAGCAGTTGGGCTCTGCTCAGATCCTCATCGGCATCACAATATACCGGTACTTGTAATCTTCGCCCTCCGCGGGACGAAGCTGCCCGGCCGACTGCGCATCCTTCAACTCCAGTTTCACTTCGCACGACCCAGTCGCTTTGATGAAGTCCATCAGGTATTGCGCGTTGAATCCGATCGCCATCGGCTCCCCGTCATAGGCAACTTCGAGCGAATCCTCCGACTCGCCCGTCTCCGTCGACGATGCGGAAATCTTCAACTCGCCTTTCTCCAGGCGCAGCCGTACCGCACGCGACCGCTCATCGGCAAACTGCGCCACGCGCGCGATCGCGGCGCCCAGTTCCTCGCCATGCAGCGCGATCGACTTCGAGATGTCCTTCGGCAGCACCGCTTCGTAGTTCGGAAACTGCCCCGTAAGCTGACGTGATGTCAGCAGCCGCGGACCCACGCGGAAGAATAGCGTGGATTCATCCTTGGCAAAGTCGATCGTCTCAATATCGGAATCGAGCAGCGATTTCAACTCATCCATTGCCTTCTTCGGAATCAGCGTCTTCATTTCGCCGGAGACGCCTTCAAACTTCTCGCCCATACGCTCGATGTGCGCTAGGCGATGCCCGTCGGTCGCAACCATGGTGATCGACTCTGGCTTCAGCACCATCAGCGCGCCATTTAGTGTGTAACGCGACTCCTCGCTGGCAATCGCAAAGCCCGTCTTTGCAATCATCGAGCGCAGCACAGCCGCGGGAATCTTGATCCCTCCTGCGGATGGAAACACGGGCAGGCTCGGGAAGTTCGACCGCGCCATGCCTACCATCTTCGTGTTGGACCGGCCGCAGCGAATGCTGACCCAGTGGTTCTCCAGCAACCGTATGGTGATATCGGCGTCGGGCAGTAGTTTTACGTAGTCATAAAGTTTGCGCGCCGGAATTGTGCACGCGCCTTCTTTTTTCACCTTCGCATTACACGATGTACGCAAGCTCAGATCAAGGTCCGTCGCCGTCAGCGACAACTTGTCCCCTGTAGCCTCGAAAAGATAGTTGGAGAGGATAGGAATTGTGGTCTTGCGCTCAACCACGCCTTGAGTAGCTGTCAGTTCACGAAGAAGCTCAAATTTGCTGACCGTAATTTCCATGGTCGTTGAGGATACCGTAGGGGCGACTTCCACCGGCATATTGGGTCTCCCGACTCTAGAACCAGTTTGGGTAGGGCACAGTTTTAGCTATGCCAATCAAACCGGCTCTACTTCTGTTCTCTTCTTATATCAAATATAAAAGCAATAAAACCAGTAGTAACCGTAGGCGCTTCGGAGAAGTGGAAAACCGGTCCAGATCCCTGCGCTTCAACCGCTTCCAGATCGACCCTTCATGTGAATAATCGCACTCCGCCACAGCGGATGCCCGCGCAACCTCGGGACGGTCTTCGGTTTCTGTCCCGTCTCCCACAGTTTGCACAAACACTCCACAGTTAGAAGAAAGGAAGAACAGCCTGATGAGTGCAAAAATTGGTGGAAACCAATATTCAAGCGCCTAGTTGCTCGGTCAATTTATTAAGCAACCTGTTCAAATCCTTGTCGTTCTTACGGACCTCTTCAATCTTGTCTACCGAATGCAAAACTGTGGTGTGGTGCTTGCCCCCGAACTGGCGCCCAATTTCAGGCAGCGAAGCCTCGGTCAGATGCTTGGCTAGGTACATCGCAATCTGCCTCGGATAGACAATGGACCGCGAATTATTTTTCGCCTTGATCTCCACCAACCGCAGCCCAAACTGCTCAGCCACCGCCTTCTGAATGGATTCAATCGTCACCTTGCGCGCCTGCGAGTCGATGAAATTCTTCAACACCTGCTGTGTGTAGGGAAGCGTAATCTCTGCCCCGATCAGCGAAGAATGCGCCACCAACCGGATCAGCGCCCCTTCGAGTTCGCGCACATTCGACCGTATGTTCGAGGCGATGAACAGCGCCACATCCGTCGGCAACGTCACCCGTTCCTGCTCCGCTTTCTTTTGCAGGATGGCGACCTTCGTCTCCAGGTCGGGCGGTTGAATATCGGCAATCAGTCCCCACTCAAACCGGCTGCGCAAGCGATCCTCGAATTCCGCCAACTCCTTCGGTGGACGGTCGCTCGCAATCACAATCTGCTTCATCGATTCATGCAGCGCATTGAACGTGTGGAAGAACTCCTCCTGCGTCCGCTCCTTCTGCGCCAGAAACTGGATGTCGTCAATCAGCAGCACATCCATCGTCCGGAATTTATCCCGGAAGCTGATCATCTTGTCGTAGCGCAGCGAGTTGATCATCTCGTTGGTGAACTTCTCGCTCGACACATAGCAGATCGCCGCCTGCGGCGTCCGCCGCTTGATTTCATGCCCGATCGCCTGCATCAGGTGCGTCTTCCCCATCCCGACGCCCCCATACAGGAACAGCGGGTTGTAGGCCTTCGAAGGCCGCTCCGCCACCGCCTGGCACGCCGCATGAGCGAACTGGTTCCCGCTGCCGATCACGAACGCGTCAAACGTATACCGCGGATTCAGTTGCGCCGCGCTATCCCAATCGAACCGCCCCTGCGTCGCCGGCAACCCCGGCGCCGCCTCCCGACCCGAACCTGCATTCGGACCGCCGCTCGAACTATGAACTGACAGCCCGCCGTTATGCCGGATCAACGTGTTCGAAGGATCGTCCTCAGCGGTAACAAATTTCACATCCTCATATCCCAGCCCCAGGTTGTCCACCGCTTCCTGAATCAGATCCGCGTATTTGTCGCTGACGTGGCGAAATTCGGCGGTCGGGATGCGCACGAACAATACTCCATTGCTGGTGTGGCTGTACCGCGTTGGCTTGAGCCATGTGTCGTAGGAGTGCCGGTTGATTTTCTTTTCCAGCGCGTCAAGGATGCGCGCCCAGGGATTCGGAATGACGGCGGAACTGGAGAGAGACATTGTTTACCAGAAGATCGAAAACGCCGGCGTGGATACGTCCGGGCAAAACCAATCTTGAAATTATGAGTTCTTCTTTTACTGCAGAGCGATTTCTGTTTTGCAGTACGGATTGTCGGTGAAATTTATTGCGAGACGAACCGCATACTAGCACAAAAAAATCGCCGCGTCGGTGCGGCGCGACAAATTTTTTTCGCGCCAGCGCTTTTTAGAATCGCGTTTTTTTCGCGCTGTCAAGTGTCGAGAAACTAACTGCCGCGCAAACTGTGCAATGGGAAGAAAGAGGTGAGAGGGCAGAAGTCAGATTGCAGAGGTGACAACCCCAAGGTACGTGATGGTTTTACTTCTGACCTCTAACCTCTGCAATCTGACCTCGCCTCAGTTCGTCCGCCGTTCCCGCCTAGCCGTCGCCGCCGTCGTCTTGTAACTCCCCGGATACACCACCACCGACCGTCTTCCACCCTCGCCATCGCTCTCCGTGCGCAAATCTTTTTCCTCGCGCAGCGCCAGATGCACAATCCGCCGCTCGCGCGACGACATCGGCCCAAACCGGTAAGGCTCGCTCGTCCGCCGCACCTGCTCCGCCGCCACCCGCGCCGCCGTCTGCAGCTCCTCGATCCGCATCGCCCGGAAATTCTTGCAGTCGAACCAGATCTTCTCGTGCTCGTTCCCCTGCAGGTGCAGGATCTCCGTCGCCAGCAGCTCGAACGATCGCAGCAACTCGCCGCTTCGCTCCAGCAATAGCCCCGAATCCGGACCCGCAAACTCCACCAGAATTTCCGGGCGCTCCCACTCGCGATTCTGCGCGATCGGCGGATCCACCGTGATCCGATACTTCAGCTTGAAGCTGCCATTGGAAATGACAGCCTGCAGAAATTCCCCAATCTGTTTAGCGGCAGCAACCTTGTCAGTAATTGGCATAAGTAAGTTCTCAGCCATCAGCCGTCAGCCCTCAGGTATACCAGCGCATGATGCGCTGCCGCAGATGGCTGACAGCCGACGCCTATCTTTCTTCCCTCCGCGAAACTCCGTCCGCAATCGGCGCAAAGCAAAGATCCCAGGCGAGAAGGTAAAAGCTCAGAGCTTTTCCTGACGGCTGATGGCTGACGGCTGACGCCTACTTCTCTTTCTTCCGCGCCCGCTTCGCCATCATCTCCCGCATCTCCCGCCCCAGCGATGTGCGATTGAGCGCCGCCTGTTGCACAACCCCAATCACTTGTCCCGCCGACCAGTACAGCCCCAATCCCGCCGGCAGGTTCCAGCTCATCAGGCCCAACATGCCCGGCATCATGATGTTCATCATCTTCTGCTGCGCCGGATCCATGCCCGCTTGCGGCGTCATCCGCTGCATCGCCAGCATGGTCACGACGATCGCGATGGGCAGTATGTGCCACGGATCGGGCGCCGAAAGATCTTTAACCCACAGCCACGGCGCATGACGCAAATCCATAGCCACGTTCAGCATCCGATAATACGCAAACAGAAACGGCATCTGGATCAGCAGCGGCAAACATCCACCCGCCGGATTCACGCCTTCCTTCTTATACAGCGCCGAAATCTCCGTGTTCATTTCGGCTTTCTTCGGGTCCCGCAAACTATACTTTTTGTACTTTTCCTGGATCTGTTTGATCTGCGGCGCCACACGCTGCATCTTCAGCATCGACTTCATCTGCGAAAGCCGCAGCGGCAGCAGCGCCACATTGATGACCAGCGTCTGCAACAGGATCGCCCAGCCCCAGTTCGAGACGATGTGGATGTGCATCCACTTCAACCACAAGAACAGCGGACGCGCGATGATCCCCAGCCAGCCAAAGTCGATAACCGCCCGCAGATCTGGCGGCGCTCCGGTAATCCCCGGCACGGAAACCGACTGCAGATCCGCCAGCGCCTTGGGCCCAACATACAACCTCTCTTCGGTCGGGCCCTTCAAACTCCCGACCGCAACCCCGTACACATCGACCTTGTCCTGCTGCTTGTTGTTGGGATCGGACGCATTGTGCGGAATTTCGAGTGCATTGCGCAGCGTAACCATCGCCGCGTTCTGCGCATCCTGCGGCAGGAAGACGGCCGCGAAGTACTGCTCCGAGATAGCCGCCCAGTGGAAAGGGCCAGGGATAGTGCTGCCGCCAATAACCTTGATCGAGGGCAGGACGGTCCAGCTACTCGTCGATAGCCGTTCAACTTTGCCATCGTACTGATAGGCCAACTGGCTGGTCGCATAGTGCGCAGCGCTGGCCTGATCGCCAAACCCCGCCGGCCACATCGGAAACGCAGTAACCAGCGCCCCCTTCACATGAACGGCAGTCTTCACCCCAACCACATAGCTGTTGCGATCAAACGTGAAGCTCTTCTCGACCGAAACGTCGCCGTCGGAGTATACGAACTTAATTTCTGGTGGAGCAACGGACGTGGGTGCCCCATCCTTCCGCGTACTTTGCGGAAGGGTGGGTGAGATGCTGGACTGTACATACAGCGCCGAGTTCACCTTGTTCCGCAGCGTCTCGTCATACGTCCACAACGTCAGCGGATACCCATACTTCTCCGCCGCCAAGGCATTCACCAGTTCCAGCTGACCACCCTTGTCGTCGGTGTACCTAGGATCCTTTAGCACCCAGGACTTGACCCGCCCGCCGCGATTGGTGAACACGATCCGGTAAACGTCGTTCTCCACCACCGTCTCCGCTTCGCTGGCAGCCATCTGCGTTTCGGGCGCTTGTGTAGAGAGAGCTTGTGTAGGAAGAGCCTGTGTGGTGACGGGGCCTTGCCCCGTCCCAGCCTGCGCAGCGGCCCCCGCCCCCGGCTGTTCCGCCGGGCGCAGCCCGGCAGCGTTCTCCGATTTTGCTGGAGCCGGAGGCTGCGGCCCATACTTCTTCAGCAGCGGCTGGAAAAGCATGATGACCAGGAACGTCAGCGCAAACACGATCAACAGCCTGCGCTCCATCCCGGGTTCTTGTTGCGGATTATTAAATTCGGCCAATTCGTTAGCTCATCATTTCCAAGTTAGTCACCACAACTCACGCATACGAACATCACACGTAGGGACGGCCGCCCTCGGCCGTCCAGCCGAGCGAAGCTCGGCAGCTGTCGGTACAACTTAACAGCCGGGTGCCCCACTCTTTCGCGCCCTTTGCGAATGAGTGGGATCCCCCAACTCATCCTTCACCACCAAATCCAATCCACCCGTAGCCAGCGGATGACACCGCAACAATCGCCAAGCCGCCATCGCCAAGCCGCGCCACGCGCCATACCGCTCCACCGCTTCCATCGCATATTCCGAACAAGTCGGCACGTACCGGCACGACGGCGGAAACGCCGGCGAGATCCACCGCTTATAAACTCGCAGCATCCCCAGCGCCAGAGAATTCATTAGAACGCCGGGTGCCCCACTCATTCGCGCTTCTTGCGAATGAGTGGGATCCCCGAAAGTATCGTTCCCCGCACTAGCGCGAGAAACTCTCATTTCTCCCCCAGCTTTTTCGCGATCGTATCCAGCGCCCGTCCCACTTCTTCGAGCACCACCCGAAACTCCAAAGTCAGCACCGACTTCTTTGGATTGATCACCACATCCACCGCGCCGGTCAGTGCCGTGCGCCGCAACCGCAACGCTTCCCGCAAGCGCCGCTTGATCCGGTTCCGTTCCACCGCGCCGCCCAGCACGCGTCCTACCGTGAACCCGACGCGAGCGCCGCCCGCCGCCTGCCGCAGATAGAACACGGTCATGTGCGATGAAAAGTGCCGCCGTCCCTGCTTGTACACGCGATCGAAGTCGGAGTGTTTCAGCAGTCGCGCCGCCCGCGGAAATCCCGCCCCCGCCGAGGCCTGCTCGACTCGCTGCTCGGGAGCGTCGGCGTTCACCAGTTCACCATCCTGCACGGCGATACCCAGTAACCCAGTCACCGGCGCTTAGTCCCGTTTTTTCTGGCAACTGGGTACTGGCAACTGGCAACTGCTCTGCGGTGGGAAAACTACTCGCGGAACCCGGGCTTCACCGAGACGCGCTTGCGCCCCTTGGCCCGGCGGCGCGACAACACCGCAGCTCCGCTCTTGGTCTTCATGCGAGTCCGGAACCCGTGCTTCTTCGAGCGCTTGCGCCGGTTGGGTTGAAATGTACGTTTCGGCATTCGAACTTCCTTGCTCCTGATTGAATCGGCTGGCTTAAGGCGAACCGTAAGTATAAATGACGCCGACACTCCCCGGCAAACGCGCCATCTAAGGACGCTCTGGATTAAGTCCCTGGGGTCCTCCGTGCACCCCTGTGTACCCTGTGGTTTATGCTTTCTGCCGACACTTGATCGGAGTTTCCCCAGCTACAATGACCCTGAGAGTGATCCACTGACCACTGACCCTAGCCAGTGCTTGCGATGAATCTAGATGACACCATAGTCGCCATCGCCACCCCGCCCGGCCGCGGCGGCATCGGAGTAGTTCGCCTGGCCGGCCCCGAAGCCCGAGCCATAGCCCAGCCGATGCTCAAGCTAAACCGCGAGCTGGAACCGAACCGAGCCCAGCGCTGCGATCTAATCGACCCCGCCGCAACTCACGTAGGGACGGCCGCCCTCGGAGCCTGCCCTGAGCGAAGTCGAAGGGTCCCAGCGGAGCGAAGCTCCGCCCTTGCCAGCACCGCCCCCACTCCCGCCCGCATCGACGAAGTCGTAGTCACCTACTTCGCCAGCCCCCACTCCTACACCACCGACGACATCATAGAAATCTCCGCCCACGGTTCCCCCGTAGTCCTGCGCCACATCGTCGAACGCGCGTTAGCCCAAGGCGCCCGCCTGGCCGAGCCCGGAGAATTCACCATGCGCGCCTTCCTCAACGGACGCCTCGATCTGACCCAAGCCGAAGCCGTCCGCGACCTCATCGACGCGCAAACGTTATTCCAAGCCAAGGTGGCCGCCCAGCAGTTGGAGGGCGCGCTCTCCAATCGCCTGAAGCCCATCAAGCAAAAGCTAATCAACCTGATCGCCCTGCTGGAAGCCGGCATAGACTTTGCCGAAGACGATGTCTCCATAGCCCAGGACGCTACCATCCAAGCGCGCATCGCCGAAGTCAAAACCCCGCTGGAGCAACTAGCCGCCACCTTTACCTACGGAAAAATCGTCCATGAGGGACTGACCCTGGCCATAGTAGGTCGTCCCAACGTCGGCAAGTCGAGCCTCTTCAATCGCCTCGTGGAACGCGAGCGCGCCATAGTAACCGCCCAGCCCGGCACCACCCGTGATCTAGTCAGCGAAACCGTTGCCATCGGTGGAATTCCTGTGGAACTAGTGGACACCGCCGGCATCCGCCGCGCTCTCGACGAAGCCGAAAGCATAGGCATCAAGAAATCAATGGAAGCCCTGGCCGGCGCCGACTTAGTCCTGGTAGTAATCGACCGAACCCAACCCCTATCCGAAGAGGATTACGAGTTACTAACTCAGGTAGAAGCTCGCCCAGCGATAGTAGTAGAAAACAAATCTGACCTGCTGGGCTTGTGTGGAGACGGGCGCCTCGCCCGTCCAAGCCGGGCAGAGCCCGGCAGGGTTTCGCCAGCAGTGCCCGACTCTCCGCCGCAGCCCAACTCTCCGCTGCGAATCCCCACCTCCGCCCTAACCGGCGAAGGTATCCCCGCCCTCCGCGCCGCCATCCTGAAGCACGTCGCCGGAGACAGCGCCACCCAGCAAGAAACCGGCTTCCTAACCAGCGTGCGCCACCAAAAACTGGTCAACGACGCCCTGGAAGCGCTAGCCGCCGCCGCCAACGCCGTAGCCGCCCGAGTCCCGCACGAGATGCTCCTGCTCGATCTCTACGCATCCCTCCGCCCCCTGGACGAGATCACCGGCGCCACCACAAACGACGACATCCTGAACCTGATCTTCAGCACCTTCTGCATCGGAAAATAAAGTTGCGCTCCGCAGGGTTTCATTGAGAGGCAGGAAGATACCTTGCAAGCCGTTGTTTCTACAATGGATAGCGTATGGCGACGGAAAGCGCAAAAAAAAGTGGGGGCAATGCTTGACATGTGACCTAGTGGTGTAGTTAACTAGTACACATGAGATCCATCAAAGATCATCGTCGCACGCAATTAGGCGAGCGAAAAGCCCAGCCCGAAGTAAAGAAGCCTAAGGAGAATCAAACATGAAATACCTTCGTATGATGTTGTCCGCCGTTGTTCTACTGGCGCTCTCCACCGTGGCTTTTGCCCAATCCGACGCGCAAAAGTCCTTCGACAAAATGAAGTCTCTGGCGGGTTCGTGGGAAGGCCGCGTGACCACCGTCCCGCCGCAACCAGGCATGGGGGACGGAACCCTCACGGACATCTCGCTGCGTGTGACTTCCCGGGGAAACGCGCTTGTGCATGAGATGAAGGCAGCGGGAACGGCAGACGATCCGACTAAGTACGACCATCCCGTCACCATGTTCTACCTGGAGAACGATCGTCTGCTCCTGACGCATTATTGCGATGCCGGCAATCGGCCGCGCATGGCGGCCAGGACGTCGGCGGACGGAAAAACGGTGGAATTCGATTTTCTCGATCTCGCCGGCGGCACGCAGTACGGACACATGCACCATGCCGTCTTCACCGTCATCGACGCGAATCATCACACCGAGGACTGGACGTACATGATGCCCGGGGACAAGCCGGTCAACGCGCACTTCGATCTGCAGCGGACAAAGTAACGGAGCGTATCTCCGCTAAGACGATCTGGAAAACATGATGGACCGTGAGTGGAACGACAGTCAGCCGATTTACCGCCAGCTTCGCGACCGCGTCGTCGCCATGATTCTCGACGGCGTGCTCAAGGAAGGCGATCCGCTGCCGTCGGTGCGCAATGTCGCAGCCGAATATCGAGTCAATCCAATCACGGTTCTGAAGGGCTATCAACAACTGGTCGACGAGCAACTGGTCGAGAGCAGGCGAGGTCGCGGGATGTTCATCAATGCCGGCGCGCGCAATTTGCTGTTGCAGGGCGAACGCAAGAAGTTTCTTGCCGAAGAATGGCCCAGGGTTTACGCGAACATTCAGCGGCTTGGCCTGACGCCGCAAGAACTGCTGGATGCCACCGCAACTCGCCAGCCGTCGCCCGATGTTGCCGATTCGCATGCAACAGAAAACGAGGAGCCGAAGCCATGACAGTCATAGAAGCACGCGGTCTCCGCAAGGCGTTCGGCGCAACCATCGCGCTGGACGGCGTAGATTTGCGTGTCGAAGAGGGCCGCATCCTCGGACTCATCGGCCCGAACGGCGCCGGCAAGACCACCGCGCTCAACGCGATTCTTGGCCTCACCCCTTATCAGGGAGAACTGCGAGTGCTCGGACGCAACCCCTGGACCGAGCGCGATCAACTGATGCGCGACGTCTGCTTCATTGCCGATGTCGCGGTCCTGCCGCGGTGGATCAGGGTTTCGCAGGCGCTCGACTACGTGGCCGGCGTGCATCCGCGATTCGATCGCGCCAAGGCGGAGAGTTTTCTTGCCAAGACAACCATCCGGAACGCCAGCAAGGTCAGGGAATTGTCGAAGGGCATGGTGGCCCAGTTGCACCTCGCTCTGGTCATGGCCATTGACGCAAGATTGCTGGTGCTGGACGAGCCGACCCTTGGCCTCGACATCCTGTACCGCAAACAGTTCTACGATTCCCTGCTGAACGACTATTTCGATCGCAGCCGCACCATCATCGTGACCACCCATCAGGTGGAAGAGATCCAGAACGTCCTCACCGATCTCATGTTCATCAATCGCGGCCGGATCGTACTCAATTGCAGCATGGAAGAAGTCGAGTCGCGCTATGTGGAAGTGACGGTAAATCCCGAGCACGTCGCTGCGGCACGGGCGCTCAAGCCGATCCACGAGCGCCAAACGCTCGGTCGCAGCATTCTACTTTTCGATCTGATGACACTCGATAAGGTCGACCGTCAGCAACTCGCCGCGTTTGGCGACACGCGCACGCCCAGCATCGCCGACTTGTTCGTTGCCGTGATGGGCAATCAGGCCGGCGCAGCACCAGGAGCACCCAGATGAATACTGAATCGAACCCCGTGCCCGAGTCCTTCGACTCGCAGCCAATCGCGCCCGCCGCCATCTCGCCGACGCAGCCATTTTACTGGTCGGTGCGCCGAGAATTGTGGGAGAACCGCTCCATCTATATCGCGCCGCTCGCCGTCGCCGCCGTCATTCTGTTCAGCTTTCTGATCAGCTCGATTCATCTGCCGTCTAAAATGCGTGCCGCGCTGGCCCTCGACCCGATGCAGCAACAGGAGTTGATCGGGAAGCCGTACAACTTCGTTGCGCTTTCGATCATGGCAACCGCTATTATCGTCGGGGTGTTTTACTCTCTCGACGCGCTGCACAGCGAGCGTCGCGAGCGCAGCATTCTGTTCTGGAAGTCCTTGCCGGTTTCCGATCTCACCACCGTGCTCTCGAAGGCGAGCATCCCGATCGTGGTTCTCCCGTTGCTCGCGTTCGCGATCACCATCGCCACGCAGTGGATCATGCTGCTGGTTAGCTCCGCGGTACTACTGGCGAGCGGTCAGAGCGTCGCGACACTGTGGACGCACTTGCCCTTGTTCCAGATGTCTCTGATGCTGTTCTGCCATCTTCTGGGCGTGCATGGGCTCTGGTATGCGCCCTTCTATGGCTGGCTGCTGCTGGTCTCGGGATGGGCGCGGCGCGCGGCATTTCTATGGGCGGCCTTACCTCTGCTCGCGATCGGTGTCGTCGAGAAGATCGTCTTCAATACTTCGCATTTCGGCGCCCTGCTAGCGTCCCGCTTGACGGGCGGTGCGGAAGGTGCCGCCTTGACAGGTAGTGCCTCGATGCATCCGATGACATATCTCGCTCTGGG
The DNA here is from genome assembly GCA_963722485.1 of uncultured Acidobacteriaceae bacterium. GTDB lineage: Bacteria > Acidobacteriota > Terriglobia > Terriglobales > Acidobacteriaceae > Acidiflorens. The sequence goes on from CAVRNL010000047.1 coordinate 65,276, forward strand.
CAGATTTCTGAGCAGCCCCGGTCTGTGGATCGGCCTGGCAGTCGCCGCGGCATTTCTAGCCGCAGCGGTCCGGCTGCGCCGCTATCAAGGACCAATCTGATTAGGACTGGTCTCATAAGTAGCTTTTGGGAAGGGTACGGCTTCAGAGGTTGCGGAAAAATTCGAGTAGAGACGGGGCTTGCCCCGTCTTAGCCCGCTGAACCGCTCTCGTTTTCGGAGGCTTTGGGGAAGGGCACGGCTTCAGCCGTGCCGCTCAAGGCCAATAAAGACGCGGGCTTTAGCCCCTGAGGGCCGAACAGCCTGATCGGAGAACCACTTTATGAGACCAGTCCTACTCTGCGGCTCACGAATTAAAACTGGAGAAACTGGAATGCCAGACTCCGATAGCGATAAGTCACAGATCAGGTACACAAGACTTCGTCGGGCCGCGCGGAGAGTATGAACAAAGCAGTGACGATGGAGAGGATTGCAGAAGCGCCGCCGGCACCTCGGGGCGTAACACTAATTCGAAATCAAGCGCGTTTCTGATCGGAGTGGAGGGAAACTTATGAAGCGAATTACGATTGCCACTTTTTTCGGCTTAGTTGTAGGTGTGCTTTGCGCAACCGCAGTATTCAAGGGCGGCTTTCTTAAGTTCACGGCTATCAACTTGGTGTGGGTCTTACTGAATAGAGCAGTAATGGGCTTTGCTATCGGCGCGTCCGGGCTGAAACTGCGTTGGGCCTGGAACGGCATCGTCATCGGGCTGGTGGTCGGATCAATCTTCTCCTATTTCTTTTTTATGAACCTGGGCCTGGGAACGCTGCCGTTGGTCAACCTCCTCATTGGCAATCCAATATTCGGGTTGATGATCGAGTTCTTCACGACGGTGGTATTCAAACAGCCGGCGCTTGCAGCATCGCGCGAGAACCCCTCTACCGCAGCGGAGGCACGCCAATGAATGCGGCACTGGACGTTGGTCAAATCAGAAACGCCGAGAAGCCCGTTCCCCATGACAACATCCTGGGTGTAGGCAAGAACCACGGCGCGCCGTATGACGTCGAAGCCGTCCGCGCGGATTTCCCGATACTGCACCGGCCAGTGCGCGGTCGTTCGCTGGTCTATCTGGACACCGCCGCTTCGGCGCAAAAGCCAGCCCAGGTAATTGAGGCCGAGCGAACGTTCTATGCCGAGGATTACGCCAACATCCATCGCGGACTCTACTTCCTGAGCCAAACGGCGACGGCACGCTACGATGAGGCGCGGCGCAAGGTTAAGACTCTCCTCAACGCCCGGCACGAGCACGAAATCGTCTTCACCCGCGGCGCCACCGAGGCGATCAACCTGGTGGCCGCCAGTTTCGGAGAGGCTTTCCTCAACGAAGGCGACGAGGTACTCATCACCGGCCTCGAGCACCACTCCAATATCGTCCCGTGGCAGCTTCTGCGCGAAAAGAAGGGAATCGTCCTGAACGTCGCTCCTGTCAACGATGTCGGCGAAGTGCCGCTGGAGGACTTCACCAAACTCCTTGGTCCACGTACGCGTTTAGCCGCCTTCACCCAGGTGTCGAATGCGCTGGGCACACTGCTTCCCGTCGAAGGAATGATCCGGGCAGCGCATGAGGCCGGGGTCAAGGTGTTGATCGACGGTGCCCAGTCGGTCGTCCACATGGGAGCCGACGTGCAGGCGCTCGACTGCGATTTCCTTGTCTTCTCCGGCCACAAGTTCTACGGGCCAACCGGCATCGGCGTGCTTTACGGCAAGGAGGCGCTCCTCGACGCCATGCCGCCGTATCAAGGCGGCGGCGACATGATCGCCAGCGTCACCTTCGAGCAGACGACCTTCGCCCCGCTGCCGACGAAGTTCGAGGCGGGAACGCCGGCCATCGCGCAAGCGATTGCGCTGGGTGCGGCGATTGACTACGTGACCGGTCTCGGACTCGACCGCATCGGCGCCCACGAAGCCAGCCTGCTCGCGTATGCGACCGCGCGGCTGTCCGCGATCAAGTCGCTGCACATCATTGGTACAGCGGCGCATAAGGCTTCCGTCATCTCGTTCGTCATGGACGGAGTCCATCCCCACGACATCGCGCAAGTGCTCGACAGCCGGGGCGTGGCCGTTCGCGCCGGACACCACTGCGCCCAGCCAGTGATGGCGCGCTTCGGCGTCCCGGCGACGGTGCGGGCCTCGTTCGGGCTCTACAACACGATCGCCGAAGTGGATGCCTTGGCGGAGGCGCTGGAAAAAGTGGAGGCCCTGTTCGTGCGATGAGCCATACTCTCGGACTTCGACCCGATCTTCGCGATTGCGGCGATTGCGATCTCTACCAGGCAGCGATCCTCGACCACGGCCGGCACCCGCGCAACCGTCGCGCCATGGACGATCGCAGCCATCTGGCCCATAACGTAAACCCGGCATGCGGCGACGAGCTGGCAGTTTTCCTTAAGATCAACGATCGAGGCGTGATCGGCGACATCGCTTTCGACGGCCAGATCTGCGCCATTGCGACCGCGTCGGCCTCGCTGATGACTGAAGTGCTGCTAGGAAAAACGCCTGCCCAGGCAAAAATCCTGTTTGATCGTTTCCACGCCCTGGCGACCGGCGAAGCGCAGTCGTCACTGGAAGAAATGGAAATCGAACTGAAGCAACTCACCATTCTCTCAGGCGTGCGCGACTATCCGTTTAGGCTGCAATGCGCCACGTTGGCCTGGCACACCATGTTGGCCGCGCTCGCTGATAACGGGTAGCGCCGGCATCTTGCCGGCTGTCCCGAGAGCATCTCGCCTGGGAAGGGCAGGGCTTCACAGCCTGCGGAAAAACTCGTGTAAAGACGGGGCTTGCCCCGTCTTAGCCCGCTGAACCGCTATCGTTTTCGGAGGCTTTGGGAAGGGCACGGCTTCACAGCCTGCGGAGAAACTCGACTTTGCACTTGCTTTTGGGTGGCGCAGCGGTTCACCGCTGCGATAAGAGCATTGTTTTGAACCCGGCTTTAGCCCCTGAGGGATCGCCCGTGCCCTCTGAAACCGCCTTATGAAACACAACGCTAGAGAACCAAAGGAGCCTCAAATGAATCTCGATCGATCTGTCCTCGTCTTTGCGGGATCAATGATTCTAATCAGCCTGGCACTTTCCCAATTCTTTTCCCACTACTGGCTGCTGCTCACCGCCTGGATTGGCATAATGATGCTTCAGTCTACATTTACCGGTTTTTGTCCGGCGGCGATCCTTTTCAAAAAACTGGGAGTGAAGCCGGGCAGCGCGTTCCGCTGACGTCCCAACCCTTCAAGTCATGCCGTCACCACTTCGCCCTCAAACACTTCGCTCCACCCACTGTCGCGCCGCAGCAGTGTGGCCTTGACGTTGCCGAGTCGCTGACCGCGCGCGTGCCGTTCGGCAACATAACGGATCAGTCCGCCGCCCGCGATGCGAAATACACGCACCGGCGCCAGCTGGCCCAGGTCGCGACAATACCGGTAATGCACGTTCTCCTGCAACGCCGCTTCCAGCTTTCGACCGAGCGCCGTGAGTTCGGCGTCGGACTTGCCGGCAGCCTCGACATACAGCGTGTATGCATGATCTTCGCAGGCGACTAACAAGAAATCCGCATTTGCGCCCTCCAACGCCGCGCGAACATGCGCCTCGTTGACCTTCTCCCCAAAGCGATCGGACACATGGTCTTCCTTGCCCACGAACCGCAAGAGCGGACACTCTTCCACAAACCCGGTCACGCGCACACAGTCGCGCAAACGGTAACGGTGCAACCCACCACCGGTCGTGAGCACCACCGAATACTCGTCGCCCTCGATCAACTCATGCGCCAGTTGGGGACGGCTGTTCTTATCAAGGAATTCGAAGAAATGCGAGCGGACCGCCAAGGCTGCGCCGTCGCGATCCCACAGCGGCAGCGAGACGAAGCCTTCGGTTGCGATCAATCCTTTTGGCTGAATCCGCGCCTGCGGGAACAGCCGCGCCAGTTGCGCGGCCGGCTGGGCCGCTTCCGCGTCGGCCCAGCAACTGATCACTCGCAGATTCGGCCACAACGCGGGCAGATCTTCTGGACGCAGCGGCTCAACCAGCAACATCAAAAACGTAGGATTCCACACCGAGATGAATGTCAAGTTCCGGCACGCCACCAGATGCCGCAGCGTAGCGCATCGCCACTCCTCGATGTTGGCAATGTGTCGCACGCTGGCAGGCACGGCAAGTGTGGACGCAACCAACCGCCGTGCGCTCCCAAGATATTCCGTGTCGTCCGCAAATTCGTCGCCGGTCTCTCCAACCGGCGAAATCGCCCAGTATGATCGGCCGCCGAGCATGGCCGGGTTGTGCTGGAAAAGATCCACAATCCACGGTGCGATGCCACGTTGAAATTCCCGCTGCAGCGCCGCCGTGTACGGAATCCATTTCGTCGCCGCAGTTGTGCCACTGGTCGGCATACGCCGCAGCACGGGATCGGTCGTCTCCAGCGGCGCGTCCGACAGCGGCACTCGCTCTTGAAATTCCGCAATGCTCTGAACGTCCCCATATTCCCGGCTGCGCGTCAGAATCTCCCGCAACATGCGCCACTGCGTAGAGGCCACGCGGTGACAGGCCCGCCGAAATGCCAGCGCCTCCGGTAGGCACCACGCAAACCAGAGCGAATTGGCAATGAGCGGATTGGCAATGACCGGATTCACAAAGCCAGCAGCCGGCGCGCGGCCCGAGTCTGATTCGCGCCCGTCAACGGACACAGGCACACAAGTTCATCGCCACGCGCGTAACCGGGGTTGACCCGAGCAAAAAAGTCCACGTGAGGATCGCCGAGACGGTTCGGCGGGATTTCTCTCAATCCGTTGCGCAGTACTTGCGGCGTGGCGAATCGCACAATGCCAGTGGCCGGATCGTAGCCGCCGCCGAATCGCTCACGCGCCAACGCGTCGAGCATGGCCGGCAGCCCCGGCGAATCGTGCCGCGGCCAGAATTCTTTCCAGAATACGGAGAGGAACCGGTACGTACGGAAGCCCGAAGTGATGAGCAGCCAATACAACGGCACGTCGCTCTGCCATGTGCTCACCGCCTCCACCCATGTGCGCGCCAACGCGTTGCTGCCCCGCGCGTCGCGATGCACGATGGTGTCGCCCGAGTAAACGACGCGCACCCGCTCTCTGCCTACTTGCGTCGCATACAGCAGCACCGTCGAGAACCCTCGCACCTCTCCCCGTTCGTCCTCCAGCAGGATCACCCAGTTCTTCTCGGCGAGGTCACGCCCAAACCTTTCCGCAGTTACGCCGGCGAAATGCTCCTGCATCAACGCGAGCATGAGGTCGCGCTGAGCGCTGCTGACATCGGTTTGCGGCAACAGGCGGCCTTTCACAATACCGCGACCTCCGGATGCGGGATGCGGCCATCGAGCGTTGGCGGCTGGTCCCAATGGACGGCATAGAGAATGCTCACATACTCGCGGCAGCGATAACATCGGCGCACCACTTCGCTGAGCGGATGCCGCGCGGCAGACCCAATGGTCACGCAATCCAGTTTGTCCCGGCGAGCGCCCTCCATCGCAGCGGCCAGCAAGGCAGCGAGCACTTGGGGATCGTCATCGTCGACCGCGACGTGGCTGAGGTGCGCGTGAGCCAGCGGCTCGCCGACTGATGGCAGGCGGGCGCCAAGCAAGTTCAGCAATGGCCGGCGCCACGTCATCGTCCGATCGTAGCCGCGGATGACCACCTGCTTGAATGCGCGTTGATCCCAAAGCGCCAAACATCCCGCGATGTGGTCGCCCGCAAGCGCAACGTAGAATCGTTCCGGCGGCAGGATGTTCGAAGTCCAATGCCATGCAAACTGGTGGCGGCGGCCGAAACGCTCCAGACAATCGAGAATGCCGGGCAGTAATAACGCCGAGCCAGTTGCGACTTCGATCCCGCGTCTGCCAGCGCGAACACCGCCGCGCACCGGCAACAGGAACGTCACGAACTCTTCCAATCTCTGATAGCGCGGCAGGCCCGGCAGGCCGGCTTCGAGAATGCGGCGGGCGGTTTCGTTGCCGTCGATGATGGTGGTGATGTCGAATGAAGCTTCGCCTTCGGCGTGTGTCTGCCGGAGCAAGTCGAAGCCAAGCCGCAACAGTTGTCGGCCGGGGCGCCGGTGCTCCGGAGCGATGCGCAACTGGCTGAGGTAGCCAACGCGCTGCGGTTGGCCGTCGACGAACATCTCGTAGACCGACCGGCTGCCCATCGCCGCCAAACGGCCGGTCAGACGGTCGCGAATGGCCACGGTGTGGTGCCGCCCGCCCTCCTGCCGCGCTGCCGCGAAGAAGTCGGGTTCGCGCTCCAGCGAGACCTCGATCGGTCCGGGCATCGGAGTTTCGCGCAGGAGCCGGCGCAGATCGTCGTCGTCCGCCGCGGTGGCGAGGCCGATGGCATAGCGGCTGTCGGTCAATGGGCGCGCAATAACGGTTGTGTCCATGTTTGATCTCCCAGCGGATGCCCGTCGCGCAAACCCAGCTCGGCGCGATGGAGGAGGTTGACCATCCAAAAATTGCGTTGCTGTGGGCCGGCGGCCAGGCTGCGCCGCAGCATGTTTGGCCAAGAGAAAAACGCCCGCCGCGCCGCCAGGCACTGCCGCCGCAATTCCTCGGGGCTCAGATGGCGAGGCTGAAACGCCACAGTGTTATAAGCGTAGCTCGGGTCGAGCCACCAGCGTTCATGCAGCAGCCGCTGTTCGGAAGCCAGGCGGCGGTAAAGCGGCGTGCCAGGAAACGGCATCAGATGGGCGAACGCCGCCATCAAGAATCCGTTGTCGACGGTGAACTCGAC
>CAVRNL010000048.1:0-51733 GCA_963722485.1 uncultured Acidobacteriaceae bacterium
AATAAATTCTCCACAGTGGCTTGCAACGGATAGCCGGCATGCAGCGGTTGGCAGCAGTTTCTGTTTACCCAAAGCCAATGCAATCCGGTCCCCACCCCGTGCATATTCATGGAATATTGGCTCCTATACTATTCACCTCCGTGCCCTGGCGGAGCAAGCTGGATATACTATCCGGGTACTTCGGGTACTGTACCAGGCTGCTTTCTGAATACTGCAGTCGCGCTTGCCCCCGCCCAGCCCCTTACGCAACTCGGGGACCTTAAGTTGACTGGCACCGTCTCCGGGGGAATCGATACTGTGACGCTGTCGACCGCAAGCGGAGACGTCGTTGCGAACGCTCAAGACAGCCTTCTCTATTTAGCATCCGGATGGACGGGCAGTGAATACAATATAGTTGGCGACTGCTGCGGTTCTGAGGTCTACTTCAACAGCGGATCAAGCCTCACCGTGCGACTTGCCGCAGCCAACGGGACAACGAATCCTCCAACCTGCGCCGTTCCTTTTTCTTTTAATGGTGAAACGGCCGAGACGAATAACCTCAATCTGACGAGCGCATGCTCTCCGGTCGGAGGGACCTCCCCAGCCATTGTTTTCACCGAAAGCGGTGGTGGGCAAGTTCCTCCCGGAGTGAGTATTGGCGATACGCACCTGACAAAGTTTCATGGTCTGCATTACGACTTCCAAGCCACCGGTGACTCTGTGCTTGTGCAATCCGATCCGGATTTCGTCGTGCAAAGCCGGCAAAGGCCGTTCACGCCACCCGCAGCATCTGTGTTGATCAATGCGACGCCCGACGAATCGGCTACGGTCCTTATCGGACCGGTTTTCACTCCGGCTTGTTCCAGACTGTCTCGCAACTCAACACCGAATGTGTCGTTGCCGAGTTTTCCGAGAATGGTGACCGCAGCTCCCAGACGCGCGGCCGCGACGGCCTGGTTCGCGCCTTTTCCGCCGGAAAAGGTGCGGAACGTGGATCCAGCCACGGTTTCGCCAGCCCGGGGAATGTGGCTGGAAGAAGCGACTAAATCGAGATTGATACTGCCTACGACAACTATTTCTTTCCGCATGATTGCAGACCTCACTTATAAAAGGGGAGCGACGGCAATCGCGTCCCAGTCCGATCAGGAAACGGTGACGCCCCATAGAAAGCCAGCCAGAATGACGCCGGTCACGTAGTCCCAATAGAAGAGTTGAAACGAGTAGCCGGACGTGAGCTTCTAGGTGTTAGCCCACGAACCCCAGCAGAGCATGCTGGTGAACATAAAGGGGAGTGCGATAGCGTACGCTTCGGGCTGATACGGAGATGAAACGAGGAGGACAGGTTGCCGATTCGTGCCAGAACTGACTCGTTGAGGACCGGAGAATTGGGTGAAGATCTTAAGATCGGCAGAGTGCGCGCCCGGTTCGCATTGGAGTTGGCCATATGCCGGAGCTTGCTGAATCGGCACACGGCCTGTTTCCTTCTTATTCCTGGCGCGCATCTCTGCCTTTCGCCGCCCCCCTCGGTGGTGCTGGCGGACTCTGGGGCCTCACCCGCTCACTTAGAAGCGGATGTGGGCCACAATTTGAATTTGTCTCGGTGTCGATTGACCCGTAGAAAAACCAAACTGAGAGCCATTTAGATCACTATTTGGATTCGACAGGTTTACGCGGTTGAACAAGTTGAAAATTTCGCCGCGCATTTCGAACGATCCTTCTTCACCAAGTTTTGATATCTTGAAGGTTCGTTGCGCCGACAGGTTCACGACGGCGAAACCGGGCCCGTCGTAAGTGTTGCGGCCAAGATTGCCCTGTTGACCAAAAGCAGGGGCCGGAAAAGCGCTGGTTGGGAACAAACCTTTCAAGTAATCGGAACGGCTGGTGCTGATGTGATTGCCAAAAGACGGGGCATTAGGCACATCGTAATCGTATCCGTCGGCGTTGAAGTCTCCACCGGAGTTGCCGACCACCTGGCAACCCGCAGTGACAGCCGACGCGCAGGAGGGGTTGTTCCACACGGGGCTAAACGGTGCGGTCGTGTAGACCGTGAACGGCTGTCCAGACTGAAGAATGATGATCGGAGCTAAAGACCAGCCAGTTGTAACGGCGTGGCGAATTCCATTCCCGAAGCCGGGGATGTCCCATACCAAGTCGCCGGAGAACCGCTGGCGCGAGTCGAAGTTCGCCCGCCCATATTGTGCGCTGACGTGGGCCGCGTCGAAAATGTTCTCGGCCCCACCATTGCCATTGTCGTTGTCGTTGCTGCTGGTGTAGTCGAGCGATTTTCCATAGGTGTAGATGGCGTGGGCTGTCCATCCCCTGGTGAAGTGCTTGGAGATGGAGAACGCGGCGAGGTTGGAATTTGCCACGCCCGTGGAACGGCCGTAGGTGACGGCTCCGAAGTCGGGATTCAGACGAGTTTGGAGACCGAGATTCTGGATCATGTCGCCGGCAAAACGATTGACGTCAGTCTGAATATAAAGATCACGGCTGGCCGTGCCCATATAGGTTGCTTCGACCATGAAGCCGGAGATCCTCTGCTCAATGCCGAGAGCCCAGCTATGGACCAACGGCGGTTTCAGTTTCGGATCGATTCCGCCAACGCCGATCTGGGTGCCCACCAGACTGCCGTTCGGATTGACCTGGAAGGAAACGCCCGGCGGCGGCGCGAATCCTTGCGCTCCTCCGTTCGCGGTGGTGCTGCTGATGCCGTAGGAGAAATTGGCCAACGTAACTCCAGGCGTGTAGATGCTGATGGTGGGAAGGGCGTAATTCGGCGGATTGGTGCGCATGTTGTTGACATACGAATACTCGCCAACCTTGTCGCTGAACTCGGCATAGCCGCCGCGAACCGCTGTCTTGCCATTGCCAAACACGTCCCAGGCAAAACCTATGCGGGGAGCAAAGCGGTATTGCGCGTCATCGGTCGCGATGCCGTTGCTGCCCCGGACTTTCATTCCACCGTTGAGGACCTGCTCCCCCCAAGTCGATCCGGAACCGGGCGTGAAGAAGGCAATGGGCTGCTGACCGTTCATTACGGTGGAAAGGTGCCCGTAGTAGTCAAAACGCACGCCCAGGTTTAACGTCAGGCGGCGATTGACTTTCCAATCGTCCTGCACATAAGGCGCGGCGTAGAGCATCAAGATGCGCTGATACAGGTTGTGGGCCACACCGTCGGTTTGTACGTCGAGAACCGGCCCGCTCTGGTAGGAAGGCTGATCGGCGGCGAAATCCAGGATGTTGTTGAACCAGAAGAAGGGGCGATCCTCGCCATTGGTGAAGTTGTCCATATCCTGCAACCGGTGCACATCTAGACCGAAGTGGAAACTGTGCGGGCCGTGCATCCAAGTCACGCTGTCATGAACAAGGAAGTTGTTCTGTATCCAGCCCGATGGCCCCCATTGCCAGAAGCCGTCGTCGAGTTCTGAGACTCCGACGTTCGGCAGAAGCGGGACCTTGGCGGGTTGGCTGCCGGTCAGGCGGTTGTACGCAATGCCGACTTCGTTGAGCAGCGTCGAAGAAAACGTGTGCAGGTAGTCGACCTTGTTGTAGAGCGTGGAGTTCGGATTAATGTAGGAATAAGTGGGCCGGACGTTGGCGTTTTCGCCCTGCGTCGTATTGCGGAACATGCTGTAAAACAGCTTGTCGGTGTCGCCACGGAGGTTGTGGTCAATTCGCAGGTGACCCTGAAAACCGTTATTCGTGGCATCGGTGGGCACATATTCGTACGCTTCGGCAACCAAGTTGCCAGGAATATTGGGTGGCGTGTAGGGACTGCTCAAGTTCGGGTTCGCTTCAATTTGCGCGACGGTCATGCTGCTGACGCCGGTTGGGTCGTAAACAGCAGGCCCGAACATGGAAGGAGGCGCCGCCTGGAAAAACCGCGTGGCCATCGAATTGGGGAAGTTGGTGGTGACGTAGTTTTCAAAATCCTGCGTCTCCATCATGTTGCCACTGGTGCCACCGAGAACGCTCTTCATCCAGAATAAAGACCCGAAGAAGAAGGTCTTGTCCTTGAAAATGGGGCCGCCGAAAGTTCCACCGAAGTCGTTGCGGATAGTCTTTGGTATCGAGGATTCAAACTCAGTTCGGGCGGATAGAACATTGTCAAAGTGCATCTCGGACAAACTGCCGTGAAACTTGTTCGTGCCAGCCTTCGTGAAAATCTCTATCAGAGCGCCGCTTTGCACTCCCTTATCGGCGGAGAACGAGGACGCGGTGACTTTCATTTCCGCCACGGTATCCGGTTCCGGAGTGATATTGACGACGCCATCGCGGGAGTTGCCATTCACGGTTGTTCCGTCAACCTGAAACTCGTTCATTTCCTGACGCTGCCCGGCGGCATTGATCTGAAAGCCAGCTTCCGAAGCGAACGGAGTCACGCCAATCGAGCCCGCAGCGCTGATGCTACCCGACGCGTCGCCCAACCCCGTTACGCCCGGTGCCAACGTGGCCACGCTGGCGTAGAGGTTTTCGCCAATGAGCGGAGAATCCTGGATGGTTTTCGTCTCCAGAGTCCTGCCCACGTTGCCACGCGTGGTATCAACGCTCTCGGACTCCGCTGTAACGGTGACGTTGGTGACTTGTTCCCCAATCGCCAATTTTGGATAGAGCGTTCGCACCTGGTCGCCTTCGAGTTTGATATCCGATTGCACCCAGGTCTCGAAGCCCGGCGCCTTCACTTCGGCGCGATATCGGCCCAATGGCAGGTTCCGTATGTGGACGTATCCCTGCCCGTCGGACACGGCGGACTGCTGCACCTGCGTGTCCTGATTCGTGATCGTAATTTGCGCGCCTGCGACTGCGGCCCCGGAGGGATCAGTTACCGTAGCTTCAAAACCGCTCATGTACTGGGCGCTGGCTGGAGCAAACGAGAGAATTGCGAAAGTGAAGACTAGTAAAACGCGGGCAAGAAAAGATCTGGAAGAAGACAACATCGGGGTAGCTCCTCCTGAAAGATCGATGCCACGGGGGTGGCCGATGAAAGCTCGCCAAGGCAACTATCTTGAAAGCTTTCAAAACAGCATCCTAGTCTTCATTTTCCCGCAGTGTCAAGAGTTGTCTCGAGAAATCCAATCCGAGGCGAGAAGTGCTTTCGGTTTGTCTCCGATTCTGCCCCATGAGAGTAGAAGGCTAGGTAATGAACTCAGGCGTATACGTTCCAAAATGGGCATAAATAACGAATATTTATATGAAAAACTGGATTCAGACTAGGCGAGACGCCGTGGCTGCCTGGTCGTTTGCAGGAACTGCCGGGTCCTGAAGCCTTGTGAGGAAGGCCTGGATCAGTCTGCGATATCTCCTATACATTTTCTATGAAAGCTTTTATATTGCGCTGTGCGGTGTTCTTGGGCCGTGCATTGGAGGATTGTCTTGATCCGCCTTTCGCAATCTGGTTTCGCCCTCAATATTCTTCTCTCCGTGGCCGTTACCATGTCACTCGCGTCGTTTCTTAGCGCGCAGGATACGGACTTTTCTCCGAAGTGGGAGCAAATTCCGGGCCCAAATTGCGCAACTCCTCCGGAATGGGACGCGAGATCAGCGCCCGCCACCTGCGATAACGAGGAGATACAGCACTGGCTCAATGACATATTGCACTGGCGCGCGGAGCGGCGCGCGCGCGTGGGCTATGACGATGCGCAATATAAGCGACCGGAACTGACGTGGACCCAGTCGAGTTTTGTGCAGCCGCAGATGATGATCCATGACCGCTATTTCTACCATCCAGTGAAAGGCGCGTATACGGTCGGCCGCTATCCGGAGGACGATCACAGTTTTCTAAAGGACTGGACCGGCAATCAATTTCCTGCCGGCTGGGATCAAAAGCCAGTGACATGGGTTTCGCTCGACGACGCGCGTGCGTACGCACAATGGGCCGGCAAGCGGCTGCCGCATGAGTGGGAGTGGCAGTTTGCGGCACAGGGACTGGATGGACGAACTTACCCGTGGGGAAATAGTTGGTCGGCCGACGCCGTTCCCGTTCCCGACAAAGGGCGCGACATGGCTCCGGCCAGTGGCGTCACGGCGCATCCTCAAGGCGCAAGTCCGTTTGGAGTAATGGATATGGTCGGAAATGTATGGCAGTGGACCGACGAATACATGGATGACCACACACGCGCGGGTGTTTTGCGTGGTGGGAGCCACTCCCAGCCCCAAGGCTCGAAGTGGTACTTCCCTCAGGCCTACAAGCTTTCGCAACATGGCAGATATCTGCTGATGGCACCGAGCATGGATCGGTCCGGCGCCATCGGATTCCGGTGTGTAGTGGATGGACGTGGTTGATGGGCGAGGGAAGTGAGAGAATTGGCCTCGGCCAAAAGAGGTGGTCGAGCATAGTGACTCGTAATCGCGAAAAAACGAAGCCGCCTGCTTCTCGAATCACGATGCACCAGATCGCGAAGATGGCGGGTGTATCGCTGGGCACCGTTTCGCATGTCATCAACCAGACGGCGCCGGTGCGCGAACCGCTGCGGCAGCGGGTGACGGAGGCAGTCGAGAAACTGGGGTATCAACCCAACCAGCTCTCTCGCGGCCTGCGGCTGAATCGATCGAACATGATCGGGATGATTATTCCCGACATCACGAATCCATTCTTTCCCGGAGTTGTGCGCGGCGTGGAAGATGTCGCGTACAAGAGTTCGTTCCGGGTCGTGCTGTGCAATACGGACAACGATCCCGCCAAAGAAGCAACCTATCTCAGTGATCTGAAGTCCTTCTTGCCAGCCGGACTTCTGGTTATTCCTTCGGTCGACAGTTCTCTTTCGTCCGAGCAACCAGGACCCCCGGTAGTTTGTGTAGACCGCAGGCCCCGCGGATGGAAAGGCGACATTGTCACGGTAGCCAACGAAGATGGCGGCTACAAAGCCGCGCGCTATCTGATCGAAATGGGTCACCGGCAGATTGGAGTGATCTCCGGCCCCTCTCATCTCACAAACGCCGGAGACCGTCTTCGAGGATTCATGAAGGCGCTCGCCGAGGCCAAGGTTCCAATTGCTCCCGAGTACATACAGGAAGCCTTGTTCGACCGCACTAGCGGGTACTCATCGGCGTTGCGATTGCTGCGCCTACTGCCGTGTCCGACCGCGATCTTCGCTGCCAATGATCTGATGGCGATGGGCGCCCTGTCCGCCGTTCGCGAGTCGCGGCTGGCCTGCCCAGCCGATGTTTCCCTCATCAGCTTCGATGGACTTGATTTGACTGAGCTAACCGACCCAGCCCTGACTGCGATCTATCAGCCGGGTTATCAGTTAGGCTATACGGCCGCGCGGCTGCTGCTTGACCGCATGAACGGATTGAAAGATCGTCCGCAAGAAATAGTGCTACAAACGGAATTGCGGATTCGGAATTCCGTGGCTCGCATGAACGCGAGCTAGCTATTCTAGTAGCCTCCCTTTGTCCGACTGATCGAAAATGTCTAGGATCGAGCCCCTCGACCCTGGACCGTACCAGCTCACAAACTCACTCGGATTGTTTACCATCTGCTTAGCAGTAGGGAGGCCTACAGCGAGAGTGCCTTTCATCGCTGCGACGAAGAAGCCATTAAGCGCGTTTCTTCACGTGATCGACTCCAGGTATGGTTGTATCACTCGCGCCATCCGGCAGACTTTCGCTGCCATGAAGAGTTCATCCATCGTCGCTTTCCGCTGCCGGTAGAAATCACGCAGTGCTTCTAGCGCAACCTCCAGCCCAATTTTATAGCGGTACTTGAAACAATCGGCGACGGTCTTTGCAGGACCGAAGACTCGCACGGTCATCCCTTCGAGTTTCTTGTCCTCGACCCCATAAGAAAGGGCCTCCCCAGAAAAATGAACAATCCGCATCGGCGGATAATCGGCACGGGGGCGACGCGCCTTGTGGTCTATGGCCACCCAAACCTCATGTGGTGCTTGGGTTGTGAGCCCATGAAAGCGTAGGGCCGATAGCAGGCAGATCACACCGTGAGGCACGCGTTTTGCAGCCTCCACTAGAGTGTGGTGTTCGGTCACCCGACTGCCATCGGCGACGTAGAGTCCTCTTCCCACTTGCCGCACGAGCCCGCGGTCTTTCGCCTGGCGGAGATACTCGCGGGGGATACCCACGCGATCCAGTTCGCGCGGCCGGAATACCCCAGCCTTCTTGACCATGCGGGCGACGAGTTCTGCCTTGGAAACGGCCATAACACCTCTTTACAATATGTCGGCATATTAACACAAATGCCAATACATCGTAAAATGCAAACGTCCGCATTCCACTGGCGCCAAGCCCTTCTGGGCCGCGCTCTACCATGCATATTTCCTTAGTTCTTAAAGAGTTACAGACGCAGGAGTTGAGCGATGCGGCTTTAAGTCGGGAGGATGTAACAGGTTAGCGATGTCGAGCAAGCTATTGAAATTATTATGTTTATGGTGGCCAGGGACGGAGTTGAACCGCCGACGCCAGCCTTTTCAGACTGGCGGTAATAAGTGTTTACAACGACTTAACAGGTCTTAGGTGGCTGCGTAAGTACTTCAAAGGTCGTCAAAGACACACTTATCTTGGGCTGGAATCTTGGGCTGAACCTGGTATCGCAGTGGATTTTATGCTTCCTCAAATCCTTGGCTATCAAACTTCAGAGTCCGACAGTTCTCGGTAACGGTGCGAACCACACTCTCAGGAGCGCCAGAAGGAATCTCAGCTTCGATTTCAAGGGTGATTCAAGCTTGTCATATTAATTACGATAATGCCGATTATCAGGCGTGATTTTTCTTGACCCTTTTCCACCTCTTTTGTATTCATGGAGCGTGCCTTTCTCCTCATTTATAGGTGACTCGCCTCCCTGCCAGCCTGGCCACGGTGTTGTTGGCCGGAATCCCGCCGTTCCGGCAAAGACAAAAACGTCGACGACGACGGCTTTCGCGGTTCCGCCTGCGTACCAGGAGTTTCGTTTGGATCTACCCTCGACTTCATGGCGGCGGAGCCTGGCTGCACCTGGCCGGCCGCCGGAACCCAGTAGCTCTTGGTTCGCGGATGAGGTCGGCGAGTCCTAAAGTCGGAGAATTTGGGGGGTACTGAGGTATGGCGAGAGTCGAGAACGTCGCTTATACGCCTTCCCAGCGCGTCTTTTTTGGAGCACCCCTCCCCGAATTCGAGGAATCGTGGATTTGGCTGGGAATCGATTCCCAGAGCGAAACCCTACCCGGAGCCTGCAAGATTGAGGGATTCGCGATGAGTACGCCACTCGCCCACCTCGCCTCCGGGCCCGGCGGGGAAAGAATGCAGGCCGTCTTCCTCTGCGCCTGCGGCTTGCTCTCGATCGTTGCTCGCGGCATGTGCCCGCGCTGTCTCGCGCGCCAGCATCACGACCGCGAACATTTCGGCGGACATCGGGAGGCCGTCTTGCGCCGTGACCATTGGACCTGCCAGGGATGCTTCTGCCGTCCCGCGCAAGAAGACCACGACTGGATCGTGGTGCATCATCGCGTGCCGGGCGTCTCGCGTCCGGCGCTGATGATTTCGCTCTGCGCCGCCTGTCACGCCATCGTCGAGCGGCTGCAGGCGTTGTGCGTCTGGCTGCCGCCGCAACTACTGATTCTGTGGCACGAGCAACATCCGCACGCCGCCTATCAGCTGCCCTTGCCGATCGAGTGTGGCGAGGACCCGGCCGGCAGCCGAGCTCTTTTCGATGCTCGGTCCAACCATGCCCACTTCAACCCGAAGGTCGTGGAGCTGGAGCGATGAGCCTGGCTCCGGTTACACTCCCGAATCTCCAAGCAGATCGCGACGAGATCCTCGAACGCGTCCTGCTCAATGGCGTGAGCAACGAACATACGAAGCGCGCCTACCGCCGAGCGCTCGAGAAATTTCTGGCCTGGTACGACGCAAAGGGCTACACGGAACTCTCGCGCCAGGTGCTTTACGACTACCGGACGATGTCGGAGGACTCGGGCGCCGCGCCCTCCTCCACCAATGTGAAACTGGCGGCCCTGCGGCGCCTGTTTCGCAAGGCGGCCGAAGCGGGATTGCTCGATTGGGGAAAGGCGGAAGCCGCCTCCGGCGTCGACAACAGCCGTTCGAGCGGCGTGAGGGTAGGGAATTGGCTGACGCCTGAGCAGGCGAAGGACTTGCTCTTGGCACCGGACGAAAACACGCTGAAGGGAAAACGGGACGGTGCCCTGCTTGGGCCTGGTCGGCTGCGGTCTGCGGCGGGCCGAGTTAGTGTCACTCATGGTCGACAAGATCCAAATGCGCGACGATCGGTGGGTGATTCCCGACTTGGTCGGCAAGCGCAAGAAGCTTCGCCTGGTGCCGGTTCCGGGCTGGGTGAAGGACCGGCTCGATCTCTGGACCGTCGCGGCGAAGATTGCGGAGGGGAAAATATTCCGGGCGGTGGGCAAGAATGGAAAGGTGTCGGGCGCCTCTCTTAGCACCACGGCGGTTTGGAAGATCGTGCTGCAGTACGCGCACCAGGTCGGCATGGAGCGCTTGGCGCCCCACGATTTAAGAAGGACGTGCGCGAAACTGTGCCGGCGCTCCGGTGGGGATCTTGAACAAATACAATTTCTGCTGGGGCACTCCTCGATCCAGACCACGGAAAAATACCTCGGTGGTGAGCAGGACATTGTGAACGCCGTGAACGATCGGATCTTTGCGAGAGTGAAAAGATTTCAAAGCAACAGCGACTAGCGCGTTTTTTCGTTCGTCTGGCTGCCCCAGACAAGCGAATTACTGGAGGCTGAGCGCTTCGACGAGTTTGTCGAGCAGCGGTGCGCTAGGTTTTATGCGGAGAAGTACGGGCGTTCATCGCTGACGCCGGGGATCTGCTTTCGGGCGTTACTGATCGGGTATTTCGAGGGCATCGGGGCGGAGCGAGGGATCGCCTGGCGGTTGGCGGATTTGCTGGCGGTGCGGCGCTTTGTGGGCATTACGCTGGACGAGTACACGCCGGATCACTCGACGATCCCGCGCACGCGGCGGCTGATCGATCTGGACACGCACGGCGAAACCAGAAGCCTTTGTCGGAGGGACATTTCCGCGTTGCCTAGATATTCCACTGGCACATGATAAGTGCACTAATGGAATGTCAAGGTGTGGTTACAAAGTGAGATTCGTCACTCAGTCGTGTGACAACGCTATTATTCTCGCTAGGGAACAGCTCGTCCGGTCTCAACCGACAATCCGTTGCATTTTTGTAAAAAGTGAAGCATCAAGCGCCGAATGTCCACCCGTTTATCCTATTAACTCTATTAGACGTTTCCTGAACTCGTAACAAAGAGAGTACTTTGTTGCTATGTGGGTAAGTTTCGGTATAGATTGCGCGGTTCCGTAAGATAACAGGCTCCACGGCATGTGAGTTTCGTCACGTATTAGTGTGACTAAGTCGTTTTTTGTTGACAAACAAATTGTGGCGAGCGTAAATCTCTCACTAGTCCTTGACACGTAAGACTTTTGGTTTCGAGTTTTCTCCGAGACTCTGTGGTCAGGACTTTCCCCCGTAAACGTGTTCGCCCGCTGTGGGCGGAAAGATTGCGCTGCGCACTGTTACGGAAAGCGCCGACGTTCATATCTGTGCCGCACGACTGCGTTCGACAAGGAGATTCAATGCAAACTCGCATTTCTTGCCGCTGTCTCCATCTTTTCCTGTTTGTTCTCGTCGGTTCAACTTTTCTGTTCTCCCAGAATCAGCCGCCCGCGAGCGATCCTCAGGCAATCGCTCTAGCTTCCCAGTCGATTGTGGCGCTAACGCGCGGAACTGCGATTAGCGGAGTGCGGTTGGCTGCAAACATCACTTGGATTGCTGGGCCTGAGCCCGAGGAGGGTACGGGGGTATTGCTAGCGAAGGGTACTTCCGAGAGCCGAATCGACTTGACGTTGAATAGCGGAGGCAATAGAACCGAAATTCGCAGTAGTTCGAATGGCGCCGCGGGGAAGTGGATAAATCCTGACGGCAAGTCGGGGAAGTACTCGTTCCACAATTGCTTAACCGACGCGGTCTGGTTCTTCCCGGCGCTTTCTTCGCTGGCGAAGGTATTCGATCGTCGTTTCGTGTTCTCCTACATCGGCGAAGAAACCTGGAATGAATTGCCCGCCAAGCACCTTCGCGTCTACCAGGCACAAAAAGGATTCAAAGATGTGCCGCGACTCAGCACGATGGACTTTTACCTCGATCCGGCTTCGTCGCTTCCTCTGGGAGTTACGTTCAAAACCCATCCCGATGACAACATGGATGCCGAGCTCTCCACAGAGATACGGTTTGGTGACTACAGACTCGTACATGGGGTAGAGGTGCCGTTCCACATTCAGCGCTTTGAAAACGGCGGGCTGCTGATGGATGTCACCGTGACCGGCGCATCCTTCAATACTGGCTTGCCGGACGATATCTTCGATACTCACTAATTACCGAAAGATTTGTCCACAATTTCCCAGATGCAGACTGACAACATGTCGAGAGGAACGACAATGGCGCGGAGTGCGACGTACACTTACATTGCGATTCTGATTGGTGTTCTGGCTTGTTTAATGATTTCCAACTCTGCCGCGCAAGTGGCGACGGGCACGCCAGCGTTCGGAAGCTTCGGCGGAGGGCCATTTGATATCGTAAACCTGGGCAATCTGAACGTGCATTTCGCGGTTCCAGTGGTTCACAAGGCTGGCCGCGCTGGTTTCAACTTCGATTATGATCTTGGCTACGACAGCTCGATCTGGTATCCAACTGTTTCTAATGGAACCACGAGTTGGCAACCCGTCGGCAACTGGGGATGGCTGGGATTAACGGAGGTGGCTACTGGATACATTACTTATGCGCATTCGCAGCAACAAACGTGCCTCATTAGCGGTACTTATTACGGAACTATCGATACCTACTCGGGCTGGACCTACTACGACTCAATGGGGCGTGGACATTACTTCAGCGGGACGTCCCATGTCTACACGTACTCACAGACAAACTGGGGCTATCCTTGTGGACAGAGCGGCAGCGACGGCTTTACTGTCACCACAGCCGATGGCTCCGGGTGGACTATGACTGCGGGAGGGTCATCTGCCACCGTTACGTCACGTGCCGGGACACTCGTAAATGCTCCGATCCTGACGACCGGGGGGTCGGCTAAGGTAACTGATGCGAACGGGAACCAGATGACCGTGAACACAAGCAATCAGTTTTTCGACACTCTATCGAGCACGACGCCCGTTCTAACCATTACCGGATCCGGAACACCCGCAAGCCCGCTCAAGTACCAGTACCCCGCTCCTTCCGGGACGGCGACGTACACAATGAACTACTTGCAATATACGGTGAAGACGAATTTCGGGGTCACAACCCCGTCCGCCATAAAAGAGTACGGGCCCTTGAGTAATGCCCTTGTCAGCAGTATAGAGCTTTCAGATGGCAGCAAGTACGTCCTCACCTATGAGCCTACACCAGGCTCGTGCACGCCGATCGCAGGTACACAGTCGACCTGTGTGACGGGGAGAATTGCTTCCGTCACCCTGCCGACGGGCGGAGAAGTCAAATACACGTACACTGGCGGGAGCAACGGGATTGAAAGCGACGGCAGCGCGGCCGGCCTTACTCGGAATCTCACTCCAGGCGGTGAATGGCAATATTCGCGCACTCTTGTGACGGGTACACCGGCTCCGGGATCGACATGGACGACAACTGTCGTCGATCCAAACAGTAATCAAACGGTGATCAATTTTGCTGAAGACGGCAATACTACTTACTCGACGTACAATTTCTATGAAACCCAGCGGCAGGTAAATCAACTGATTAATGGTACACAGACCCTTCTTGCGACGAGCACGCGCTGCTACAACACCAATTACTTAAGCTGCTCCACTGCCACCGTCAAGTCGCCGATTACCCAGACTGACGCCTATCGCACACTTCCAAACGGCAGCACGCGACTCTCAGAAATGGTTTACAACCCCTACGGATTAGTTACCGACGACAAGGAATACAACTACGGAGTCACGTTGGGCGCGGCGCCCTCTTCAACGTATCTTGTTCGCGAAACGGCTATTGCATATGCGAGCCTGGGCAACGGGATCTACAACAAGCCCTCGTCTGTGGTGGTCTATGACTGGAGCAGTGGCAACAAGATCACTCTGGCCTCCTCATCCTACACCTACGACCAAGGAACGCCCACGGCCACGACGGGCACGCCGCAGCACGTTGCCATTACGGGCTCGCGCGGAAATCTGACCACCGCCGCCACCTCAACCAGCAGCTCGGCCTCGCTATCCAGAACTTACACTTATTACGACACAGGCAACCCATACGTTGCCACGGACGTTAACGGCGCGCAGACAACGTACGTCTACGGTTCTGGCTCCTGCGGGAATTCGTTTGCCACCACCATCGATGAGCCGTTAAGCCTGTTACGCTCAATAACGTGGAATTGTACGGGCGGCGTGGCTACCGTGGTGACCGACGAGAACGGCAACAACGTCACGACGAATTACACCGACCCGGATTTCTGGCGGCCCGCGAACGTCCTTGATCAACTCAGCAATCAGACGGATATTAGCTACATAGGAGAAACGGCCGTAGAGGCATCACTGCAGAACTTCAACGGCGGCAACTCCGTTTCCGATTCTCGAACTACCGTTGACGGCTTCGGGCGGCCTATCCTGAGCCAACGCTTGCAGGGGCCGAGCGCCACGAATTACGACACGGTGGAGACGGACTACAACAATCTGGGCCAGCCTTCGCGATCCACAATGCCATTTAGCGCCGCGGCAAGTACAACGAATTCCACGGCTCCCGGAACCAACACGACATATGACGCGCTGGGTCGTGTACTCAAAACCACTGATGCGAACGGCGGACAGGTTTCCTATACCTACACGAACAATGACGTGCTGCAAATCGTGAGTGGCACGCAGACGTTTCAGAAGCAGCTTGAATACGACGGCTTGGGCAGGCTGACCTCCGTTTGTGAAATATCGTCCACCCTTCCCCTAGTGGGAGCCTGTAGTCAGTCCAACGCCAAGACTGGCCTATGGACAAAGTACACCTATGATGCCCTCGGACGTCTACTGACCGTTACGCAGAACGCCCAAGCTGCCACCGGTAGCCAGCAGACGCGCACTTTCGTTTACGATTGGCTGGGACGAATGACTTCGGAATCCAACCCGGAGACAGGCAATACTGGAGTGAACGGCACCATTACCTATGCGTACGATTCCATCTCGCCGTGCGCCGATGGCACCAACCATTCCTCCCCCGGCGACCTGGTGCAAAAGAAGGACAATGCCGGCAACTTTACCTGCTATTCTTACGATGGTCTCCATCGTATTGTGACGGCGGGCAACAGCGCTGCCACTAACACAACTCTCCGGAAGTTTTTCTACGACTCGGAGAGCTCATACCCCACGGGTGTGACCGTGAGCAACGGCAAGACACACATGGTGGAAGCCCAGACGTTCAACACATCGAGCTTGACCGCTTTCGTCACCGATGAACTCTTCAGTTACTCTAAGCGCGGTGAGCTGACTGACGTTTACGAAGCCACACCGCACTCCGGCTCGGGAGTTTACTATCACACGACCACCTCCTACTGGGCAACGGGCGCGCTACAGTCGTTGAGCGGCATTCCTGGCGTGCCCACGATCAATTACGGAGCCAATGGAACAGGTCTCGATGGCGAAGGGCGATACACGCAGGTCACGGCTGCCTCCGGGACGAATCCGGTCACGAGCGTTACCTACTCCACGAGCAGCACCACCAATCCGCTGGGCGCGCTGACCGGAGTCACGTTCGGCTCGGCAGACAGCGACAGCTTCACCTACGATCCCAACACCGGGCGCATGGGAACTTACACGTTCAGCGTAAACGGACAGACCGACACGGGCAAACTCACGTGGAACACAAACGGCACACTTGCAACATTGGCGATTACCGATAACATTCCTGGCACCAATGATACGCAGACGTGCAACTACCAGTACGATGATGTGCAGCGCCTTTCTTCTTCACTCTGCGGATCGATTTGGCAACAGAACTTTACCTACGATTCCTTTGGCAATATTACGAAGAGCGGCAGCTTGACGTTCACGCCGAACTATTCGTCGACCACGAACCAGTTCACGTCGATTCCCGGCGTGACTGTTAAATACGATGCGAACGGCAACTTGTTGACCGACAATCTGAACACCTACACTTGGGACCCGAACTGGGGCAACATGCTCACGGTCAACACTGGGTTAGCGACAGTGACGGCCACTTACGACGCGCTGGGACGGATGGTCGAGAATAACGCGGGCGGCACGTACTCGGAGTTCATCTACGGACCGACCGGTGCGAAGCTCGCGAAGGTCAATGGGACGACTTTGATCAAGGCTTTCGTTGCCTTGCCCGGCGGGGCAAAGGCCATCTATAACTCGACGGGCTTGGCGTACTACCGCCACTCGGACTGGCTGGGCAGCTCGCGGCTGACTTCGACGCAAGCGCGGGGATTGTACTCGAGTTCGGCCTATGCCCCGTTCGGCGAACAGTACGGAACCTCCGGCATGGCGGACGCATCGTTCACCGGACAGGATCAGGACACGGTCAGCAGTTTGTATGACTTTCCTGCCCGCCGCCAAAGCCCCAGCCAGGGCCGGTGGATCTCGCCTGACCCTGCGGGCCGGGGAGCAGTGATCTTGGCTAATCCGCAATCCTGGAACCGCTATGCCTACGTGATGAACAACCCGCTGGCTCTGACCGATCCAGCGGGGATGTCGGTTCGCCACCACCGTGCCCGCGCCATGGACGATTGCCCACCAGACCCCAATGCCCGCGGCGCTCACGCGATGGATGACTGCGGCGACGACGGCGGTGGCGGGGGTGGGGGCGGGAGCGGGGACGACAACGGTGATGATAATGGGGACGACAACAGCGGAAATAACAACAATAATGAGCCATGCAGCGGATCGGATCCGAATTGCCAGAGCTCCGATGTCCTGAACCTTCCAGTCGAGATGGATTGCTCCTTGGGCGGTTCGAACCTCGATCCGAATAATAACCCAATGACTTCGCCCAATGGCCCATTGGATATGCCGCCATTTTCAGGATCGAGTTTCAGTAGTCCCGTGGAGGCCGGTGCTGCCGCCGTCGCGGAATCAAACGCAGCCTCTCAATCGTCTGGTCTGGAAATCGGCGGCACAATTTACCAGAATAGTGACGGCTCATATTCCTTCACTGCCGCAAATAGTGGAAGCGATGAGAGTGTGAATCCCAATGCTTACATACCTCTTGGCACCATGGCAGTCGGAGCCTATCATACACATCCTGGAGGCACATCTGGGACTGATCCAGAGTCCTTCTCAGTGGCAGACGCAAACGTCGGCATCAACTTGGCCACTTATGGCCCGTATTCGAACTTTCCTGCTGGCTATGGAGGTTCAGGCGTAAATGTAGTCGGAACTCCGAGTGGGAATACTCTGGCATTCGTTGGCACTAACGATCCAAGCGCTCCGCAAGGCGTGACAGGCACAGTTTCGCTGGTGGCGGGTCCGGATTGCGGAAACTGATCGGGGCGGAGAGTTCTGCTGGAATTTTTGAGAGGGTATCAATGAAACCGAAAATTGCGTTGGCCTGCCTCATCTCTGTTATGTTGTCGTCAATTGGTCTGACTGCTCAGAGTCAACCAACAGTTTCGAATGAGAATGCTTCCCTAGCCATGAAGTGTTTCCCGGAGGACGTGTTCGGCACGATCCCGCAGGGAGGCGACGTCAAGGCAAAGTGGTATGCGCATGCTCTCACTGCCTTAAGAGAGCCGTCCTTGCTTGCCGTGGCGCAGGCGCAGCACGGCGACAAGACTCAAGTCTATCGGTTTCTTTGGCTCAGGACTTTCCATCATCCGATCTCTGTGCGTTTAACAATTAACTTGGAGGAGGACAGCTTCGTCACGGTGAAATCTACGGATGGTCACGGTGGTTATAAGTTAGGCAGTCTTATTCTTGACGAGACGCACAAGGTCAGCAAAGCCGATGTGCAAAACGCCTTGGATCGTATAAAGGATCTGGCATTCTGGTCCATGGCAACCGAGGACGATCGAAGTACGGACGAACCCGACGACGGGCGGCCGCAACTAAGGGGCGACGGGGCGGACGGTGCTCAATGGGTACTGGAAGGTGTTGCACACGGGGAATACCACGTCGTGGACAGGTGGTCGCCGTTAGATCCATCAATTATGGTGGCGGCGGATAAGAAGTTTGCAGAGCTTTGCAAGTACCTCCTCAAGCTCGGCGAAGTGCATCTTGAGGGAAAGGAGATATACTGAACGCGGTCACTGCTGTTGACGACAACAGTGGAAGTCCGCCCGACAGCGGCAATCCAACAGGTAACTTCCCGTCCGCGAATGGACTTACTCAGGTCGGCGTAGGTTCGACTGACAGCTTGACGCTGACCTGCCCCCTGCTTTCGGTCACGTAAGAACACGACAGCTTTCACACCTCCATCTTCCGTCTCTGGCTTGGGGTCGCAGAAAAGGACATCTATTGACTGAGAATGCTTTCCGTAACGCAGGATGTGTTCCGTACTTACCCACGGCGGCGCGGTCGCGAGTCCCGAATCAACATCTGGTACCGAAGCCAGGCGCAGAGCGTGTGCTGCACGTAGTCAATTCTGATCTTTGACGAGTCGAGGACTCTGGTAGCGAATGCCCCCGGCATACCGCCGGAGTAAGGACCCGTGCTGACCTCCATCCGCAAAAGGAATGCGATACCCCGCCTAGCCGCCGCCTCGATTTTCGTCCGCAGTTCATCATTTGGCAGAAATTCCAGGGCGGCGAGCAGCCCCTCAAGGCGAGTAGCGGCCGCCGAGGTCCAACCGTCTGGATCGAACGCGCCGGCGATGCCTACCGCAGCCGAGCCTCGGAATTGGTCACGCAGAATCGAATTGCAAATCTGAATGGCGTGCTGGATCAGTTGTTCGCGCGAAGACCCTGGACAGGAACTCTGGTCACAATAAGGAAGTAGCTTGGCTGCCAGCGTTCATGAAAAACTGACCCCCTGATTTCGCTACTCTGAAGTGAACTCTTCCTCTCGATACAACCGGTAGATGCGCTTCGCGTTTACGTGCCAGCCTTCGCGTCGCAACAGCACGGTCAAGCGACGATAGCCGTAGCGCACATGCATCCCGGCCAACTCTCGCAAGCGATGCCGTAACACTCATCGAATACCTTCCGGCTCTCGTACCGCAATGTCCCGATCGCCAGCTTCACGATCCGCGCCGCGTGCCGTCGCTAATCCGATAGGCCTCCTGCGCCCAGCGCGCCAACTTCCGACGCGCACGAGGCCTTACAGCTTTCTTGAGACGATGTCCTGCATCTGCCGATCCAGGCTCAGGTCGGCCACCAATCGCTTCAGTCGCCCCACCTCATCCCGCAATTTTCGCAGTTCACGCAGCTCGCTTACCCCTACCCCCGTATATTTTCGTTTCCAGAGATAGTAAGTCGCCTGGCTGATCCCGATCTTCCGGCAAACGTCATCCACGCGCGCCCCCGCTTCCACCTGCCGCAATACCGCCACGATCTGCTCTTCCGTGTGACCACTCTTGGGCATCGTCCTCGCCTCCTGTTCCGGACTCCTGCCCCAGCTTACCTCTAATCTCCTTTGTGTCAGTTTTTGGGTTTTGGGTCAATACGGACATGGCCGGAATCATGGCCGATGATGGATCTCGTACCGGCTTCAGTTGGTTGAAATAACTGCTCGTATAGCAGCCAGGCGCACAGGGCGTGTTGTACATAGTCGATTCGGATCTCGGACGAGTCGAGGGCTCTGGTAGCGAAGGCCCCCGGCATGCCGCCGGAGTAAGGACCGGAGCCGATTTGCATCCGCAGTAAAAATGCGATACCTCGCCCGGCGGCCGCTTCAATCTTCGTTCGCATCTCGGTCCGCACTTCATGTTTCTGCAGAAACTCCAGGGCGGCCAGCAGCCCCTCAAGGCGGGTAGCGGCTGGCGCGGTTCTTCCATCTGGATCGAAAGCGCCGGCGATGCCCACCGCAGCCGAGCCTCGGAATTGGTCATGAAGAATCGAATTGCAAATCTGAATGGCGTGCTGGATCAGTTGCTCGCACGAAGACCCTGGACAAGAACTCTGGTCACAATAAGGAAGCAGTTTGGCCGTCGCGATCAGCGCCCAGTGGTCGGCGGGAACGATTGAGTGTCCGGCGCGGCTTTTGGCCAGAAACGACAACGCCTTGCCTGCGACGTTGAGCCATTCACGGGAGTGATCGGCTTCGTACAGCGAGATGAACCCCAACGCCGCTTCGCCGGGATAATACAGGCTCTCCCAGTCCTGCACGGGGCCACTCTCCGCGCGATACTTATTGACGAAGCTGCCATCGTCCTTTTGCAGAAACAGCAGGAACCGGCCCAGCGATTGCAATTCTTCGAGCGACACTTCTTTGGGCTCCGCGCGCCTCACTTCGGCGAGCGCCACCAAGCCGAGGCCGGTCGCTCCGAGTTCAGCGTCGTGCTGCTGAGACTTGGACTGCTCGGCGAGCGGTTCCGACCAAACGGCCAGATGGCCGGGACGCACTCCAGGCCCGACGTAGTTCTGGCGCAGGAACGCCGCCGCACGGACCATCGCGTTCACCGCTTGCGGGTCTGGATGGGCGTGGTTCAGCATCGCAAGCGCATAGATCGCGCCCGCGTGCCGCACGATGTCATAGGAATGGCTTTTCTTCCCAGAGTTGATGTCGACTTCGTAGACGAACTTGCCGTCCGGGCCGCAGGCGCGCTCCAGATAACCCGCAGAGAGGGCAATGGCATGGCTAACTTGGTCGCGCGTGGGCAATGTACTGTCAGGTGGGCCTCCGCTGGTGCCTCCAGAGTGCTCGGAGCCACGCGGTGAGGCAGCCGCCAGCACGGCTACGAAGAACAGAAACAGTAGCCCGCAACATGATCGAATCAATCGCTGTGTTCCATTCAAACTCGTCCGCATACTTGGTCGCCCGCCTATCCCTCCGGGGTAATCGACGACGATGGGAACACCTTCCAATCTATGGCAAATTCAGCAAACATTGCCGCAACATACTTTCGCGAGATTATCATAACTCTTCTTGACTAGTGTGGGTTGCGCGTTGAAACTTGTCGTATTAGTTCGTGAACGGAAGAAAGGGCAGGTCAGGGGCGCAACGCAGTGCTTGTAGCCCGCGTAACTCAGTAATCAGTTGTGGTCCGTTGATTTATGGCAATTGGGTGACCGTTTGGCATGGCTGAGATCTTTCAACTTTTTCTCCTCGTAGCGGCGATTACGCTTTCCCTTTTGAGAGTTGGCTTTGCGGGGAATTCTGGGCTGTCCAGTTGGGTTCAGCGGATCGCAGGAAAACCACTTCTCAGTGTTGCCGCCATCGCCGGGATGACTTTTTTGGGCTGTCTGGCTGCCGCCGGTCTGCTGCACGAACCCGTACCGCGCGTCCAGGACGAATTCAGTTATCTGTTAATGTCCGAAACGTTCAGTTCAGGACGAGTTTCCAGTCCTTCGCCACCCCTGCCCGAGTTCTTTGACACGTTCCACGTTCTGATCCGGCCAGTTTATGCCTCCAAGTACTTCCCGGCTCAGGGCCTGTTTCTCGCACTCGGAGAGAAGCTGACCGGACACCCCGCTGTCGGCGTGTGGTTGACTTCAGCGCTCGCCTGCGGCGCGACTTGCTGGATGCTGCGCGCCTGGGTGGGGCCAACGTGGGGCTTCTTCGGCGCGCTGCTGATGGTTCTCCAATTTGGCGTGTTCAGCTACTGGAGCCAGAGCTATTGGGGCGGCATGGTGGCCGCCTTGGGTGGGGCGTTATATTTCGGCGCAATCCGCCGGTTGTGGGAGCGAATTTCGTGGCAGAACTCCGTGTACGCTGCGGTTGGGCTCGTGATCCTGGCGAATAGCCGTCCACTGGAGGGCATGGTCGCTGCGACGCCGGTTACTGCTTTCTTTCTATTCCGAAGCCTCCGGCTGCACGCATGGAAGCAGATGGAATTCTGGCGGGGGCTGGTTTTACCCGCAGGCGCTATCCTGCTGCTCGGTGCGGCGGCAATGGGCGCCTATAACCGGGCCATTACCGGTTCTGCCTGGCAGCCTCCCTACTTACTCCATGAGCGGCAATATCAGGAAAGTCCTCAGTTTGTCTTCATGCCGCTACGTCCGAAGATCATGTATAGCAGCCCATGGGTGCAGTATCTCTACGAGGGTTACGAAATGCGACTCTACATGTCGCAACGTACGCCCTTCAACGTGATGATGAAGGCAGCACGCAAGATAAGGGTGTGGTGGACTTTCTATTGCGGCATCCTGCTGAGCGCGCCCTTGGTGTTGGCTGCTTGGTTGCGGCGAGGGTGGATGCGATACTGCCAGGTTGTTTTGCTCGCGGGATTCATTGCCGTTGCAGTCTTTTATGTCCAGCGATCGGTACCGCCGCGCATCGCTATCGACCTTCTTTCCGTGGGACAGATTGCGCTTTTGTGGTATGTCTTCGACGAATTCTGGCCGCGGCTTGCCATCGCTACTACCGGGCTGCTGTTGTTTCAAGCGTTCCTTGTGAAATATGCGTTTCCGCACTATTTCGCGCCGACGGCATGTGTCGTGCTGTTTCTCCAGGTGGAAGCCCTGCGACGACTCTGGAACTGGCGCAATGACGCTCAGGTGCTGGGGGCGGCGTCCAGCAGGGCTGAGCGACGTAGGGCTGCGCGTGAAAGTGCCAAGTCTCGCAGTCCGGTGTACCCGTGGCGTGGCTTTGTGACTCTGCTTCCTCCGGCGTGTCTCATCTTCCTCATCCTACAAGTGGTGGCACAGATTAACGACTGGCATGATAGTACTCACGACTTTGATTTCAGGGTTCTGCTGACGCATGGCTGGAGCGTGCGTCGTGCGGAACTCGAACAATGGCTAGAACATCAGCCGGGACAGCAGTTAGTGTTTGTGCGTTACTTTCCGAGGCACGACGTGACTGGCGAGTGGGTGTGGAACCATGCAGACCTGACGCATTCAAAAGTGGTTTGGGCGCGCGATCTGGGGTCCGATCACAATCGTCTTCTGCTTCAGCAGATGCCGGACCGCACGGTGTGGTCACTGCTCGCGGATGTTCGGAACCCGCAGTTGGTTCCTTACGCAGAGGTGTTGGCACACGCGCCTGGGGGCTTGCCTCCTCCCCAAGCCCCAGCTTTACCCCAGCAGGAGGAGCCCTAGAGTTTGCTACGGGAGGGTTGTGTAGCGATGAAAACCTTGGTGAGCGAATCGCGCGTCGTGAGTGACGACTCTGAAAGGTCGCGAGTCTCCCGTGCGTCGCCGAAACTTTACGGAGACGGCCCGTTTCCTTTGGCGGCCGTTCTCGGGCACCCTGCCGAGCAAAAGGCACTCTATGCCGGTTGTGTGACTGTAATCATCCCTATCTATAACGAGGCCGCGCACGTGGAAAAACTCTTACGCGCTGTCCAGGCTGCGCCAGTGTTGAAGGAAATCGTTGTGGTTGACGACGGGTCGACAGACGGAACACGCGAGAGACTTGTGTCAATCGCCGAAGATGGTGGTGTGACGCTCGTGTTACATGACGGGAATTTTGGCAAGGGGGCGGCGATTCGCACAGCGCTGCGGTACGCGCGAGGTGAGTACGTGCTGATTCAAGATTCCGACCTCGAATACGACCCAGAGGATTACCCAAAACTGCTGCGGCCGTTGAAAGAACACATATCGAACGTCGTTTACGGGGTGCGCCCGGACCGGCCAGAACGAGGGCTAGGGTTCTTCTTTGGTGCCAAGCTTCTGACGTATCTGACAAACTTACTATATCGAGCGAACATCCACGACGAAGCAACCTGCTACAAGGCATTCCGGCGTTCGTTGCTCGTGGGGATTCGACTGGAATGCCACCACTTTGAATTCTGCCCGGAGATTACAGCAAAGGTCTGCAGGCTGGGTGAGAAGATCTGGGAGGTGCCGATCTCCTACACTCCGCGGAGCGAGGGAAGAGGCAAGAAAATCCGGTATTGGGACGGCTGGGCCGCAGTCTGGACGCTTCTGCGCTATCGCTTTGTTTCCGCGCGCCGCATTCGTAATAGCGTGACGGATTAGATCGCAAGGATTGTGGCGGATGTGCGACCCGAAGAGAACCTCAGAACATACACAAACGTGGGCGTGACTCTTGGGTCCCTACGCCCGAGCCGACAGGAGCTCCGAGCCGCCTCCTGGCGCGACTAGGACGCAACGATGTTCTGATCATCGATGACTGGGCGGCCCGCATCGGGTGAGTGCCAATCGTCACAACGTTTGTCGTTTATTCCTTACGGCCAGACCCCAGGTTGCTGCTGCTCTCATCCCATTCCGCTGGTGATGTGCTGGAAGATGATCAGGTGATAGCTTATCTCTATTTTTGGTATGTTTGACTAAAACCGCGAAGAGTCAATTTTCGAATCAGGCACAGTTGCCGGGCGAGTAACTGCCTATAATGTCGGTTATGGTGTACTACCTTGTTTTCTGACTTTTTGCACGTTCCTTTTCCGTATGCAACCTAATCCCGGAAAACTGGCGTCCCGCGCCCCAACCGTTGGGAAAAACCCGAAGTCATCGGGAAAAAGTTGATCCACGTGCTTTCGATTTCTCCGATCTGGCCCTGCAACTCTCAAGATCTTTCGAGCGCAGCCCGTCAAAGTCTGCGCTCTGTTGGCGTGCCATCCCGTAGATTATTGATTCCAAACAGTATCGCGCAGAACTTGTGCTTCCTTCAGCCCAAGATGACCTGTATTTCCAGCGATGTGGCAGTTGAAGAATAGTCGCTAAGTTATTGAAATCGTGGTGGCCAGGGACGGAGTTGAACCGCCGACGCCAGCCTTTTCAGACTGGCGTTGATAAGTGTTTACAATGGCTTAACAGGTCTTAGGTGGCTGCGTAAGTACTTCAAAGGTCGTGAAAGACACACTCATCTTGGGCTGGAATCTTGGGCTGAACCTGGTATCGCAGTGGATTTTATGCTTCCTCAAATCCGTGGCTATCAAGCTTGGGTCACTCGCCTCCATGGCAGCCTAGCCACGGTGTTGTTGGCCGGAATCCCGCCGTTCCGGCAACGACAGAAACGTCGACGACGACGGCTTTCGGGTTCCGCCTGCCAACCATGAGTTTCGTTTGGACCTGCCTTCGACCTTGCGCCGTCGGGCCTGGCGTGCCTTGGGTGGCCGCCGCGATCGCCTACGGGACGGGACTTGGCGAATCAGGCTGGCGAAGCCTGCAGCCCGAGAATTTGGGGGGACTCGGGTATGGCTGGAGTCGAGAACGTGGCTTATAGGCCTTCCCAGCGCGTCTTTTTTTGGCGAAAGGGGCCCGAATTTGAGAAATCGGATTCCCAGGGCGAAACCCGGACTGGAGCCTGCAACGGGGACTTGCGAGGATTGGCCGATTTTTCGCCAACAACCGCTGGATCCCTTTATCTCAGGACCTGACGGTACAACAGAATCAACGCCATGAGCACTCCAAAAAGTGTAATGCTCGCCCTCGTCGGCAACAGTTTCCGCCAGCCCATTGATTCGTGAGTCGGAGTCTTCATGCGGTGGCCTCTTCCATCCTTGTGTCTTGTTTAGAGTGTAACTTGACGCATCGGAGATCGTCTGTGATCGAAGACCATCAGTGTTTGTGATGAATCTCTGTAATAGCCGATGACGTACCCTGCACCCGCGAAATACGAACCTTGGGGAACGAGGAGAACGCGATTCGTGCACCACGCAGTCACGAGAGCGCGCTTTGCACGCCGCGAAAACGCGCCCGCCCTGTGCGCCATACGCGCAAAATGAAACGGATCACACCACCTCGCCCGCACCCCCCGGCCCCTGTGGGTCCAAGTTTCCTCCGATGTGGGGAGTGTGGGGCCGGGGCGCGGCGCGGTCGTGGCACGTGCCCGCTCGCTGACTTGCGCGAGGCGCGAATCGCGTTCCCATGTTCGTATTTTCGCGCGTACGGGACGAGATTCCGCAGACGCCCGGCGCGCGATCCATTTCCCAAACAACCATGTCTAGGATAGTTCAGCGAGTTCGCGGCGGATCTCTTCTAGCCGATCCTGCCTGCGGTAATATTCTGCCTTGGCTGCATTCGCGGGGTTCGGCTGTCGCCAATACAATTTGTTGGCGTAATCGATGGATTGTATCTCTTCCTGCAGCATCGCGATTCTCACTTTTCTCGTGTCTTCGTGGTCCATCGTGGTCCCTGTTTCTATTTCATCGGCATTGTCCTCAAAGAACGTTAAGGTTGGGTCAAAATGCGTCGATAGGGAATTTCTGGGTCACAATCACAGTGCTGCGTGTCTCTGGTCACCTTCGATTTGACGGTTGTGGCGTAACAGATGCTGTTTGGCCAGCAGGAAAAAATGCAGCACCACTTCCTCGTCGCCTCAAGGGAGTAATTGTGCCGTTTGTGCCTCTTATTCGCTGGCCCTATTAACCGTCGCGCCATTTTCCATCTAAGCAACGCCGGGGCGCGCGAAGGGGGAACGGATGCGTGTTTGTTGGCCGTCCGGGAGGCACCTCCAACGTCAGTGCCGTCTTCAAAATGACTCCCGCGAGTTAGTCAACACGCCAGCGTTTGTCCGGGCGCAAAGGCAAAGAAGAAAGGTGGAGGCGTTGTTCGCGGAACTTAAGAATCATATCGGACTTCGTTGTTTGCGTTTGGGGAGACTAAAGTTTGTTCGCGAGCAGTTCTTCCTGGCGGTTGCGCAAAATATCAAGTGGCTCGTCCGCTTCCTCAGCCAAGAACCGCGGCCGCCGCTCCTCGCGACAACCTAGTTCCCAATTAGCAAGCGATCAGCCTCGCGCAGAAAGCCCGGTGGGCAAAGGCGAAAGGTCACGCGCCGAAGCCAAAGCGAACGATCTCAGGCGCAGGCAGGAAGAAAATCGCAGCGGCACGGAGGTCGAAGGTGAAAGCTGCGAAGAAATGGAACCAAATCCGACCGCACGGTCCTGCTTCAAATCTTCAGGGGTCCCAACAGGGACGGAGGCTCAAGCCGAAGGCATCGGAGTCTTGTAGTGTGTAGCGGCGAATTCGAGAATGGCCTTCCTTATGTCACGACGTAACACGGGTTAATCGTCTGTTGGCCTTCGCAGAGCGCCGGGTGAGGCTCTGAGCCGAGAGAGTGTCTACACTGAGCCTATAACTGACAACTGCT
Organism: uncultured Acidobacteriaceae bacterium; assembly: GCA_963722485.1. Taxonomy (GTDB): domain Bacteria; phylum Acidobacteriota; class Terriglobia; order Terriglobales; family Acidobacteriaceae; genus Acidiflorens. Next base: position 27,055 of record CAVRNL010000048.1, read on the forward strand.
TCGCTGTGGGCATCGTAGTGGGGCAGTCGCTGTGAGCAGTGTTGAGATCGCTAGTGCGGCAACAGGATTCGTTACTCCGGCCAGCCAACCAAGTTCGCACCGAATTTCTTCTAACCGATCTTTTCTGCTGTCATACTCAGCACAGGCTTCGCGGCAGTGCTTTTTTTGTTCCCAAAATGCCCTGTTGGCGAAATGGATAGAGTGCATCTCCTCGTACAAAACCGCCAATCTCGTTTTGCTTATCGCTTTTGGTCCCATATCGGTTACCCCCGTCTGTGGCACGTCGATAATTATTCCGGTAATTGCAATGACGCCAACACATGGGCTTCACAGGGTTACTACTACATACTGCCCTATTTTTGGGGCAATCCTGCGCTTGTGTCAGTGATCCTGCTCACACTGAAAATGTGATGAAAATTTACGTGGAATTGGGGCGCAACGGGGGCCGGGTGCGCGTTGCTGGCCGTTTTCTGGACGGCTAAAAAAGCGGGAACCGTGCGGGCCGCGGGTTTTGGCCGGACTGGGTGCGGGCGTTCGCTTATCTCAGGATCTGGCGGTACAGCAAAACCAGGACCATGAGTACTCCAAAAAAGCACAATGCTAGCCGAGACCTGGGCGCGACCGGCGGGTGACCCCGGGCGCCGCAGCCATCTTGACTCCATCTCGAATAGACGAGCTTGTTTCTCTTTTGGATTCAAATGGACCCGCTACCGAGCCACCGAGGAGGCTTCTTGACTCGGACTGGTATAGGCGTATCCTAGCAAGTCCCGAATCTTAGAGAATCGCTCGATCCAACTCTGGGATTCAGAACCTAGGCGCCTGCCGGAATCGATCTGGCCGATCAAAATGTGTACGATTCCGCGGGCGTCGATTAGGGGTGAGCCATGGCATTGCACCCTGGGGAACGGAAGCGCCATTTTCCGGATGAAGCGCCAGTCGTACAGGACCCGATCCGGCGGGCCCTGGAAGAAAACGAAGACTGGTATCGCGACTTGGTCGAGCAAAGCCAAGACCTGCTGTGTGTCCACGACCTTGAAGGCCGATTCCTGTCGGTCAATCCCGCTTCAGCCCGTCTGCTGGGTTACAGCGTAGAAGAAATGATGGGGAAGCCGATGCGGGATTTTGTGGATCCGCAATTCCAAGCTGAGTTTGATGCCTATCTGCGCGAGATCGAGCGCACGGGAGAATCTCGCGGTCTGTTGGCGGCGGTGACGAGATCGGGAGAGCGGCGGATCTGGGAGTATCACAACACTTTGCGCACCGTAGGAGTGGCAGCGTCGTTTGTGCGGGGGACGGCGCACGACGTCACGGAACGGGTGCGAGCGGAGAAGGCGCTGCGCCAGACTAATGAAAAGCTGCTAAGGACGGTGCGCGAACAGGAACGGATTCTCCAGGAATTGACGCTGTTCCGGACGCTGCTGGACCAATCGAACGATGCCATCCTGGTGACCGATCCGGAAACCCTGTGTTTTCTGGATGTGAATGAAAAGGCGTGGGCAGAGCTGGGGTACAGCCGGGAAGAGCTTTTGTCGATGACGGTTTTCGACATCGATACAGAAATCGTAAGCATGCGGACGCGGGTCGATCAGCAGTTGCGGCAGACGGGATACGCGATTGTTGAGAGGGTGCACCGGCGGAAAGATGGCACGACGTTTCCGGTGGAATTGAATTTGCACCGGATGCGACTGGACCGGGAGTACGACGTGGCGATATCGCGCGACATCACCGCCCGGAAGCAGGCGGAGTTGGCGCTGCGGGAGAGTGAACAGAGGCAACGGCTGGCGCTTCAGATCGGAAAGATCGGAGCATTTGAGCTGGAACTGGGGAGCAGCCGGGGAACGTGCACGACCGAATTCGCCGAGATCTGGGGCATCCCCAGCGGCTTCGTGGGGGATTTTGGCAGCTTCTTTAGTTGGGAACTGGTGCATCCCCTGGACCGGGCGAGGATCCAAGAGTCGTTTGCGCAGTTGGCGCGGAGCGGCGAACCGGGCGAAGCGGAGTTCCGCTTGATCCGGCCGGACGGGATGATGCTGTGGGTACGCGGGCGAGGACTAGTAGTTGCGGATACCGCCGCAGGGCCCTTGCGAGTCGTCGGAGTGATCATGGACATCACCGATCAGAAGCACACCGAGGAGGCCCTGCGGCAAAGCGAGGAACGGTTCCGGGTGGCGCTGAAGCATTCTCCGATTGCGGTGTTCAACCAGGACCGTGATTTGCGCTACACCTGGATGTACAATTCGCAGACTCCTTTTTCGGACAGCGAATATCTGGGAAAAACTTCGGACGAGATCTTTGACCCCGAGGAGATTGCGCGCGGCGCGGAAGTCCGGCGGCGGGTGCTGGAAACCGGGGTGGCAGTGCGTCACGAAATGCAACTCACTTACGACGGCAGGAAGCACTATTTCGACGCGACGATTGAACCGGTTTTCGACTCGGCGGGCGCGGTGATCGGGCTCACCGGCGCCAGCACGGACGTCACTGAACTCCGGGAAACAACCGAAGCCTTGCGTGAAGCCAAGAAAAAGCTCACGGAAGAAAAGCTCTATCTGGAGCGGGAAATCGATTCCAAGCTGGGGTTCGGGGATATCATCGGCCTGAGCAAGCCCTTGCAATCCGTCATGGAGCATGTTGGCAAGGTGGCGGCCAGCGATGCGACCGTGCTGCTGCTGGGCGAAACGGGAACGGGGAAGGAACTGGTGGCGCGAGCAGTCCACCGCTTGAGCCAGCGGGCCAACAGCAGCTTCATCAAGTTGAATTGCGCTGCGATTCCGTCGGGCCTGGTGGAAAGCGAGTTGTTCGGGAACGAGAAGGGCGCGTTCACCGGAGCGGTGAGCAAGAAGATTGGCCGGATCGAACTGGCCGACAAGGGCACACTGTTTCTCGACGAAATCGGCGAGATCCCGCTGGCGTTGCAGCCGAAGCTGCTGCGGGTTTTGCAGGATCAGGAATTCGAACGGCTGGGCGGAACGCAAACTATGAAAGTGGACTTTCGTTTGATTGCGGCGACGAACCGCGATTTGGCTGAAGCCGTGCGAGAAAGCGAGTTCCGCAGCGATTTGTATTACCGGCTGAACGTGTTTCCGATCCGGGTGCCCCCATTGCGGGAACGGCGGGATGACATCCATTTGCTGGTGGAACATTTCGTGCAAAAGTGCGCGCGGCGCATGAACAGGTCGATCACCAGCATTCCGAAAAAAACCATGGACGCACTGATCGGGTGGGAGTGGCCGGGTAATGTGCGGGAGCTGGAAAATTTTATCGAGCGCTCGGTGATTCTGACGCAAGGTTCGGTTCTGGCGGCGCCGCTCAGCGAACTGCAGCCGATCGCTGCGGACGAGAAAATCGTGGATGAAAGCCTGGAAGCGACGGAACGCGAGTACATTCTGCGCGCTTTGCGGGAGAGCCACGGGCAGATTGGCGGGCCGAGAGGGGCCGCCGTGCGTTTGGGATTGAAGCGTACAACGCTACAGTCGAAACTGAAACACTTGGGAATCAATCCGCAAAAGCCTTCGTAGTTTCGAAAAGCTCATTCGCGCGTAGGAGCCGATTGTTCTGGGTGACATCCCCGGGCTGGCTCGCATCCGCGGCGTTCCAATTCGTGAATGCCCGGCCAACGATACGTCACAGTCACAATTCTTCCGTATCACAATCACAACAGATATCTCGGTGACAATGAAAGAAAAATGGCCCGCCTTGCACGAGGGCGGGCCTTTCACTTCACCAAGTGCCTTCATGTCCAACAGGAAGGCACTGATCCAGTACTCCAAAGCCGCCTGAGAGGGTCTCGCGACTGGAGTGCCGGGTCAGTCTTTTCCCGAGGAATTGCCACCCTTGGACTTCCCTAGAAGAGACGTAATGCACGATTCATGCCACATAGTGAGCCCTCTCATCTCTATGGATCCACGATCCCTTTGGCCAAACTAAGCAGCGCAGGCTTCATGGTGTGCCGAAGCATCAGCTAGACTGCCGAGATTCCGGCTTCCAAGATTCATCACAAACACTGACCAGATCACGGACGATCGACACAACCGGACTGGCTTACGGGTCAAGTGCATTCTTCAAGGATCCAACCTCTGCTCGCGGGCATTTCGATATGCACCATTCGATCACGAATTGGGGAGTTTCCCGCTGATACGTGGGCCGCATCCGCGAGAGCTACCGGCCTCATCCACGGCACTGGCTGGCGCTGGCGCAACTGGTACCTTTTGCTAACTGCGTGGCGGCCGGGGGGACTGGAGTTTTGATCGCCGGGACGCTGAATAGCGCGTGCACCGCATTGGGCGGTACACGTTCCGGCGATTTGCAGATCGGACAAATGTGCAAGTCGGCGGGATAGTAGGTGCGGCACTGCAAACAGGGTAGCCCGACGCCAATTGTCTTGCGCTCGGGTGCCTCAGCAGGCTGTGGTTCTTCCGTTTCGTGCCGTTCGGCTTTTAATCCGGTAGCCGGAGCCGCTTTCGTCGCAACCAGCAGTTCCAGAAAGAGCCGACGCAGGTGCAGTTTGACGCTTCTTGGGCTGGTGTTCAGGAAGGTCGCAATTTCTTTGTTGCTGCATCCCTGCGCGAGCAAACGTAGCACCTGCTGGTCGCGAGGTTCTAGCTTGATGCCATTTTGTTCAGCCATCTACTTTTCGTCGGCTCCTTCCGCTCCGAGTGGACCGCCAAAGTGTGCCGCCTCATCGTCGGGGATGTGAGTGTCGAAGATATTTTCAAGAAACATCAAGAGGTCGAGATCGACGTTGTCCATTGATTCAGGGCTCATCGCGTTATTCATGCAAGCATCGTTCCTTTCCGCCTCCGGGATTTGCGTTCACTGCTAATGGCACAGATATTTCTTTGTGGAAGCAGAGCAGTTGAATCAGTCTCTTGATTGTTCACTGTGTAAACCCCAGGCAGCATCGGGAATGTTGAGGACGAAAAAAGACCCGAAATGGAATTGGGGACCGCAACTCGTTTGTTCTTTAGTGGCGATAATTCCCATATTAGAACGGCGACTTAAGGCGCTTCTCCTTAGATGGTTGTTTCTCGATCTCGAAATGGTTGCTGACCTCGTGGGATTTTTTGTCAGGAAGTTAGATAGAAGATGCGCTCTTTCGCCACCGACGAGTAACACGGGACGAGGACGATGAGCCTGGTGATCGAATGAGCGTTGAGTTCTGGGTTTTCGGCTAACTTTGGATTGGAGCGCCGCGAGGGCATAAGAATTCTGACGGCTGTCTATGGTTTCTAAACCGCGCGGATAGTGGGGATAGAGTCGGCACACAACCGCTGTGTTCGTCAGACTGAAGTTTGCCGCTTTCGCAACCCCAGTTACCGTAGCCGTCACTGTATAAGGTCCGCCAACTGTCGGATTCGCTGTGAAAGGCGATGAACTGGCCACGCCGCTAGCATTGGTGGTGTCCGTTTCCGATGACCTCCCATTTGCGAATGTTCCTCTGGCGCCTGTTGTCGGGGCGGTAAACGTCACTGACACGCCACTCACCGAATTCGAATCGCTATCCACGACTGTGGCTGTTAGACGTGCCGTAAATACCGAACCAACGGTCGCAGCTTGCGGTGTGCCGCCTGTCGCTGCGATTACCGCCGCCACACCTACTGTGTTCGTCAGGCTGAAGGCCACCGCCCCGGTAACCCCTGCAACTGTAGCTGTCACCGAATACGGTCCACCAGAAATCGAATTCGCTGTAAAAGGCGACGAGCGAGCGACGCCACTGGCGCTGACGGCATCTGTTTCCGAGGGCGTTCCATTCGCGAACGTACCACTCGCCCCCGTTGCCGGGGCCATGAACGTCACTGCGGCGCCGGGCAACGGGTTCGAGTCACTGTCCAGAACTATTGCTGTCAGGGGCAGTGCAAATATCTTGCCAACGGCCGCAGTTTGCGGCGTGCCGCCCGTCGCTGTGATCGTCGCCGCCGTCAGAACTGTGTTCGTCAGACCGAAGTTGGCCGGTGTCGATGCTGCCGTGGCAACAGCCGTCACTGTATAAGATCCGGCCGTCGAATTCGCTGTGAAAGTAGACGAGCGAGCCACGCCACTGGCGTTGGTTGTGTCCGTTTCCGATGCCGTCCCATTCGCGAACGTACCGCTGGCGCCGGTTGTCGGAGCAGTGAAAGTCACCGACACGCCACCCATTGGCGATCCGCCGGTCGTCACCGTCACTATTAACGGTGCTGCGAATGGCGCGCCAGCGGTCGAGGTTTGCGGCGACCCGCCCGTCATCATGATCGCGACCGAGCTAACGTTCATCACACCCCCGCAGCCGGGAAGAAACGCAACCAGACAAACCAAAGCAAAGATCGTGCCGCTGGCTTTGTACTTCATAGGCTCCTTCTTTGTGCCGGATATTGGCCGGCGCCTCGACGCGTCTGCGACGATGGAGAAATTCCGGTCTCGTCCACATCGTGTCGAGGGGCCCCCACTTTCACGTTCAAGTCACAAAAAATTGGTTGTCCTGAGAATCTTCAGTATTCCCGTCGCCTCAACTTCTTGAGCGCTCAGCCGAGCCGCCAAGGTCGCAAGATTACGCTTTGCGGCCCAGCGGGGTATGATATTGGGCCTCCAAACTAATTTAGGGGAATTAATGCGCCATAAATCTGAGGCGCTGGAGCAAGCACTCTGCCGGACAAATTGCACAACCGCACCTCGATTGTATTGTCAGCGCTCGCTCGCATATCTCCGAGCAGGCCAGCTTCAAACGTAACTGGCCATTTCGGAATTACTGGTTCACCCGCGTGCGCGCCCTTCAAAAGAAAGGTCTGGGCTTGGCAAGTGCCGTTCGCTAGCGCCGCAAAGCTCAACGAGGAGGAGCCGGATAGCCTAGAGGACGTGCTCACGTCGCCCAGCACCCGTTGCCTCTCCGCCGTCAGCGCAAAGTTACTTGGGGGTTCGATTGTTTCAACGTTCGAGCTGGACTGGCCCACACCGGAGGGGACCGCGAGAATATTATGAGAAGCAGCACTTCCGCATGTGCCCCACACGATGCCAGTCGCCGTCGCGACCGGAACTTGACCTGGCTGACCGGGGCTGCCATTAAGTAGAAGTTGGCTAATATCAACGTTAGGAGCCTCCACTGGGACCGTAAACAGCTTGCGTGAACTGGTTAACAGCTCCCCCGGAGATCCGTTTCCGATGTTATTGACGTACTGAGCAATGCCGTTCGCCCCGCCGCCAATCATCATGTAGTTATTCGGATCAATACCCACGTACATATCCTCCGGGTCGCCGACAGGCCGGTGACCAGAAGTAGCTTGTGTCTTTTGCGGATTTGAGTCGTAAATCGTGATGACCTGATGATAGGCGACGTGGCTGGCGGCGTTCGTTTCGAAAATCAGCTTACCCTTGGCGCCCGGTATTCCAGTGCCGCCGCCCGAGTTGATTCCGTCTGTGAGTATCAAGGGCGGTTGATCAGGCACAGAGTTGTTCGGCGCTGTGGTGGAATCTGCACATATCGTGTAGCCCGACGTGTTACTTCCATTACCGCTGCAGTAAAGGGAATACAACGTGGGTGACCCGTTGAACGCAATCCCGGTTACCCCCTCTTCCCCGCTCGACGATTGAAGAGGAGTGCTGGAAAGCACTGCCGGACCGGGCCAAAAGGTCGGATTTGGCATCAGATTCCCATTATTGACATTGTATGAGGAGGTATTGTTCGCCGTGTTATCCAGGAAACTACAGATGAAACCGGAACACTGTGGCAACCCCGTAGCGACGGAACCGCAAGCGGAGGCGCTCCCGCCGCTGCACCCTCCCGTATAAGGAGCCACGTACGAGCCGGCAGCGGCATATATTGTGCCGGCTGGCGCGGGATTGCGAATCAAGTCGTAGACAATCACGTCAGCGCCTTTTGCGAGGCGCGGCCACTGCACCGTGACTTGGCTCGGAGAGTTCTCTTGCTCATACATAAACGGGAGAGGAGATGTCTGGCCCCCCGCGGTCAAATCCCTGGCGACGGCATAGTAGACATAGGTTGTGGACCCGTTTCCGACTGTAGGCATGGCGCCAGAGAACCAGCCCTGGCCGCTCAGGGTATAGCTTCCGGCGCCCGATGTAGGTCCTCCGATAAATCCCGCAACGCCCAGTCCAGGCCATGGAGACTTGGCCGGACTGCCCGGGTTCAGTGCGGGGCCAGATTCCGAGTAGATGTTCTGGAAGTTCGCCCCTTGATAATTCCCGTTGACCGTTGAGACCAAGAATTCCCACGGACCCTGAGCCTGGCATATACTGTTTTGAAAGGAAAAGTCGTTGGAGTTATAAACGGTAGCGCAGTTCGAGCTGTTGGCTGTTATGCTCGAGTTATTAACCGTGATTACTGGCGCTAACTGCTGACGTTCATTCGGTAAATTTAGTGCACCACCCGACCACACAAACGATGCCGTCCAGTTGACGTTCCCATTCAGTGAGCTGCCATTGTTGGTAAAACCGTTGATTCGCGCATTCTCGTCGTCCCAGAAATCAAAGAACTGATTGAATCTGCCGGATTCGTTGGTGTACGAAAGTTGGAGATCCGTGAGGCTAGTGGAGTCCCCGTTGTCCAGCACGGCCTCATAGCTCAGGGCCACTGCCCCGGGAGTTGTCTGAAGGGGAATGTCCGCCGTACCCGCCCGCGGGTAGGTGTAGTGCGTCACATCGGTGACGGTGATGGAGGGCACGTCACCCCAGTAGTTCGATGTGTCGGTCAACATTTGTGTCACTCTGTCGCCAGGTCGAAAATTGTGAGGCGCCGCCGTTTGAATGGTAATTATTCCCCCGGTCGTCTGCGTAGACGTGATCAACGAGCCAGCGAAGGCAGGATCGGACTGGCGGTTGTCCGGACTCCGGAAGGAGATACCCTCAATCGTGTTCCCAACATAGTCATTGGAATTGAGTAGATCGCCAACTTGGAGGCACGGTCCGCGCCCGTGGCAATTAAGGGTCACTCCATAGCCACTTAGCGCCGACTCGGCGGCGTGAAAGTAGATTGTGTCGTAGATATCATAGCCGGACGCATTACCCGGTCCCGTGACCGGGATAACGACTTGGCAGCCACCATTCACCCAAGGTACAACATTTGTTCCGCAAGCAATATTGATCGCTTCCTGGATGCCGGACGAAGCGCTGCCAACGGTATAAGTTGACATGGCGTGGGAAAAGTGTGGAGTGAAGGTGATGGTCCCACTGCTGGCCGCCGAAGTGCATGTCCCGCCCATCACATAGACAGACTCGGAATTTGTCGGTGAAGCTGCGTCAGCTATGTAGACCGGATAACCCCCGTTTGGGCTACCCAGAGTTGGACTGCCGCTCGTATCAACGCCCGCTGGACAAGGCGTCAGCGTCAATGTGGCCTGCGTGCCAGCCGTCAGAGCAACTGGAGTGTTTCCAGCAGTCCAATTATCGCCGGTCTGCAGTGCCCGAGTATTTTTAGCATTTCTTGCTTTCGAGCTCGGAGTAGCGGGTGGAATAAGACTACTTAACGGTGCCTCTGACGTGTTTCCATTTCCCGATTTGGCTCTGGAATTGCCGCTGGCCTCCGCCAATCCCCCTACCATCACTCCTTCTGCCGCTCTCCCGAACGGCAAGGCGATCGTGTTATCTACGTTCGACGGCAGGGAACGCTCCGAGTAGGAGGCAAATTGCTCTTGCGTGACAAACTCCTCGGGTGCCCGTCCACCTATAGTCTGTGCATCCGCGGCCTTGAAGGCATAGGGGACGCTTGCCAACATGATCCGCGGCCTCTCTGCTTCGTTCTCGGGAGTCACGCCCAGCCAACGGGCCTCTCCAGACGCAAATAGGTCGGAGGGAAGACCTCCCGTCGACGCAGATCCAAGAAAAACGGTAAACCGGCCCAATGAGTCCACTGCCACGTTTTGGGTCTCAGTCCACAGTGGAGCGCCTCCCGTCTCTTCCCGATAGAGTGCGAAAGTCACACCAATAAGAGTCGGACTGGTTGTCGTTTGCAAGCCGCGTAAACTCCCGCTGAACTTAACCAAGAATGGAATTGCGTTTTTAACGTCGCTGGCTTCTTGTGCCTGAATGGCAACGGTGGACACAAGGACAACAAATAGCAGTAACCTTTTTGGCATAGATGCCTTGGACCTCTTTCGGTCGAGCGTTTCTCAAGCAATTGCCGTACCAGAACGCGCCAACAATTGTCATTGAGCGATACGAAAGGGCATGGCGGCCGTAGGGAATGTTCTTTCTTGAAGGCTCTTTCATCCAAATGATTCGGCATGAATCGAACCTGCTTTGTCTCACTTAAAAGCAGTAAACCGCGTCTTCGGCGGGGTCATTTCACACCTCCGGAATGGACCGTCTTGTGTCCCAGCGGTTGACCAACGTCGAACAGGACAAGGCGTTCCTAGCGTGTAGCAGCATGGCCAATGGGAATTACAGTCGAGACAATTTGACTGCGATCGTTGAGTGGAGGGTGGAGGGAGTACATCTTACACGTGTAATGTCATATCTTGGTCAGAATACCGACGCAGACATTCACCATGCTCTCCGCTCGACAATCGAGGCCGGTACCGAGCGTTCAGCGATAGAAATCCTAGACTAGACTGCACGAAGGCGTACCCGTTGCATTCGCGATCTGACGACAATCAATCCAGGGAAGTACGCCATCATCGATATCTATGCTTTGAGGTCTCCTCGCGTTTCGGAAGGACCGACCAACAGAATCGGCCACTCCCTCTGGCAGTAAGGCATGAACTCAGCCGATAACCTGCCTAACACTGGTGTTACCATCATCGGTTGCCGCGAGGTCCTCATCTTAGGATCTGGCGGTACAGCAGAATCAAGACCACGAGCACTCCCAAAAGCACGACGTTGGCCTTCGTCGACTAGAATTTGCGCCACTCCATCACCAGCCCCATTCGGCCAACAAATGAGCCTGCTCATGGCATCCAGTCATGCGCGTAGGTCAGCGACTTCCGATCTCTCCAATTTCACGATCGTAGCATCCCGCCGCACCTCGCCCGCGACCTCCGCGACCTTCTCCACCGGTTTCACCCGTACCGAATGCTCCTTCAGCATCCCAATCGCGAACCGCGTCTTCTCTTCCGCCAACGCACTCTCCTCGTCTACCACCGCCGTCAATGAAACCTTCAGGCCCTCCTGCTGCATCCCTGTCGCAACGCGCGAGTAACGATACAACAGCGCCAGCGCTTGATCCACATTCGACGCTACCGAAACCGCATGGAACATCTTCACCATGCCCCCGACCCTATATCCAAAATCAATCCGGAACGGATCTCCCGGCCCCGTGTACTTCTCCACATCCAAATCTCTTTGGATCAACTCCAGCACGCCTGCCTTAGCGAACTCCTCTTTGATTGTGCTCACAATCGCCACCCGGCCCGTGCGCGGCTGCATTAGCTCAACTCGTCCCATTGGAGCTAGGTACATAGAAGTCAGCACTTCCATCTCTTTCTCGGGATCCTCCGTCAGGATCGCTTTCGTTGGCGCCACCTCGATCATCATCCCGAATCTCTCGCTCACGAACTGCGCCAGTTCTTCGCGCCCGCGCAAATTCCCTAGCATTTCTCGGATTTCGCTCTCGACCATCTCGAACCACTCCAACTCCACATCCGGAGCCAAGTACCGTAGCATCCTCCAGTCGCGCGTAAACCGAACCTCCGCAAACCCACCATCGCTCTCCAACAGCAGCAGTCCAACTGTAACGAAGTCGTCCCGCAAAGGATGCGGTAAGAATCGCAGCATGTGAAGTTCGAGTTCTCGCTTCTTGGCCATGAGTTTTGCTTCAAAGATCAGCGCTTCGCCATTAGGCTTTAGCACTCAGCCCTTTTCCATCTCAACGAACTAGAATGCCAAGGGTTAACAGCAAACGTTCCATCGGTACACCTTGGCGCCCTTCGTGGTTACAGTTTTCTTCGTGAGCCGTTGCTCGCTGCGGTTATACCTCATTCATCCACTTCGGAAACGGCCTCCGCGGCGAACCTCGGAACTCCAGAATCAACTGACGCACAATCGTCTTCCTTTCTATCAACCGTTGCGCCAGCGTCTCCAACTCATCCCAGGAATCGCCATACCAGTCCGGAGGAATCTCTCCCGCAACTCTCCAGATCGCATCTTCATCCAGCTTCTCGATCTGCGACAACCACGGCTCGAACGACTCCCAGCCATTCACCCCAGCGTAAACTTCATTCCTTGGATACACACCGCGCAACGGAAAATCCGGGAATGTCCACTCTCCCGCATTGAAGCAATATCCCTGGTCGATGAACGACGCCGAGTATTTCTTCTCCCGCGTCTTCCGCCAGAACGCCGCCTGCCGTCCATCGGCATTGCACGTCCATTTATCCAGCGCCAGGATCCCCGCAAACGTACCCAGGTTCCGCACCCGCTCCAGCATCTCCGGAGGCAGGTAATCGAGCACCTGCCCTTCCACCGGACTCACTACGTACCTCGATCCGAACTGCAATCCCGCCTCCACGGGAATCGTGTGATTCCCCAACACAATCGTCAGTTCAGCCGTGTGCTCCACCAGCCATGGCGGAACTGCCACTACCTCCGCCACCGGTACCGGCAGTCCCACTAGCTCGGCCAGCCGCGTCGCCAGAAACTCATTCGCCAGCACCCGCTCATGCTGCGGATTATTTCGAAACTTCACGACGTAGTAGTTCCCGTCGTCGCACCGCATCAAGTGGCTCTGCGCTCCACCCCTCATCCTCTTTACGTGTTGGACTGCGGTAGTTACCATCGGCCGGTTCAATGTTCGCCGACCAGCGTGGGGCGTGAGGAAAAGAGTGGTAAGCGAGTTTTCTGTCAATTCCGCGGACATGGATCGTACAGCAGGCCGATCACTTCCAGCGGGCTTTGTGGAAACTCGCTAGATTGTTGGAGACGCAATCAGTGAATGCTGCTACTCCTTTCTGCTAAAAGTCCATCAGGGTCTCGGGCGACTGAGCTCTTACGTACACAATAAGTCGCGCGAGCGGACACAACAAGACTTCAAAGGTACTGTCCACCGCCGTATAGGGCACGTTTCGGCTATCGGAAAGGTGATGAAATCAGCAACTGGGCCGCCATGGTACCGGTTTCGGGTCGCGAGGCGCACGCCGGGTGGAGAATGCCCCGGTGACACTTGTGCACAGGAGTAGCCCTACGAAAGTACCGCGAAACAGACCACGGGAACGCGGCCCGACATGAACGGCCTCCCGCGTCCATCACGGGTGCGGCTCGAGTCGGCGTGGCGGTGTCGCTAACGGATCTCCCGCATGTCGGAGCACCGTAGCGACAATCCGCAGTGATTCCAGTTCCTTCCCCACTCCGCGGGAAAGACTCATGAGTCGCGCCATCTAACTCATTACACACATCAGAGTTTAGCGTATGTATGCTTTCGAACTACTCCGGAAGGCCGCATGCGTGCACGCTTGAGTCTGGTTCGTTGAATAAGCAATCGCTCCACCTTATCGGAATCCTTCCCAAACCGACGTCAAGTAATTGCGGAGAAAGCAGAGTTCGCTGGCAGGGAACGCAAGAAGCCCAAAACCTCGAAACGAGCAGTGAATGGTTACTGGGCTCGATCGATAAAAGAGGTCTGACTGCGGAAAGCGCGAAGTCGCCAGTCCAACGTCGAGGATTGGGAGAAGTCAGACCTTCGTGCTGATCTGTATGAGACACGTTGGGACAGGCTTATCACGTAATGGCGAAGCGGGTGCACTTCTAAAAGACCTGCGGCGCGCTTTCCCATAAAACGGTGGGATGCGAACGTTAACACCTTATATCAAGGAGTCACAATGCCTCGCTGTGGTTTGCTCGGATCAATAGTCATTTGCCTCGCCTCATTAACGCTTGCTCAGACAGATTCACCTTCCACCGTCAACACGCAGGACAAATCACTGCTTGCTCGGACAGGTCCACCTTCAACCATCAACACGCAAGACAACTTAGCGCTTGTTCAGACAAATTCACCTTCCACGAGCAACACTCAGGCCAAATTAGCGTTTGCTCAGACAGATTCACCTTCCACCGTCAACGCGCAGGACAAACGTCCGCGCCTCGAGTTCGAGCCCCGGCTGAATCTGAACGGTGGCGGATTCCAGTTGGTAAGCGGGTCGATGACCGCCGGCACCGGCATGGAAGACCGTCACCTGGCATGGCACGTCTTCGGCACCTATGATGCGGCGACGAAAGCGACTTACGAAACAGGAAATAGCCCTAGCACATATGCAGTCATCTCGAACCCGCACGGCAACATTCGCACGGTCGGCGGTTCACTCTATGGTCGCACATCCGGCGGCTGGCTGTTCGGAACAGAAGGCTCCTACACGCAGCTACGGACCACGGCCTACACGAAAGCCACATGGGGCATCGGGGTAGGCGGTGGGCATGACTGGATGCATGCGACATGTCCAACCTGCAGTGAGGGATCGTTCACGTCCGTTCGTCTGACCGTGGAATATGGCATACCAACCCACCCAGGCCAACCAGACACTGAAAATGGATTCACGGCAGAATTCACCATGCCGAGCCCGATTGAAACCGACCGGCATGTTTTCTTCAAGGTGAACGCCTTTGGTGGGTGGATTTGCGACCCCAAATGCGGCAGTGATGGGAGCGCGAGCTATGGAGTGATGTTCAGATTCTAAGCGACGACAGAACGGCACAAGGGCTCTGACTGCTTTTAAATTGGTTGCACCTGCCGATCGGGTAATTAAACGATGGTAGACAAGCTAAGGCTTTCCGCAAACGCTCCGACGCATCAAACGACTTCGTGACGTAACCGAGCAACTCAATGCGTTTCCTACGAATTCCCATCATCGTATTGTCACTATTAATCAGATCCTCTGCTGATCTAGCGGTCTCTAAGTCCGAGGTGCGCAATGTCGCACAGATGACACCGGAACGAATTGTCATTGGATCTCTCGCTGATGTTTCTGCAAGATACGACAACGGCACGACTATCACCGTTATTGACGTTCTAGAGTTCAGCACGGACACACCCCTGAAAGAGCCGAATCTCTTAGAGGTGCGTTTGTGCGGTGACCAGCGCAACAGGCTTGAGCCAGCCGTGCATACAAACGTTGCTTTGACCTACTTGGTTGCAAGCCATAGCAGGGTAACTGTTTGCCACACCTTGGTAAGTAATGTGAGTTGGCAAGATGGCAGCAAATGGCGAACCGTTACGGTCACCTTCACAAATACGAGACGGAAAAGACGCGACGTAAAACATGAAAGAGCGATTCGGAGTATTGGTAACGCCCATTTTGGTAAGTAGTGTGTGTTCCACCGCAAACTTTCACGTAGCCGACGAGGAAATTCTACAAGAGGTCGGTCGTCTGCTCACGTTACGATTCATGCGAAGAGCTGTCTGCGTTTGCACAACCAAATCCTTGCGATGACAAATCCCGATTCCGATCCGCACATTAGAAGCCGTGCTTGACGTTATCGTTCGCAAGGGTTCCAATATGGGAACCGGTGATCTTATGGGCACTCGCGATTTTCAGATCTTCGTCGTTCGCTACGTTGGCGACCTTACGAGTGGCAAGTTCATGAATATCGCTATTTGCATGAGTGAGATCTCGGGCAGAGACGACCGCTTCCTCGCGTGCCAGTATACAGAAGAGTGGGATAAGCTGGAGGTTCTGTTCCCGAACGCAGACATCGACTTCCTAAAGGATTGGTGCGAGGCTGTTCGGAAGGGATTTTGTTCCCCTGATACAAACCGCATGGTTCAAGAGGGTCTGGAGGACTGTTCTTGTAACATTGATGTCTCCGTGTCTCGAAGGACCCTTAAGGCCACAGATGATCCTAATGAAGAAATGGGCAAGTTGTTTCAGGTACATCCGCGATAATCACTTCGCAGACGCTTTTTCCCAAACCCAACCAGTTTCCTTTTTGTCGCTTGGTTGCTCAGTCGACTACGGGTGTTGTGTAGCCCAGGCGGCGCTAGTGAGTTCTGGAAGGCGCTCGATCGGAAAGTTCTCGGGCGAGGTTATTGCTCAACTCCAGTTCGGGGTATTCCAGGAACCGGTTGCGCTTTCCCAATAACATTCAGATGTTTTCGCAAGTTGCCGCAGCAGCTGCTGGAATGCCCCTGGCAATGTGTTCTCTGATTCCTCCAAAATCTCGCACAAGTGCCTCGAGATGCGCCGAGTCCCTTGCCGAATAGCGATCGCAAATTCTGACAGCAATCCACGAATCTGGCTTGCTTGTGTCGTGCGCTGGCGTACGAACCCCTGTGGTGCCCGATGGAATGACAGCACGGCTTGCTGCTCTTCGGTCTTGACCGGCACAACCGCAGGTTCGGCCTGGCCACCGCTTCGCAAACACCTCCGCATCGGCGGCATCGTTCCTGTAGGTCTTCACGCAAGGCTTCACGAACCGGTGCCGTCAGTTTCCAGGTGTAGCCAATTTCAGTGGTCGTGCCCTAGCATGTGCGCTCCGCAGGTTTCCGTGCCTACCAGACAAGGGACCGCTGAGCAAGGAAATCTATTACCCGCACGCGCCGTTGGTTGGGCTTGCACTTTCCAATCTGGCATATTCGATGCCGTCTTGAACGGGGGCGGCCATTCCTTTGCTTTACAGTTGGGCTCCGGCCCGCGCCGACACCCGCAGCCGCATGGAATAGAACTCCCACACAAGACGGGGATCGCGGTGCCAAGCTTTTGGCGAAGCGACCTCCTCGATCTGGCAGTTCCGCCAAAGACCATTCACGCCACGGAAAGTCGGGATGCCGCTGTCGGCGTGTCGGCGCTCACTCCTGCTCCGGAAAGAACGAAGACTCGGTCAGTGGAGGAGAATGTGAGTATGGCTGAAAGGATACGACGACCCGGGGCAAAGTCCGCTGAGAGTCTCAGCCTCACTCACGAGCGGGCCAATGAGCGACGTCGCGATGTTTCAATAACAAAATGGCGAGGCGGATGTCGCACAAGACCAGACTACCGTCCAAATGCCCTTCGTCTTTCCACGGGAGCAGCGAGCCGCAACTTGCCCTCTTTGATCTTGACCTCATCCCGCTTCAGCATCTCGTAGAGGGCGGTGTGAACGTTGGTGCTGCTGGCTCCGCGCTTAAGGACTTGGAAATAGACATCGGAGAAATGACTGTCGGGCCGCTCTCCAAGGTCTCCTCGAACATGCTCCAGCACTTCCTTCATATCCATCGAAAGCTTCGTCCTTTTGGGAAAGCTACTCTCACAAATGTCGGCGGTGTCAAGCGTTTTTCCGTCGTACGCTGGCCCGGAACCCCAAGGCTGAAGTGGGCCTCATCTATAGAGTGCCGTTCAGAATTTTGCAAGGAGTTCCCTGCTCCTTGCACTTCCCTACTGAGGAAAGCACGACCTATGCCACGAGATATGCCGCCTTCATCTCTATGCATCTACGACCCTTGGGGCAAGATTAAACCCCGTTTGCCGCTCATGGCGTGACGGAATCTTGGCGAGCGTGCCGAGTTTCTGGCACGTCCGTCCGGCTTAGCTGGCTGGCGGCGAATCGGAGTTGAACGCAGATTCTATGCCCAATTATGGAAAGCGCTACCGTGCGGGACGGCGGATCACAACCGGATTTGTCGAATCAGCCGTCAGCGAGATTGTGCCAACCGAATGGTGAAGAAGCAACAGATGAGATGGAACCGGCACACCGTCCAGGGTTTCCTCGACGTTCGCATTCGCGTGCTAAATGGCACCTAGGAAATGCATTCCAGCATGGGCACAAGGTTTTTTCGGCCAATCGCGGAACCGCCTCAGGTCGCCGTCGTAGCGTGATCGCCCCACAACTTTGCATGCTCCCGGGATGCATCGGTACAAGCTTTTAGTAGCCTCGAACCTCGTGACGGCATAGAAAAAGCGACTGCGGGCGCCGCTCGGGCTTGAAAGAGAGGGGCATTGCTTCGGGAAACTCAGATGATCCGTCAATCGCATCCCACAGTTCGTTCAGGAACGCGGGCCCTCCAAGCACTCTCCACACCAGATCGCTCTTGCAATCCCAATAGGCATTCGCCACGACTGCGTTCCCGTAATCCGGCCTTTCGGGCTCCGCAACGAGGACCGTGCGATAGGACCAGCGCTTGCGAAACTCTCGCATCGCCCGCTGTAGAGGAAATGGGTCGGGCGCAGTGCTGGACCAGGTTGGACACGAGTGCAGCAAGTCCATTGTCTCCACTGCGATTCCTTTTTTCTCGGTACGTGACTCACCGTCGTCCTCGCACGCCCTCGGGAAGGTCCCAGGGAACAGCCGAAACAGATGACATGGGTGTTGCTCTCGCAAGGCGGCGAGAGTCGCGTGAAGAACGGTGGGGTCGCCTGCTACGGTGACGATCTCTTTCATAGGATCCTCCAAATGATGAAAGCCCTCGCCGCCAGCGCACCAAATGAGGGCTGCGTCTCCCCCCTGAATGAACCGACAAGAACCCCGGCCGGAAATTTCATTCACCAGCATTCAGTCGGCATTTCGATCCGGAGTCAGGTGAGGGGCGGTTTCCGCTCTGGGACCAATGCTCGGATGTTGGTTTGGGCGATGAACCTGTCAATTCCGCCAGTGAACGAAGAGCGTGAACAACATTATCTTGGACACGCGCAAATTTCCCAGGAAGAGATCGTTCCCTCGTTAGTAATCGCAACGGCGTTACACTTCCAAGTGCAGTTCCTTCGCCGAAGTGGCGCAGCGGGGACCATTCGTGCCACCAAAACACTGTTCGGTGGCAGAAGGCCGGTAGCCGTGTTTCCCTCAAAAGCGGCCATCTTGATCTCAGATTCGATGCACAATCGTCTGTAATCTTCATCCCACGGCAATCCAGACCTCTTAGTTCTGCAAGCCGCTAAGTTAGACAGCGTAAAACCATTGCCCTAACGCAGTAACTTCCCTTTCTGGGATTCCAGCATTCCATCTCGACACCTTTATTTGGTCGTATTGGGATACTTGACGAGGACTGACCTCTTTGACGGTCACTCACCGCAACTCGACTTCTCCTTTTCGCCACCACTTATCGCGTTGGTCCCCAGTGCTATCTAAGCGCTGCACTAAGCCCACAACTTACCAATGGTCGTACCGAGGGCACGAACGGGTTCTGCTTTGCAGGCCGTAGTGGCGTGGCCGCGCAACAACTCACATTTAGTGCCAACAATTGGAGAGACACCGATGAAATTGAAATTGATCCTCCCCGTGTATCTATTGTTATCGCTGAGCATGGCATTTGCAGCTCCGTTCCCCGGACGCTGCGGTCCTCCCCTCTTCAAATGCAGCCGAACAGACAAGGCGATGGTCGATACGCCACTCCCCGCACCCCGTCGAGTCGGCACGGGATTCTCCGGCTCAACCGCTAAGGCAGCGTGGGATCTCAGTCTTCGGGCGGGAAGGATGGTGCGCTGTACCGATGGGAATTTCTTAACATCTTCCGGGAGGCTAAATGGCGTTACTTTTGTAGCGGGAGACGGTGGATCGGCGGAAGCCCGGATGTGGTCTGTAGACCATACCCTGCTCAATATCTCAGACTCGAAGGGAGGATACGAACCCAGCGAATTCCTGGGGTTCGATGTGACGGGCTTGGCGTGCGGACGGCTCTACAAAAACAATCCATCGTACTCCAACACAGGCGGCTTGCGCGTGGGCAACACGCAATTCAGCCCGACGAACCCGCGCTGGGATTACACGCGCGTTGGCAATCTCTCTGCGGAAATCTCAATCATTGATCTAACGAACTATCAGGACCAAGACGGTGCTCCAACGATCACACCGGTCCTCGATTTTTCGAAGTGCTACACACCGGGATATGCGACCGGAGGCAGGGCGGGACACATTTCATACAGCGAGTTTGGCGGCGTGGCACTGGACAACACCACGACCGGGGTCGCCGTGATGGCCTTTTCAAACACTGGGGGGCAGGACTCAGGGTATTTGCTCTGCTCCGCAGTATTTAACCCAGGCGCGATCCTTGCTGGCACGAGTTCGCTGAATGACGATGTTTATTACACGTACGACTTATTCGCCGGCCAGGTTTACCAGACCGTGTGGGACGGCAGCGGTTGGATCCAGACAAATATCGGAGCGATCACAGGTGAGCACCCGGCCATACACAATCACCGCATCAATCGGAATGGAGAGTTCATCGAAGTCACGCGCTCAGGTTTATGCAACGGCACCTGTACCTCTACGTATTACAACATGACCGTCGGGGGAACCACTCTGTGGCGGTGCAGCACTTGTAGTGGCCACGAAGCCCAGGGTTATGCCTCCATGATCGGAGCGGGAGGGTTGCGAACATTCCTCTATGGGGAAACCGATCCGACTCCCGTGAACATATCGGATATTGCCCCCCGCCGCGGCGACGGGTTCCCCTATTGTAGGGGAAGTTGGGTGCAACCAACGCTTGCCTTCTCGAACGCGCCGTGCCAAGACCCGGTTACGGACTCTCACATCTCTTCCGACATGGATACAGATGGCACAGATACTGCCGGGATAGGATGGGTAAGCACCACGGTCGGCGGCCCGCGTCCTCCGAACATCGAATCGGGAATCGGACCTTGGCGCAATGAAGTGATCATCATTGACCCTACTAGTGGGGCAATCCATCGCGAAGGTCACACCTTCAACTCGACGATGTCGCTGTCTTTCTCGCTCCAGAACACGATCGGGGTGATTTCGGCAGATGGGTGTTGCTTCGCGGTTTCTACCGATTGGTATGGGGCATTCGGAAAACAGGATAGCACCGGAACGAATGCCTGCACTTCCGCCGTCGATTACTATCGCCCCAGTTGGATTTGGGGACCCGATATCAACGTGCTGCCCACTTCCAACAACCCTGGACACTATGTTTACAACACAGGTGCGGGAGGAACGGGGTCGAGCACTAAACCCACCTTCAACCAAACAGTGGGCGGTACGACAACCGACGGCCGTGTCACCTGGACGAACCGCGGGCTCCCTAATTGTCGAGGCGATGTCGTAATTTATAACAACCGTTAACCCCTCGGGGTTAGGCCCGTCCGGGTTACTGACTCACAGACTCGGTGTTTAACGAATGGCGACCACGCCGCCACTGGAACTCGACCTGGAGGCAAATGATGAAGCATCCGTTCGCAGAGCTATACGCACTGTCTCTGCTGTCCTTGATCTCACTTCTGCCACTCGCTCAGGCGCAAACAACAACGACAGTCGAAACGAGGACCACAGTGCCATTCAGCTACGACGCCAGTGAGGAAGTCACACTCAACGGTGTGGTGTCGAGTGTGCTCACGAAGCCCTGTCCGGGAATGATTGTGGGTTCCCACCTCCTGCTCGCAACTGCCTCGGGTCCGGTGGATGCGAGCTTGGGGAGGTTCGGTTTGCTAGGCGCGGGCGCTGTCTCGGTCGCCGCCGGGCAACAGATTGAGGTGACCGGCGTCATGAAGATGATTAAGGACAAGCAAGTCTTCATGGTTCGCACCGTGAGAGTCGGTGGCGAGGTCTATCCCATTCGAAACGAGTACGGCTTCCCCGTGTCGCCGCAGGCGCGTCAGCGTGCAAGCCGGAAGACCGCAAGGGGGGACGCAATGATCCGCAAAACTTGCGCGAGCGTGCTCGCCTTAATTTTCGTGACGGGCTGCAGTAGTTTGGGCCGGAAAGCTGCGGTCGAATCGATGGTTACGGCGACGAGCGGATCAGGGCAAAGCGCGACCATCGACGCGGCGTTTGCCGCGCCGCTAGTTGCGACAGTGACGGCGGGCGGCTCTCCGGCGGGCGGCTCTCCCGCGGGCGGCGTGGTGGTGACGTTCACAGCTCCGGCGACGGGAGCGAGCGGCACATTTGCGGGTGGAGCGAATACGTCAACGGCAACGACCAACGCGAGCGGCGTGGCCACCTCGGCGACGTTCACTGCAAATGGGACGGCCGCCGCTTATACGGTGGTCGGCTCGGTTTCAGGAGTGTCGACGGCGGCCAACTTCAGTCTGACGAACACAGCGATCAGGGCTTCGATGAACTATGCCTTCTATCTGAGCGGGCTTGAGGCCGCGGATGAGGGCCCGAATTATTACGCCCTCGCGGGATCGGTAACCATCGACACGAATGGCAACGTCCTGGCAGGCGAACAAGACTATAACGACGGTGTTGAATTTGCGTCACCCCAGCCTTCCGGCGACACAATCAACGGAGGAACGCTGGCGGTGGATGCTACAACCGGCCAGGGAATACTCACCCTGATCACGAACGATACGGCGTTGGGCGTGAACGGGATTGAAACCATCGGCGTCCAGTTTGTGAACAGCAAGCACGCGCTCATCGTTCAGTATGATGCGACGGCAGCGTCTAGCGGAAGCATGGACTTACAGACGCTCCCGAGCACGCTCAGCGGAGGTTATGCCTTCACCCTTTCTGGAGTGGACCGCAACTATTTTTCGCTTGTGGCCGGGAGCGTATTTTCGATCAGTGACACCACCTTGCAGGATGGCCTTGTCGACGTCGATGATGCGGGAGTCGTGACGCTGGGAAACCGATTCCGCGGAACGATCTCGGCGCCCGATTCCTTCGGGCGGGGTACCATTACCGGCACTGGTATCGCAAGCACGCTCAACTATTACATCGTTGGCCCGGAAGCTATGCGAATCATTGATGTGGATCCTGACGATTCGGGTGTAGGCTCGGCGTTCGGCCAGGGCGGAAGCGCTGGCACCTTCGGCAACGCCTCGCTCGGAAGCTCCGTGTTTGCTGTCGAAAGCAACTCGTGGGGGCCGTCCTATGCTGCAGCAGGCATGTTCACTACGATCCCAAACGGCGGTACATACCAGGGTGTCGCGGATAACGATGAATTGGGCACCCGTGTCTGGACCGCTTCCACGATCTCAGGCACTTATTCCATTGCGGCCAATGGATATGGCGCCCTGACGATCCAGAACGGGAACTTGGGAGACGTCAGCGCCCTAGGGATATATATGGCTGACCAAAATCTCAATCTGGCTGATCCGAATAATACGACTAGCGGATTAGGAGGCGCTTTTGTTGCCGACCTGGATGCGAATCTCAACGGTACAGGAGTCCTGATTCCGCAAACAGACACGTCAACTATAAGTTTTGCAGGCAACTATGCTTTTGGAGGACAGGATTACAACGGCAACACCAATGGGGAATTCGACTTTGTCGGGCAGGGATCGGTTACGGGCGGCGTTCTGACCGGAAACGGGTTCGTCAGTGACCCCTTTTTCTTTTTCACCGCCAACCCGGCTACGGATTCCCAGGTCAGATTCGCAGGACTTCAGACAAGCGACGTAGAAAACGTTGGGCGCTACACAATGTTCGCTCCAAATCCGCTTGTGATCACTGTCCCCGCGGGCTCCCCGAATGATTTCCAGGTAATCATCTATCAGACTAGTGGCGGACTGCTATTCTGGCTGGACGAGGATAGCGAGAGTCTATTCCTTGGACCCCTCCAGCGGGAGGGGCCGCTAGCCGGGCTGCCCGCGGCAAGAAGAACCACAGCGAGAACCGAACTGAAATAGAACCAGTAACCGGGTAACCTGGAAAAGGGGCACGATGCGGCTGTTCGAGGGATCTCGTTTCGAGCGAGTCTGCCAAGCCAGTGCTGAGATGCGCGACTAAACGAGCGTTCACCGTTCAGGTTGCCGATTTCAAGTTAGGTCGCTAACCTCATGACACGGTCTTGGACAAATGTGAGGGGTAGCAGAATTAAGGTCATAAGCACAGCGAAACCGCGATGCTAGTTTTTTGTGGGCAATCGTTTCTGGGAGTCCATGACAAGACCATGGCCCAATCTGTGTCGGCACGATAGTCTCGGCCTTCCGTCCGAGACGGCGTGTTTCCATTTTCTGCCAACTGGTTGCGTACGCTCGCACTCGGAGCTGCCCGAGGCGGAGCAAGGCAGTTGGCCGTCAGGCCTTGGCTTCCGGCCCCAGGCGCACGCTGGGCGGGTGAGTGCTGCTTCGAAAGTTGCCTACAAAAGTGGACCTACGAGAGTACCGCAGTGCAGGCCGCCGAAATCCGACGCGGTCGCAACCGGAGGCAGTCCAAGTTTGGGTTGCCGTTTCGGGTCCCCCTCAGTCTCACCTCTCGATGCGCGCCTTGAGAAGCCGGCGGAAATCCCAGATTGGAACCTGTTCGAATGCGAACGTCAGGCTTCTAATGCCCGGATCCGGACTAATCATCACAAAGACTCTGGTTGCGCGACACAGACAACTCCTCGCATGTGCCGTAGAGTGAGATCATCTCCCGGCCCAACTAGGTCTCCTTGCTTGTGCCAGCTCCACCTCGGACCTGATCTGGCAGCCAGAGCTGTTGGCACGCGATCTCACGAGGAAAGTGGCAGAGTTATGGGCAGGTGGATCACGGGTTTTCCTGCGGAATGGAGGGTCTCCAATCGTTTGAGTGTTGAACCCTCGAATACCTACTTAAGCGAAAGGGCACAATTCGGACCGGGATTCAGCACCACCGCGACCGACAGGTTTTGGGCATCAAGGACTGAGGTAAGTCACGGCCCGCTTTCTGGAGTTGGACTATGAGAACGGAAACCCGGTTGGGAGGCCAATAACA
The DNA here is from genome assembly GCA_963722485.1 of uncultured Acidobacteriaceae bacterium. Taxonomy (GTDB): domain Bacteria; phylum Acidobacteriota; class Terriglobia; order Terriglobales; family Acidobacteriaceae; genus Acidiflorens. Next base: position 51,505 of record CAVRNL010000048.1, read on the forward strand.
ATGAGAGCGAAATTTCCCGAGTATTACCAATCTTGCAAACAGCGGGTTGAAGCTATCTCGCTCCTGACCGCGTGGGTGCGGCAGCTGAAACCCTTCGGGTGCTGCCCCCAGATATTACTCGCAGCTCGGCTTGCGTCGAATGCCATCGACATGGCGAACCTGCTCGACACGGCCTCAGGCAGTGCACTTCCGTCTGAGACATGGGAATTCCACACGCGAGCTTACCTTG